>NZ_RKHT01000006.1:0-661369 GCF_003752615.1 Klebsiella sp. BIGb0399 | reverse complement strand
ACAGGCGGTCACGCCGCCTCCGGGATTAACCCCCGCACCCAAGCCCCATTGCCCCGCTCCGTCGTAGCCCGGACCGGCGGTCACGCCGCCTCCGGGATTAACCCCCGCACCCAAGCCCCATTGCCCCGCTCCGTCGTAGCCCGGACCGGCGGTCACGCCGCCTCCGGGGGTGTTAATGACTTTCATTCGAAATAAATTTGTGCTTCAGGTCACATTGTAATTAGAATGTTGCTGGTCGAAGTTAGCCAGGAGCCTTTGTTATGACCGTTAAAGTTATCGTCACTGATATGGACGGAACTTTTCTCAATGACGCCAAGCAGTACGATCGCCCGCGTTTTCTTGCGCAGTTCGCGCAACTTCAGCAGCAAGGTATTGAATTTGTTGTCGCCAGCGGCAACCAGTACTACCAGCTGATCTCATTTTTCCCGGAAATCCGCGAGCAGATCTCGTTTGTCGCCGAGAACGGCGCGCTGGTGTACGAACACGGCAAACAGCTGTTCCACGGCGAACTGACCCGTCACGAATCCCAGGTGGTGATTGGCGAACTGCTGAAAGACCGTCAACTGAACTTCGTTGCCTGCGGCCTGGAGAGCGCCTACGTCAGCGATAAAGCCCCCGAGTCGTTTGTCGCATTGATGTCAAAGCACTACCACCGCCTGCAGCGCATCAGCGATTACCAGGCCATTGACGACACGCTGTTCAAGTTCTCCCTTAACCTGCCGGATAGCGAAATCCCGCAGCTTATCGATAAACTGCATGTCTCGCTGGACGGCATCATGAAGCCCGTCACCAGCGGTTTCGGCTTTGTCGATTTAATTATCCCCGGCCTGCACAAAGCCAACGGCATCAGCCGTCTGCTTAAGCGCTGGCAGATCTCGCCGCAGGAGTGCGTCGCCATTGGCGACAGCGGCAACGATGCGGAAATGCTGAAGCTGGTGAAATACGCTTTCGCCATGGGCAATGCCGCAGACAGCATCAAAGCCATCTCGTCATACGCCACCGATGACAACAATCATCACGGGGCGCTGAAGGTTATTCAGGCCGTTCTCGACCGGACCTCTCCCTTCAGCGACTGACCGCTAACCGGGGCGCCCTGCCCCGGCTTTTCCATTTTGTGCGCCCACTCTACTTTTTAAACTTGCATTAACTTTATTTTAACTTAAATTATCGTTTGTAAGATTAAATACTTTCGAATGAAAGATGAGTGAGGTCACCATGGCTGCTATCTATACCCACGAAACATTACCCGCCGACCACAAAACGGCGATTCGACACATGAAACAGCATCTGCGCGCGCAGATCGGCGATGTCCAGTCGGTATTCGACCGGCTGAGCGCGCGGATCGCGGCCCGTCTCGAAGAGATCGACACGCTGAAAGCCCGCGGCGAGGATGTCTGGCCGGTGATCCCATTCAGCGACATTGCTCAGGGCCAGGTCAGCGACGCCCAACGCGAGGCGGTTAAGCGTCGCGGCTGCGCGGTGATCAAAGGCCACTTCGCACGCGAGCGGGCGCTGGCCTGGGATAATTCGATGCTGGAATATCTCGACCGCAACCATTTCGATGATGTTTATAAAGGCCCTGGTGACACCTTCTTCGGCTCGCTCGACGCTTCCCGCCCCGAGATTTACCCGATTTACTGGTCGCAGGCGCAGATGCAGGCGCGACAAAGTGATGAGATGGCGGCGGTGCAATCCTTCCTGAACCGCCTGTGGACCTTTAACCACGACGGCAAGCAGTGGTTCGACCCGGACGTCAGCGTGATCTACCCGGACCGTATCCGCCGTCGTCCGCCGGGCACGACCTCGAAGGGGTTGGGTGCGCACACCGATTCCGGCGCGCTGGAACGCTGGTTACTCCCGGCCTACCAGCAGGTCTTTGCCAGCGTCTTCAACGGCAATATTGACGCTTACGACCCGTGGGATGCGGCGCACCGTACCGAAGTGGAAGAGTACACCGTCGATAACACCACCAAATGCTCGGTCTTCCGGACCTTCCAGGGCTGGACCGCCCTCTCCGACATGATCCCCGATCAGGGACTGCTGCACGTGGTGCCGATTCCGGAAGCGATGGCCTATGTCCTGCTGCGCCCGCTGCTGGACGACGTCCCGGACGATGAGCTGTGCGGCGTGGCGCCGGGCAAAGTGCTGCCCATTTCAGAGAAATGGCACCCGCTGCTGATCAAAGCGCTCAGCTCCATTCCGGCGCTCAACGCCGGCGATTCGGTCTGGTGGCACTGCGATGTCATCCACTCGGTGGCGCCGGTGGAAAACCAGCAGGGCTGGGGCAACGTGATGTACATTCCCGCCGCGCCGATGTGTGAGAAAAACCTCGCCTACGCGCACAAAGTTAAAGTGGCTCTGGAAAACGGCGCATCGCCGGGGGACTTCCCCCGTGAAGATTACGAAGCCGACTGGCAGGAGCGTTTTACCCTCGCCGACCTGAACATCCACGGGAAACGAGCGCTGGGGATCGACGTCTAGTCGTCATACAGCCCGGCCTGCACCACCGCGGTATGGCGGTTACCAGAGCGTATCCGCCGTACCGAATCGCGCACCACCAACGTGCCGTGCAACAGCAACGATCCACGCGGCGCATCCGGGCGGATCAGCCGCTGTTGCAGCATGTGCACCGCTTCAATCCCCAGTTCATCTCGCGGAACGTGCACCGCAGTCAGCGGTACATCCTGAATCGCCGCCAGGTTAAACCCGTCGATGCTCATCACCGAAATATCCTGTGGCACCCGTAATCCGCGCTTTTGCAACGCGTTGACCGTGCCGGCGACCATGAAATCGCCGCCGACCAGAAACGCCGTCGGCAGCGGCTTACCCGCCTGGGCATCGAGCCACTCCTCTACCCGAGCCTCGGTATCTTTGGCGCTAAAGCTGGCGACGGTGAGCAGATCCCGCCCGTCGGCAAAGCGCATATTGCGCCCGCGCCAGGCCTCTTTAATACCGGCCAGCCGCAGTTCCATGGTATAGCGGCGCAGGCACATCACATTCAGCACCGCCCGGTGGCCCATTTCGAACAGATACTGCGCGGCAAACTGGCCGATCAACCGGTGATCCGGCGCAATCGACGCCAGGCGCATCCCTTCATCGCGGCAGTTGATCAATACGCAGGGTTTCGCCAGATCCGCCGCCAGATCGTGAATATGCGGATCGTCAATGCCCAGCAGGATCGCCGCCTCGGTTTCGGGTTCGTTCATGCGGGCCAGGAACAGGTTGGCATCGCTGTCGTTTTCTTCCAGCGCGCAGGTTCGCAGCCGCACTTCATGGGCACCCAGCGCCTGGTGAATACTCTGGATCACCCGGTAATAGTAGATATCCGAACGTTCATCAAACGCCCGCGGCGGTGCAAAGACCACCAGGCTATTGAGCAGCATGCGCCCGGCGGCAATGCCGTCCATTACCCCCATCTCGCGCGCGCAGGTCAGCACCGCCTGTCGGGCCTTTTCACTGGTGTTGGCTTTGCCGGCCAGCACCCGGGAGACGGTGCTCGCCGACATGCCGGTGCGGGCGGCGATATCGGCAATTTTTAGCTTTTTATCCATTTTGTGATCCAGCTCCATCTTCAAAATGAAAGAATTTTCATGGGCGGAAAACCCAGTCTATCAAGCAAAGGTTTGGCTCTGCTGTGAGCATTTCGCCACCTTATGAAAAAGCTTTCATAAATAACGCTACTGCCCACCTGTATTCTATCTTAACCTGAATTGGTCCGATAACTTCCATACTAGCCACGCGGACAAGGATATAAATAAAACAATATTATTCAATAAATTACAAGAATTGGTGTGACAACTCCGGGAGTGAGTGGGTCATGCCCCCTACATAAAAAATCTTGTGGAGAGTTCTATGAGCCAAGGCCTCAACAACGATATGGCCGCCAGCAAATCTCGCCGGGTGGTCAAAAATTTACGCTGGTGGATGCTGGTCCTGTTTTTACTCGGCGTCACCGTCAACTACATCACCCGCAACTCGCTGGGGATCATTGCCCCGGAACTGAAAGATACTCTGGGCATTACCACCGAGCAGTACTCCTGGATCGTCGGCGCGTTTCAGCTGGCCTATACCCTGTTCCAGCCGCTGTGCGGTTGGCTGATCGACGTGATCGGCCTGAAGCTCGGCTTTATGATCTGTGCCACCCTGTGGGCCATTGCCTGCATCGCCCACGCCGGGGCGGGCAACTGGCTGCACCTGGCGATTTTACGCTTCTTTATGGGGGGCGCGGAGGCCGCGGCCACGCCGGCCAACGCCAAAACCATCGGCGAATGGTTCCCGAAATCTGAGCGTCCGATTGCGGCCGGCTGGGCTGGCGTCGGGTTCTCCATCGGCGCCATGCTGGCACCGCCGATTATCTACTTCGCTCACGCCTCCTTCGGCTGGCAAGGGGCGTTTATGTTCACCGGGGTGTTGGCCCTGCTGTGGGTGGTGCTGTGGTGGGTGTTTTACAACAACCCTGATAAGCACCCTAACCTCAGCAAGAGCGAACTCGAGTTTATTCGCCAGGATAATGAGCCACCGGCGGTGAAGCTGCCCTTTTTCACCGCTCTGAAAACCGTCTCGAAAAATAAGCGCTTCTATGGGATCGCCATCCCGGCCTTTATGGCGGAACCGGCCTGGGCCGTATTGAGCTTCTGGGTGCCGCTCTATCTGGCGAAAGAGCACGGGATGGATCTGAAACAGATCGCCATGTTCGCCTGGCTGCCGTTCCTCGCCGCCGACCTCGGCAGCGTCGCCAGTGGCTATCTGACGAAACTGTATACCCGCTGGTTCGGCTGCACCCGGGTGAACTCGGTGGTCGCCAGCTCGGTCACCGGCGCCTTCCTGATGATTTCGCTGGCCCTCGTCGCCATTACCCGCGACCCGTATATCACCATCGTGCTGATCTCCATCGGCGGCTTCGGCCACCAGATCATCTCCTGCATGCTCAGCGCGCTGGTGGTGGAATCATTTGATAAAGGCCAGATGGCCACCGTCAACGGCATGCGCGGTTCCGCCGCCTGGATTGCCAGCTTCCTGTTCTCGCTATTAATCGGGGTGACCGCCGACAAAATCGGCTTCAACCCGCTGTTTATCGCCATGGGCTTCTTTGACCTGATTGGCGCCATCTTCCTGGTGACATTTATTGCAGAACGTCGCGCCAAACGCGCCTGAGAGTGGATATAAAGATGAAAACGCTTAAACATTGGACCTTACATCAACAGCTTGCCCATCATGTTGAGCTGACTATCGACGGGCAGCACACGCTGTGCCTGTATGTGCTGGAAGAGAGCCTGTTCCGCGTGCAGCTGAAACGCAAAGGCGGGCTGGCGCTGGACCGCACCTGGAGCATTGCGCCGCAGCAGGATGTACCGTGGGAAGGGCGTCAGCGCGATGACCTGAGCGGCTTTAGCCTTCCCGCCTGGACCCTTGAGCAGCACGACGACAGCCTGACTATCGCCACCGAACACCTGCGCGTCACCGTCCACCAGCCGCTGTGGCTGGAATGGAGCTATCGCCACGATGACGGCGAGTGGCAGCCGCTGGTGAGCGACCGCCCGACCAGCGCCTATTTACTCAATACCCACGGCGACGGCGTGGCGCACTACCTGAGCCGCCGCAAAGACGAGCGCTTTTACGGGCTGGGCGAAAAGGCCGGCGATCTGCAGCGCAACGGCAAACGCTACGAGATGCGCAACCTCGATGCGATGGGCTATAACGCGGTCAGCACCGACCCGCTGTATAAGCACGTTCCCTTTACCCTCACCCAGCGCAGCGACATCAGCTACGGCCTGTTCTACGACAACCTGAGCAGCTGCTGGCTGGATCTGGGCAACGAAATTGATAACTATCACACCGCCTACCGCCGCTGGCAGGCGGAAGCCGGCGACATCGATTACTACCTGTTTACCGGCCGCCGCGCCCTCGACGTCACCAAGGCCTTTGTCCGCCTGACCGGTAAAACACTGTTCGGGCCGAAATGGAGCCTCGGCTACAGCGGTTCCACCATGCATTACACCGATGCGCCGGATGCGCAAAACCAGCTGATGAACTTTATCCGCCTGTGCGAGGAGCACGCGATCCCCTGCGACTCGTTCCAGCTCTCTTCCGGCTACACCTCGATCAACGGCAAGCGCTACGTCTTTAACTGGAACTATGACAAGGTGCCGCAGCCCACGGTGATGAGCCAGCGTTTCCATGACGCCGGAATTAAGCTCGCTGCCAACATTAAGCCCTGCCTGCTTCAGGACCACCCGCGCTATGGCGAAGTGGCGGAAAAAGGATTATTTATCCGCGATTCCGAAATCGATGCGCCAGAACGCTCCAGCTTCTGGGATGACGAAGGTTCGCATCTCGATTTCACCAACCCGCAAGCCGTCGCCTGGTGGCAGGAGGGTGTGACCCGCCAGCTGCTGGAGATGGGTATCGACTCCACCTGGAACGATAACAACGAATTTGAGGTCTGGGACGGCGAAGCGCGCTGTCACGGCTTTGGTCAAACCATCGCCATCAAACATATCCGCCCGGTGATGCCGCTGCTGATGATGCGCGCCTCGATGGAAGCCCAACAGCGTTTCGCCCCGGACAAGCGCCCGTACCTGATCTCCCGATCCGGCTGTGCCGGGATGCAGCGCTACGTGCAGACCTGGAGCGGCGACAACCGGACCAACTGGGATACCCTGCGCTATAACACCCGTATGGGGCTGGGGATGAGCCTCTCCGGCCTGTATAACGTGGGTCATGACGTCGGAGGATTCTCCGGTGATAAACCGGATGCCGAGCTGTTCGTGCGCTGGGTCCAGAACGGGGTGATGCACCCGCGCTTTACGATCCACTCATGGAACGATGATCGGACGGTCAACGAAGCCTGGATGTATCCGGCAGTGACGCCGGCGATACGCAGCGCGATTGAGCTGCGCTATCGCCTGCTGCCCTATCTGTACACCCTGTTGTGGCAGGCCCATGCCGACGATGAACCGATGCTGCGCCCGACCTTCCTCGACCATGAGCACGACCCGCAGACCTTTGAAGAGTGTGACGACTTCCTGCTGGGCCGCGACATTCTGGTCGCCAGCGTAGTGGAGCCAGGCCAGCGTCAGCGCCGGGTATGGCTGCCGGACAATGCCACCGGCTGGTACGATTTTTATCGTGGCGAGTGGTTCGCCGGCGGCCAGTGGATCACCCTGGACGCGCCGCTGGAAAAACTGCCGCTGCTGGTACGCGCCGGCGCCGGTCTGCCGCTCAGCGCGCGCATCACCCACGTCAACGCCACGCAGGATGACAGCCGCGAGCTGAAGCTGTTCCCGCTCAAAGGCGTCGGTACCGCCAGCGGGCTGCTGTTTGAAGACGACGGCGAAAGCTGGGGCTATCAGGAGGGTAATGCGCTGTGGCTGACATGGGACATGGTCTGCGACAGCCAGACGATAAACCTGAAGGTCACCCCGCGCGGTCATTATCGTCCGGCGTGGCAGGCATTGAACGTTACCCTGCCAGCGGGTGAAACGCGCCAGTTGCTGATCAACGGTGAAGCCGCCAGCGAATGGCGTCCGGCATAACCTCCCCGTGCCCTTCCCGTTCGGGAGGGGCACCACGCCTTAGACGGCAGCAATCAGAAAACCAATCACCACGCAGCACAGCACCAGAATCAGCACGGTCAAAATAATAATCATTGCACGCCTCCCTGTTCAGCGTCACAGCACCGGGGATACGGTTGCGCCGTGATGCCACATCAGGTTGCTATTAATTCACAGCATTGTGCAGTAAAGATGGAAATATGATGGCAATGCGGGCTGGTTGCGGGAAGGTTGAACAACAGGCGGGAAAGAATATCCCCGGCACGCAGGCGCGCCGGGGAGGCTGACATTAGTTGTCGATGCCTTTGCTACGCAGATAATCTTCGTAGTTACCGGTGAAGTCGATCACCCGTTCCGGCGTAATTTCAATCACGCGGGTGGCCAGCGAGCTGACGAACTCACGGTCGTGAGAGACGAAGATCAGGGTGCCCTGATACATCTCCAGCGCCATGTTCAGCGATTCGATCGATTCCATATCCAGGTGGTTGGTTGGTTCATCCATCACCAGAATGTTCGGTTTTTGCATCATCAGCTTACCGAACAGCATGCGACCTTTCTCACCACCGGACAGCACTTTGGCCGGCTTTTTGATATCGTCCTGGCTGAACAGCAGACGACCGAGGATGCTACGCACCGCCTGCTCGTCATCGCCTTCCTGCTTCCACTGGCTCATCCAGTCAAAGACCGTCATGTCGTTGTCGAATTCGTACTCGTGATCCTGCGCGTAGTAGCCAATGTGCGCATTTTCAGACCATTTGACGCTGCCGCTGGTGGCTTCCAGCTCGCCCACCAGGGTTTTCAGCAGGGTAGATTTACCCACGCCGTTGGTCCCGAGGACCGCCAGTTTCTCACCGACTTCCAGCAGCAGATTAACCCCTTTGAACAGCGGGCCGTTTTCAAAGCCTTTCGACAGCGCTTCCACTTCCAGCGCATTACGGAACAGCTTCTTATCCTGCTCAAAACGAATGAACGGGTTTTGACGGCTGGAGGCTTTCACTTCATCCAGCTTAATTTTGTCAATCTGGCGGGCACGTGAAGTCGCCTGGCGAGATTTAGAGGCGTTGGCGCTAAAGCGGCTGACGAAGGATTGCAGGTCAGCGATTTGCGCTTTTTTCTTGGCGTTATCGGCCAGCAGGCGTTCGCGTGCCTGGGTCGCGGCGGTCATGTACTCGTCGTAGTTGCCCGGATAGACGCGCAGTTCACCGTAGTCGAGATCCGCCATATGGGTGCAGACCATGTTCAGGAAGTGACGGTCGTGCGAGATGATAATCATGGTGCTGTCACGCTCGTTCAGCACCTGCTCCAGCCAGCGGATGGTGTCGATGTCGAGGTTGTTCGTCGGTTCATCGAGCAGCAGAATATCCGGGTTAGAAAACAGCGCCTGTGCCAGCAGCACACGCAGCTTCCAGCCTGGCGCGACTTCGCTCATTGGGCCGTAATGTTGTTCGACCGGGATCCCGACCCCCAACAGCAGTTCGCCGGCGCGGGCTTCAGCAGAATAGCCGTCCATTTCGCCGTAAGTGACTTCCAGATCGGCCACTTTATAGCCATCTTCTTCGGTCATTTCAGCCAGAGAATAGATGCGGTCGCGTTCCTGCTTCACTTCCCACAGCTCGCCGTGGCCCATGATGACCGTATCCAGCACGGTGAATTCTTCAAAGGCGAATTGGTCCTGACGCAGTTTACCGATACGCTCATTCGGATCGAGGGAGACGTTGCCCAGCGTCGACTCAAGGTCGCCGCCGAGGATCTTCATAAAGGTGGATTTACCGCTACCGTTAGCGCCAATCAGGCCGTAACGGTTGCCGCCGCCAAATTTGACGGAGATGTTTTCGAACAGCGGCTTACTGCCAAACTGCATGGTGACGTTGCTGGATACTAGCACGGGGTTATCCTGAAAAAGAGAATGAGAAGTGTGATACATCGGACATTATGCCAGCAAAACCATCACTTTTCACGGTTTGCCATAAAATCATAAGCACAGTCTGTGGTACGGTCTCTGTAATATTGCCCCAATCTTGTGCCTGAAACCTGATTTTTCCCTCAATCTGGAAGGAACCTATGACGACATACTCGCGCCATCCGGCATTCTTATCGCTCCAGGGCGGGATCAACTTTCGCGATCTCGGCGGTGTATCCACCGTCGACGGTCGCCGTCTGCGCCAGGGAAAATTACTGCGCTCCGGCTCGTTGCATATGCTGACCGCCGAAGACCTTGAGCATCTGGACACCCTGCCGCTGACTCAGATTATTGATTACCGCGATCCGCACGAAGCCCAGCGCAGCCCCGATAAACTCAATGATCGCGCCAGCTACCTCAACGCGCCCGCGAACCCGCTCACGCCGTATGTTGATGCCAAAGTGACAGAGCTAAATGCCGCCACGCTGAATGCCATGAACGGCGAACAGTTTATGCTGCAACTCTATCGTCATCTGCCGTTCAACAACGCGGCCTACCACCAGTTGACCGGTTGGCTAATGCAGCCGTTCGAGGGGGCGCTGCTGCAGCACTGCGCGGTGGGGAAAGACCGCACCGGCGTAGGCTGCGCTCTGACGCTGTTTGCCCTCGGCTGCGATAGCCATACCGTGATGGAGGAGTATCTGCTGACCCACGGAATGCTAAGCCAGGTTGAAGCCCATCTGTGTGAGACGCTCAGCGCTGAACTGAACGCCCAGGGGCGGCAGAATCTGACGGATATCATCGCGGTGCGCGAGTCCTATCTCGCGGCGGCGCTGTCAGCCATTCATGAGCGTTATGCTAGTGTCGACCTCTGGCTGGAGCAGGAGTATCAACTGACGCCACAGGCGCGCGAGGCGCTGCGCTCAAGGCTTCTGGAAGGATAGTCATCCTGTTTTATCGCATCACGCGATCTCAGGATTGATAAGGCCTGCGCACGAGACTTGAAACAACCGGCAAAAAAGTGTGATTTCGTACACATCTGATTTCCCTGTTGGCGGGAATGCACATATAATGCGCTCCCATCTATTAGCTGAATAATCTGACAAAGGCCTGTGTGGCTTTGACACTGCACACGACATAACGAATATGAAAATATCGACACTTTTAGCGGCAGCCTTCGCTCTCGTCGGCTTTTGCAACACTGCCTCCGCAGTGACTTATCCGCTACCGACCGACGGTAGCCGACTGATTGGTCAGAACCAGGTCATTACGGTTCCTGAAAACAATAAACAGCCGCTGGAGTATTTCGCCGCGAAATACCAGATGGGGCTGTCCAACATGCTGGAAGCAAACCCGGGCGTGGACACCTACCTGCCGAAAGGCGGTACCGTTCTGAATATCCCGCAGCAGTTGATCCTGCCGGACACCGTCCATGAAGGCATCGTGATCAACAGCGCGGAAATGCGTCTTTACTACTACCCGAAAGGCACCAATACCGTGATCGTACTGCCGATCGGTATCGGCCAGTTGGGCAAAGATACGCCGATCAAATGGGTCACCAAAGTAGAACGTAAGAAAGCAGGCCCGACCTGGACCCCGACGGCGAAAATGCACGCGGAATACGCGGCTGACGGTAACCCGCTGCCAGCCGTTGTCCCTGCCGGTCCGGACAACCCGATGGGTCTGTACGCTCTGTACATCGGTCGTCTGTACGCCATTCATGGTACCAACGCCAACTTTGGTATCGGTCTGCGCGTGAGCCACGGCTGCGTTCGTCTGCGTAACGAAGACATCAAATTCCTGTTTGAAAACGTGCCGGTCAACACCCGCGTTGAATTTATCGATGAGCCGGTAAAAGCAACCACCGAGCCAGACGGCAGCCGCTATGTGGAAGTCCATAATCCACTGTCCACCACGGAAGCACAGTTCCAGGACGGCGAAGTGGTACCGATCACGCTGACCAAAGAAATTAAAGCGGTCACCGGCCAGCCTGATGTCGATCAAAATGTGGTTGAGCAGGCGGTCCAGAATCGTTCAGGTATGCCGATTCGTCTGAACTAAGCCTTAGCGCATCGGCCTGAAAAAGGTGGATCTGGCAGCCAATGCCCATCCGCTGGCTGATATAAAAAGGGTTCATGTTAATCATGAACCCTTTTTTAATGGTAGACGTACAGCGCGAAGCCTCTGCCATAATCTGTTCTTCCCCGTGGGCCAGGGATTTTTCCACCACCAGTTGAGTTTCCATATTGTCAACTTTATGCAAAGTGCCGTATACTGTTTCCATAATGGAAACGGGAGGTAGGGACGTGCATGTTGTATCAAGAGCCCCTTTTGAGGAAGCTGCGAGACAATATCCAAATGATGCGACCGCGCTGGACGATACTTACCGGACGTTGAAGCGGCTCATTGTGGACAGCCCGGATGAGCTAAAAAAGTACTTTGCCAGTCTGGATCGCATGAAATACAGGGAGAAATGGTGGGTTATCAATATCGGCGGTAATCACTTACGGATGATATTTTTTGCTGATTTTGAACGAGGCAAAATATTTGTTAAGCATATCGCCACCCACCCAGAATATGACCGACTCACCAGATATTATCGGGAGCACAAAGAATGATTTTCAGCGAAGCAATCAAAGCCGCGAATGATCTGGCCAGCATTGTTCCTTTGCTCGGGGGGAGTACTTCCCGCAAGGACTATGACGAAGCGGTCCGGCTGGTTGAGTACCTGCTGGAAAACGAACCTGACAGCCCGCTTGTCGACATGCTGACGGCTAAAATCGATGCCTATGAAAATTCCGCCCCGGAATTCGAAGAGTACAACGCCCGAATCACAGCGGGTAAACATGGCGTCTCTCTGCTGCGGGTTCTCATGGAGCAGCATGGCCTATCGCAGTCTGATTTTGAGAACGAAATTGGCAAAAAATCGCTGGTCAGCCGAGTACTCAGCGGCGAGCGGAGTCTGACTCTGGATCATATGAGGGCGCTGGCTAACCGATTTAAAATCCCCGTTTCGATGTTTGTCGATTAACCAGATAAAACCACTGTAAGCCCTCGCCCTGGACAGGGCGAGAGTGCGTCCCGCGAAGACATAATATCGCACGCCTGCTCCGCGAAAAGAGCAGGCTGCGGAACCCGCCGCCAAAACCCCATGGTAAACGGCAACATCAGGCCTGATGCCCGCCCTTTGCTACCCGTTGTTGACCAGAATAATCCCGCCATGATCGTAGCGGTAATGGCAGTGGGCGTATTCTAGCGGCGTCCCGTCTTCCAGATAGATAACCTGCTCGACGCCCAACACCGGGTCGCTCTCAGTACAACAGAGATACTGCTGATCCAGCGCATCCGGCTTCATGGCCCGCACCACCCGATGCGACCCCATCAGCTTCAGTCCCAGCGTCTCCTGTACGTAGCGAAACACCGAGCTTTCCAGATGCGTTTTATTCAGCCCCGGAACCAGCGCCACCGGCATCACCGTCATATCCAGCGATATCGGTTCGCCATTCAGCACCCGCAAGCGGACAAAATCATAGACCGGCGCATCGGCATCGATCAGCAGCGAGCTTTGCTCCTTTTCCGTGGCAAAGCGCAGCTCAAAGCGGATGATCTGGCTGGTCACCTCGCCCAGATGCTCCCAGGTTTTGGTGGCACCAAAGTAGTCGCTCCCCGGCAACTCCCACTGCGAAAGCTGGAGAAAGTTCTTGCGCACGAAGGTCCCCTGCCCCTTGCGGGTATAGATAAGCCCTTCGACGATCAGTTGGCGGATGGCCTGCTGGATGGTCATCCTGCTGGTGTTAAACTCCGCAGCCAGCGCAAACTGGTCGGGTAACGGGGCGCTGGCGGGATACTGCTGGCTGATGATTCGCTTCTTAATTTCCCGCGCGATCGCAAGATACTTCGCCGTCATTCCCCGTCCTTTTATTGATTGTTTTTACTGGTCTTTCTCTGTTCTCTGGCGAACAAAGGCAGGCCTAAGCATACACCAAATGCCTGCCCGTCGCTCTGCCTCTACATCTCCTGACCCTGGCTACGAATCGCCTGTTTTAACCAGGCATAGCTTTTCTTCGGCACCCGCTTGAGGTCTTTCAGGTCATGGTTCTCGCGGTTCACGTACACAACGCCGTAGCGCTTGCGCATATCGCCCTGCGAGCTGAGGATATCAATCAGTCCCCATCCCAGATAGCCGATGACTTCGGCGCCATCTTCAAACATCGCCTCTTTCATCGCGTTAATGTGATCGCGGTGATAGGCAATGCGATAATCATCAGCCACCGGCGTTTCGCCATCCCAGGACTCAATCACGCCGATACCATTTTCAATCGGGAACACCGGTAACCGCCAGTCGTTGTAGTAGCGGGTAATGATCATCCGGAAACCGAGCGGGTCGATCTGCCAGTTCCATTCCGTCGCTTTCAGCCACGGATTGGGCTTGTCGCCGGACAGCATGTAATAATTCACCGGCGTTCCCGCAGGCAGCGGATCGCTGTCGAGAGTGCGGCTGGCATAGTAGCTGAAAGCCAGGTAGTCGACTTTCACCGTCGCCATCAGCGCCAGATCGTCTTCGCGATAGATGTCGCTAAATCCCTCTTTTGCCACAAAGTGCATCACTTCCGGGCTGTAGCCTTCCCCGGCGAAAGCGCGTAGCAGGTTCTGGTTGAAGAACTCATCCAGTTGCTGAGCGCAGAGCACATCCCGCGGTTTACAGGTCGCCGGATAGACCTGGGCATGCGCCAGCATGCCGCCCATCAGGCACTGCGGCTTCGCCTGATGCAGATAGTCCGTCACCTGCACGTGGGCCATCATCACATGGTGCTGAATCTGGTACAGCTCGCGCAGGGTTTTCTCGCCGCGCAGGTAGCCGGTGATGAGAAACGCCTCTGGCATATGGTAGAGATTCTGCTCGTTAAAGGTCAGCCAGTACTTCACCTTATCGCCGTAGCACTCGATCATCTTCCGCCCGTAACGGATGAACGCCTCCATCACCCGGCGATCGGCGAAACCGTTATAGCGCTCCGCCAGCGACAGCGGCATATCGAAGTGATACAGGCAGATCATCGGCTCAATACCGCGGGCGATCAGCTCGTCGATAAACTGATGGTAGAAGGCGATCCCCTCCTCATTAAACTCACCATCGCCCTCAGGACACACCCGGCTCCAGGCAATCTGGAAGCGGTAGCAGTTCATGCCAAGGTCCTGCATCAGATCGAAATCTTCCCGGTAACGATGATAAGAGTCGGTAGCCACTTTCCAGTCAGAGGCGAATTCCGCAGGCTCGCGAATGTCGTACACCGACATTCCCTTGCCGCCTTCATTCCATGCCCCTTCCGTTTGCATGCTGGAGACCGAGTTACCCCACAAAAAATCCGCCGGCAGTGCTTTGTTCATCTCTCGCCCCTCATATGACTAGTCATTTAAATTTCATGACTAGTCATATAACCGAAATCCTCAGGGCTGGCAAATAAAGGATCGTTTTTTGTGAACGGCGCAAACAAAAACGCCGGATCGGCGTAAACCGATCCGGCGTGCGATCTGTCGCGCCCGGCGGGGGCGCGGCGGTCGTTTATTGTTGCGCGAGCTGATCGCGGCGATATTCGCCCTGACGCTCCAGCATCCAGCCCGGATATTCCCGCGGCAACGCGCTGACGGCATCGAGCTGTGCCAGCTCCTCCTGGCTCAGACGAATATCGACCGCGGCGAGATTATCCGCCAGCTGTTCGCGCCGTTTGGCACCGATAATCACGCTGCTGACCGCCGGCTGGTGCAGCAGCCAGGCAAGGGCAACCTGGGCCACCGACACGCCTTTGGCCCCGGCGATTTCCCGCATCACATCGATGCAGTCAAACGCCCGCTCTTTTTCCACCGGCGGGAAATCAAAGGTCTGGCGACGACCGCCGTCTTCCCCCTGCCCGTCGCGATCGTACTTGCCGCTAAGCAGACCGCCGGCCAGCGGGCTCCAGACCATCAGCCCAAGCCCTTCGCTCTGCATCATCGGCACCAGTTCGCGCTCCAGATCGCGCCCGGCAATCGTGTAGTAGGCCTGCAGCGAGGCAAAGCGCGACAGCCCCAGCCGTTCGGAAATCCCCAACGCTTTGACGATTTGCCAGGCCGCCCAGTTCGACACGCCGATATAGCGCACGTGCCCCTGCTGCACCAGATTATCCAGGGCATACAGCGTCTCTTCGACAGGTGTCGCCGGATCAAAGCCGTGCAGTTGATACAGGTCGATGTGATCGAGCTGCAGCCGCCGCAGGCTCTCTTTGACGCTGTTCATAATGTGATAGCGAGAGCTGCCGCGGGAATTGACGCCGGCGGTGCCGGTTTCACCAAAGACTTTGGTCGCCACCACCACGTTCTCGCGGGGGATTTTGAGGTTTTTCAGCGCCTGGCCGGTTAACATTTCCGAACGGCCTTCAGAATAGACGTCTGCCGTATCAATAAAGTTGATGCCTGCATCCAGCGCGCTGCCCACCAGCTGTTCGGCTTCGGCCTGGCGCAGTTGACCAATTTTGCCCCACATGCCGCCTTCGCCGCCAAAGGTCATGGTGCCCAGGCACAGCTCCGAGACAAACAGACCGGTGTTTCCTAGTTTTTGATAACGCATTGCACTCTCCTCATCAGGATGTTTACG
This sequence comes from Klebsiella sp. BIGb0399, assembly GCF_003752615.1. Classification (NCBI taxonomy): domain Bacteria; kingdom Pseudomonadati; phylum Pseudomonadota; class Gammaproteobacteria; order Enterobacterales; family Enterobacteriaceae; genus Klebsiella; species Klebsiella sp. BIGb0399. The sequence goes on along the minus strand of NZ_RKHT01000006.1, from coordinate 645,288 downwards.
CTCAGCGTGTTAGTTATACGCCACAGCGGGAGAGTGCGAATGTGGTGATTCTGTCTGTTTCTTGCCCAATTCTCTGAACATCAGGCAACGCAGAGCAGCAGGAGATACCCCACCAGCGCGGCCCACAGCAGCATCGGCAGAGAATAAAGGTGGAAACGCCACCAGATCCGCCGGTCCGAGGCCATCCGCAGCGCGATAAGATTCGCCAGCGAGCCGGGCAGCAGCCCAAAGCCGCCGACGTTAACCGCCCAGGCCAGCAGCGTTGAAGGGGGAACATAGTTGAGCAGCAAAATGGTGGACGGGACGTTGCTGATAAACTGCGACAGCCCGATAGACGTCAGCCACAGACCGCCCGCAGACAGCTGGCCGACGCCGCTCAGGAGCTGGTGCAGAGCCGGCAGCTGAGTCAGCAGGTGCACGTCGATAAACATCACCATAAAGACCAGCAGCAGCGACCAGTCGACGTGGATAATCACCGCACGCGCCAGCACCAGGAAACCGAGGACAATCAGCCCCAGTCCCCACAGTTCAAGCTTCATTTCTAATGCTGCCAGGAAAATCAGATAAAACGCCAGGCAGCCCCATACCAGCTTTGGCTGCCACGACGGCGTCCGGTCCGAGCTTTGAAAATGCAGTCGGGTCGCGGAAAAACAGCACCAGCACAACGCCAGCAGAGTCAACATCATTGCCGCCGCCAGCGGCAGCATCTGCCCGATAAAGGCCGGGAAGCTCAGGCCCGAGCGTCCCCATAACAGGATATTTTGCGGATTGCCGATCGGCGTTAACAGCGAGCCGGCGTTGACCGCCAGCGCCTCAAAAATAATCAGCCGGTTTACCGGGATCGCACACCACTTCTTCAGGGTGAGCGTGAGCGGTACGACGATAAACAGCGCCACATCGTTGGTCAGAAAGGTCGAGAGCAGCGCCGCCGCCAGCACCATAAACAGCGCCAGCTGTCGCTCGGTGGCAAACCGGCGCGCCATTTTGCGGCCCAGCACATCAAAATAACCGCTGAGCTCAATCCCTTTGGTCAGCAGCATCAGCCCGCTGAGCGTGATAATCGTGTGCCAGTCGATCGCCTGGGGCCAGCTTTTCGGCGCAAAGGGCACGAAAAAGCTTAAGACACAGGCAACGATCAGCAGCAGATGTAAAAAGCGGTCGCGCGCCAGCGACTGAACAAAGGGCAGGTTCATTCGCCTTGCGAGCCGTGTTTCAGGGTGAACTGATGAAATGCCACCAGGGTTTCTTCACTGACGTGATGCTCCATCCCTTCGGCATCGCGGCGGGCGATCTCCGGGCTGACGCCGAGCACCAGCAGGAAATTCTCAACGATCTGGTGACGCTCGCGGCTCTCGTGGGCCAGCTTCTCGCCTTCCGGGGTTAAGAATACGCCGCGCCATGGGATCTGCTCGATCAGGCCGACGGTCGCCAGCCGTTTGAGCATTTTCGCGACCGTTGGCTGCGATACCCCCAGACGTGCGGCCATATCCACCTGACGGGCTTCACCCACTTCGCGAATCAGGTCGGAAATCAGCTCAACATAGTCATCGATCAGCTCCCGACGGTGGGCTTCGCGCACCTGGCGGAACCCTTCAACGTGTTCTTCGACATTAACAAGCTGCGTCACTTTTTTTGTTATAGGTTTACCCGCGCGACGGTTCATTGTGCTTCCTCATACCAGTGACGCATCAAGCATCATCTCAAAAGATCCCCATTGTAAATGATTGGGCCCGTAGCACAAAAAATTAACGTTTTAGCCATAGCTATAAGATATAGCCTGTGCTATATCTGTATGTAATGCAGGCATCCTTCAAGGAGCGAAGGGCGAAACTACAGGAGGTCCCATGAACGAATTTAAGAGGTGTTTACACGTGTTTACTCATTCCCCTTTCAAGGTTCGCTTAATGCTGATTAACATGCTGTGCGACATGATGAACGGCAAAAATCGTCAGCAAAAACCCAACCAGTAACGCGGCGTCGCGGCACGCCGCTTCATTTTTCCGTCATAATTGGCCGTCATACTGGCTCGTTTCACCTCAATCCCGCCACTTTTTTCAAGTTTTGTAAGCTTTCTCTCAAAACAATCCGTTATGCCTGGTTGACCTTATCATTTGCAAGCCCTATCGTTTGTCAGCCCTGCCACTACTGCGGCTCACAGAGACCCTCTTCAGGCACTGTCCAGCAGGTTTTACCCCTTGATGCCAGGGGATGCACATGGCGTCTTTTTGATTATTAACTATGAATGTCACCCTGAAAGAAACGCTGGTCGCCCGGGGCTTAGTCCCCAATCCATGGACAGGATTTTATTTTTTACAGTCTCTGCTAATTAACCTGGCCCTCGGCTACGAATTTAGTCTGCTCTATACCGTCGCATTTACATGCGTGCTACATCTGCTGTGGCGCACGTTCCCGCGCGCGCAAAAAGTCGTGGTGGGATGCTATTCCCTGCTCGCCGCCCTCTACTACCCTTTCGGGCAGGCCTACGGCGCGCCTAACTTCAATACGCTGCTGGCGCTGCACGCCACCAACGTCGAAGAGTCGACGGAAATTCTGACCATCTTCCCCTGGTACAACTACCTGTTGGGGGTCTTTATTCTTGCGCTCGGCGTGATTTCCGTGCGCCGTAAACCGGAAGAGCGCAAACGCCTGAATAAAGTAGAAATACTCGGCGTGCTGTTCAGTATCGCCATTTTCTTCCTTCAGCCGGTGCAGAACCTGGCCTGGGGCGGCGTGTTTAAAGTGATCGATACCGGCTACCCTGCCTTTCGCTTCGTGAAAGACGTGGTGGTTAATAATAATGAAGTGCTGGATGAGCAGTCGCGCATGGCGCAGCTGGCCAACATGAAAGACAGCTGGCACGTGATGGCGGTCAAACCCAAATACCATCTCTATGTGGTGGTGATCGGGGAAAGCGCGCGCCGTGATGCGCTCGGGGCCTTTGGCGGGCACTGGGACAATACGCCGTTTGCCAGTTCGGTGAATGGCTATCTGTTTAATGACTACATTGCCGCCAGCGGCTCGACGCAAAAATCCCTTGGGTTGACGCTCAATCGGGTCGTCGACGGGAAACCGCTGTATCAGGATAACTTTGTTACCCTGGCGAACCGCGCAGGCTTTCAGACGTGGTGGTTTTCCAATCAGGGTCAGATTGGCGAATACGATACGGCGATCGCCAGCATCGCCAAACGTGCGGATGAGGTACAGTTCCTCAAAAACGGCGATTTTGAAGCCAATAAAAATACCCAGGATGAGCAGCTCTTAAAGCTGACCGAACAGGTGCTCTCGGTGCAGCGCACCCAGCCGCAGCTGATCGTCCTGCATTTGATGGGTTCGCATCCGCAGGCCTGCGACCGTACCAAGGGCAAATATACCGTCTTCGTGCAGTCGAAAGAGACCTCCTGCTACCTCTACAGCATGACGCAAACCGATTCGCTGCTGGGCAAGCTCTATCATCAACTGCAAAATTCTGGCGATAGCTTCTCGATGACCTATTTCTCCGACCACGGTCTGGCCTTTAAGGAGCGTGGCAAAGAGGTGCAGTACCTGGCGCACGACGATAAGTATCAGCAAAACTTCCAGGTGCCGTTTATGGTGTTATCCAGCGATGATAAAGCGCATAAGGTCATTAAGGCACAGCGTTCTGCCAACGATTTCCTCGCCTTCTTCTCGCAGTGGACCGGGATCAGCGCCAAGGAGATTACCCCGCGCTATCGCTTTATCTCTGAACAGCGTGCCGGGCCAACCTTTATCACCAACTTCCAGCTGCAGAAGGTGGAGTACAGCCATCTGGGCACCGACGCCTTCACCATTCACTAACGCCGCCCGCCGCTGCCCGTCAGCGGCAGCCAGATTTCAGGCAAAAAAAATCCGCCCCTGTGAGGCGGATTTTTTATATCACCGAAGTGATTAGAAGCTGTAACCAACGCCAGCGATCCAGGTACCAACGTCAACGTTACGAATACGAGACTGCTCGTAGGAGAAGTCCAGTGCAACGTTTTCGATCGGGTTGAACTGCATACCAGCACCGTAGGAGAAACCGTAGTCGCTCATGTCGTGCTTGTTCGGGTAGCTGTTGTCCTGGAATTTACCGTGGCCAAGACCAACAACACCGTAGATGCTAGCCCAGTCGTTCAGACGGTAAGCCGGACCTGCAGTGATACCGTAGTACTGGCCTTTCTGGTAAACGCCGCCTTCGGTACGATCTTTTTCAGTGTAGGTGAAGGAACCGATAACACCCAGCGGGCTATTGTCTTGCTCGTAACGGTACTTCAGGTTGAAACCGCCTGCTTTGTTGGCTTCACCCTGCATGTCGCTCTGTGCATAACCACCGGTAACGGTAGAAGTTGCAGCGAAAGCAGTACCTACGGATGCTGCCAGTACAACAGCCAGTGCTGAAAAACGTGCAATTTTATTCATAACCACCTCAAATGTGTTTCTAATAAGTCCTAAGTTTTAAATATATCAAAAACTTTCGAGAAACTCTTTTCACTTTACACTGTCTAACAGTGCTTTTCCTGTAACCAAAAGTTTCCGCAATTCTGTAACAATCTGGAAAACAACCGTTTTAATCGAAGACCCTGCTATTAACGCGCATTACTCACAGGGCGTGCATCCAGATAATTCCTAATCTACTAGTCGTTTAATCTACTCGTTGCGCTGTATTGTACGCATCTCGTCTGCGTTTTTTTCAACAATAGCTAAACCGTGGAAGGGTTCATCATTTACACTGGAACCTTTACCTCATTTGACAAACCCTGACAGGAGAAAGGATGCCCGGCTCGTCCCGCAAAGTACCGGCATGGCTGCCGATATTAGTCATTATAGTCGCGATGGTTTCGATTCAGAGCGGCGCATCGTTAGCAAAATCACTGTTCCCGCTCGTCGGAGCGCCGGGTGTCACCGCGCTGCGTCTGGCGCTGGGCACGCTGATTCTGGCTATCGTCTTTAAGCCCTGGCGTCTGCGCTTCACCGCAGAGCAACGCCTGCCGTTGCTCTTCTACGGTCTCTCGCTAGGGGCGATGAACTACCTCTTCTATTTGTCCATCCAACGTATTCCGCTGGGGATTGCGGTGGCGCTGGAGTTTACCGGCCCGCTGGCGGTCGCGCTATTTGGCTCGCGTCGTCCGCTCGATTTCGTGTGGGTGGTTCTGGCGGTGCTGGGGCTGTGGTTTCTGCTGCCGCTGGGGCAGGATGTCGCCCAGATCGATCTGATCGGTGCATTGCTGGCGCTCGGCGCCGGGTCCTGCTGGGCGGTCTATATCCTGACCGGGCAGCGCGCCGGGGAAGAACACGGCCCGGCCACGGTAGCGATGGGCTCGCTGATTGCGTCGGTGATTTTTGTGCCGCTCGGCATGATCCAGGCCAGCGATACGCTGTTCCAGTGGGCGCTGCTGCCGCTGGGTCTGGCTATCGCGGTGCTCTCTACGGCACTGCCTTACTCGCTGGAGATGATCGCCCTCACCCGCATGCCTACCCGAACCTTCGGCACCTTAATGAGCCTGGAACCGGCCCTCGCCGCCCTCTCCGGAATGGTATTCCTCGGCGAAACGCTAACGGTAACGCAAACCCTGGCGCTGGGGGCGATTATCCTCGCCTCGATGGGTTCCACCTTAACCATGCGTCGGGACAGCAAAATCGAAAAGGTCGATATCAGCTAGTTCTGCATGACCGCTCCGCATGGCCACAGGTGCCATGCAGAGCGGCAATATTCAAATTTAACTCATTGATTTTATATAACTTACAAAACAGTCAACAACCCTACGCTATCAAACCGATAGAGACTACCACCCTCCGCGTTGCCCAATCCGTTGTTATAATGAGTCCCATCAGTGACCGACTACACTTACTCCGGTCAATGCAAAATTGATGTATGACGAGTATAAATATCAAGAGGAATGACACGATGACGACTGCAAAACTGGTTAAAACGAAAGCATCCAACCTGCTCTATACCCGCAACGATGTGGCAGATCAGGAGAAGAAGGCCACCATCGAGCTGCTCAATCGTCAGGTCGTCCAGTTCATCGACCTGTCGCTGATTACCAAACAGGCTCACTGGAATATGCGCGGCGCCAACTTTATCGCCGTCCATGAAATGCTCGACGGTTTCCGCACCGCGCTGACGGAGCATCTCGATACCATGGCGGAACGTGCCGTGCAGCTTGGCGGCGTCGCGCTGGGCACCACCCAGGTGATTAACAGCCAGACCCCGCTGAAAAGCTATCCGCTGGATATCCACACCGTTCAGGATCACCTGAAAGAGCTGGCCGATCGCTACGCAATTGTGGCTAATGACGTGCGTAAAGCCATCGCAGAGACCAAAGACGAAGACACTGCCGATATCTTCACTGCGGCATCCCGCGATCTGGATAAATTCCTGTGGTTCATCGAAGCCAATATCGCCTGATCCTCGCCTGTCGCCGTCAGCATCGCTGGCGGCTTTTTTTCAGATTATCCTCAGATATTCGCCTTTTTATCCCCTCCGCCGTCAAGTGCACCATTTTAGTGCACAACATTGAGCAAAATGTGCGCTAAGGTAAATCAATTGTAATAATTACCTCACACAATCGTTACGGCAAGATTGTTTCCACCTGGTGTTTGCGTTAAAAATGCACTTGTTAAACGATGCGTTAATGACGCACCAAAACGACGCCCCGTAACGGTGCACTTACCGTTCCCTTTACCCTAAATCGTGCAACAGGATTCGCCTCGTTTGTTATAAAACAACAAGTTGTAAAACTGGCACGATTTTTTCATATGGTTACCCGTTCTCGCAGGGGATCGTCCCGTGGATATAAAAGGAAATGCTATGAAGTCTGTATTTAAAGTTTCACTGGCTGCACTGACCCTGGCTTTTGCGGTTTCTTCCCAGGCCGCTGAAAAGCAACTGATTGTTGCAACCGATACGGCGTTTGTACCGTTTGAATTTAAACAAGGTGATAAATACGTCGGCTTCGACGTTGACCTGTGGGCCGCGATCGCTAAAGAGCTGAAACTGGACTACACCCTGAAGCCAATGGATTTCAGCGGCATCATCCCGGCGCTGCAAACCAAAAACATCGACCTCGCGCTGGCGGGTATTACCATTACTGAAGAACGCAAGAAAGCGATCGAATTCTCCGATGGCTACTATAAGAGCGGTCTGCTGGTGATGGTGAAAGCCGACAACAACGACATCAAAGATGTAAAAGACCTGAACGGCAAAGTGGTCGCGGTTAAAGGCGGCACCGGTTCCGTTGACTATGCCAAAGCCAACATCAAGACCAAAGACCTGCGTCAGTTCCCGAACATCGATAACGCCTATATGGAGTTAGGTACCGGACGTGCCGATGCGGTCCTGCATGACACCCCGAACATCCTCTACTTCATCAAAACCGCAGGCCAGGGCAAATTCAAAGCTGTCGGAAGCTCTCTGGAAGCCCAGGACTACGGTATCGCTTTCCCGAAAGGCAGCGACGAACTGCGTGAAAAGGTGAACGGCGCGCTGAAAACACTGCGTGAAAACGGCACCTACAACGAAATTTATAAAAAATGGTTCGGTACTGAGCCAAAATAATAATCAGCATCTCTTCTTACAGGTCTGCTGAGGTTTGACTCCCCGGATATCGCCACAATCCGTTATCCGGGCATCCTCTCACCGCAGACCTGAGTCATTTTTTCACAGAGGGTGACCTCTGTTGTTCGACACGGTAACAGGAACACATTATGCAGTTTGACTGGAGTGCCATCTGGCCCGCCATTCCAATTTTGCTGGAAGGCGCCAAAATGACGCTGTGGATCTCCGTCCTCGGCCTGGCTGGCGGCTTGATTATCGGCCTCGTCGCCGGTTTCGCCCGCTGCTTTGGCGGCTGGATTGCCAACCACGTAGCGTTAGTCTTCATTGAGATCATCCGCGGCACCCCCATCGTCGTCCAGGTCATGTTTATCTACTTCGCCTTGCCAATGGCGTTTAATGATTTACGTATTGACCCGTTCTCGGCGGCGGTTGTGACGATCATGATCAACTCCGGTGCCTATATCGCAGAAATCACCCGCGGGGCGGTGCTCTCTATTCACAAAGGCTTCCGTGAAGCTGGCCTGGCCCTCGGCCTGTCCCGTCGCGAAACCATCCGCCACGTGATTCTGCCGCTGGCGCTGCGCCGTATGCTGCCGCCGCTGGGTAACCAGTGGATCATCAGCATCAAAGATACCTCGCTGTTTATCGTCATCGGCGTGGCTGAACTGACCCGCCAGGGCCAGGAGATTATTGCCGGTAACTTCCGCGCGCTGGAGATCTGGAGCGCCGTTGCCGTGATTTATCTGATCATCACCCTGGTGTTGAGCTTTATTCTGCGTCGTCTTGAAAGAAGGATGAAAATCCTGTGATTGAATTTAAAAATGTTTCCAAGCACTTTGGCCCGACCAAGGTGCTGCACGATATCGATCTGAAGATCAGCAAAGGCGAAGTGGTGGTGATTATCGGGCCGTCCGGTTCCGGTAAATCAACCCTGCTGCGCTGCATCAACAAGCTGGAAGAGATCACCAGCGGCGAACTGATTGTCGACGGCCTGAAGGTTAATGACCCGAAAGTCGACGAGCGCCTGATTCGTCAGGAAGCGGGCATGGTATTCCAGCAGTTTTACCTGTTCCCACACCTGACCGCGCTGGAGAACGTCATGTTCGGGCCGCTGCGCGTGCGTGGCGCCAACAAAGAGGCCGCCGAAAAACTGGCGAAAGATTTGCTGGAGAAAGTCGGTCTCGCTGAGCGCGCTCACCACTACCCTTCCGAGCTCTCGGGCGGGCAGCAGCAGCGCGTGGCCATCGCCCGCGCCCTCGCGGTGAAGCCAAAAATGATGCTGTTCGATGAACCAACCTCCGCCCTCGATCCGGAACTGCGCCACGAAGTACTGAAGGTGATGCAGGATCTGGCCGAGGAAGGCATGACCATGGTGATCGTGACCCACGAAATCGGTTTTGCTGAGAAAGTGGCATCGCGACTGATCTTTATCGATAAAGGGCGCATTGCCGAAGATGGCGATCCGCAGGTGCTGGTGAAGAACCCGCCGAGCCCGCGTCTGCGCGAGTTCCTGCAGCACGTAGCCTGATGTCTCCAACGGCTCCCCACCCTGGGGAGCCGCTTTCCAGATTTCTCTCACGCCGATAACCTGCTTTTCAACTTCTATACTTAATCGTTTTGAAGAAGAAAGGAGTCTCCCGTGCCGTGGATCCTGTTACTGCTCGCCTCGCTGTTTGCCGCCCCGCTGTCGGCAGCCACGTTGCCAGGCCTTCCAACGGCCACCGCTGAACAATCATCAGCCAGCAGCGAACCCGACCTTGAGACCAAAAAAGCGGCCTATGCGGCACTGGCTGACGTGCTGGAAAATGAAAGCGCACGTAAAGAGCTGATTGACCAGCTCCGTTCCGCAGCCGCCACTCCGCCACCGGCCACGACCCCGGCGCTGACGCCGCCGGAGGTGACCGATGAGCGCACGGTGCTGGAAAACGTTACCCAGGTCAGCCGCGAGTACGGAGAGCGCTTTGCTTCGCGGTTCTCCCAGCTGTGGCGCAATATCACCGCCTCTACCCACAAACCCTTCCATGCCGACACCTTCCGCAACGCCGCCGGCTACTTCCTGCTGCTGGCCTCGCTGGTGTTTGCCTTCTGGTGGCTGGTGCGGCTGGCGGCCCTGCCGCTGTATCGCAAAATGGGTCAATGGGGACGGCGTAAAAACCACGACCGCAGCAACTGGCTGCACCTCCCGGCAACCATCGCCGGGGCCTTTATCTTCGACCTGCTGCTGCTGGCGCTGACGCTGTTTGTCGGCCAGATGCTCAGCGACCGTTTTAACGGTGGCAACCGGACCATCGCCTTCCAGCAAAGCCTGTTTCTCAACGCCTTCGCCCTGATTGAGTTCTTTAAAGCCATTCTGCGGCTGATATTCTGCCCGCGGGTGGCGGAGCTTCGGCCCTTTGCGATAAGCGATGAGGGGGCAAAATACTGGAACCTGCGCCTGAGCGCGCTCAGCAGCCTGATCGGCTACGGTCTGATCGTGGCGGTGCCGATTATCTCCAACCAGGTCAATGTGCAGGTCGGGGCGCTGGCGAACGTGGTCATCATGCTGTGCATCACCCTGTGGGCGCTGTACCTGATTTTCCACAATAAAAAGATGATTACCCTGGGGCTTATCCAGCTGGCGGACCGCTCGCTGGCCTTCTTCAGCCTGTTCATCCGCGCTTTTGCGCTGGTCTGGCACTGGCTGGCCTGCGCCTACTTTATCGTGCTGTTTTTCTTTTCGCTCTTTGACCCCGGCAACAGCCTGAAATTTATGATGGGGGCGACGGTGCGCAGCCTGGCTATCATCGGCGCCGCGGCGCTGCTCTCCGGCATTTTGTCGCGCTGGATTGCCAAAACCATCACCCTGTCGGCGCAGACGCAGCGCCTTTATCCGGAACTGCAAAAACGGCTCAACGGCTGGATCTCGGTTTCGCTAAAGGCCGCCCGTATCCTGGTGGTCTGCGTCGCCGTGATGCTGCTGTTGAGCGCCTGGGGTCTGTTCGATTTCTGGAACTGGATGCAGCACGGTGCCGGGCAGAAAGCGGTGGATGTGCTGATCCGCATCGCGCTGATCCTCTTCTTCTCTGCCATCGGCTGGACGCTGCTTGCCAGCCTGATTGAGAACCGTCTGGCTTCCGATATTCACGGTCGCCCGCTGCCCGGCGCTCGCGCCCGTACGCTGTTGACGCTGTTTCGCAATGCGCTGGCGGTGATCATCAGCACCATTACGGTGATGATCCTGCTGTCGGAAGTGGGGGTCAATATTGCTCCGCTGCTGGCCGGCGCCGGTGCGCTGGGTCTGGCCATCTCCTTCGGCGCCCAGACGCTGGTGAAAGATATTATCACCGGCATTTTTATCCAGTTTGAGAACGGTATGAACACCGGGGATCTGGTAACTATCGGTCCGTTAACCGGTACCGTGGAGAGGATGTCGATTCGGTCCGTCGGCGTGCGTCAGGATACCGGCGCGTACCATATTATCCCGTGGTCTTCGATCACCACCTTCGCCAACTTCGTGCGCGGTATTGGTTCGGTGGTTGCCAACTACGACGTCGACAGACAGGAAGATCTGGATAAAGCCGCGCAGGCATTGAAAGCGGCGGTGGCGGATGTGATGGATCAGGAGGAGATTCGTGGACTGGTGATCGGCGAGCCGTCCTATGCCGGGCTGGTCGGCCTGAGCAATACGGCGTTTACGCTGCGGGTTACCTTCACCACCCTGCCGTTGAAGCAGTGGACGGTCCGCTTCGCCCTCGACACCCAGGTGAAAAAGCACTTCGACCTGGCGGGGGTTCGCGCACCGGTGCAAACCTATCAGGTGCTGCCGATGCCCGCCGCGATTTCCGCCCCCGGGGCACCGCCGATGCCCTCAGAGCCAACATAATGTGGTGTCAGCCCACCGGGGCTGACCATTCGCGCTGGCTCGCAGACCAGTATTACAGTGGACGGCGGCGTTTAGCCTCATCCATAAAGGTCCAGGCGATAAAGCGGCTCTGCTTCTGCCCCTGGGCCATCTCTTTTTTCACCACCTTCACCGCCCCAACCTCGGTCAGCGCACGGTACAGCGGCGGCAGGTTATCGCCGCGTGAAACCAGCGAGGTAAACCATTTCACCTGGCGGCCAAAGGCCTGGCTTTCGCGGATCATCTGGGTGATGAACGCCACTTCGCCGCCTTCACACCACAGCTCCTGCTGCTGGCCGCCGAAGTTCAACACGCTATCCGTTCCCAGCCCAAGGTTACGGCGCTTGCGCTCACCGCCGGCCTGGGCGCTGGCGGCTGAGTCGTGGAACGGCGGGTTGCATAACGTCGCCTCGAAGGTCTCGTTTTTATGAATAATTCCGCTAAAGATTGCGCCGCTCTCTTTCTGCCGACGCAGACGGATTTGACGGCTGAGCCCAGGGTTGGCGCTGATGATCGCCTGCGCGCTGGAGAGCGCTTCCTGGCTGATTTCGCTGCCGGTAAAGCGCCAGCCGTACTCGTGCACGCCAATCAGCGGATAGATTAAGTTTGCACCGGTCCCGACGTCCAGGATACTGGCATTCTCAGGGATCGTGCCGCTATCCAGCGCCAGCAGGTCGGCCAGATGATGGATATAATCCGCCCTTCCCGGCACCGGTGGGCATAAAAAGCCGTCCGGAATATCCCAGTGTTTCACCGCGTAAAAGTGCGCCAGCAGCGCCTTATTCAGCGCCTTCACCGCCAGCGGATTGGCAAAATCAATGGTCTGCTCGCCCACCGGATTCAGGGTGATAAAGCCTTGCAGCTCGGGGTGAGCCTGGCATAGCACGGGCAAGTCATAACGTTGATGGTGACGGTTACGCGGGTGTAATCCCGGTTTCTGGGCTTTCATGGCAATCTCCTTTGAACAGCCGCGTAAGATACCCGTTGACGGCGGCGCGGTAAATAAGGGAGTCTGGATATCTACTCTTCGGTTACGGGTGTTCTATGTATTTCTATCAACCTTCACAGGGACATGGCCTGCCGCACGACCCGCTAAACGCGATTATCGGACCACGGCCCATCGGCTGGATTTCTTCTCTGGACGCCGCAGGGCAGCGCAATCTTGCCCCCTACAGCTTCTTTAACTGCTTTAACTATCGGCCACCGATTATTGGCTTTGCCAGCAGCGGATGGAAAGACAGTGTACAGAATATTGTCGAAACCAAAGAATTTGTCTGGAACCTGGCGACCCGCGAGCTGGCGGAAGCCATGAACGAGACCTCTGCCAGCATTCCGCGTAGCGAAGATGAGTTTGCGCGTGGCGGATTAACCCCCGCAGCCAGTCGCCTCGTCGCCGCGCCCCGGGTCGCGGAAAGCCCGGTGAACTTCGAATGCCGGCTATCGCAATGCATTCGCCTGACCACCGCCGACGGGGACGCTGTCGATAGCTGGCTGGTTTTGGGTGAAGTCGTGGCGGTGCATATCGACGATGCCCTACTGGAAAATGGTATTTATCAGACCGCGAAGGCCCGGCCGATTCTGCGCGCCGGTGGGCCGAGCGCCTACTACACGATTGATGAGAGCCTGCGCTTCGATCTGATCCGCCCGGACGCCCGCTAACGCCTGGGCGCCCGATCCCAGCAGCCCGGCCGGCCAGTCGGGCGGCTGGTTTTTCTGCCCGCCTGATCCCTAAAAAAACCTTTGGTTTCGCTGATTTATCCCACCGCTCCTGCCAGAAAGACCTAAACTTAAGGTATGTCCCATGCTGTTAATGAGGATATGCTCATGAAAAGACATCCGCTGTTACTCATCCCCCTCGTCTTTGTCACTCTCTCTTTTATTGCCCATGCCGGGACGCCCCCACCGTCGCTCAGCGACGAGAGCGGCCCGTTACGCCCGGTCGGTAGCGTGTCGGCTTCCGGCGCCAGCAATCTCGATGATTTAGAAGCGAAACTGGCGGAAAAGGCCCGGGAACAAGGGGCTGTCGCCTGGCGCATCAACGCCGCCAACAGCAGCAATAAGATGTCGGGTACCGCCATCATCTATAAGTAATGCTCATGTTTACGGGCCAGCCCGCCCCGCTCGCTGGCCCTTCCATACCGCCACAAGCCCCGCCATGGCTCATTATCTCTGTTTATGTAGAAAAAATGCAGTTCATGTAAATAAATGTGTTTATTTTTCTATTAATGAGTGATAAAAATTCGCCGTCATTTGATAATAGTTATCAAAATCATTATCAAACGCATTGTTATTTTAACAAATCACCTGCAGTGGACGCCACGAAGCATCGCTTTGCCAGTGGTCATAATGACTAATTAAAACAATAAGTTGCTCATTGAAAATGGATAAAAAACATCAGCTACCGTTCAGTAGCTTTAACTCGCTGACAATTTTCACCGGCCTGTGTCTTAGCCTTTCTCCAACAGGTCAGGTGCTGGCAGCCGACAGCGCTGAACAAAACGCCGGCGAAACGCTGGTTGTTGAAGCACAAACCCCGTCGTTATATGCCCCGACACAATCCGCCGATCCCAAGTTTTCCCGCCCGATCGTTGATACAACTCGTACGGTCACGGTGGTCTCCGAGCAGGTAATGAAAGATCAGGGCGTGACCAACCTGACCGATGCGCTGAAAAACGTCCCGGGGGTCGGGGCCTTCTATGCCGGTGAAAACGGTAACTCATCGACCGGTGATGCGATCTACATGCGCGGGGCCGACACCTCTAACAGCATTTACGTTGACGGTATTCGCGATATCGGCAGCGTTACCCGCGACACCTTCAACACCGAACAGGTTGAAGTGATCAAAGGCCCGTCCGGTTCCGACTACGGACGCAGCGCCCCAACCGGCTCGATCAATATGATCAGCAAACAGCCACGCCTGTCCTCCGGCATTGATGCTTCCGTCAGCGCAGGTAGCGCCTGGTCACGCCGCGGTACGCTGGATATCAACCAGGAAATTGGTGAAACCAGCGCCGTGCGCCTGAATTTGATGGGTGAGAAAAACCACGATGCCGGACGGGATCGTGTCGAAAATGAGCGTTACGGCGTCGCGCCATCGATCGCCTTTGGCCTCGACACCGGGACGCGCCTGTATCTTAACTACCTGCATGTCACCCAGCACAATACGCCTGACGGCGGCATCCCGACTATTGGCCTGCCGGGATATTCCGCGCCGTCCGCTGGCACCGCCGCCCTCAACAGCTCCGGTAAAGTTGCCACCAGCAATTTCTACGGTACGGATTCCGATTACGACGACTCCACCACCGATACCGTGACCATGCGCTTCGAGCACGATCTGAACGACACGACCACGATCCGCAATACCACCCGCTGGTCACGCGTGAAGCAGGATTACCTGATGACCGCCATCATGGGCGGCGCGTCCAATATCACCCAGCCGAATCCAAATGACGTGGGTACCTGGACCTGGTCGCGTAACATGAACACCAAAGACGTCAGCAATAAAATCGTCACCAACCAGACCAACCTGACCTCGACCTTCTACACCGGCACGGTGGAGCACGACGTGAGCACCGGCATCGAGTTCACCCGCGAAACCCAGGTCAACTACGGGGTTTACCCGATTACCGCGCCACCGGTGAATATCTACCATCCGAACAGCGGCGTTTCCGTGGGTGGCCTGAACCACAGCGGCGCCAATGCCAACGGGCAGACCGATACCTTCGGCGTATATGCCTTCGACACGCTGCAGATTACCCGTGATTTCGAGATTAACGGCGGCATCCGTCTGGACAGCTACCAGACCAAATACGATAGCTCAAGCCTGTGTGGCGGTACCGGCCGTGGCGCCATAGCCTGCCCGACCGGCGTGGCGAAAAATACCCCGGTTACCACCGTCGATACGTCCACCAGCGGCAACCTGGTTAACTGGAAAACCGGGGCGCTGTATCACCTGACCGATAACGGCAACATCTACGTCAACTACGCCATCTCGCAGCAACCGCCGGGCGGCAACAACTTCGCCCTGGCACAGAGCGGTACCGGCAACAGTGCCAACCGTACCGACTTCAAGCCGCAGAAAGCGAAAACCAGCGAAGTGGGCACCAAGTGGGAGCTGTTGGATAAGCGCCTGCTGCTGACGGCGGCGATTTTCCGTACCGACATTGAGAATGAAGTCGAGCAAAACGACGACGGTACTTACTCGCAGTATGGTAAGAAGCGGGTTGAAGGCTATGAACTGTCGCTGGCCGGGAATATTACCCCGGACTGGCAGGTCATCGGCGGCTATACCCAGCAGCGCGCCAGCATCAGCGAAGGGTCCGACGTGGCCCAGGATGGCACCAGCGCGTTACCGTATACCCCGGAGCACGCCTTTACCGTCTGGAGCCAGTACCAGGCCACCGATGCGATTGCGCTTGGCGCAGGCGCACGTTACGTTGGCAGCATGCGTCGCGGAAGCGATGGTGCCGTCGGGACGCCGTCCCACACCGAAGGTTATTGGGTGGCCGATGCCAAAGTTGGCTATCGCATCAACCGTAACGTCGATCTGCAGCTGAACGTCTATAACCTGTTTGATACCAATTACGTCGCTTCCATCAACAAGAGCGGCTACCGTTATCACCCGGGCGAGCCACGCACGTTCCTGCTGACCGCCAATGTGCATTTCTGATCCGATACGGGGCGTTAACGCCCCGTTTTCTCTGGAGAACCAAAGATGATGTACCATATTCCCGCCGTCCTCAGCCCGCAGGACGTTGCCGCGTTTAACCAGCGCTTGCAGCAGGCCGAATGGGTAGACGGTCGCGCCACTACCGGCGATCAGGGCGCGCAGGTGAAGAAAAACCAGCAGGTGGATACCCGCAGCCCGCTGTATGACGAACTGCAGAACCACGTGCTGGCGGCGCTAAATCGCAGCGCGTTGTTTTTCGCCGCGGCGTTGCCAAAAACGATCTCCAGCCCGCTGTTTAACCGCTACCAGCAGAGTGAAACCTACGGTTTTCACGTTGACGGCGCGGTACGCAGCCACGCGCAGAACGGCTGGATGCGCACCGATCTTTCCGCCACGCTGTTCCTGAGCGCCCCGGAGAGCTATGAAGGCGGCGAACTGGTGATTAACGACACCTATGGTCAGCATTCGGTCAAACTGCCGGCCGGCGATCTGGTGCTCTACCCTTCCAGCAGCCTGCACTCGGTCATGCCGGTCACTCAGGGCGTGCGCGTGGCCTCCTTTCTGTGGGTGCAGTCGATGATTCGCGACGACAAACGGCGCGGCATGCTGTTCGAACTGGATCGCAATATACAAACCCTGAAAAGCCGCCACGGCGAAAGTGACGAAGTGCTGTCGCTGCTCAACCTCTATCACAACCTGCTGCGGGAATGGTCAGAAATCTGACCTTTATCGATGCTTTTTCTGCGCCCGGTTTTCTATACTGATATTCATATCCCATCCCAGTAGACGTACATTGTTGCAGCCAGTTTGAGCACGGACAGCGCGGAACAACCGGAGCGTACACGCAGTACGTGAGGATTGTATTCGCTTCGCTCACCCTTCGGGCCGCCCTGAAGGGCGTTCAAAGATAAATCTTTGTGAGTACTGCCCAGGCCCAAAATGGCAAATAAAATAGTCTACTAAGTAACGCTGAATGGAGGTGCAGCATGGCATCAGGCTGGGCAAACGACGGCGCAGTACAGGATCAAATCGACAGTACCATCGACGATGCGGTCGCGCGGGCGAGAAATGCGCTTCCCAGCGGCGAGAGCCACAAATTTTGTGATGAATGCGGAGAGCCGATTCCGGAGGCCCGCCGTAAGGCGATCCCTGGGGTCAGATTCTGCGTGAAGTGCCAACAGGATAAAGATTTACATAACAATACATTTTCAGGATATAATCGCAGAGGATCCAAGGACAGCCAGCTTCGCTGACTCTCCTTTACCGTTCATTACCGCAGAAGGCGTTATCTTTTCGCGCACGTTTTTTGGCGAATAAAGTAGCAATCTGTGCCCTTCAAACTTTCTCCACGCCGCTATCGCCCTTGCGTTGACTTCGGCGACAAATAATTTATTAATATTCAATAAATTAATAATGGTTCAAAAAAATTGATGGAGACTGTTAATTTCCTTCGATTTTATATCTCGCAAAAAAACGTGATACTTATCACATCGACGGAACATCGTCCCATTAACAAAATAACCTGCGAGAGATTGACTATGAAAACCATTAAATATGCTGCCGCTGCTATTGCCCTGTCTGCCCTGTCCTTTGGTGCTTTTGCCGCTCAGCCGGTAACGTCGGCTCAGGCTGAAAGCATGAACAAAATTGGTGTGGTTTCTGCGGAAGGCGCAACGACGCTGGACGGTCTGGAAGCAAAACTGGCTGAGAAAGCAAGTGCTGCTGGCGCAACCGGCTACAGCATCACTTCTGCGAACACCAACAACAAATTGAGCGGTACCGCGGTTATCTATAAATAAGCGCGAGCCACTGTATTACCCCCTGAAAAAACCCTTGAAATACCCTTGTTTGCCCGTCCGCGCCACCGGACGGGCTTTTTTTTGCGTGCTATCCACAAGCGACCAACAAGCGACCCGCGAGCTACCAGTGCTCTGCGACCTTCGCCAGCCCCTGCTCAAGCGTGGCTACTTCGCCAGTCGCAACCAGGCAGCATGCCAGCTGAATACGCAGCGACGACGGCAGCGGTTCGCTCCCCGTCATGCAGCGCTCAATCCAGCGAGCGGTCACCTGCGGGTCTTTTGATTCCGGGAGGACCACAGGCGCCTCCGCGACCTCTGTTTGCCGTTCATACAAGACCTGCGTTTGCGCTCCCGCAATCAGGCTAATCTGCGGACAACGCTGCGGGTTGGCATACACCTCACCCTCCGTACCGTGCATCAATAACGCCCGGCCGCCGGTCTCGGCAAAAAAGGCGGCTACCCGGCCGACATACTCCGGATGCGAGACGCTCGACAGACGCAGCGCCGCATCTTCGGCAAACGGCGTCGCCAGTTTCGCCAGGGTATGCGCACTGTTACGTACCCCCATCCGCCAACGCAGGGCCAGCTGCTTCTCCAGCGGTGGGCAAAATGCGCCGACCGGAATATAGACCGGCTCGTGACTGTCTAGCCGGGCCTGCGCCTGGCCGGCATGTATCGTTGCCGGAATGCCCATCAGCTCAAAAATCGTCTCGCTCAGCACCCGGGTTGGATCGTGGCTGACGCCATGGACCACCACCGGGAAGCCGAGCTTATGCAGCAGCACCGCCAGCAGCGGCGTCAGGTTGGCCTGTTTACGCGCGCCGTTATAGCTGGGGATGACAATCGGCATTGGCCTGGCGACGGGCGGCGTCAGACGCAAGGTCTTCTGCTGCATGGCTTCGTAGAAGCCTTTCATTTCTGCTTCGCCTTCGCCTTTAATGCGCAGGGCGATTAAAATCCCGCCCAGCTCCAGCTCGGCCACGTCGCCGTCGAGCATTCGCGAGTAAAGCGCGCGGGCAGTATCCACATCCAGGTCACGCGCGTGATTTTTCCCGCGCCCGACTTCTTTAATGATCTTGCTGTAGTCCATCGAAGACTCCTGTTAGCTGCTCACATCGCCGACATCGCATTATTATCGCCGTTTACGGCGGGTCTGTTTGGCTTTCGTTTTGACGGTAACCTCAGGGACGGCAGGCTGTTCTATTGGAAAAACGGGCAATGCATTCAGTAGACGCTTACCATAATTTTTGGTCAACAAACGCTTGTCATAAATCACCACTTCGCCCCAACAGCTATGGCTGCGGATAAGGCGCCCGACCTGCTGGATCAGATTGAAAGAGGCGCTGGGCAGACTTTGCACCTCGAACGGGTAGCGATTCAGGCTCTTGAGCCATTCCCCTTCGGTAATCACCACCGGGCTGTCGATCGGCGGAAACGCGATTTTATGAATATGCACCTGGCTGAGCAACTCACCTTTGAGATCCAGCCCTTCGGCAAAGGACTGAAGCCCCACCAGCACGCTGCGCTCGCCGCCTTCAACCCGCTTGCGGTGCAGTTCCACCAGCCGGTAACGCGGTTTGTCACCCTGTACCAACAGTAGCAAACGCAGGTCGGTGACGTGTTCCAGAAAACGTTGCATCGCCCGGCCGCTGGCAAACAGCACCAGCATCCCGAGGTGTTTTTTACTCTCGACCTGTTCGCGGAAATAGGCCGCCATTTCGGCGATATGCTGCTCTTCGGTATCGATCAGCGGCTCGTAGTGCATCTGCGGGATAATGATTTTGCCCTGCTCGACGTGGTTGAAGGGGGAGTCCAGCGCCACAAAGCGGTCACCCGCTTTCTCCTTCAGACCGCTCATCTCCTGCAGACGAGAAAAACTGTTTAACGAGCGCAGCGTCGCGGAGGTGACGACAATATGCGGCACGCTGCGCCACAGCAATCTTTCGAGCTGGTCGCTGACGCGAATACCCACGCAGTGGAACCAGATATGCGCCTGCCCGTCACGCATATCGCGCGTGACCCATTTCGTCACCGGCGCGCCGGAAGACTGGGCCAGAGACGCCAGCCGCCACAGCTTGCTCTGGCTTTCAAACATCCCCAGCGCGCGGTTCATCTGCAACAGTACCCGGTGCAGACGGACCACATCGTGGCTGCCGGTTTTCTCGCCGAGATCGGTGAGGAACAGCTCCGCCAGCCCGCGCAGCATGTCGGTGAGTTTTGCCAGCCGCTGGCAAATGTCCATCACCTCCTGCGGCAGTTCGCCCATCGGGAAGCGATGCTCGGCTTCCTGACCGGCGGGCAGATACAGCGCAAGAATGTTGTTCAGCGAGGCGATCAGCTCATACAGCTCTTCGCAGTGGCTGGTCAGCCGCTCGGGGTTCGCCAGCGGTGGCGTAGTTTTAGGGCGGAACTGCTCCATGCAGGTCGCCACCAGCTTGCTGAACAGGTCCAGCTGCAGCCGATACCACGGGGCGGTCATCTCGGCGCTCATCTCCAGCGCATCGCGGGCGACGTCCGGGAGATGATGGCCTTCATCGAGCACCAGCAGCAGGTTTTTCGGCTCCGGCAGCACCGCTTCGCTCTCCATCGCCGCCATCACCAGCGCATGGTTCGCCACCACCACTTCCGCTTCCTGGATTTCGCGCCGGGCGACGAAAAACGGACATTCGCGGTAGTAGTGACAGTTGCGGTTCAGGCAGCTGGCCTTATCGGTGCTCAGACGGCTCCACAGCGCATCGTCGACGGGTTTATCGGTATGATCGCGCAGGCCGTCCCAACGGTAGCTATCGAGGTCGCTTTTCAGCGTTGCGCACAGCACCTGCTCGGCCTGATTCTTCGGCGTCAGGTCATCATCCAGAAACGCCAGCAGGTCCTGCTGGGTGGCTTCGGTGCTGGCCAGCGCCGTCAGGTTTCGCGGACACACGTAGCGCCCGCGCCCAAAGGCGGCGGTAAAACGCAGATCAGGGATGATTTTGCGCAGTAGCGGCAGATCTTTGCTGTAGATCTGATCCTGCAGCGCCACGTTGGCGGTACTGACCACCAGCGTTTTCTGCTCCTCACGGGCGATAGCAATCCCGGGGATCAGATAGGACAGGGTTTTCCCGACGCCGGTGGGGGCTTCAATTGCCAGGTGTCGTCCTTCTTCCCCGGTGAGCGTTTTCGCCACATCAGCAATCATCTGCCGCTGCGGTGGACGGGGAATAAAGTCCGGAATCTGTTCCTGAAGCGCCTTATACCAGGCGGCGATTTGCGTTTTTAGCGCAGTGGTCAAAGCCATGAGAAAACCTGAATACTGTATAAACAGCCACTATTGTGACACTTTTTGCCGGCCGGGAGGAATTTCTTTCTGCGTAATGTGGAATGAGGCTCGGGAATTGATAACGCCCGGGCGCGAATCGCAGGGCAAGCAGGAAAACGCCCCGGATGACGGCGTGATGACCACCATCCGGGGGAAGTTATATCACCAGACTACAACCCGGTGACATAACCGCGGGAGATACCGTTATTCAGCCGCTGCGGGTTTACGCGGACGACGGCGACGCTGCTGTTCGCCGGTCGGTTTCGCATCACCGATACGACGGGAAGGTCTGGCTCCGGCTTTCGGCGCATCGCCTTCCTGACGACGTGGAGCAGACTGCTGGCTGCGGCCCTGGCCCTGAGCGTTACGCCCCTGCCCCTGACCGCCGCGACCCTGGCTCTGACCACGACCACCGCCGCCGCCACGTTGCTGGCGACCGTTTTGAATCGGCTCGGCTTTGATCGACGGGTCCGGCGCATAACCTGCAACCGCGATACGTGGGATCTCTTTTTTCAGCAGACGTTCGATGTCGTGCAGCAGCTTATGCTCGTCGACGCAGACCAGCGACAGCGCTTCGCCGGTGGCAGCAGCACGACCGGTACGACCGATACGGTGAACATAATCTTCCGGTACGTTCGGCAGCTCGTAGTTCACTACGTGCGGCAGCTCTTCGATATCCAGACCGCGCGCGGCGATATCGGTGGCCACCAGCACGCGAATGCTGCCGGATTTAAAGTCGGCTAAGGCACGAGTACGGGCGCCCTGGCTTTTATTACCATGAATGGCCGCGCTGCGAATGCCGTCTTTATTCAGCTGCTCTGCCAGATGGTTGGCACCGTGCTTGGTACGGGTAAAGACCAGCACCTGCTGCCAGTTACCTTCGCCGATCATCTGTGACAGCAGTTCCCGCTTGCGCTTCTTATCAACGAAATGCACGTGCTGCGTCACCTGCTCGGAAGCGGTGTTGCGGCGAGCGACTTCGATCTCCAGCGGGTTGTGCAGCAGCTTTTCCGCCAGGGCTTTAATGTCGTCAGAGAAGGTCGCGGAGAACAGCAGGTTCTGTCGTTTAGCCGGCAGCTTCGCCAGCACGCGACGGATATCGTGGATAAAGCCCATGTCCAGCATGCGGTCGGCTTCGTCCAGTACCAGCACCTCAACCTTATCAAGGCTGACAGCATTCTGATGTTCAAGATCCAGCAGGCGCCCAGGGGTCGCCACCAGCACATCCACGCCGCTGCGCAGTTTCATCATCTGCGGGTTAATGCTCACGCCGCCGAAGACCACCAGCGAACGGATATTCAGGTACTTGCTGTAATCGCGAACGTTTTCGCCGATCTGGGCCGCCAGCTCACGGGTTGGCGTGAGGATCAGCGCACGCACCGGGCGACGGCCTTTGGCATGCGGCTCTTTCTGGATCAGATGCTGCAGCAGCGGCAGCGTAAAGCCCGCCGTTTTGCCGGTGCCGGTCTGGGCGCTGGCCATCAGATCGCGACCCTGCAACACCGCAGGGATCGCCTGCTGCTGAATTGGGGTTGGCTCAAGGTAACCTTGTTCAGCGACGGCGCGCAGGATATCAGGGTTCAGGCCAAGGGAATCAAAAGACATAACAACTCCAAACCGCCCCGGCCCATGACAGGCGTAGTTTTCGGGGAGATTATTGCAATAAGAGATGGCAAAAACCACAATGCCATGAAGGGGCGCAGTCTAGCAGGTTTTGTGACGTAGCGCATAAAATATCCCCTCGGGGTTTTTCCGCCGGATAATCCTCGTCCCCCTGCCCGGCAACGTCGGATGTCACAGAACGTCACAGAGAGTATTCACCATTCTGGACAGTTCCGCGAACCGGATATATTCTTAATCAATCGATTGATTAATTCTTTAACGCCGCGATGAATACGACACCTGCAACCACCAAAGGCGAACAAGCCAAAAGCCAGTTGATTGCCGCCGCGATCGCCCAGTTTGGTGAATACGGTCAGCATGCAACCACCCGCGATATTGCCGCGCAGGCCGGGCAAAATATCGCCGCGATCCCCTACTATTTCGGCTCGAAAGATGACCTGTATCTCGCCTGCGCGCAGTGGATTGCCGATTTCATCAGCCATAATTTTCACCCTCATGCCGATGCGGCAGAAGCGCTGCTGAATACCCCGTCACCGGATAAGGCCGCCATTCGCGGGCTGATCCTGCGCGCCTGCCAGAACATGATTTTACTGCTGACCCAGGACGACACGGTGAATCTCAGCAAATTCATCTCTCGCGAGCAGCTCTCGCCGACCCCGGCCTATCAGCTGATCCACAGCCAGGTGATCGCCCCGCTTCACCGCTACCTGACCCGTTTAATCGCCGCGTTTACCGGTCTGGACGCCGATGACACACAAATGATCCTCCACACCCACGCGCTGCTGGGGGAAATTCTCGCGTTCCGTCTCGGGCGGGAAACCATTTTGCTGCGCACCGGATGGGCGCAGTTCGACGAAGAAAAAACTGAGCAAATTTACCAGGTTGTCGCCTGCCACATTGATTTTGTTCTGCAAGGGTTATCGCAAAGGAGTCTGGGATCATGAAAAAACCCGTCGTTATCGTGTTGTTAGTTTTGCTGCTGATCGCCGCATGCGGCGGCGGCTGGTGGTGGTATCAAAGCAGTCAGCATCGGGAGCTGACCCTGTATGGCAACGTCGATATTCGGACCGTCAACATGAGCTTCCGCGTCGGCGGACGGCTGGCGTCGCTGGACGTTGATGAGGGCGATAAGATTCAGGCCGGGCAGACGCTGGGCCAGTTGGATCGCGCCCCTTATGAAAACGCCTTACAGCAGGCGCAGGCCAATGTCTCCACCGCCCAGGCGCAATACGACCTGATGATGGCGGGCTACCGGGCGGAAGAGATTGCCCAGGCCGCCGCCGCGGTAAAACAGGCGCAGGCCGCCTATGACTACGCGCAGAACTTCTATCAGCGCCAGCTGGGGTTGCGCCAGAGCAGCGCTATCTCGGTGAACGATCTTGAAAACGCACGCTCCTCCCGCGACCAGGCGCAGGCGACGCTGAAGTCTGCCCAGGACAAACTGCGTCAGTATCGCGCCGGTAACCGCCCGCAGGAAATTGCCCAGGCCAAAGCCAGCCTTGAGCAGGCGCAGGCGGCCTTAGCGCAGGCGAAGCTCGATCTGCACGACACCACGCTCGTCGCCCCGTCCGATGGCATGCTGATGACCCGCGCCGTCGAGCCGGGCAGCATGCTCAGCGCCGGCGGGACGGTCATGACGCTGTCGTTAACCCATCCGGTGTGGGTTCGCGCCTACATCGATGAAAAAAATCTCGGCCAGGCGACGCCCGGACGTGAAGTGCTGCTGTACACCGATAGCCGCCCGAACCAGCCCTGGCACGGCAAAATTGGCTTCGTCTCACCGACGGCT
Organism: Klebsiella sp. BIGb0399; assembly: GCF_003752615.1. Lineage (NCBI taxonomy): Bacteria > Pseudomonadati > Pseudomonadota > Gammaproteobacteria > Enterobacterales > Enterobacteriaceae > Klebsiella > Klebsiella sp. BIGb0399. The sequence continues at coordinate 620,675 of NZ_RKHT01000006.1, read as the reverse complement.
GAATTTACGCCGAAGACCGTAGAGACGCCGGATTTACGTACCGACCTCGTCTATCGTCTGCGTATTATCGTGGCCGATGCCGATGATTCGCTGCGCCAGGGGATGCCGGTTACCATCACCTTCAGCAACGGGAACGGACATGAATGAGGATGTTATCACCCTCAGCGGGCTGACCCGTCGTTTTGCCGGCATGGACCGCCCCGCCGTGGCGCCGCTTAACTGCACCATTCACGCCGGCTACGTGACCGGGCTGGTAGGCCCTGACGGCGCGGGGAAAACCACCCTGATGCGCATGCTGGCTGGCCTGTTGAAGGCCGACGGCGGCAGCGCCAGGGTGCTCGGTTTCGATCCGATTGCCGACGACAGCGCGCTGCACGCGATACTCGGCTACATGCCGCAGAAATTCGGCCTGTATGAAGACCTGACGGTAATGGAAAACCTCACGCTGTATGCCGATCTGCGCAGCGTCACCGGCGAGGCGCGCAAACAGACCTTCGCCCGGCTGCTGGAGTTTACCTCCCTCGGCCCCTTTACCGACCGGCTGGCGGGGAAACTGTCCGGCGGCATGAAGCAGAAACTGGGCCTCGCCTGTACCCTGGTGGGCGAGCCGAAGGTGCTGCTGCTCGATGAACCCGGCGTCGGCGTTGACCCAATCTCTCGCCGCGAGCTGTGGCAAATGGTGCACGAACTGGCGGGGGACGGGATGCTGATCCTCTGGAGCACCTCCTACCTTGATGAAGCGGAGCAGTGCCGCGACGTGCTGCTGATGAACGAAGGCCAGCTACTGTACCAGGGCGAGCCGAAAGCCTTGACCCAGACCATGGCCGGGCGCAGCTTCCTCGTTTCCAGTCGCGAAGAGAACAACCGTCGCCTGCTGCAGCGCGCGCTGAAGCTGCCGCAGATCAGCGATGGCGTTATTCAGGGGAAATCGGTACGGCTGATCCTCAAAAAAGAGGCCACCATTGACGAAGTACAGCACAACAGCCAGATGCCGGCGCTGGAAATAGCCGAAACCATCCCGCGCTTTGAAGATGCCTTTATCGATCTGCTGGGCGGCGCCGCCACCGCCGAATCGCCGCTGGGGGAGATAATCCACCGCGTCGAGGGCAACCATGATGAGACGGTCATCGAAGCCCAAAGCCTGACCAAAAAATTTGGCGACTTTGCCGCCACCGACCACGTCGATTTCAGCGTCAAGCGCGGGGAAATTTTCGGCCTGCTCGGCCCCAACGGCGCCGGAAAATCCACCACCTTCAAGATGATGTGCGGCCTGCTGGTTCCGACCTCCGGCAAGGCGCTGGTGCTGGGGATGGATCTGAAAGTCGGCTCCGGCAAGGCGCGCCAGCACCTGGGCTATATGGCGCAGAAGTTTTCGCTGTACGGCAACCTGACCGTGGAGCAAAACCTGCGTTTCTTCTCCGGCGTGTACGGCCTGCGAGGCCGGGCGCAGAACGAGAAAATCGCCCGCATGAGCGACGCCTTTGGGCTGCAAAGCATCGCCAGCCATGCCGCCGATGAGCTGCCGCTCGGTTATAAGCAACGTCTGGCGCTGGCCTGCTCGCTGATGCATGAGCCGGATATTCTGTTTCTCGATGAGCCGACATCCGGCGTTGACCCCATCACCCGCCGTGAATTCTGGCTGCATATTAATAGCATGGTGGATAAAGGGGTCACGGTGATGGTCACCACCCACTTTATGGACGAGGCCGAGTATTGCGATCGCATTGGCCTGGTGTACCACGGCAAACTGATCGCCAGCGGCACGCCGGATGCCCTGAAGGCGCTGGCGGCGAACGATGAACAGCCCGATCCCACCATGGAACAGGCGTTTATCACCCTGATTCACGATTGGGATAAGGAGCATGCTCGTGAGCGCTAAGATCCTGTCATGGCGACGCGTCCGCGCCCTGTGTGTCAAAGAGACGCGACAGATTATTCGCGACCCCAGCAGCTGGCTGATTGCAGTGGTCATCCCCCTGCTGCTGCTGTTTATTTTTGGCTACGGTATTAACCTCGACTCCAGCAAGCTGAAAGTCGGCGTTCTGCTGGAGCAGCGCAGCGAAGAGGCGCTGGATTTCGTGCACACCATGACCGGCTCGCCCTATATTGACGCCACGGTCAGCGACAATCGTCAGCAGCTCATTCAGCTGATGCAGGCGGGGAAAATTCGCGGCCTGGTGGTTATCCCGGTCGATTTCGACCAGAAGATGGCGCGCCCCGGCGACGATGCTCCGATTCAGTTGATTACCGATGGCAGCGAGCCCAATACCGCCAACTTTGCTCAGGGCTACATCGAGGGCATCTGGCAAATCTGGCAGCAGCAGCGGGCAGAGGATCGCGGTGAAACCTTTGAACCGCTGATTGATGTCCAGATGCGCTACTGGTTCAACCCGGCTGCCATCAGCCAGCACTTTATTATTCCCGGGGCGATTACCATCATTATGACGGTGGTCGGCGCGATTCTGACCTCGCTGGTGGTGGCGCGCGAATGGGAGCGCGGCACCATGGAGGCGCTGCTGTCGACCGAGATCACCCGCGCCGAACTGCTGCTATGTAAGCTGATCCCCTACTATTTCCTTGGCATGCTGGCGATGCTGCTGTGCATGCTGGTGGCGGTCTTTATTCTCGGCGTGCCGTTTCGCGGTTCGCTGGTGATCCTGTTTTTGATAACCAGCCTGTTTTTACTCAGCACGTTGGGAATGGGCTTGTTGATTTCGACCATCACCCGCAACCAGTTTAACGCCGCGCAGGTGGCGCTCAACGCCGCCTTTCTGCCGTCGATTATGCTCTCGGGGTTTATTTTCCAGATCGACAGTATGCCGGCGGTGATCCGCGCGGTGACCTACGTGATCCCGGCACGCTATTTTGTCAGCACCCTGCAAAGCCTGTTTCTGGCGGGCAATATTCCGGTGGTGCTGCTGGTGAACACGCTGTTTTTAATTGCTTCGGCGGTAATGTTTATCGGCCTGACGTGGCTGAAGACCAAACGACGCCTGGATTAACATGACGCGCCAACCTGAAATAACAGGCCGTTTACAGGGAGACTGACTATGTTCCATCGCCTATGGACCTTAATCCGCAAAGAACTGCAATCGCTACTGCGCGAGCCGCAGACGCGGGCGATTTTGATTATGCCGGTCCTGCTTCAGGTGCTGCTGTTTCCCTTCGCCGCCACCCTGGAAGTCACCAACGCCACCATTGCCATCTACAACGAAGACAACGGTCGTCATGCGGTGGAGCTGACCCAGCGTTTCGCCCGGGCCAAGGCATTCACCCACGTGCTGCTGCTGAAAAGCCCGCAGGAGATCCGCCCGACCATCGATGAGCAAAAAGCGTTATTGCTGATCCGCTTCCCGGCAGATTTCTCACGCAACCTCGACACCAACCAGACCGCACCGCTCCAGCTGCTGCTCGACGGGCGCAACTCGAACAGCGCGCAGATCGCCGCTAACTATCTGCAGCAGATCGTCAAAAACTACCAGCAGGAGTTGCTGGAAGGGAAAGCGAAACCAAACAACAGCGAGCTGATCGTCCGCAACTGGTACAACCCGAACCTCGACTACAAGTGGTTCGTGGTGCCGTCGCTGATCGCCATGATCACCACCATCGGGGTGATGATCGTCACGTCGCTGTCGGTCGCCCGCGAGCGCGAGCAAGGTACCCTCGATCAGCTGCTGGTGTCGCCGCTGGCCACCTGGCAAATTTTCGTCGGTAAAGCGGTACCGGCGCTGATCGTCGCTACGCTGCAGGCCACCATCGTGCTGGCGATTGGCATCTGGGCCTATCAAATCCCCTTCGCCGGGTCGCTGATGCTGTTCTACTTTACGATGGTGGTTTACGGGCTGTCGCTGGTGGGCTTCGGGCTGCTGATTTCATCCCTGTGCTCAACGCAGCAGCAGGCCTTTATCGGCGTCTTCGTCTTTATGATGCCGGCGATTTTGCTCTCCGGTTACGTTTCGCCGGTGGAGAATATGCCGCAGTGGCTGCAGGACGTGACCTGGATAAACCCGATTCGTCACTTTACCGATATTACCAAGCAGATATATCTGAAGGATGCGAGTCTGGATATTGTGTGGGGAAGTTTGTGGCCGTTGCTGGTGATTGCCGCCACCACCGGGTCGGCGGCGTATGCGATGTTTCGCCGGAAGATAGCCTGAACGCTTGAGGGGCTCCCCGTCATCGTTCAGGCTGTCTCAGCCACAGGTTATCTGTGTTTATGCGGATTCACGGCGTTGCTACCCTGATGCAGTCCGAAGGCTTTAGGGTAACGACTTTTATCTTTCGCCAGCAGGGATACCACCGCCGGACCTGCCAGAATCGCCAGGCCAGCCACGGCCAGCAGCAGATTGTTATGCAGCACGCGGGACAGCAGCCACAGCACGATCACCGCCACGCCAAAGTACCAGGTGGTGGTGAGCTCCTCAAGGAAGTCACCGACGTCACGCCAGCGTGAATCATGGTGACGCTGTAAAAACAGCATCGACAGTAACGTGACGCCATACAGCACGCACAGCCCTAATCCGACGTGCACCAGCACGCCACTCATCCAACCCATCACCAGTACTGCCACGACCAGTAGATGCAACATAATCTGCCAGCAACTGAGTCCAGTTGCGACGCGTACACGTTGTTGCCACTTCATGGCTTCTCTCCTGAAGGATCTTTATCTATAGCTCAGAGTACCGCACTTTACGGAAAATTCCGTAACACCGCATCTTTTTGTGACACCTACTACACTATTTCATTCAGGAAAGTGACATTGACTGGAGAAATATGGTCGAGAAATCGCACGGATGGTCGTTCAATGTACTGACCCTTAACATTCATAAAGGGTTCACGACGTTTAACCGACGCTTCATGCTGCCGGAGCTGCGTGACGCCGTCAGAAGCGTCAGCGCCGACATCGTGTGTCTGCAGGAAGTTACCGGGGAGCATACCGTTCACCCGCAGAATGTCGATAACTGGCCGGACGATCCCCATTATGAATTCCTGGCCGACTCGCTGTGGAGCGACTACGCCTACGGGCGCAATGCGGTCTACCCGCAAGGGCACCACGGCAACGCTGTCCTCTCCCGCTTTCCCATCGAATATCATGAAAATATCGATATTTCAGTGGGCGACAGCGAAAAGCGCGGCCTGCTGTACTGCCGGATCGTGGTACCGGAAAGCACCGTGGCGCTGCACCTGCTGTGCGTGCACCTGGGCCTGAGCGCCCGGCAGCGCCGCGCCCAGCTGGCGATGCTCGCCGGGCGGGTTAATCGCCTGCCCGCCGCAGAACCGGTAGTGGTGGCCGGAGACTTTAACGACTGGCGCCAGCAGGCTAACCACCCGCTGAAGGCCCAGGCCGGGCTGGAGGAGATCTTCACCCGCGCCCGCGGTCGCCCGGCGAGAACCTTCCCGGCCGGGTTTCCGCTGCTGCGCCTGGATCGGATCTACGTGAAAAATACCCGCGCCAGCCAACCAACCGCCCTGGCGCGTCATCCCTGGCGTCGCCTGTCGGATCATGCTCCGCTGAGCGTGGAGATTCAGCTATGAAATGCCGTTGGCAGGAAGGAAACCGCATCCGTTTACTGGAGAATGGCGATAACTACTATCCGGCCCTGTTCGCCGCCATTGCCCGCGCGCAGCGCAAAGTGATCCTCGAAACCTTTATCTGGTTTGAAGATGATGTCGGCTGGCAGCTCCACGCGGCGCTGCTGCAGGCCGCCCGGCGCGGGATCCAGGTGGAAGTGCTGCTCGACGGCTACGGCTCACCCGACCTAAGCGCCAGTTTCGTCGATGAACTGAGCGCCGCCGGCGTGATATTTCGCTACTACGATCCGCGCCCGCGGCTGCTCGGCATGCGCACCAATCTGTTTCGCCGCATGCATCGCAAAATCGTGGTGATTGATGAAACGACGGCCTTTGTCGGGGGCATTAACTACTCCGCCGAACACATGACCGATTATGGCCCGGAAGCAAAACAAGATTACGCCGTGCAGGTCGAAGGGCCAGTGGTTCTGGATATTCTGCAGTTTGAGCTGGAAAACCTGCCTGACAACGCCTCAACCCGCCGCCGCTGGCTGCGCCGCCGACACCCGCCGGAAGTTAACCGCAGCCCCGGTGAGGCCCAGGCGCTGTTTGTCTGGCGGGATAATCATGAACATCGCGATGATATTGAACGGCATTATCTGAAGATGCTGACCAGCGCCCGCCGGGAAGTGATCATCGCCAATGCCTACTTTTTCCCCGGCTACCGGCTGCTGCATGCGATGCGCAATGCCGCCCGCCGCGGCGTGCGGGTGAAGCTGATTGTGCAGGGCGAGCCGGATATTCCCATTGTTAAAGTCGGCGCCCGCCTGCTGTATCGCTATCTGGTCAAAGGGGGCGTGCAGATATTTGAGTACCGCCGCCGCCCGCTGCACGGCAAAGTGGCCCTCGCGGACGATCACTGGGCCACCGTCGGCTCCAGCAATCTCGACCCGCTGAGCCTGTCGTTAAATCTCGAAGCGAACCTGATTATCCACGATCGCGAGTTCAATCAGACCCTGCGCGACAATCTTGACGGGCTTATCGCCCAGGACTGCAAGCAGGTGGATAAATCGATGCTGCCCACCCGCAGCTGGTGGAATCTGGGTCAGAGCGTGATTGCCTTCCACTTTTTACGTCACTTCCCGGCCTGGGTCGGCTGGCTGCCAGCCCATACGCCGCAGCTGGCGCGGGTCAACCCGCCGGTTCAGCCGGAAATTGAAACTCAGGATCGGCTGGACGCACAAAATCAGGAAGTGTAATTGCAGGCAACGGCGTGCAGGAGATATCGCCCCGGTAACGCAATGCGTCCCGGGGCTGATAATGGTGATGGGGTTTCTTAACGGCGGTTGCCGAAAATACGCAACAGCATCAGGAACAGGTTGATAAAGTCCAGATACAGCGTCAGGGCGCCGAGTATGGCGTATTTGCGCAGCGTTGAACCGTCGCGGGTATCGATCTGCTCGCCGATGTTTTTCAGCTTCTGGGTGTCATAGGCGGTCAGGCCGACAAAGACAATCACCCCGATATAGGTAATCACCCACATCAAAGCTTCACTCTTCAGCCAGAAGTTAACCAGTGACGCCAGAACAATACCAATCAAGCCCATAAACAGCATGTTGCCGAAGCCGCTGAGATCGCGTTTGGTGGTATAGCCGTACAGGCTCATGATGCCAAACATCCCGCCGCTGATCACAAAGGTGCTGGCAATCGACGAGTAGGTGTAGACCAGAAAAATGCTGGATAGCGTCAGCCCGGTCAACGCCGAATAGAGCATAAACAGCGTGGTCATTACCCCAGCACTCAGCCGCTGTACCATCCCGGAGAGCACGAAGACCAGCGCCAGCTGGGCAATAACCAACCCGATAATGACCAGTTGGCTGGAGAAAATAAACATTCTCACCGCCGGGGTATTGGCGGCAAACCAGGCAATAAAGGCGGTCAGCAGCAGGCCGACCGTCATCCAGCCGTAAACCTGAGCCATATAGGTTTGCAGGCCGCTTCGCACCTGAACGATGGAATCTGAACGTGGGAATCTGTCCATGACTATCTCCTGATTAACACGGTATCTCTGATTAAGCGTATCACACTACCAGCGCTCTGCCGCCTGACGATCGCTATCGCGGGCATCCACCCAACGTTCGCCTTCCGGCGTCGCTTCACGCTTCCAGAACGGCGCCCGGGTTTTCAGGTAGTCCATAATGAACTCCCCGGCCTCAAAGGCGCTGCTGCGGTGGGCGCTGGTCACGCCGACAAACACAATTTCTTCGCCCGGCCACATTTCGCCGATGCGGTGAATCACCGTCACCCGGCCCAGCGACCAGCGCTCCCGCGCCAGTTCGACGATCTCCGCCAGCGACTTTTCCGTCATCCCCGGATAGTGCTCGAGGGTCAGCGCCTTCACGCTATCGCCAAGATTGTGGTTACGCACTTTGCCGGTAAAGGTCACCACCGCGCCGTCTTCATCGCGCTCGGCCAGCCACGGGTATTCGTCACCCACGCAAAAGCGTGCTGGGCTGACGACAATGCGGGTCTGCGTCATCTTAACCCCCTGTGACCGGTGGGAAGAATGCGACTTCGTCACCGGGAGCCACCGGATGGTCAAAGTTGGTCAACGTCTGATTGACCGCCGCCAGCAGCTTGCCCGCTTCCAGCGCCAGCGCCCAGCGATCGCCCTGGCTGGCGAGCTGTTGGCGAATAGCCTCCACCGTCAGTGGCGCGTCCGCCTCAAGCGTCAGCGCATCGGTACCGACCAGTTCGCGCACCTGAGCAAAAAACAGAACCTTAATCATGGGTCTCGTCCGCCTTGAAATCACCGGATTTGCCGCCGCTTTTCGCCAGCAGGCGCACCGGGCCAATGACCATATCTTTTTGCACCGCTTTGCACATATCGTAAATCGTCAGCGCCGCAACGGAGGCCGCGGTCAGCGCCTCCATCTCAACCCCGGTTTTCCCGGTCAGGCGGCACAGCGTCTCGATGCGCACCCGGTTCTGTTCCGGCAGCGCCTGCAGGTTGACTTCAACCTTGCTCAGCATCAGCGGATGGCACAGCGGGATCAGCTCCCAGGTCCGTTTGGCGGCCTGAATACCGGCAATACGGGCGGTGGCGAAAACATCGCCTTTGTGGTGGCTGCCGTCGATAATCATCGCCAGCGTCGCCGGCTGCATTTCGACCCAGGCTTCAGCCCGGGCTTCACGTACGGTTTCCGCTTTGGCGGAGACGTCCACCATGTGCGCTTCGCCAGCGGCGTTAATATGCGTCAGTTGTGACATAGCTTATTTCTTAAGATGAGAGATAAAGTTGCACGGGCGCGTGCGCGCATCCAGCTGCGGGGCAATGATGTTGTCCCACGCGGTACGACAGGCTTTGGTTGAACCCGGCATAGCAAAAATCAGGGTCCGGTTCGCCACCCCGGCAATGGCCCGGGATTGCAGGGTCGAGGTGCCAATCTCCTCAAAGGAGAGCATGCGGAATACTTCGCCAAACCCTTCCACTTCGCGATCGAACAGCGGCCGGAGCGCTTCCGGCGCCTGATCGCCATCGGTAAAACCGGTCCCGCCGTTAATCAGCACCACCTGGACGTCATCGCTGGCGATCCACGCCGACACCTGGGCGCGAATGGCGTAGCGGTTCTCTTTCACGATGGCCTTATCGGCGATGTGGTGGCCCGCCTCCTGCGCCGCGTCACGCAGCCAGTGGCCAGAGGTGTCGTCCTCTTCGCCACGGCGGCTGGATACGGTGAGAATAGCAATGCGGGTCGGGGTAAACTCAGCGCTGGTCTGACTCATCTGTTTGCTCCTTTATTCCCGTCATACTTCAAGTTGCATGAGCGTTGGCTTTCCTCGTTCACCCCAGTCACTTACCTGAGTAAGCTCCTGGGGATTCCCTGCGTCGCCGCCTTCCTGCAACTCGAATTATTTAGGGTATAGAATCAATTATCCGCCAATATACGACAGGTTTTGCGTAATACCGGTGTTGCCCTGATGCAGGAAATGGGTTTGTTTTTTATGGGTTAAGGCTTCAGAAATGCGTGTTTCCAGCGCCGCCTGCTGCTGGTCTTCGGCAAGCAGATCGCGTAAATCCACGCCACCGTCGCCAAACAGACACAGATGCAGTTTACCCACCGAAGAGACGCGAAGCCGGTTGCAGGTGGCGCAGAAATCTTTCTCGTACGGCATGATGAGGCCAATTTCACCGGCGTAGTCCGGGTGGCAGAAGACCTGCGCCGGGCCATCGCTGCGCTGGCTAATCTGGTGGATCCAGCCGCGGCGCAGCAGCTCATCGCGCAGGACCATGCCGGAGATATGGTGACGGCGAAACAGGTCGCTGCCCTCGCCGGTTTCCATCAGTTCAATAAAGCGCAGCTGGATGCGGCGCGGTTGGATCCACGCCAGGAAGGTGTCGAGCTGATGATGGTTCACATCGCGCATCAGCACGGTATTGACCTTCACTTTTTCGAAACCGGCGGCGAAGGCGGCGTCGATACCGTCCATCACCTGCTGAAATTTATCCTGCCCGGTAATGGCATGGAACTGACGCGCATCGAGGCTATCGACGCTGACGTTAATCGCCGTCAGCCCGGCATCACGCCACTGCTGCACGTCACGGGCCAGGCGGTAGCCGTTGGTGGTGACCGCAATCTGGCGAATGGCGCTGTTTTCACGTACGGCGGCAATAATGTCGGCGAAATCACGACGTAACGACGGTTCGCCGCCGGTCAGGCGCACTTTCTCGGTGCCGAGAGCCGAAAAGGCACGCGTCACGCGACGCACTTCGTCTACGCTGAGAAAGCCTTTATTGGTGACCGCGCCGGGCTTGTAGCCATCCGGCAGGCAGTAGGTGCAACGAAAGTTACACACGTCGGTAATTGACAGGCGCAAGTAATAAAACTTACGCGCAAACGCGTCGGTAAGCTGGGAAGCCATATACACCTTTCCAAATACGGGAGACGCGGTCATTTCTTTCCACGCCCTGGTGACAGGCGGAGCCGTCACGGCCAAAGCACCATATCTTGCGACACAGGTACAGGGGCTAGAGTGTTAACAGGTTAATGCCGATAGTAGCGCGGATACGACGGTTTCGCCATTTTCCATTTCGTTATATAATTATGTATATATCGATACGATCGTGCATTTTCGTTACAGAATAGCCAAAAACCAGGCTTTTGCATTGATATCGGTCAGTTTGTCAGGATCCGCCCATCGTCTTTTAGGGGTAGATCGGTTACTGTGAGCCCGTTTAATCGCTATTAAGGAATCTCTATGCGTACTCGTACGTTCGCCGATCTCGATCGCGTGGTGGCACTGGGCGGCGGGCACGGTCTGGGCCGGGTGATGTCGTCGCTCTCCTCGCTCGGTTCACGCCTGACCGGTATTGTCACGACCACCGATAACGGCGGTTCGACGGGTCGTATTCGTCGCTCCGAGGGCGGTATTGCCTGGGGGGATATGCGCAACTGCATTAACCAGTTGATCGCCGAACCCAGCATCGCGTCGGCGATGTTTGAGTATCGTTTTGCCGGTAATGGTGAACTTTCTGGTCATAACCTCGGAAACCTGATGTTAAAGGCGCTCGACCACCTGAGCGTGCGGCCTTTAGAGGCCACCAATTTGATCAGAAATCTGCTGAAAGTAGACGCCTTTTTGATCCCGATGTCGGAACAACCGGTGGATTTGATGGCCATTGACCATGAAGGCCATGAAGTTTACGGCGAGGTCAATATTGACCAGCTGCCCTGCGTCCCGCGAGAGCTGATGCTCTCCCCGCCGGTGCCCACCACCCGTGAAGCGGTGCAGGCCATTGCGCAAGCTGATTTAATCCTGATTGGGCCGGGCAGTTTCTACACCAGCCTGCTGCCTATTCTTCTGCTGGATGAGATGGCCCAGGCCCTGCGCCGCACCCCCGCGGCGATGGTGTTTATCGACAACCTAGGCAAAGAGCACAGCCCGGCCGCCAGTTTGACCCTGGCGGATCGCGTCGGGATTATGGAGCACTATATCGGCAAGCAGGTGATCGATGCGCTGATCGTCGGGCAGAATACCGATATCAGCGGTCTTGAAAACCGCACCATCGTGCAGACGCGGTTGGACGCAGTTGATGTTCCCTATCGCCATGACCGGGCGCGCCTGCGTAGCGCGCTGGAGGAAGCCATTCAGGCCATCGGCTAAGGCATGACGACGTAACGGCGACGGCAGAACCGCCGCCGTTATCTTAAAATCTTAAGGTTGTCTTAAATTAACGCTGTCACCATGGCCACTATCTTAGTCCCAGGATTGTTGCCATGTCGCTACTCCCGTTACGTCGGCCGGTCATGAGCCGTACGCTTTATCTGATTCTCTTTGCGCTGTATATCGGGCTGCTGCTGAACCTCGCGTTCTATCGCCAGGTCTTCACGCTGCTGCCGGTCAACAGCCTGCATAACTGGCTGGTGTTCCTCAGCATGCCGGTGGTCGCGTTCAGCGTGATGAATATCCTTACCACGCTGGCCTCTTTCCTTAAGCTCGACCGGCTGGTTATCAGCCTGTTCATTCTGCTCAGCGCCTCGGCTCAGTATTTTATCTGGACCTTCGGGGTGATTATCGATCGCGCCATGATCACCAACATTCTGGATACCACCCCGGCGGAAAGCTTTGCCCTGATGTCCGGCAGGATGGTTCTGACGCTGGGGCTGTCCGGCGTTCTGATGGTTGCGCTGGCCTGGTGGGTAAAAGTGGCGAAGCCGAAGACCGCGTGGCGTGGGATCCTGATGCGCCTGCTGAACATCGCCGTCTCTGCGCTGCTGATTCTGGTGGTCGCGGCGCTGTTTTATAAAGATTACGCCTCGGTCTTTCGCAACAACAAAGAGTTAGTGAAATCACTGAGCCCGTCGAACAGCATCGTGGCGATTAACTCGTGGTATTTCCACAACAAAATGGACAATTTGCCGCTGGTGAAAATTGGCGAAGATGCGACCCAGAAAGCGGAAATGCGTCACGGACCGCGCAAGAATTTAACCATTCTGGTGCTCGGCGAAACCTCCCGGGCGCAGAACTTCTCCCTCGGCGGCTACGATCGCGAAACCAACCCGCGCCTGAAACAAGACGATGTGGCCTACTTCGCCAATACCACCTCATGCGGAACCGCCACCGCGGTGTCGGTGCCCTGCATGTTCTCCAATATGCCACGCGCCCATTATGATGAAGAACTGGCGCACCATCAGGAAGGCGTACTGGATATCCTGCAACGCGCCGGCGTTCAGGTGCTGTGGAACGACAATGACGGCGGCTGTAAGGGTGCCTGCGACCGCGTACCGCATCAGAATGTCACCGACCTGAACCTGACCGGGCAGTGCATCGATGGTGAATGTTACGATGAGGTGCTGTTCCATAATCTGGAAAGCTACATCGATAATTTGCAACAGGATGGCATTATCGTGCTGCACACTATCGGCAGCCATGGCCCGACGTACTACAATCGCTATCCTGCTGAATTCAAGAAATTTACCCCAACCTGCGAAACCAACGAAATCCAGAGTTGTACTCAGCAGCAGTTGACCAATACTTACGACAACACGATCTTATATGTCGATTATGTGGTGGATAAAGCCATCAAATTATTGCAGTCAAAGCAGGATAAATTCACCACCAGCCTGGTGTATCTCTCCGACCACGGTGAGTCGCTCGGCGAAGATGGGGTCTATTTACACGGACTGCCGTGGTCCATCGCCCCGGAGACGCAAAAACATGTGCCGATGCTGATCTGGCTGTCAGCGGATTACCAGCAGCGCTATGGCGTCTCCAGCCAGTGTCTGCAGCAGAAAGCCAAAACGGAGCCTTATTCTCAGGATAATCTGTTCTCCACCCTGCTCGGTTTACTGGGGGTCAATACCCACGAGTACCGGGCAGCTGACGATATTGTAACGCCATGCAGAAGCGAGGCCGGTAGATGAAAATCTTAGTCATTGAAGACGACGCACTCCTGTTACAGGGATTGATTCTGGCGATGCAAAGCGAGGGGTACGTCTGTGATGGCGTCGCCACCGCCCATGAGGCCGCGCTGTCTCTCGCCAGCAACCACTACAGCTTGATCGTGCTGGACCTGGGCCTGCCGGATGAAGACGGCCTGCACTTCCTGGCGCGCATGCGCCGGGAAAAATTCACTCAGCCGGTGCTGATCCTCACCGCCCGCGACACCGTCGACGATCGGATTAGCGGTCTTGATACCGGGGCGGATGATTATCTGGTGAAACCCTTCGCCCTGGAAGAGCTGAATGCCCGCATCCGCGCCCTGCTCCGCCGCCATAATAACCAGGGCGACAATGAGATGTCCGTCGGCGATCTGCGGCTGAATATCACCCGTCGCCAGGTCTGGCTGGGCGACAATGCGCTGGACCTGACGCCGAAAGAGTACGCCCTGCTCTCACGCCTGATGATGAAAGCGGGTAGCCCGGTGCACCGCGAAATTCTCTACAACGATATCTACAGCTGGGACAACGAGCCGGCCACCAACACGCTGGAAGTGCATATCCATAACCTGCGCGATAAAGTCGGCAAGGCCCGTATTCGCACGGTCCGGGGATTTGGCTATATGCTGGTGAATCAATCAGAGACGGAATAACGCCATGGCACTGTTCGCAAGTGAAAACTGGACGATGCGTCATCGCCTGCTGCTGACCATTGGCGCCATTCTGGTCGTGTGCCAGCTGATCAGCGTCTTCTGGCTGTGGCATGAAAGCAAAGAGCAGATCCAGCTGCTGGTGGCGAGCGCCATCGAAGGACATAACAATCAGAAGCACGTCGAGCACGAAGTGCGGGAGGCGGTTGCCAGCTTACTGATCCCCAGCCTGCTGATCGTCGGCCTGGCGCTGTACATCAGCATGCTGGCGGTGAGAAAAATTACCCGTCCGCTGTCGACGCTGCAAAGTGAGCTCGAAAGCCGCACCCCGGACAACCTGCAGCCCATCACCCTGACGGAATCGGTCCCGGAAGTAACGGCGGTGACGACGGCCATCAATCAGCTGGTGTCCCGACTGAACCTGACGCTCGACCGCGAGCGGCTGTTCACCGCCGATGTCGCCCATGAGCTACGCACGCCGTTAGCCGGTCTGCGCCTGCACCTTGAGCTGATGTCCAGGGCGCACAACGTCGAGGTGACGCCGCTGATCCAGCGTCTGGATCTGATGACCAACAGCATTTCGCAGCTGCTACAGCTGGCCCGTGTCGGCCAGTCGTTTTCCGCCGGTAGCTATCAGCGTGTCGCGCTGCGCGAAGATGTGATCGAACCGGTGCGCGACGAGCTGGAAACCATGCTCGCACAACGCCAGCAAACGCTGGAGGTTGTCTGCCTGTCTGAAAGTGGTTGTGAGGATGTGATTGTCTCCGGTGACGCGACGTTGCTGCGGGTGGCACTGCGTAACCTGGTGGAAAACGCCCATCGCTACAGCCCGATACAATCGGTGGTCAAAATCTCAATTCAGGCAGGCGCCACGCCGGTTATTGCGGTGGAAGATCGGGGGCCGGGGATTGATGAAGCGAAAAGCGGTGAGCTGAGCAAAGCGTTTGTCCGCATGGACAGCCGCTATGGCGGGATTGGCCTGGGGTTAAGTATTGTGACGCGCATCGTCCAGCTGCACGATGCCCAGTTCTTTTTACATAACCGCCAGCCGGGCCCTGGCGTACGGGGCTGGATCCAGTTTCCCGCGCTGTCGCGTCAGAAGGTCAAAACCCACTGATGGAAAAAGGCGACCACCACGATAAACGCGCAGGTCACGGCCAGATACTCACGGATGTTTAATTTTTGCATGACACTATCCTCATCAGAATGGGGATAGTGTCGCCTGGCAAGATTAAGCTGACATTAAGCCAACGATTAAATGCGGACGAAAGATAAAAAATCAGCGCGCCGTCACGCTGTACTGCCGCTCCGGCACGGTAATTTCCGCAATCCAGGTTACGAAGCGGCAATAAACAGCTCGCGCAGCTGATGCAGCTGGTCGCGAATCTGCGCCGCCTCTTCGAACTCGAGGTTCTGCGCGTGCTGCATCATCAGCCCTTCCAGCTCGTGAATTTTCTGCTGGAGCGCTTTCGGCGTCAGCACCACTTCCGGGGTATCTGCCTCCACCGGCGAACGTGATTTGCCGCGCCCTTTGGCTTTGGTTTTGGCGATGTTGCTGCCCAGCGCCAGAATATCGACCACTTTTTTATTCAGCCCCTGCGGGGTAATACCGTGCTCTTCGTTATAGCGCTGCTGCTTCTCACGACGACGCTCCGTCTCGCTGATAGCTTTCGCCATCGAGGCGGTGATCTTGTCGCCATACAGAATCGCTTTACCGTTGATATTACGCGCCGCACGGCCAATGGTCTGAATCAGCGAGCGCTCGGAACGCAGGAAACCTTCTTTGTCGGCATCGAGGATCGCCACCAGTGAGACTTCCGGCATATCCAGCCCTTCACGCAGCAGGTTAATCCCCACCAGCACATCAAACTCGCCCAGCCGCAGGTCGCGGATGATTTCCATGCGCTCCACGGTGTCGATATCCGAGTGCAGGTAGCGCACGCGCTCGCCGTGCTCTTCGAGATACTCCGTCAGGTCTTCCGCCATGCGTTTGGTCAGGGTGGTCACCAGCACACGTTCATTGATGACCACGCGGGTACGAATTTCTGACAGCAGGTCATCGACCTGGGTGGCCACCGGACGCACTTCAATAATGGGATCCAGCAACCCGGTCGGACGTACCACCTGATCGACCACTTCATCGCCGGATTTTTCC
This sequence comes from Klebsiella sp. BIGb0399, assembly GCF_003752615.1. NCBI lineage: Bacteria > Pseudomonadati > Pseudomonadota > Gammaproteobacteria > Enterobacterales > Enterobacteriaceae > Klebsiella > Klebsiella sp. BIGb0399. Next base: position 604,419 of record NZ_RKHT01000006.1, on the reverse strand, counting down.
AGCTCGTACGGCCCAGGCGTTGCCGACACATAGATAGTCTGCGGCGCCAGCGCCTCAAACTCTTCAAATTTCATCGGGCGGTTATCCAGCGCGGAAGGCAGTCGGAAGCCGTACTCCACGAGGGTCTCTTTACGCGCCCGGTCCCCACGATACATGCCGCCAATTTGCGGGATGGTGACGTGGGATTCATCGATAACCAGCAAACCGTCCGCCGGCAGGTAATCGAACAGCGTTGGCGGTGGCTCGCCCGGACCACGCCCGGAGAGATAGCGCGAGTAGTTTTCGATGCCGGAGCAGTACCCTAGCTCGTTCATCATCTCGAGGTCAAACTGCGTGCGCTGCGACAGCCGCTGCTCTTCCAGCAGCTTATTGTTGTCCAGCAGCACTTTGCGCCTTTCCGCCAGCTCGACTTTGATCTCTTCCATCGCCTGCACAATGCGCTCACGCGGCGTAACGTAGTGCGTTTTCGGGTAGATGGTAAAGCGCGGGATGGTGGATTCAACCTGGCCGGTCAGCGGGTCGAACAGCGACAGTCGCTCGACCTCTTCGTCAAACAGTTCGATCCGCAACGCAACGTCGTCTGATTCCGCCGGGAAGACGTCAATCACCTCGCCACGCACCCGGAAGGTACCGCGCTGGAAGGCCTGATCGTTGCGGGTGTACTGCAGCTCTGCCAGGCGACGCAAAATCGCCCGCTGGTCGATGAGCATCCCGGTGGTCAGGTGCAGCATCATCTTCAGGTAGAGATCAGGATCGCCCAGACCGTAAATGGCCGACACCGACGCCACCACCACGACATCGCGCCGCTCAAGCAGCGCCTTGGTCGCCGAGAGACGCATCTGCTCGATGTGTTCGTTCACCGATGCGTCTTTCTCAATGAAGGTGTCGGAGCTCGGCACGTAGGCTTCAGGCTGATAATAGTCGTAGTAGGAGACGAAATACTCCACCGCGTTTTCCGGGAAGAACTCTTTCATTTCACCGTACAGCTGCGCTGCCAGGGTTTTGTTCGGCGCCAGCACCATGGTCGGGCGCTGGAGATCGGCAATAACGTTAGCGATGGTGAAGGTCTTACCCGACCCGGTCACCCCCAGCAGGGTTTGATGCGCCAGGCCATCTTCCAGCCCCTCTTCCAGACGCCGGATGGCTTCCGGCTGGTCACCAGAGGGACGGAATGGGGAATGCAGCGTGAACGTTTTACTCATATATCTGGCCCTGAAGAAGGATGGGACGCCTGGTGGTATGCGGCAGGTGTTTAATTCTACCCTTCACGCCAGCTTTTGCCAATAAATAATACTGTACATAAAAACAGTATCACATTATTGTTTATGCTCACCGTGGCGGGAAGGTGACTCATTTTGGGGTGAAAGCTGACCATCTTGCAGAATAATCCGCCAGACAGTAGGGTTATCCCCAGAAAAATTTATCATTTAACATTTGTCAAGCAAGGTAATGAATCTTTTATGGCAGCAGGTGACACTTTCCTTACAGCCATTGCTTTTATTCAACCAATTGATTTTTAATGATATTAAACAAAAGATGGGTTTCGCGCCAATTCAGCCGCAGGCCGCGTAATCTCTAGCTTACCGCAAGTTTTCTAACTCTAATACACAAGGTTATCCACAGGAATAGTGGATAAGTGTCTGCAGGCCTTGACCACTGCCACCCCGCCGAAATCGACCGACCGTCAAAAACCAGCGCCTAAAAAAAATTATCGAATTATTTTTGATATTTATCAGCTAAAGAGGCCTGCCTTTTTGTTGCTTTCTGCACCATTTTTCATGCGCTTTAGCACCGGGAAAGTGCAACCGTCTCGTTGCCCCACCGCCGTCATGGCCTGTGATACCTGTTCTGACAGAAAAAACCGGAACATCTTTTTCCTGGCAAGAGATTTGCAGAATCTTCATGTCGCTCACTATCCCCGAAAAGGAGAAAACGTCTATGTTGAGTCTACGCGCAGTCAATCAGTACTACGGAAGCCAGCACACACTATGGAATGTCGACCTTGAACTACGGTCCGGCGAGTGCACCTGTGTGATGGGACTTCAGGGAATGGGGAAAACCACGCTCATTAACTGTATTACCGGCCATCTCCCGGTGGCCAGCGGCAGTATGACCTGGCAGGAGATCGGTTCGCCGCCCTGCGATATCACGCCGCTCTCCGCGCAATCCCGGGCGATTATCGGCATCGGCTATGTGCCGCAGGACAAGCGAATTTTTTCGCAGCTCAGCGTGGAAGATAATCTGCATATTGCGCTGGCTGCCGGCGGCAATCCTGGTGCGGTGGTGAAAGGTGAGATTTACGATTTATTCCCCGACCTGTACGGCCAGCGCCAGCATAAAGGCGCGATGCTGACCGAAGATGACCAGTATCAGCTGGCGCTGGCCAGAGCGCTGATCGTCCAGCCGCGCCTGCTGATCCTTGATGAACCATCACGCGGCAGCGGCCAGCACTTCATGCATAAACTGGGGGATTTACTGGTGCGTCTGAACCGCGATATCGGCTTAACGGTGCTGCTCGCAGAGCAGCACCTGCCGTTTATTCGCCGGGTGGCGGATCGCTTTTGCCTGCTACACCGCGGGCGTAACGTGGCGCAAGGCAGCGTTATTCAGCTGGATGAACCACTGCTGGCGCAATGGATGACGCCTGATCCAGCGCGTTAAGGTCAATATACTGCCCGAGGTCGTCGCGCTGCGCGGCGTCCGAAAGCCACGGGATCTCCCCCAAAAACGGCGTCGGCAGCAGGCGTTTCAGGGTCGCCAGATACTCGACATGGCGCCTGCCCGGCGGCTGGATATCGTTGGCGATCCAGCCGACCAGCGGCAGCCCCGCCTGGCGTACCGCCTGGGCGGTGAGCAGCGCATGGTTGATGCACCCCAGTTTGATGCCGACCACCAGAATGACCGGCAGTTGCTCATCGCGCACCCAGTCGGCAAAGCTCAGCGTCGGGGATAGCGGCGTGAACCAGCCGCCAGCGCCTTCCACCAGCACCCACTCGGCCAGATTTTCCAGCTCGCGCAATCCGGCAGACAGCGCCCCGGCCGTAATCGGCCGCCCCTCATCTGCGCTCACGATATGCGGTGACGTCGGCTCCTCGAAGGTCAGCGGGTTCACCTGAGCGTAGCTCAGCGCCACGGCGCTGTTGCGCTGCAACGCCAGGGCATCTTCGTTGCGCAGCCCCTGCGCCGTCAGCTCGCTTCCGGACGCCACCGGCTTATAGCCCGCGCTTTTCAGACCCGACAGATTCGCCGCCTGCAACAAGGCGCAGCTGGAGATGGTTTTCCCGACTTCAGTGTCGGTTCCGGTGACGAAAAAACGTTTAGTCACGTTCAATGACTCCTGTAAAAAGATGGTACGTCAGCGGGCACTGGCCCTGCTGTTGTGGCCAGGCCAGCTGCAGCTGACGCAGTTTTCCCCGGCTCAGCGGTGGCGCATGGCGCCCCTGATGCAGATGCGTGGCGCCGATCCCTTTCAGCGAGCGCATCGCGCTCAGAGCATCGGCAAACGGCAGGCCGATCTCGTGGACCTGCCCGACGGCCCGCCGCCCGGCCAGCACCTCGCGCACCGCCTGTTCGCTGAGAAAGCGATTGGCATGCGGGTGGCTATCGATGGCGCGCCAGGCCTGATTCAGTTCCGGCAGCGAACCGGACAGCAGCGTGGTAAACGCCACCTTGCCGCCGGGGCGCACCACCCGGCACAGCTCGTCAATGGCGTCGGCCAGGCTGTCGCACCACTGCACCGCCAGGTTGCTCCACGCCAGATCGACGCAGGCATCGGGCAGCGGCAGCGATTCGATATCGCCCTCCACGTAACGATCGGCGCACTGGTCACGCCGCGCCTGGGCCAGCATCTCAGCCGAAAGATCCAGCGCGGTGACCTCGCTTCCGGCCTCACGCCAGTAGCGGCTCATGCTGCCAGGGCCGCAGCCGGCATCCAGCACCGTGGCAAAGGCCCGCTCGTTAAGCTGGTGCAGCAGGCGCGCGGCGCTGATCCGCTGGAGCGCGTCGTGTTGCGAATAGTGGCTGGCCGCCCGGCCAAAGGCCGCGGCAACCGCGTGTTTATTGACTCTCGCCATGCAGCACCTCCAGCAGACGGCTGATGTCAGTGGCGTCGTGCGCGGCGGTCAGCGTCAGGCGCAGACGCGCGCTCCCCGCCGGTACCGTCGGCGGACGAATGGCCGTTACCCAACAACCCTGCTCGCGCAGACGCGCCGCCAGCCGTAATGCCCGGCCGTTATCGCCGACGATCAGCGGTTGAATCGCGCTACGTGATGCGCTCAGCGTCCCCGGGAATGTGGCCATGCCATCGCGGAACTGCGCCACATGACGCGCCAGTTTTTCCCGCCGCTGCTGACCGTCATCGCTGCGGATCACCGCCAGCGCGGCGCTCAGCGCCACCGCCTGAGCCGGCGGCATCGCGGTGCTGTAGATCAGGTGACGAGCAAACTGCAGCAGATAGTCTGCCAACGCGTCGTCGCACAGCACCGCCGCACCGCTGACGCCAAAGGCTTTACCGAAGGTCACCACCAGCAGTTCAGGGCGAACGTTCTGCACATGGCAGCTGCCGCGCCCCTCCTCGCCCACCACGCCTATGCCGTGGGCATCATCCACCAGCAGCCAGCCGTCAGCGACCCGGGTAGCCTCGGCAATGGCGGCGAGCGGAGCGCTGTCGCCATCCATACTGAATACCCCTTCCGTCACCACCAGCTGTTGTCCCGCCAGCGGCTTGCCCAGCAGTTCGCTCAGCTGCTGCACGTCGTTGTGCGCAAAACGCCGCAGCGCCGCCGGACTGAGGCTCGCGGCCTCCAGCAGGGAAGCATGGCTCAGCCGGTCCGCCACCGTGCGGTCGTCCTTGCCGAGCAGCGCGGCAATCAGCGCCTGATTGGCGGCAAACCCGGAGATAAACAGCAGCGCGCGCGGATAGCCCTGCCACTCCGCCAGCGATGTTTCCAGCTGGCGATGCGCCTCGCTGTAGCCGCTGACGTGGCCGGAGCCGCCGCTGCCGACACCGTAGCGCGTTGCCCCCTGCTGCCAGGCGGCGATAATTTCCGGGTGTTGGCTCAGCCCGAGATAATCATTGCTGGAGAAATTGAGCCAACGCTGGCCGTCGCGGGTCAGCCAGCGTCCGGCCCCCTGCTCCACCGGCTGACGGCGGCGAAAGGCATCCGCCTCCCGTCGCTCGCTCAGCGCCTGATCAATGCGTTGCTGCCAGCTCATAGCGCCGCCGCGTTGTAATATTCCTCAGTGTCCGGGGTACGTAATACCTGCTCAAGGCGCTGCTGCTGTTCGTTATCGCCTTCCAGCACCGCCGTTTGCTGCGGGTTAAGCCCGAGCTTACGGAACAGCTGCAGGTCTTTGTCCTCTTCCGGGTTCGGCGTGGTCAGCAGCTTGCAGCCGTAGAAAATCGAGTTGGCGCCGGCCATAAAGCACATCGCCTGGGTCTGCTCGCTCATCTGCTCACGGCCGGCGGACAGTCGCACATAGGAGGATGGCATCATGATCCGCGCCACCGCGATGGTGCGGATAAAATCAAAGGCATCGACGTCGTCGTTATCGGCCAGCGGCGTACCCTTGACCTTGACCAGCATGTTGATAGGCACGCTTTCCGGCGCCGTCGGCAGGTTTGCCAGCTGCAACAGCAGCCCGGCGCGGTCTTTCTCCGTTTCGCCCAGGCCGACGATCCCGCCTGAACAGACCTTAATCCCGGCATCGCGCACTTTGTCGAGGGTATCCAGACGCTCCTGGTAAGTACGGGTGGTGATGATGTTGCCGTAGAATTCCGGCGAGGTATCCAGGTTGTGGTTGTAGTAATCCAGACCGGCTCCCGCCAGACGCTGCGCCTGGTTATCGGTCAGGGTGCCGAGGGTCATGCAGGACTCCAGCCCCATCGCCTTGACCCCTTTGACCATCTGCTCGAGATACGGCATATCGCGCTCGTGCGGGTTTTTCCAGGCGGCCCCCATACAAAAACGGGTTGAGCCGGCGTTTTTCGCCTGACGCGCCGATTCCAGCACCTGCTCCACTTCCATCAGGCGCTCAGATTCCAGCCCGGTTTTGTAGCGCGCGCTCTGCGGGCAATATTTACAGTCTTCCGGGCAGGCGCCGGTTTTAATCGACAGCAACGTGCTGACCTGAACCTGACGCGGGTCGAAGTTCTGACGGTGGATTTGCTGCGCTTCAAACAGCAGGTCCAGTAATGGTTTGTTAAATAACTCAGTAACTTGCGACATTGTCCAGCGTGCGTGGTGAGCCATTGGCCTCTCCAAAGGGTTTTGTTAATTGTCGGTTCGGTTTATACTCGTAAACCTAAATGTTTTCAGAATGGTTTACAAGTCGCTTATGACAACGGACGATCTCGCCTTCGATCGGCGCCACATTTGGCACCCCTACACCTCCATGACCTCCCCTTTGCCGGTTTATCCGGTGGTGGCTGCTCACGGCTGCGAGCTGTCCCTCGCCAGCGGTGAGCAGTTGGTTGACGGCATGTCGTCGTGGTGGGCGGCGATCCACGGCTACAATCACCCGCGCCTGAACGCGGCGATGAAAGCGCAGATTGACCAAATGTCACACGTGATGTTTGGCGGTATCACCCACCCTTCGGCGGTCGCGCTGTGCCGTCAGCTGGTGGCGATGACCCCGGCATCGCTGGAGTGCGTGTTCCTCGCCGACTCCGGCTCGGTGGCGGTGGAAGTGGCGATGAAAATGGCCCTTCAGTACTGGCAGGCGAAAGGCCAGCCGCGCCAGCGTTTTCTGACGTTCCGCAACGGCTACCACGGCGATACCTTCGGCGCGATGTCGGTCTGCGATCCGGACAACTCCATGCACAGCCTGTGGCAGGGTTATCTGCCGGATAACCTGTTCGCCCCGGCGCCGCAGAGCCGCTTTGACGGCGAGTGGGATGAGCGGGATATGGTGGCGTTTGCCCGGCTGATGGCGGCCCATCGTGAAGAGATTGCGGCGGTGATCCTCGAACCGATCGTCCAGGGGGCGGGCGGAATGCGGATGTACCACCCGCAGTGGCTGAAGCGCATTCGTCAGATGTGCGACCGTGAAGGCATCCTGTTGATTGCCGATGAGATCGCCACCGGATTTGGCCGCACCGGCAAGCTGTTTGCCTGCGAACATGCGGGAATCGCGGCGGATATTCTGTGTCTCGGCAAAGCGCTGACCGGCGGGACCATGACGCTGTCGGCCACCCTGACCACCCGGGACGTCGCGGAGACCATCAGCAATGGTGAAGCGGGCTGCTTTATGCACGGCCCGACGTTTATGGGCAACCCGCTGGCCTGCGCGGTGGCGGCTGAAAGCCTGAGCATCCTCCAGACCGGCGAGTGGCAGCAGCAGGTGGCGGCCATTGAAACACAGCTCAACGCCGAGCTGGCCCCGGCGCGGGAATCACCGCTGGTGGCCGATGTCCGGGTGCTGGGCGCCATCGGGGTGGTGGAGACCCGCCGCCCGGTCAACATGGCGGCGCTGCAGCGGTTCTTCGTCGAGCAAGGAGTGTGGGTCCGCCCGTTCGGTCGCCTGATTTACCTGATGCCGCCGTACATCATTACGCCAGAACAATTGAGTCGCCTGACGCAGGCGGTTAACGCTGCGGTTCAGGAAGAAATATTTTTTAGCGAATAAGGGACGGTAATGCTGCGCCACACGCGCTACACTTCTTTGCTAATCAGTAGATTAACCTGAGGAGAGGCGATGAAATTAATCAGTCATGATTTGCTGGATGGCGCAAAGCTGCCCAATCGTCATGTATTCAACGGCATGGGCTACGATGGCGACAATATTTCACCCCATCTGGCGTGGGACGAAGTCCCTGAGGGAACCAAAAGCTTCGTGGTGACCTGCTTTGACCCGGATGCGCCGACCGGCTCCGGCTGGTGGCACTGGATTGTGGCCAACCTTCCTGCTGATACCCGCGTTTTGCCGCAGGGTGCCGGTTCAGGTCAGGCGGAACTGCCCGAAGAAGCGATTCAGACCCGTACCGATTTCGGTCAGGCAGGCTACGGCGGCGCGGCGCCACCGAAGGGTGAGACCCACCGCTATATCTTTACCGTCCACGCGCTGGATGTTGATAAAATTGATGTCGATGAAGGCGCCAGCGGCGCGATGGTTGGCTTTAACGTCCATTTCCATTCATTGGGCAGCTCATCGATTACCGCCCTGTTTAGCTAACCCCCCGGATGGCGGCGTAAACGCCTTATCCGGGACAGGTTGGTGCAATTTGGTAACCCGGGTAAGGCGTCAGCCGCAACCCGGGAAAACCCAAACGATGACTACTCTGTTACCGCCAGCACGGCATTTTTGCGCACCCGCGCAAACCATACCGCGGTCAGCAGCCCCAGCCACACCAGGCCGGCGATCAGCGCAATCCGCGTCTCTTCCACCATCCCCAGCACCGCGATCACGATCCCCATAAACAGCAGCGTCAGCAGCGGCGCCACCGGCCAGAACGGCACCGGGAACTCAATCTGCTGACGCTCTTGCGCCGACAAACCGCGACGCATAGCGAAGTGCGACAGCAGGATCATCAACCACACCCACACCGTGGCAAATGCCGCCAGGGAGGCAATCAGCACGAACACCTGCTCCGGCATCAGGTAGTTCAGCACCACCGCCGCCAGCAGCGCCACGCCCATCACCACCACCGTCATCCACGGCACGCCGTTGCTGGCAATGCGCAGGAAGCTTTTCGGCGCCATCCCCTCTTTGGCCATGCCGTACATCATGCGACCGGCGCCAAAGATATCGCTGTTAATCGCCGAAATACTGGCGCTGATGACGATGATATTCAGAATGGTCGCCGCCGCTGGGATCCCCAGGCCGCTAAAAATCAGGACGAAAGGACTGCCCTGCTCACCGAAGCTGTTCCACGGGAAAATCGCCATCAGGATCGCCAGCGTGCAGACGTAGAACAACACGATACGCAGCGGGATGGTATTGATGGCCTGCGGGATCACCTTCTTCGGGTTCTGCGCTTCGGCGGCGGTGACGCCGATAATCTCAACGCCGCCAAAGGCGAACATCACGATCCCAAGCGAGGCGATTATCCCCTGCCAGCCGTTCGGGGCAAAACCGCCGTGGCTCCACAGGTTTTCCAGCCCGGTAGCCGGGAAGCTGTTGCCAAAACCAAAGAAGATGATGCCGCCGCCCGCGACGATCATCGCGATAATCGCCACCACTTTCACCAGCGACAGCCAAAACTCCATTTCGCCGAAAATGCGCACGTGGCACAGGTTCATCGCGCCGATGAAGAAGATAATGCTCAGCACCCAAATCCAGCGCGGTACATCGGGGTACCACAGCCCCATGTAGATACCAAACGCGGTGACGTCCGCCAGGGCGACGATCACCATCTCGAAGGTGTAGGTCCAGCCGGTAATAAACCCGGCCAGCGGCCCGAGATACTGCCGGGCATAGCTACCGAAGGAGCCGGAAACCGGCTGGCGTACCGCCATTTCCCCCAGCGCACGCATGACGATAAATACCGCCAGGCCGCCGATCAGATAGGCCAGCAGTACCGCCGGTCCCGCGGCTTTGATCGCGGCCGAAGAACCATAAAACAGCCCGGTCCCGATAGCGGAACCCAGCGCGATAAAACGAATATGTCGGGCATTCAGCCCGCGCAGCAGGTGTGGCTTTTGTGGCGATGGTTGTTGTTGCATATGCGAGTGTCCTGATAATTTTTGTATGACGACAAATATGCGTGTAGGACGGTCGGGGGGACGTTATCCCCCCGACGCGGGTACAGAAATACGAAGGGTCAGATCTGACCAGGCAAGATGGCAGGAAGCAGTCGGGTCAGGTGGCGTGCCGCCAGCAGGGCGATAGCCTGTTCAATGTCCGGCGCGAAGAAACGATCCTGGGTGTAATGCGAGACCCGTTCACGCAGCAGATGGCGGGCCTCTTCCAGCAGCGGGCTGCTGGCCAGTCCTTCGCGCATATCCAGCCCCTGCACCGCGGCCAGCCACTCGACGGCCAGCACGCCGCGGGTGTTTTCAGCCATCGCCCACAGACGACGCCCGGCAGCCGGTGCCATTGAGACGTGATCTTCCTGGTTTGCCGAAGTCGGCAGGCTGTCGACACTGTGCGGATGCGACAGCGCTTTGTTCTCGCTGGCCAGCGCCGCGGCGGTAACCTGGGCAATCATAAAGCCGGAGTTCACGCCACCATTTTTGACGAGGAACGGCGGCAGCTGTGACATATGGCTGTCCATCATCAGCGCAATACGGCGCTCTGACAGCGACCCGATTTCAGCGATCGCCAGTGCGAGATTGTCCGCGGCCATCGCCACCGGTTCGGCGTGGAAGTTGCCGCCAGAGATAACCTCGTTTTCACTGGCAAAGACCAGCGGGTTATCGGAGACCGCGTTGGCTTCAACCAGCAGAACCTCGGCGGCCTGGCGAATCTGGGTCAGGCAGGCGCCCATCACCTGCGGCTGACAGCGCAGAGAGTACGGGTCCTGAACTTTGGTACAGTTATGGTGCGAGCGGGAAATCTCGCTGTCCTCGGTCAGCACGTGGCGATACAGCGCCGCCGCATCAATCTGCCCGCGTTGGCCGCGTGCGTCGTGGATACGCGGGTCAAACGGACGACGGGAGCCCAGCGCAGCTTCGGTTGTTAACGCACCGCACACCACCGCCCCGGCAAACAGGTCTTCCGCTTCAAACAGGCCACGCAGCGCAAACGCCGTTGACGCCTGAGTGCCGTTGAGCAGCGCCAGCCCCTCTTTTGCCGCAAGGGTAATCGGCGCCAGGCCGACTTTTTCCAGCGCCTGACGAGCGGGCATCCACTCGCCATCAACCCGCGCTTTGCCTTCGCCTAACAGGGTCAGCGACATGTGAGCCAGCGGCGCCAGGTCACCGGAAGCGCCGACCGAGCCTTTCGCCGGGATCCACGGCGTAACGCCTTTGTTCACCAGCTGAATCAAGGCCTGAATCACGCTCAGACGAATACCGGAGAAGCCGCGGGAGAGGCTGTTGATCTTCAGCACCATAATCAGGCGCGCCATCTCATCATCCAGCGGTTCGCCAATCCCCGCCGCGTGGGACAACACCAGCGAGCGCTGCAGGTTTTCCAGGTCGTCCGTCGAAATCCGCGTTTGCGCCAGCAGGCCAAAGCCGGTGTTAATGCCGTAGGCCGTGCGCCCTTCGGCCAGAATCGCGTTAACGCAGGCCACGCTTTCATCGATCGCGGCAAACGCGCGTTCATCCAGGGTCAGCGTCAGCGGCTGGAGATACACCTCGCGCAGCTGCGCCAGACTCAGTTGACCAGGAATCAGTGTTAAGTTTTTCATTTCAGCGTTGCCCCTGCGTTGCTGCCACCATAGGAAGATTTAGTCCTTGTTCTGCTGCGCACTCGATAGCGATGTCGTAACCGGCATCCGCATGGCGCATCACCCCGGTCGCCGGGTCGTTATGCAGCACGCGGGCGATACGCGCGGCGGCGTCATCGGTACCGTCACAGACGATAACCATCCCGGAGTGCTGGGAGAAGCCCATACCTACGCCGCCACCGTGGTGCAGTGACACCCAGGTCGCGCCGCTGGCGGTATTCAACAGCGCATTCAGCAGCGGCCAGTCGGACACCGCGTCCGATCCGTCACGCATCGATTCGGTTTCGCGGTTCGGGCTGGCTACCGAACCGGAATCCAGGTGGTCACGGCCAATGACAATCGGCGCGGAGACTTCACCGCTGCGCACCATTTCGTTAAAGGCCAGCCCCAGCTTCTGCCGCCACTCCAGTCCCACCCAGCAAATACGTGCCGGCAGCCCCTGGAAACTAATACGCTCGCGCGCCATATCCAGCCAGTGGTGCAGATGCTGATCGTCGCTGATGATCTCTTTCACTTTGGCATCGGTTTTATAGATATCCTGCGGATCGCCGGAGAGCGCCACCCAACGGAACGGGCCGATGCCGCGGCAGAACAGCGGGCGAATATAGGCCGGGACGAAGCCTGGGAAATCGAACGCGTTTGCCACGCCCATCTCCTGGGCCATCTGGCGAATGTTGTTACCGTAGTCGAAGGTCGGGACGCCCATCTCATGGAAGGCCAGCATCGCCTGAACGTGGTCAGCCATCGCGCGTTTAGCCGCTTCAATGGTGCCCTGCGGATCGGAGACCGCTTTTTCCTGATACTCTTCCCAGCTCCAGCCCTTCGGCAGATAGCCGTGCAGCGGGTCGTGGGCGCTGGTCTGGTCGGTGACCATATCCGGGCGCACGCCGCGTTTCACCATCTCCGGCACGATTTCGGCGGCGTTGCCGCACAGCGCGATGGAGATAGCCCGGCCTTCTGCGGTGTATTTTTTGATACGCGCCAGCGCATCATCCAGCGAGGTCGCCTGCTCGTCGACGTAGCGGGTACGCAGACGGAAATCGATACGGCTCTGCTGGCATTCGATGTTCAGGGAGCAAGCGCCGGCAAGGGTCGCCGCCAGCGGCTGCGCGCCACCCATGCCGCCCAGACCAGCGGTCAGCACCCAGCGCCCTTTGAGGCTGCCCTGATAATGCTGACGGCCCGCTTCGACGAAGGTTTCATAGGTGCCCTGCACGATGCCCTGGCTGCCGATATAGATCCAGCTGCCGGCGGTCATCTGGCCATACATCGCCAGACCTTTCGCGTCCAGCTCGTTGAAATGTTCCCAGGTTGCCCAGTGCGGTACCAGGTTGGAGTTGGCAATCAGCACGCGCGGTGAGTTTTCATGGGTTTTAAAAACGCCAACCGGCTTGCCGGACTGCACCAGCAGTGTCTCATCGCTCTCCAGGTTTTTCAGCGCCTTCACGATAGCGTCATAGCATTCCCAGTTGCGCGCCGCGCGACCAATGCCGCCGTAGACCACCAGTTCATGCGGGTTCTCGGCAACATCGGGATCAAGGTTATTCATTAACATGCGCAGCGGGGCTTCGGTCAACCAGCTCCGGGCATTCAACGTTGTGCCTCGCGGTGCACGTACGTCTTGCTGGCGATATTTGCTTTGCGACATCGGGGGTTCTCCTGACAATGAACGTTGTTGATGTAGATACATATACTTGTCTATACAAGCATGCGCAAGCTAGGATTTAACAGAAATGATACAATTTTGCTATATTGCGTCAGCAATCACGTTTTACTGACGCCGGGTATTATCAGGAGCCAAAATGACCCTGCAGCCGGTAACGACTGCCTGGGAACAGGAGACGGGCGTGGGAGACGATGTGGGTGGTAGACCAGGTGCGACGGCGGATCAACAGGCAGGGATCGTGGGCATGGATATGCAGCAGCTCGCACTCTCGTGCGCTGGCCTGCACCGCTTCGACAATGTGCTCGCCTTCGGTTAGCGGCGCAATCAGCGACAGATAATCATGCGGGGTAGTCAGGGTATAGTCCTGATGGAGATACGCCGGGACCACCGCCGCGTTCACGCAGCGGTCCTCGATCTGCACCGGGATATCATTTTCGAAATGGACCATCAGCGAATGGAAAATCCGCGTCCCCTCGGCGACGTTCAGCGCCGCCGACTGAACCAGATCCGCCTCGGTCTCCTCCAGCAGCAGCACCTCGCAGCGGTGCTGATGGTGACGGGCCGCGATTTCGTCGGCGATGCTGCGGACTTCAAACAGCGCAGACTGCCCCTTCGGCTCCGCCACAAAAGTGCCCACCCCCTGCAAGCGGACCAGTAAACCTTCATCCGTGAGTTCACGCAGCGCCCGATTGATGGTCATGCGGCTAAAGCCAAACTGCGCCACCAGCTCCGCCTCGGAGGGGATCCGGTCATGAGGACGCCAGACGCCACGCTGAATCTTTTCGCTGATCGCCTGCTTAACCTTTTCATAGAACGGGGCAGGCGCGGTTCGAGGTTGTGATGAAAACATAGCCTGGCTTTCCTTATTCGCAATGGGCGGCAAAACGATCACAATATACTGAATCGTCAGCGCCACCAATGGGCGATTTGCCATGCCAGCCTGGCCGCCGCGCGGGCGCCCTGGCTGTCGATGTCAAACTGCGGATTAAATTCCACCAGATCCACCGCCTGTAGCTTGCCGCTGCGACACAGCGGTTCGACGATCCGCAGCAGCGTCGCCAGCGGCACGCCCAGCGCGGCAGGCGCCGATACCGCCGGCATCGCGCGCGCCGGGAGCACGTCCAGGTCGATGGTCAGATAGAGCCTGTCGTAGTGCGCAATATTGCGCGCGATTTCCGGCATCACGCGTGATTCAAAGGCCTCCAGCACCTCGAGGTCTTCAATCACCTGCACCTGACGGCGCGCGGCTTCGTCCCACAGCGCCTGGGTATTCGCCGCCCGGCTGACGCCAATGCAGGTATAGTGAAAACCTCGCTGCTGCGCCTCGCAGGTCAGCGCCAGCTGGCGGAACGGCGTTCCCGAGCTGGCCTGCTCGCTCACGCGTAAATCCAGGTGCGCATCGAGGTTGATGATCCCGACTTTTTCTCCCGGAAAAGCATCCAGCACCCCGGCCCCATGAGCGAAGGCGGTTTCATGCCCGCCCCCCAGCACCAGCGTGCGCTTGCCGGCTTGCTGGCAGGCCGTTACCGCTTCGCGCAACGCCTGCTGGGCCGCCTCCAGCGCATCGCCCGCAACGCTAATGGTGCCCATATCCACGCAGCGCTCATGACCGTGATGGCTGGCCATATTCGCCAGCGCCCGCCGTAAAGCCTCCGGCCCTTTTTCCGCGCCAGTGCGCCCGCGATTGCGTCGCACACCGGCATCGCAGGCGAATCCCAACAGGGCGATATCCCCTGCCAGCGCGGCGGGCGTAAAGGCTTCGGCGCGCACGATGGTCTGAAACAGGCGCAGCGCATTGGCGGCTTCCGCGCTATCGTCACGCCCTTGCCAGATATCTGCGGGGGTAGGTTGCCACAACGTCATTGCATCTCTCCTCGTACAACGCGATGCCACAGCGGGCTGCGTCCGGGTTCATACACCATCTCCACCGGATGTTCGGCGTCCCAGATGGCAAAGTTGGCGACAAACCCCTCCGCCAGCTGGCCGTGGCTGTGGTGACGCCCCAGCGCCTGCGCGGCATGACGGGTAACCCCCGCCCACGCCTCTTCCGGCGTCAGGCCAAACTTCACGCAGGCCATATTCATCGCCAGATGCAGGCTGGCGAACGGGCTGGTGCCCGGATTGTAATCGGTCGCCACCGCCATCGGGACCCGATACTGCCGCAGCAGTTCGACCGGCGGTTTGCGGGTTTCATTGAGGAAATAGAACGCGCCGGGCAGCAGCACCGCCACCGTCGCGCTGCGGCTCATGGCCGCGACGCCCTCTTCCGTCAGATACTCAATATGGTCGGCAGAGAGACCACGATAGCGGCTCACCAGCTGCGCTCCGCCAAGGGAGGAGAGCTGTTCCACGTGCCCGCGAACCGGAATGCCGCGCGCCTGGGCGGCCTGGAAAACGCGTTCGGTTTGCTGCGGGCTGAAGCCGACGTTTTCACAGAACACGTCCACGCTTTCAAACAGCCCCTCTTCCCACAGCGTCGGCAGCAGGGTTTCACACACCAGCGTAATGTAGTCGTCCGGGCGGTCTTTATATTCCGGCGGCGTGGCGTGGGCGGACAGCAGCGTTGGCGACAGCTCCAGCCCATTGTTTTCGCCGAGCCGGCGCGCGACTCGCAGCATTTTGCGTTCGTTTTCCAGATCCAGCCCGTAGCCGGACTTGATCTCCAGCGTGGTCACCCCTTCGCGCAGCAGGCGGTCCAGCCGCTGCTGGGCCAGTACCAGCAACTGTTCTTCGCTGCTGTCGCGGGTGGCGCGCACCGTGGCGTTAATGCCGCCGCCGTTGGCGCTGATCGTCTGGTAAGAGACGCCGTTCAGCCGCTGCTCCCACTCCTGCGCCCGGCTGCCGCCGAACACCAGATGGGTATGGCAGTCAATCAGCCCCGGAGTCAGCAATCTGCCGCCCAGATCGATGCTCCGCCCTGCCGGGGCGACATGTTCAGGCACAATGGCTTCAATCCGGCCATCGCGCACCAGCAGCACGTGGTGATCCCGCAAGCCGTAAGGTTGCGAGTCGTGAGGATTCAGGGTGGCGAGACGAGCATTTCGCCAGATAACGCGTTCGGAAGTGGCTTCAGTCATACCGGTCAACTTGTCATGGGTTGTATAGACATTTATTTTCATTCCGCAGGGAATGTCAATCAACGCCGGGGTAATTGTTATTTTTTTGTGACCAAACACGAGGGAAGCCCGGAGAATCTCAACCATTTACACTAACTTTTTCACGCTGCGTCTTCCCGTTTCGCTTAACTTAGTATAAAAAGCAGGTTTTAAAGGCGGTTATACCCGTCATTTACGGCTTGCCAACTGACGCGCCTGAATGATTTTTTGTATAATAGCGCCCCCATAATTCGGGTTGCTTCGAGGCGAAACATCAACACGCGCCAACAGCGAGGCAGCCTGGAGTGATGACAGGTCTAAGAGTCTAATAGAACAGGCTCTTAATCATTGATTCTTGCCCGGAGAAACATGAACACATTCTCAGTATCTCGCCTGACGCTGGCACTGGCCTTCGGCGTGACGTTGTCCGCCTGTAGTTCTACCCCTGCCGACCAACAGCCTTCGACGCAGGCTGCGCCGGGTACCGCCTCTCGCCCGGTATTAACCGCCGATGAAGCGAAGAACTTCACCCAGGCCAGCTATTTCCAGTCTCTGGATCCGAATGCTGCGGCGTGGACCCCATCGGCTATCAGCACACCGGCACAGCCTGACTTCGTGGTCGGCCCGGCTGGCGGCCAGGGCGTAACCCATACCACCATCCAGGCCGCGGTAGATGCCGCTATCGCACGCCACTCCGATCGTCGCCAGTATATTGCGATTCTGCCGGGCGACTACGCGGGCACCGTCTATGTTCCGGCCGCCCCTGGCGCGCTGACCCTGTACGGTACCGGCGAAAAACCGATGGACGTGAAAATCAGCCAGGCCATTGATTCCGAGATGGACCTGAACACCTGGCGCCACCTGGTCAACCCGGCCGGTAAATATATGCCAGGCAAACCGGCGTGGTACATGTTTGACAGCTGCCAGAGCAAACGCGCGGCCACCGTCGGCGTGATGTGCTCGGCGGTATTCTGGTCGCAGAACAACGGCCTGCAGTTGCAGAATCTGACCATCGCCAACAACCTGGGCGACAGCGTCGATGCCGGAACTCACCAGGCTGTTGCCCTGCGCAGCGACGGTGACCAGGTGCAGGTTAACAAGGTCAACATCCTCGGTCGTCAGAACACCTTCTTCGTCACCAACAGCGGCGTGCAGAACCGTCTGCAGAACGATCGCCAGACCCGCACGCTGGTGAGCAACAGCTACATTGAAGGCGATGTCGATATCGTTGCTGGCCGCGGTGCGGTGGTGTTTGATAACACCGAGTTCCGCGTCGTCAATTCCCGCACGCAGAAAGAAGCCTACGTCTTTGCGCCGGCAACCCTGAAGAGCGTGACCTATGGCTTCCTCGCCGTAAACAGCCGCTTTACCGCTTCCGGTGACGGCGTAGCGCAACTGGGCCGCTCTCTGGACGTCGACGGCAACACCAATGGTCAGGTTGTTATCCGCGACAGCGCGATCAACGAAGGCTTCAACGTCGCCAGACCGTGGGCCGATGCAACGGTATCGAACCGCGCATTTAGCGGCAACACCGGCGCGGCAGACGAGAAAGGCGCTGTGCAGCGCAATCTCAACGACAACAGCTTCAACCGCATGTGGGAATACAACAACCGCGGCGTGGGTAGCGTGATCGTTGCCGAGCCGAAGCAGTAAGCGTTAACGGGGGGAGATTATCCCCCCTTTTTTTGCCCTCCCCACTCTTCCCCTGTCTACATCGCACCGCCTGGCGGTTGCTCCGCGCTAAATTTTTTTTCATCCAGCGAAACTTTTGGTGCTGCTGTGGCGAACTGACTATCAGAGTCACCTGACCATAACGCCCTGACATCGCTGGAGCTGATAATGAAAATGTTCAAAAACCTTGCCCGAACCCTGACCCTGACCGCCGCGCTGGGCCTCTCCGCCACCGCATTTAACGCAAGCGCGGCGCTGCCCGTCGGCGCCAAAGCCCCGGCCTTTGAACTACAAGGGGCGCTGGCCGGCAAGCCGATAACCTTCTCCCTGCAGCAGGCCCTGAAAAAAGGACCGGTGGTGCTCTATTTCTTCCCGGCGGCATTTAGCGCAGGCTGCACCATCGAGGCCCACGATTTTGCTGAAGCCACCGATTCGTTCACCAAAATGGGCGCCACCGTCATCGGCGTCACCGCCGGAAACACCGACCAGGTGAGCGACTTCTCGCGCCTGGAGTGCCGCGATAAGTTCGCCGTCGCTGCCGACCCGGGAGCCAAAGTAGCGGCGCAGTATCAGACGCTGATGGAGATGAAGGGCAAAACCCTTTCCGACCGCACGTCGTACGTCATCGCCCCGGACGGCAATATTCTGCTGAGCTATACCGACAGAAACCCGGACAGCCATATTGAGAAAACCCTGGCGGCGGTCAAACAGTACGACACCGCGCATCCGCAAACTCACTAAGCCCAGAGGCCAGCCATGCTCACCGCCATGCTGGCCGCCTTTATTGGCGGCATCATACTCAACTTTATGCCCTGCGTTTTTCCGGTGATCTCCCTGAAAGCGCTCGGTCTTCTGCGTCATTCGGACAATGCCGCCAGCGCGCGGCGTGAAGGGCTGGCGTTTTTACTCGGCGTGATCGTCACCATGATGCTGCTGGCCGGTATTCTGCTGGCCGCCCGCGCGGGTGGTGCGGCCGTCGGCTGGGGTTTCCAGCTGCAGTCGCCGCTGGTGATTGCCCTGCTGTCGCTGGTGATCCTCAGCGCGGCGCTCAACCTGCTGGGAGTATTCGAGGTTGGACTGGCGGCACAGCGGGTCGGCGCGCTGGATATCGGTCGCGGGGCGTTTTTCCGCTCGGCGATGACCGGCGCGCTGGCTATCGTGGTGGCAACCCCCTGCGCTGCGCCGTTTATGGCCAGCGCGATTGGCTATGCGCTGGTGCAGCCTCCGGCTACGGCGCTGGTGGTTTTCTTCGCCCTGGCGCTGGGGTTTTCCGCCCCCTTCACCCTGGTCTCGCTGTTTCCGGCGCTGGCGTCGCGTCTGCCGCGGCCGGGGGCGTGGATGGATACCCTCAAACGCGCGCTGGCGTTTCCGATGTTTGGCGCCTACGCCTGGCTGGTCTGGGTCCTTGCGCAGCAGGCCGGTAGCGGCGCGCTGGCGACATTGCTGGCGGTGTCCGTGGTGCTGAGCTTCGCCGCCTGGCTGTATGGCATCGCCCAGCGGCGACGCTTCCAGGGCAAAGGGCACAGGTCGCTGTTTGCCGTGACCGCGCTGCTTGCTATCGCCGTGGTTGCCCCGCTGGCAGGCCTGATGCATCCCGGTGCGGTTTCGACCGAGGCCGTCGCTGACGCCGACGTTGCGGCACAAAAATGGACGCCGCAGGCCGTGGCGACCCAGCGCGGGCACGGTAAGGCTATCTTTGTGAACTTCACCGCCTCCTGGTGCATCACCTGTCAGGTGAATGAAAAAACTTCGCTCTCGACCCAGGCGGTCAAAGCGGCGCTGGCACAAACCGGGACGCTGTATATGGTGGCAGATTCGACTAAATTTAATCCGGATGTTGATGACGCGCTGAACCAGTTTGGTCAGGGTGGCCTGCCGCTGTACGTGGTCTACCCTGCCGACGGCGGACCGCCGAAGGTGCTGCCGCAGGTCCTGACGCCGGGCATTGTCGTCAACGCGTTACAGCAGGCCACCGGCAAAAAAGCCTAAACGCACAGGGCGGATTATGGAAACAAACGATAGCGCGCGCGACAGCTGGCCCGCGCTAATGGAGCAGGCCCAGGCGGGCGACCGGCTCGCCTATACCCGACTGTTAAAAGCGCTGGTGCCGGTGATTCGCTCGCAGGTTCGCAAGCGTGTCGCCGATGAGGCGTTGGTCGAGGATGTCATTCAGGATGTGCTGTTGACGGTGCATCGGGTACGCCATACCTACGATCCGGCGTTCCCGTTTTTACCGTGGTTGATGGCGATTATTTCGGCGCGGGCCGTGGATGCCCTGCGCCGACGGGGTCGCTACCAGCAATGGGAGATCCCCGAAGAGAGTCTGCCGGAGCCATCGGCCGCCCCGGATGGCCAGCGGCGAGAACGTCGGGAAGAGCTGGCCGGCTATTTACGCCAGCTTCCGTCGCGCCAGAGAGCCATCGTGGAGCATGTCCATCTGCGCGAAATGAGCCTGACGGAGGCCGCTGCGCATAACAATCTGAGTGTCGCCGCGGTGAAGTCACTGCTGCACCGGGCGCTGAAAAATCTGCGCCGTTTTGGAGCTCATCATGACCGATCATGACCTGTTAATTGAAAAACTGAGTCGCGAGATGCGGCCGGTTAAACGACTGCGTTCGACCGGATGGCGCGTGCTGCGCTGGCTGGCGGTGGCGCTGCCGTGCGCGGTTGCCGCCAGTTTCCTGGTGCAGCGTAGTCCGACCGACTGGTCGCAGCCCGGGGCCCTGATGGCGGTATTTCAGCTGCTGCTGGCCTTTCTGCTCGGTACGCTGGCCATCCGCAGCGCCTTTACCCTCAGCATCGCCGGTCGCCGCGCGCTAAGCTGGAAAGCGCTGCTGCCGATTGGGCTGCTGTGGCTGGGGTTGAGCCTTAGCAGCATTCCGCATCCGTCACAGCCGGTGGCTGAGAGCGACAGCGTCACCTGTTTTACCTTTTTGCTGGTGGTCAGCGTGCCGATGATGGTGTTGATGATTGCCAGCCTGCGCCGTAGCCGCTCGCTGCATCCGGTACGCAGCCTGGCGACCGCCGGGCTGGGGATCGCCTGCATGGCGGTCAGCCTGCTGGCGTTTTGTCATCCGGTGCATCTGCACGCGATGGATTTTGTGATGCACCTGGCGGCGATAGTGACGATAGTGGCGCTGACGGTGCTGGTTGGGAAACGCTGGGTCTCACTGACATAGCGCAATGGGTATGGGGTCCTGGGGGTCATTGACTCCGCAATGTTTACTCGATCCCACCGCCGTGCGGGAAATGTTGTTGGCTACGAGCTGACAGCGAGGGGGTTGGCGCATAAAGAAAATTGGCGGGAACGCAGGTGCGCATCCAGGACTGGCCACCAGGACGGTGGCCAGAGGGCAGGTCGAGACAGGGATGTCGAGTCCAGCCCGGTCCGCCAGATGAAGCCGGAGTGGAGCACACCGCGAAGCGGCAATTTTCAGCGCAATGCCGGGGGTCCTGGGGGGCGAGCGAAACGCCCCCCAGGCCGTTCACCCGCAACGGCGTTAAGAAAAGATGCCGGACCCATCGTGAACGGAACAGCCCGCTGAAGGGTATTCTGTCAACCGGTTAATACGCGTTAACCACCACCCACATTGGGCCCTGACCGACGGCATAACGCCCTTTCTCTGTCAGCAGCCCCTGCTCACCGGCGATCTCATAGACCGCAATATGGTGCGATTTCTGCCCCGCGGCGATCAGATATTTACCGCTGTGATCAAGGTTGAACCCGCGCGGTTGCGCTTCGGTCGGCTGGTAACCCTCGATGGACAATAGGCTGCCATCTTCGGACACGCTGAAGACGGTAATAATGCTGGCGGTACGGTCACAGGCATACAGATGACGGCCATCCGGGGTCAGATGAATGTCCGCCGCCCAGCGCACATCGCTAAAGCCAGCAGGCATCATATCCAGCGTCTGGACGCACTCAATCTTGCCGTGCGGATCTTTCAGCTCCCACACATCGACGGAGCTGTTCAGCTCATTCACGCAGTAGCCGTACTGTTGATTCGGGTGGAACACCATATGGCGCGGGCCAGCCCCTTCAACGGTCGTCACTTCCGCCGGATCCTGCGCGGCCAGGAATCCATCATCGCTGAGGGTAAACAGGCAGATACGATCCTGCTTCAGCGCCGGAACCCACAGGGTGCGGTTATCCGGAGAGATATTGGCCGAGTGGCACCCTTCCAGACCTTCCACCACCGCGACGGTTTCACCCGGCAGGCCGTCGATCAGCGGCGTCACGCTCACGCAACCGGCGTTGTAGGAGGCGCTGAAGATAAAACGCCCCTGATGATCGGTCGAAATATGCGTCGGACTGCCCGGCAGAGCCGCTTCACCCGCGAAAGTCAGCGCACCGTTATCAGGCGCAATGCGGTAAGCCAGAACGCGAAACTCCGGACGCACGCCAACATAGAGATACTCTTTATTCGGGCTTACCACCATCGGCTGAACCTGGCCTGGGGCATCCACCACCTGCACAAGCTTCAGGTTACCCTCGTGATCCAGACTCCAGACATGAATCTGCTGGCTTTCCGGGCTGGCGGTATAAACGGTTTGTTTCATGACTGCTCCTTTCCTCACTGCACATGGAAAACGTAAATACCCGTCATACTTCAAGTTACATGTGCGTTGGCAATACTCGGCCCATCCCTGGGCCTCGCCCTTACGGGCGCAGTAAACTGCGTTCAAATTCGTTCCTGACGAATTTGTCCTCGTTCACCCCAGTCACTTACTTTAGTAAGCTCCTGGGGATTCCCTGCGTCGCCGCCTTCATGCAACTCGAATTATTTAGGGTATGCATTTTTGTTCATCAACGCATTCATCTGTCTGCTGAATGGATGCAATGTATAACTCATTTAACGGTCGATGCTGAAAAATTTGCCCCTGAAGCAGAGCGGTGTACCATCATGGCCTGCTTACTTGTCACCATTAACCGGAAACCACACATGACTTCACGCGTGATTGCACTGGATTTAGACGGCACCCTACTCACCTCTCACAAAACTATCCTGCCCGCCTCACTGGAAGCGCTGGCGCGCGCCAGAGCTGCGGGGTACCAGGTGATCGTCGTCACAGGTCGACATCACGTTGCGATTCATCCTTTTTATCAGGCACTGGCTCTGGATACACCTGCAATTTGTTGTAATGGCACTTATTTGTATGATTATCATGCAAAAAAGGTTTTGCAGTCCGATCCGATGCCGGTAGATAAAGCCCTGAGCCTGACCGAGATGCTGGCGACTCACGATATTCATGGCCTGATGTACGTTGACGACGCCATGCTGTATGAACGCCCAACCGGACACGTGATTCGCACGACTAACTGGGCGCAGTCTCTGCCCGTCGAGCAGCGCCCGGTCTTCACTCAGGTCGACTCTCTGGCCCAGGCGGCGCGCGACGTGCAGGCCGTGTGGAAGTTTGCTCTGACCGACGAAGATATTGCGAAACTGCAGCAGTTCGCGCTGGAGGTCGGTAAAACCCTGGGGCTGGAGTGCGAATGGTCGTGGCACGATCAGGTGGATATCGCCCGCGCCGGCAACAGCAAAGGCAAGCGCCTGGCGCAATGGGTCGCCGCCCAGGGACTGTCGATGCAGGACGTCGTCGCCTTTGGCGACAACTATAATGACCTGAGCATGCTGGAAGCCGTCGGCACCGGGGTGGCGATGGGCAATGCGGTCGAAGAGGTCAAAACGCGCGCCAATGTAGTCATTGGTGACAACGAAAGCAGCAGCATTGCCGACTACATCAACCGCCACCTGCTGTAATCAGGCGGCAATCGACACACTTTTAATTTGCGCATACAGCGATTGACCTGGCGCCACCCCCAGGTCATCTCTGGCCCACGGGCTGATGCGCGCCCACAGCGTGCGGCCGCTGACATCGAGCTGCACCTCAATCTGCCCGTGGGCATCGATGCACTGCACCACCCGCGCCGACAGAATGTTGCGAATGCTGGTCTGCTGCGGCTGTGCCAGCACCAGCGACACATCTGACGCCTGAATACGGATGCGCGTCGCTTCCCCGAGAGGCCGGTCAAGGTGGTTCACCCATATCTGCTGCTCGCCGAGGGCCAGCGCGGTCATCGCATACTGCGGATGCTGGGCGACCACCGCCACGTTGAGGATCGTGCTCTGTTGATCCGCCGGCAGCCAGGGGTGCATCACGCTGCTGCTCCACACCGTTTCCAGATCGCCAAACGCTTTTACACTCCCCGCTTCCAGTACCAGCACGTTATCCGCCAGATGCTGAATCTCATCCAGCGAATGGCTGACGTATAGCATCGGGATATGAATTTCACGGGCCAGCCGCTGGAGATAAGGCAGCAGCTCGCGTTTACGTGGAATATCCAGCGACGCCAGCGGCTCATCCAGCAGCAGCAGTTCCGGGGCGGTCAGTAACGCCCGGCCAATGGCCACCCGCTGCTTTTCTCCGCCGGACAGGCTGCCCGGCAGGCGATCCAGCAGCGCTTCTATACCGAGCAGCGCCACCAGCTTATCAAACTGACCGGCCATGCTTTTCGCCATGCCGTACTTCAGATTGCCGCGCACCTTGTAGTGCGGAAACAGCCGCGCATCCTGGAAGACATAGCCGATGCGTCGTTTTTCCGGCGCCAGGCAGATCCGTTTTTCAGCATCGTTCAGCACCCTGCCGTTCAGTACGATCCGCCCTTTCTGTGGCCGGGTCAGGCCGCTGATGGCGTTTATCAGCGAGGTTTTCCCCGCACCGGAAACGCCAAAAATAGCGGTGATCCCGCTGGCGGGCAGCGTTTCATTGATGCTCAGGCAGTGGGTCCCCAGCGTCTGGGTAAAGTTAAGTTCCAGCATGGTTATTTCCCCGTCCGCGCCCGGCTGAGACGCGCCAGCCATTCAGAGACTAACAGCGAGATCAGCGCCAGGACGATGGAGATCAGACACAGGCGCGCCGCGGCGCCTTCGCCGCCCGGCGTTTGAATCAAGGTGTACATCGCGGAAGGAATGGTTCGCGTCTCGCCGGGAATGTTGGAGACAAAAGTGATGGTGGCGCCAAACTCCCCCAGCGAACGGGCAAAGGCCAGCACCGTGCCAACAATAATGCCCGGCAGCGTCAGCGGTAGCGTAATGGTGAAAAAGACCCGCCAGCGTCCAGCGCCGAGGGTACGCGCTGCCTGTTCCAGCTTCACGTCCACGCCTTCCAGCGCCAGACGAATGGCCCGCACCATCAGCGGAAACGACATCACCGCCGCCGCCAGCACTGCCCCGCGCCAGCTAAAGGCAAAGGTCAGGCCGAACCAGTCATACAGCCAGCTGCCGATAAAACCGCGTCGTCCCATGGCAATCAACAGCAGGTAGCCCACCACCACCGGCGGCAGCACCAGCGGCAGGTGGATAATGCTGTCGAGCAGCGCCTTTCCGGGGAAATTGCGCCGCACCAGCAGCCAGGAGATAAAGATGCCAAAAGGCAGGCTTAACACCACCGCCAGGGATGAGACTTTCAGGCTCAGCAGTACCGCCTGCCATTCGGGATCGCTTAAGAACATTAGCGGGTGGTGAAGCCGTATTGTTTAAAGATGGCAGCCGCTTGCGGCCCTTTCAGATAGTCGTAAAAGCCGGTGACGGTTGCGTTTTTATGCCCGTCAACGATTGCCAGCGGATATTCAACTTTCTTGTGGGAATCTTCCGGGAACGTCCCGACCACTTTCACCCCTTTGCTCGCGACCGCATCGGAACCGTACACAATCCCCAGCGGGGCTTCGTTACGTTCCACCAGCGCCAGCGCGCCGCGTACGTCTTCAGCCGGCGCCAGTTTCGGGGACAGCGTCTCCCAGGCACCCAGTTTCTGCAGCGCCTCTTTGGCGTAGATACCTGCCGGGACGTGCTCCGGATCGCCGACCGCCAGACGACCGCCTTTCAGCAGGCTGGTCCAGTCGGTGCTGTTGTTGATGGTGATATCACCCTGCGCGCTGGCTTTTGGTGCGACCACCACCAGGCTGTTGCCCAGCAGCGTTTCGCGGGTAGCGGTATCTATCGCTTTTTTCTCAACCGCGTAATCCATCCATTTCTGGTCCGCAGAAATAAACAGGTCCGCAGGCGCGCCCGCTTCGATTTGTCGTGCCAGCGTCGAGGAAGAGGCAAACGAGGAGACGACCTCCACGTTTTTCTCTTTCTTATAGGCTTTCGCAATGTCCTGCATCGCATTGGTTAACGACGCGGCAGCAAACACCGTGATTTTTCCTTCATCCGCCAGCGCGTGACCTGCCACAGAGAGCGTTAATGTCGCTCCAGCAAAAAGACGTAACCATTGACCTGCCATCTGCAATTCCCCTGAGTTCGTTATGTAGAAAGTAATATAACGATAAGATCAGGGTTTTCCCAGCGGCAATTGGCGGTAAAAACAGGAGAAGGATCAAAGGAGAGGAAGAAAAGAAAAACGCCCGGAGAACCGGGCGTTGGGAAATCAGTGATTTTGCTGGCCGCGATCTTTGTGACCGACGCCGGAGAAGATGTTGAACACTTCGCCCAGGCCGTAAATCAGGCCCAGAATGATGGCCATCACCACCGGGACCATCACAACGGCAAATACCAGACTTTTCAATAGCTCTAACATAGTTGGCTCCAGAAAGTACGAATATCTAATTGTAACCATTTCAGCGGGAAAAACACGCCCCATTTGTGCGGTGGCAGACCGGTAACGGTGACAGATGTATCTTGCAAGATGACCGCTATCGGTCACAATACTCTTTTTTGCCAGGATACTATTATGCAGGCCGAAATTCTTCTGACCCTCAAATTACAGCAACGCCTGTTCGCCGATCCCCGCCGTATCGCCCTGTTAAAACAAATCGATATCACCGGGTCTATCAGCCAGGGGGCCAAAAATGCCGGCATCAGCTATAAAAGCGCCTGGGATGCCATCAATGAGATGAATCAGCTCAGCGAACAGAGCCTGGTCGACAGAGCCACCGGCGGCAAAGGCGGCGGCGGCGCGGTGCTGACGCGCTACGGCCAACGGCTGATCCAACTGTATGACCTGCTGGCGCAGATTCAGCAGAAAGCCTTCGACGTGCTGAGCGACGATGACGCCCTGCCCCTCGACAGCCTGCTGGCCGCTATTTCGCGCTTCTCGTTGCAGACCAGCGCTCGTAATCAGTGGTTCGGCACCATTACCGGCCGCGACCACCAGCAGGTGCAGCAGCACGTCGAGGTACTGCTTGCCGACCGCCAGACTCGCCTGAAAGTCGCCATCACCGCCCAAAGCGCAGAACGTCTCGGGCTGGACGAGGGTCAGGAGGTGCTGGTGCTGCTGAAAGCCCCGTGGGTGGGCATCACCCGGGATCCGGCGCTCGCCGGTGCGGCCGACAACCAGCTCGCCGGGCGCATTGGCCACATCGAGTATGGCCCGGAACAGTGCGAAGTGCTGATGACGCTGGCTGACGGCCAGAGTTTGTGCGCAACCTTACCGCGGGATCAAACCGAAGAGCTGGAAGAAGGTGCTGATGCGATAGCATATTTCAATGCCGATCGTATCATTCTCGCCACGTTATGCTGACGGCATTGACATCAGCCCCGTGACGTCGTATCCCTGTGACAATTCGCTGCAAAAAATGGGATACACAATGTCATCATTGCAAATTTCGCAAGGCATATTTCGCCTGAGCGATACTAAAACGCTCGCTATCGAACACCTCAGCGTCAACGCTGGTGAAAGCTGGGCTTTCGTCGGCAGCAACGGCAGCGGGAAATCCGCGCTGGCCCGGGCGCTCTCCGGCGAGCTCACTCTGCTCTCCGGCCAGCGTGAAAGCCGCTTTTCCCGCATTACCCGCCTGTCGTTTGAGCAGCTACAGAAACTGGTCAGCGACGAATGGCAGCGCAACAATACCGATTTGCTCGGCCCTGGCGAAGAAGACACCGGCCGCACGACCCAGGAGATCATCCAGGAAGAGGTTAAAGATGCCGGGCGTTGCGCGCACCTTGCCGGGCTGTTTGGCATCTCCGGCCTGCTCCAGCGCCGCTTTAAATACCTCTCCACGGGGGAAACGCGCAAAACGCTGCTGTGTCAGGCCCTGATGGCGCAGCCCGATCTGCTGATCCTCGATGAACCCTTTGATGGCCTGGACGTCGCCTCCCGCCAGCAGCTGGCCGGGCTGCTCGAGACGCTGAATGGCGAAGGGATCACCCTGGTGCTGGTGCTCAATCGCTTCGATGAAATTCCGTCGTTTATCCAGTTTGCCGGCGTGCTGGCAGACTGCACCCTGACCGAAACCGGTGAAAAGCAGCGCCTGCTGCAACAGGCGCTGATTGCCCAGCTGGCGCACAGTGAAAAACTGGATGGCATGACCCTGCCTGAGCCGGATGCCCCGGCCGCCCGTCACGCCCTGGATGCCGACGCGCCGCTTATCGTGCTGAAAGATGGCGTGGTGTCGTATAACGATCGGCCGATCATCGACCATTTGAGCTGGACGGTTAACCCCGGCGAACACTGGCAGATCGTCGGCCCTAACGGCGCTGGCAAATCGACCCTGCTGAGCCTGGTCACCGGCGATCACCCGCAGGGCTACAGCAACGATCTCTCCCTGTTTGGTCGCCGCCGCGGCAGCGGTGAAACCATCTGGGATATTAAAAAGCATATCGGCTATGTCAGCAGCAGCCTGCATCTTGAGTACCGCGTCAGTACCACGGTGCGTAATGTGATTCTGTCGGGCTATTTTGACTCTATCGGCATTTACCAGGCGGTTTCAGATAAGCAGCACAAGCTGGTGCAGAACTGGCTGGATATTCTGGGTATCGATAAGCGCACCGCCGATGCACCGTTCCATAGCCTCTCCTGGGGACAGCAGCGGCTGGCGCTGATCGTCCGGGCGCTGGTGAAACACCCGACGGTGCTGATTCTTGACGAGCCGCTGCAGGGACTGGATCCGCTCAACCGCCAGCTGGTGCGTCGTTTTGTCGATGTGCTGATTAGTGAAGGCGCCACCCAGCTGCTGTTTGTCTCCCACCACGCCGAGGATGCGCCGGACTGCATTACCCATCGTCTGGCGTTTGTCAGTAGTGGAGACGGTTACACTTACCAGGTCGGTCCACTCACTGATTAAGGCAATACCGGGGTCTGCGGGCCCCGTTTAATTTTCAGAAAAACGTCTAAAAACCTTCTCACCACGCTGTTTTTAAACAATAAAATATCAAATATTAGTATTGTGTATTTTAGTGTAAACGATTCCACCAATTTGGCCTGTGTCACACTTTTGACTTCTTTGGTATGCTATCTTCATCTCACACGATAAGCCTATTGGAGCGAATCATGAAAGTACTGGTTACAGGTGGTAGCGGTTACATTGGAAGTCATACCTGCGTTCAGCTGCTACTGCAGGGACACGATGTGGTTATTCTCGACAATCTCTGCAACAGCAAGCGCAGCGTCCTGCCGGTCATTGAACGTCTTGGCGGGAAAACGGCCACCTTTGTCGAAGGCGATATTCGTAATGAAGCGCTGATGACCGAAATTCTGCACGATCACGCGATTGAAGCGGTGATCCACTTCGCGGGGCTGAAAGCCGTCGGCGAATCCGTCGCGAAGCCGCTGGAATACTACGACAATAATGTCACCGGTACACTCAAATTAGTTTCCGCCATGCGCGCCGCTGGCGTGAAGAACTTCATCTTCAGCTCCTCTGCCACCGTCTACGGCGACCAGCCAAAGATCCCGTATGTCGAAAGCTTCCCGACCGGTACGCCGCAAAGCCCGTACGGCAAAAGCAAACTGATGGTCGAGCAAATCCTGGCCGATCTGCAAAAAGCCCAGCCGGAGTGGAGCATTGCGCTGCTGCGTTATTTCAACCCGGTCGGCGCGCATCCGTCGGGCGACATGGGTGAAGATCCGCAGGGTATCCCGAACAACCTGATGCCGTACATCGCCCAGGTGGCGGTCGGTCGTCGCGATTCTCTGGCGGTGTTCGGCAACGATTATCCGACGCCAGATGGTACCGGCGTGCGTGACTATATCCACGTCATGGACCTGGCTGACGGCCACGTTGCCGCGATGGAAAAACTGGCGGACCGTGCAGGCGTACACATTTATAACCTCGGCGCAGGCGTCGGCAGCAGCGTCCTGGACGTGATCAATGCCTTCAGCAAAGCCTGCGGCAAATCTGTTAATTACCACTTCGCGCCGCGCCGCGATGGCGACCTCCCGGCCTACTGGGCGGATGCCGAAAAGGCCGACCGCGAGCTTAACTGGCGCGTTACGCGCAACCTTGACGAGATGGCGCAGGACACCTGGCACTGGCAGTCCCGTCATCCTCAGGGTTACCCAGACTAAGGAACCGTCATGAGCGTATTTAACCCCGTCGACCATCCGCATCGTCGTTATAACCCGTTAACCGGGCAGTGGATTCTGGTATCACCGCATCGCGCCAAGCGCCCCTGGCAAGGGGCGCAGGAAACGCCGGCAAAGCTGACCTTGCCGGCGCACGATCCGGATTGTTTCCTGTGCCCGGGGAATACCCGCGTCACCGGCGACACTAACCCGAATTACACCGGTACCTACGTGTTTACCAATGACTTTGCGGCATTGATGACCGATACCCCCGATGCACCTGAAAGCGACGATCCGCTGATGCGTTGCCAGAGTGCTCGTGGCACCAGTCGGGTCATCTGCTTCTCGCCAGATCACAGCAAAACGCTGCCTGAGCTGAGCGTAGAGGCGCTGGAAGGCGTGGTTAAAACGTGGCAGGAACAGACCGCCGAGTTGGGCGAACGCTACCCGTGGGTGCAGGTGTTTGAAAATAAAGGCGCGGCGATGGGCTGCTCCAACCCGCACCCGCACGGCCAGGTCTGGGCCAACAGCTTCCTGCCAAATGAGGCCGAACGCGAAGATCGTCTGCAAAAAGCCTACTTCGCTGAACAAGGTTCACCGATGCTGGTGGATTACGTGCAGCGTGAATTAGCCGACGGCAGCCGGACGGTGGTGGAAACTGAACACTGGCTGGCGGTGGTGCCTTACTGGGCCGCGTGGCCATTTGAGACGCTGCTGCTGCCGAAAGCGCACGTGTTGCGTCTGACCGATTTAACCCCAGCGCAGCGCAGCGATCTGGCGCTGGCGCTGAAAAAGCTGACCAGCCGCTACGACAACCTGTTCCAGTGCTCATTCCCCTATTCCATGGGCTGGCACGGCGCGCCGTTTACGGGCGAAGACAATCATCACTGGCAGCTGCACGCTCACTTTTATCCGCCGCTGTTGCGCTCTGCGACGGTGCGCAAATTTATGGTCGGCTACGAAATGCTGGCCGAAACCCAGCGTGACCTGACGGCAGAACAAGCCGCCGGGAGCCTGCGGGCAGTCAGCGACGTCCATTTTCGCGAATCCGGAGAATAACAATGAGTCTGAAAGAAACCACCCAAGCCCTGTTTGCTGAAAAATTTGGCTACCCTGCCACCCACGTCATTCAGGCGCCGGGGCGCGTCAACCTGATCGGCGAACACACCGACTACAACGACGGCTTCGTGCTGCCCTGCGCCATTGATTACCAGACGGTGATCAGCTGTGCGCCGCGTACGGACCGTATCGTGCGGGTGATTGCCGCTGATTACGATAATCAGACCGACGAATTCTCCCTGGATAAGCCAATCGTCAGCCACGACAGCCAGCAGTGGTCAAACTACGTCCGCGGCGTCGTGAAACATCTGCAACAGCGTAACAACCAGTTCAACGGTGCGGATCTGGTCATCAGCGGCAACGTCCCACAGGGGGCGGGCTTAAGCTCCTCCGCATCGCTGGAAGTGGCGGTCGGAACCGTGTTCCAGCAGCTGTACCATCTGCCGCTGGACGGCGCGCAAATCGCCCTCAACGGCCAGGAAGCAGAGAACCAGTTCGTGGGCTGCAACTGCGGCATCATGGACCAGCTGATCTCCGCGCTGGGTAAGAAAGATCACGCCCTGCTGCTCGACTGCCGTACGTTAGGCACCAAAGCCGTCTCCATGCCGAAAGGCGTCGCGGTGGTGATCATCAACAGTAATTTTAAACGCACCCTCGTGGGTAGCGAATACAACACCCGCCGCGAGCAGTGTGAAACCGGCGCGCGTTTCTTCCAGCAGCCGGCGCTGCGTGACGTCACCCTTGCCGAATTCAATGCCGTCGCCAGTGAACTGGACCCGGTGGTGGCAAAACGCGTCCGCCACGTGCTGACTGAAAACGCCCGCACGCTCGAAGCCGCTACCGCGCTGGAAAAAGGCGATCTGAAGCGCATGGGCGAGCTGATGGCCGAATCGCATGCCTCAATGCGCGATGACTTTGAAATTACCGTGCCGCAAATTGACACCCTGGTAGACATCGTTAAAGCCACCATCGGTGATAAAGGCGGCGTACGCATGACCGGCGGCGGATTTGGCGGCTGCATCGTGGCGCTGGTGCCGGAAGATCTGGTGGCGACCGTTCAGCAGGCCGTGGCGCAGCAGTATGAAGCCAAAACCGGCATTAAAGAGACCTTCTACGTGTGCAAACCATCTCAGGGGGCCGGCCAGTGCTAAACCAGACAACAGACCGGGCGCCCGACGGGCAGCCGTGGAATCTGATCGTCCTGCGCAATACTGGCGGGATGGTCGTTACCCTGATGGACTGGGGCGCCACGTTGCTCTCCGCGCAGGTCCCCCTGGCCGATGGCGAAGTCCGTGAAGCGCTGCTCGGCTGTGCTGTGCCGGAAGATTACACCCGTCAGGCGGCTTATCTTGGCGCCTCCGTGGGCCGCTATGCCAACCGTATCGCCAACAGCCGCTTTAGCCTTGATGGTCAGACCGTCAATCTGATCCCCTCTAACGAGGCCGGACATCAGCTGCACGGCGGGCCTGACGGCTTTGACAAGCGTCGCTGGCAAATCGTCAGCGCCGATGAACATCAGGTGCTGTTTGCTATAACCTCCGATGACGGCGATCAGGGGTTCCCGGGCAACCTGACGGCTACCGCGCACTATCGTCTTACGGAAGATAACCGCATTGCTATCGAGTATCGTGCCACGGTTGACCAGCCCTGCCCGGTTAACCTGACCAACCACGTCTATTTCAACCTCGACGGCGGGCAAACCGACGTGCGCAACCACCTGCTGCAAATTTTCGCCGACAGCTATCTGCCGGTTGAGAGCGACGGCATTCCCGGCGGCACGTTGCGGAATGTGACCCTGACCAGCTTTGATTTCCGCACGCCGAAAGCGGTGGCGGACGATTTCCTGCGCGATGAAGATCAGCGCAAGGTGAAGGGCTACGATCACGCCTTCCTGCTGCAGGCGAAAGGCGATGCTCGCAAGGCGGCAGCCCATGTCTGGTCACAGGATCAAAAACTGCAGATGACGGTGTATACCTCCGCCCCGGCGCTGCAGTTTTATTCCGGCAACTACCTGGGTGGCACCCCGTCGCGAACGGAGCAACCCTACGCTGACTGGCAAGGCCTGGCGCTGGAAAGTGAATTCCTGCCGGACTCACCTAACCATCCGGAATGGCCGCAACCCGACTGCGTGTTACGCCCGGGCGAGGAGTATGTCAGCCTGACGGAATATCAGTTTATCGCCGGATAATCCCCCGCCCTCCTGTTGGAGGGCTTTTTTTGGCCTTTTCGTTGAAAAATACGCCACTTACCGACAAAAACATAACCGTCGATTTACAAGGATCTTACACTGAGCCACTATTTTCGCTATGGTTAGGGATAAGCGTTGCCGTGATGCAAATGACGGCAATATAATGAGAATAGTTATCAATCAATAAACATATGCACTACCGTTTTCGGGTCGCCTCAGGCGGCGCGGAGGATGGCGTGTATTGAGGAGTAAGTGTATGGCTGTAACTAAGCTGGTACTGGTCCGTCACGGCGAAAGCCAATGGAACAACGAAAACCGTTTCACCGGTTGGTACGATGTTGATCTGTCTGAGAAAGGCGTTGGTGAAGCAAAAGCCGCTGGTAAACTGCTGAAAGATGAAGGCTTCAGCTTCGATTTTGCTTATACCTCTGTGCTGAAACGTGCCATCCACACCCTGTGGAACGTGCTGGATGAACTGGATCAGGCCTGGCTGCCGGTTGAGAAGTCCTGGAAGCTGAACGAACGTCACTACGGTGCGCTGCAGGGTCTGAACAAAGCAGAAACCGCAGAAAAATACGGTGATGAGCAGGTTAAACAGTGGCGTCGTGGCTTTGCCATCACCCCGCCAGAACTGACCAAAGACGATGAGCGTTTCCCGGGTCACGATCCGCGTTACGCGAAACTGACCGATAAAGAGCTGCCGGTCACTGAGAGCCTGGCGCTGACCATCGAGCGCGTCGTACCGTACTGGAACGAAACCATTCTGCCGCGTCTGAAAAGCGGTGAGCGCGTGATTATCGCCGCTCACGGTAACTCCCTGCGTGCCCTGGTTAAATACCTGGACAACATGGGCGAAGACGAAATCCTCGAACTGAACATCCCGACCGGCGTACCGCTGGTTTATGAGTTCGACGAAAACTTCAAACCGATCAAACACTACTATCTGGGCAACGCGGATGAAATCGCCGCTAAAGCCGCTGCGGTAGCAAACCAGGGTAAAGCGAAGTAATCGTCGCTGGCTCCCATAAAAAAAGCGTGGATTCGTCCACGCTTTTTTATTTGCCCGCCGTTATTGCCGCCGGGCGATAGTCAAAACGATTAACCGCGACGGGCTTTTACCGCTTCCGCCAGCTGGCGCAGGATGGTATCGGTATCTTCCCAGCCAATACAGGCGTCGGTGACGCTTTTGCCGTAGGTCAGCGGCTCACCGCTTTCCAGGCTCTGGCTGCCTTCCACCAGGTGGCTTTCAATCATCACACCCATAATCGCCTGTTCGCCGTTGGCAACCTGCTGGCAAACGTCCGCCCCCACTTCCATCTGCTTTTTAAACTGCTTGCTGGAGTTCGCGTGGCTGAAATCGATCATGATCTGCGATGGCAGACCGGCTTTTGCCAGCCCGACTTTCACTTCAGCCACATGCTTCGCGCTGTAGTTCGGCTCTTTACCGCCGCGCAGGATGATATGGCAATCGCTGTTCCCGCTGGTGTTCACAATCGCTGAGTGACCCCATTTGGTCACCGACAGGAAGCAGTGCGGCGCACCGGCGGCGTTAATCGCGTCGATAGCGACCTTAATCGTGCCGTCCGTACCGTTTTTAAAACCAACCGGGCAGGACAGGCCTGAAGAGAGTTCACGATGCACCTGAGATTCGGTGGTACGCGCGCCGATGGCGCCCCAGCTCATCAGGTCGGCAACGTACTGCGGGGTGATCATATCGAGGAACTCACCCGCCGCAGGCAGGCCGCTGTCGTTAATCTCCAGCAGCAGCTTACGAGCAATACGCAGACCGTCGTTGATGCGGAAGCTGTTATCCATATGCGGATCGTTAATCAGCCCTTTCCAGCCCACCGTGGTACGCGGCTTTTCAAAGTAGACGCGCATTACGACTTCCAGTTCGCCTTTCAGCTCTTCCCGAAGCGCCAGCAGGCGTTCCGCATACTCTTTCGCCGCGGCGGGATCGTGAATTGAGCATGGGCCAATCACCACCAGCAAACGATCGTCATTGCCTTTCAGGATCTGATGGATCGCTTTGCGTGCGTGTGCCACGGTGTTAGCAGCATTTTCGGTAGCGGGGAATTTTTCCAGGAGCGCAACGGGAGGTAATAATTCGTTGATCTCTTTAATACGTAAATCGTCGTTCTGATAATTCATTTTATTTCCAGCTTTGCCATACTTAATCAATTGAGTGCAATGCTTTCAATCTAACTCGCCGCCAGAAAAGTGTAAACTGGATTTTACAGTCAGCACATTAATTCACTGATTAAATAGAAAAAAACAATACAAACAGTAAGAATTAGCGAAAAACAAAGCGCATAATCAGTAACAAACACTACAAATGACGCGTGAATAAATATTATATATCGCCTATTTAACGTCATCACACAATCATGCTTCCTGGCCCGCTGTTTTCACTATTTTATCGTGCCAGACTGTTCGGAAAGCCCGCCACGCATCACCGATATACCCAAAATAATTCGAGCTGCTTGTAGGCGACAAGGCCGTGAATCCTCAGGAACTTACTCAAGTAAGTGACTGGGGTGAACGGATACAGCCAACACCCAAGCAACGTGAAGAATGAAGGGGATAGTACGGGCTGATGGAATCGACGCATAATTACCGCTAATCTGTCAGCAGATCGGATACTCACTGATAACATAATGACAGGATGCTTCGATGGCCCACGCTCATACCCCTTCGCAGACCACGGATAACGGTAACGAAAAACGTCTGCTTCAGGCTTTCATCGTCACCGCCGGCTTTATGATTATTGAAGCCATTGGCGGCGTCGTTTCTGGTTCTCTGGCGCTGCTGGCCGATGCCGGTCATATGCTGACCGATTCAGCCGCCCTGCTGTTTGCGCTGCTGGCAGTGCGCTTCGCCAGTCGCCCTCCCAACACCCGCCATACCTTCGGCTGGTTGCGCCTGACCACTCTGGCGGCTTTCGTTAACGCTATTGCGCTGGTGGCGATCACCATCCTGATTGTCTGGGAAGCGATTCAGCGTTTCAACCATCCGCAGCCGGTAGCGGGCACCGCCATGATGGTGATCGCCGTGGCCGGCTTGCTGGCAAATATCCTGGCATTCTGGATCCTCCATCGCGGTAGCGAGGAGCGAAATCTCAACGTGCGCGCCGCCGCACTACACGTTCTGGGCGACCTGCTGGGGTCGGTCGGGGCCATCGTCGCCGCCATCGTGATTATCACCACCGGCTGGACGCCGATTGACCCGATACTGTCGGTGCTGGTGTCGTGTCTGGTGCTGCGCAGCGCCTGGCGGCTGTTGCAGGAAAGTATGAACGAACTGCTGGAAGGGGCGCCGCGCTCGCTGGATGTCG
Source organism: Klebsiella sp. BIGb0399 (assembly GCF_003752615.1). Lineage (NCBI taxonomy): Bacteria > Pseudomonadati > Pseudomonadota > Gammaproteobacteria > Enterobacterales > Enterobacteriaceae > Klebsiella > Klebsiella sp. BIGb0399. The sequence goes on along the minus strand of NZ_RKHT01000006.1, from coordinate 567,789 downwards.
AGGGGCTGAAGCGGGATTTACGCCGCTCCGTTGCTGAAGTCCGCGACGTTCATCATGTTCACGTCTGGCTGGTTGGCGAAAAAACGGTGATGACACTGCATGTTCAGGTGGTTCCCCCGCACGATCACGACGCCTTGCTGAACCGCATTCAGGAGTTTTTACATCACAAATATGCGATTGAGCACGTGACCGTGCAGATGGAGTATCAGCCCTGCAGCGGCCCGGAATGCCGTCTTAACATGACGCACGCCGGGCATGAGCATCACCACCATCACTAACGAGAAAACGCGTGAGAACCTCGCTCACGCGCGCTGTTCATCCACATCCGGCTACCGTTGAGGGCAATGAAGGTCAGCAGCAGGTATTCCAGCGACATCGCGTAGACGCCCTGAAGCGCAAAGATCACCACGCTGATGATGTTGATGATCACCCACAGTAGCCAGTTCTCGACATATTTGCGGGTCATTAAAATCATTGCCGCAATCGACAGTACCATCATGCAGGAGTCCCAGAACGGGAAGGCGTCCGGCTGTAGATCCGGCATCGTAACCTGCAGCCCCAGCCCCTGCATCAGCGTGACCGCAATCCGCGTCAGGAACGCGAAGACCGGGTTAATGAATACCGTCATCAAGCCAATGGCCACAACGCAGGCCGTCAGCCAGCCCAGCGCCTTCGGCAAAGGCAGCCAGCGAATCTGCAGCTCGGCTTCATGATTGCTGGTCTGACGGGACCAGGCGTACCAGCCGTACACGTTGGCCGCGAAGAAAAACACCTGCAGCAGCAGGCTGGCATACAGCTGAATCTGGAAGAAAATAATGGCAAACAGGGTGACGTTGATCAGCCCGAAAGCATAGTTGCTGATCTTTTCCAGGCTCGCCAGCCAGATACACAGCAGCCCGGCAACCGTACCGACCGCTTCAATCCATGATAAGTCGTATCCCCCGGCACCGATGGGTATGTGCACCAGGATGTTCTGTGTACTAAAAAAGTCCATATTTTCCCCGAACCGTATTGATGATGTGTTAAACCCCTATCCCCGTAGTGTAGCGGCAAAATCCAACATTCTGTTAAGCGGAATTAATGCACCGGCGCGCAGCGTTTCATCCACATGGATTTCATGCTCCTTGCCCCCACGCTCCAGCCCTTCAGCAATGGCTTTCAGGCCGTTCATTGCCATCCACGGACAGTGGGCGCAGCTGCGACAGGTTGCCCCCTCACCTGCCGTCGGCGCTTCCAGCAGTTCTTTATCCGGGACGGCCTGCTGCATTTTGTAGAAGATCCCGCGGTCGGTAGCCACAATGAGCTGGCGCTGCGGCAGGGTTTTCGCGGCGTTAATCAGCTGGCTGGTCGAACCTACCGCGTCCGCCATATCCACGATCGACTGCGGTGACTCCGGGTGCACCAGAATAGCGGCATCGGGATACAACGCTTTCATCCGCGTCAGCGCCTGGGTTTTAAACTCATCATGCACAATACAGGCGCCCTGCCAGCACAGTACGTCGGCACCGGTCTGTTTTTGCACGTAATTACCCAGATGACGGTCCGGCGCCCAAATAATTTTTTCGCCCAAACTATCAAGATGCTCAATCAGTTCCACCGCAATGCTTGAGGTCACCACCCAATCGGCGCGTGCTTTGACCGCCGCGGAGGTATTGGCGTAGACCACGACGGTGCGGTCCGGGTGCGCATCGCAAAACGCGGAAAACTCCTCAATCGGACAGCCGAGATCCAGTGAACACTCGGCATGTAAGGTTGGCATCAGGATCGTTTTTTCCGGGCTGAGGATTTTTGCCGTCTCTCCCATAAAGCGAACTCCGGCGACCAACAGCGTTGATGCCTGGTGACGGGCGCCGAACCGGGCCATCTCCAGCGAGTCAGAGATGCACCCGCCGGTCTCCTCTGCCAGTTGCTGAATTTCCGGGTCGGTATAATAGTGGGCAACCATGACCGCATCACGTTCACGCAGCAGACGTTTAATCTTTTCACGATAAAAGTGTTTTTCGTCGCGGCTGAGTGGCAACGGTTTGGGCGGAAAAGGATAAATCGCCGTTTCAGGGTCAAACATTACGCTCATCTTGCAATCTCGTTTTACTGGCTTAACGAAAAAACCGTTAATATGCCAGAAGACGGCATAGCGACGGTTGTGGTGTTTTATATGCTAAACAAGATAACGGATTGTACAGAAAATGTCGTGTGGAATTTGCTGTCAGCCAGAGGCTACGGCAGGAGGATAAGCATGTGACGGGAGAAAGCGGCGCATAGCAAAAAGGCGCCTTTAGGGCGCCTTTTTACATTGGTGGGTCGTGCAGGATGACTCGCTATCGCTCGCCCTTCGGGCCGTCGCCGTAAACGGCTCCGTTGTCTCGCTGCGCTTGACCCGAACCTGCGGCAGGTTCGAATCTTCAAATTCTGCATATAGCAAAAAGGCGCCTTTAGGGCGCCTTTTTACATTGGTGGGTCGTGCAGGATTCGAACCTGCGACCAATTGATTAAAAGTCAACTGCTCTACCAACTGAGCTAACGACCCCTTTCGGGATTTGATGCTTTAATTATTCAGGATGGTGGGTCGTGCAGGATGACTCGGCTTTGCCTCGCCCTACGGGCCGTTGCTGTGCAACGTTATCCTTCACGTTTAACATCAACATTCGATGTTAAATTGGTGGGTCGTGCAGGATTCGAACCTGCGACCAATTGATTAAAAGTCAACTGCTCTACCAACTGAGCTAACGACCCGCTCGGGTACAACCTGAATTATTCTTCACTCGTCACCAATCAAAAATTGGTGGGTCGTGCAGGATTCGAACCTGCGACCAATTGATTAAAAGTCAACTGCTCTACCAACTGAGCTAACGACCCGAGTGGTGGGTGATGACGGGATCGAACCGCCGACCCCCTCCTTGTAAGGGAGGTGCTCTCCCAGCTGAGCTAATCACCCGATACTACGCTGGATACTGCTAATTAGTGGTGGGTCGTGCAGGATTCGAACCTGCGACCAATTGATTAAAAGTCAACTGCTCTACCAACTGAGCTAACGACCCACTTTTTTTGCCGCTTCAGGCTTGTTCGATATCCCTTGGCAACGGCGGCATATATTACTGATTTAAGAATTCAGCGCAACAAGTATTTCGATAAAAAACATCTGACTGCTTAGGATTCACGCGACAAGACCAGAAATAATGCGATTTCTGGTCATGCCATAATCATCCCAGCGCGTTAAGACGTTTCTGAGCTTGTTTTGCACCATCGGTGCCGGGAAATTTACTCACGACCTGCTGGTAGACGGCTTTTGCCTTCGCCGTATCCCCTTTGTCCTGCATGATCACGCCAACCTTAAACATCGCATCTGGCGCTTTAGGGGATTTCGGGTAATTTTTCACCACGGAAGCAAAATAGTACGCGGCATCGTCCTTTTTCCCCTTATTGTAATTCAACTGACCGAGCCAGTAGTTGGCGTTCGGCTGATATGTTGAATCCGGGTACTGTTTAACGAAAGTCTGAAATGCCGCCATCGCGTCATCCTGGCGCGAAGGATCCTTCACCAGCGCAATCGCCGCGTTGTAATCAGTATTGGCATCACCGCTCGACGCCGGAGCGCCTGAGGAGGCTGCTGGCGCCGCTGTAGCTGCTGCTGCGCCCTGATCACCCGCAGACGATGAGGTCTGGGCACCTGCTGCTGCACCGCCGCTACCAAGCGCGTCGATTTGTAGCAGGATTTGTTTCTGGCGTTCAACAACCTGATTCAACTGATACTGGCTTTCCTGAATCTGACCGCGCAGGGAATCAATATCATTTTGGTTATCGGAGAGCTGTTGTTGAAGTTGTGTTAAAAGCTGGCTGTGAGCGTTAGAAATACGCTCGAGCTGAGTGACGCGGTCTTCGACCGAGCCAGAGCCGACACTACTGATTGGCGCCTGAGCAAAAGCGGCCCAGGGGGCCGCTATGCCAACCAGTAACGACAGACTCAACAGATGATGTCTGAAGTTACTGCTCATGCAATTCTCTTAGTAAACCAGTACGGCGCGACGGTTTTTAGCGTAAGCCGCTTCGTCGTGACCCAGTACTGCAGGTTTTTCTTTACCGTAAGAAACGATGGAGATCTGGTCGGCGGAAACACCTTTGCCCTGCAGATACATCTTAACGGCGTTAGCACGACGCTCACCCAGAGCGATGTTGTATTCCGGAGTACCGCGCTCATCCGCGTGACCTTCAACAGTCACTTTATAGGATGGGTTGCTACGCAGGAAGTTAGCGTGCGCATCCAGCATTGCAGCGAAGTCAGAACGGATATCGTACTTGTCCAGATCGAAGTAAACGATGTTGTTCTGCTGCAGCTGCTGCATTTGCAGACGAGCTTGCTCTTCGGAAGACATGTTGCCACCGTTAGCGTTAGCATCCATACCAGTGCCGGCACCCAACATGCCTTCACCGCTCTGGTCGTTGCTGGCATTCTTGTTAGAAGAACACGCCGCGATTGCCATAACCGGCAGAGCGATCATCAGCCCTTTCAGCACTTTGTTCAGTTGCATTTCTTTGATTCCTTTAATAATCAATTATTTATTATCACAGATACGGAGACCAGGCAGGGAATTTGACCTGTCCATCAGTCGCCGGAAGACGCGCTTTGAAACGCCCATCTGTAGAAACCAGATTCAGCACGGATCCCATCCCCTGAGAAGAGCTGTAGATTACCATAGTGCCGTTAGGTGCCAGACTTGGCGTTTCATCCAGGAACGTTGACGACAAAACTTGTACGCCACCCGCTACCAGATCTTGTTTGGCAATGTGCTGCTGACCGCTGGCCGAGCTCACCATTACCATAAATTTACCATCGCTGCTGACATCCGCATCCTGGTTCTGAGAACCTTCCCAGGAGATACGCTGCGGAGTACCGCCGCCGATGCTGACTTTGTACACCTGCGGACGACCGGCCTGGTCAGACGTAAAGGCCAGGTTTTGGCTGTCCGGGAACCAGGTTGGTTCGGTGTTGTTGCTGCGACCGGTGGTGATCTGACGAATCTGACCAGAGCCCAGTTCCATCACATACAGCTGCAGGCTACCGGTTTTTGACAGCGCAAATGCCAGTTTAGAACCGTCCGGCGAGAAGGCCGGTGCCCCGTTATGCTGCGGGAAAGAGGCAATCTGACGCACCGCGCCGTTAGCCAGCGTCTGCACAACCAGCGCTGAACGACCGCTTTCGAAGGTCACGTAAGCCAGTTTAGAACCGTCCGGAGACCATGCCGGAGACATCAGCGGCTGCGGTGAACGGTGAACGGTGAACTGGTTGTAGCCATCGTAGTCAGAGACGCGCAGTTCGTACGGGAACTGGCCGCCGTTGGTCTGCACCACGTAGGCAATACGAGTACGGAACGCACCCTTAATAGAAGTCAGCTTCTCAAATACCGCGTCGCTGGCGGTGTGAGCCGCATAGCGCAGGTACTGTTTAGTGACCTTATAAGAGTTTTGCGCCAGAATCGTCCCCGGAGCACCGCCGGTATCGACCAGCTGGTACGCTACGTTGTACGAGCCATCCGGGTTACCAGTGACCTGACCAACCACGACTGCATCGATACCCAGCGCAGACCATGCCGCCGGCTGCACTTCTTGTGCAGTACCCGGTTGCTGAGGCAGACGCGAGCGATCCAGTGGGTTGAACTTACCGCTGTTACGCAGGTCAGCCGCCACGACACCGCCAATATCTTCAGGCGCAGCACCCGGCCCAGCCCACTGGAACGGCACAACGCCGATCGGGCGTGCCGAGTCCACCCCTTGGGTGATCTCGATACGTACTTCTGCGTGCAGCACTGCCGCCCACAGCATTAAAAAACCAAATGCTACTCGTAATGCCTGCTTCATCATATCTCCCTTATCCGGGCGGAAAGCCCACGATAATTTAGCAGAATGTTAACAAACTCAAATATACAAAACTACCAAAACCCAGTGACTACCATAGATTGTTTTGCCCCGCTTGCACGGGGAAAATCATTACAGTTTAAAGTCTAGTTTGGCATCTTTAATTTTCTCATAAACAGCCTGGCTAGGCGGTTTAGGAATTCGCGCCGTCTTCGCAGCTGTCACCGCAGCCTGGCAAAGCGCCGGATCCCCACCTTCCTGTTGAACATCAAGCAGTTGACCATCTGATCCCAGCTTAATATGCAACACGCAAGACTTACCAGCATACAGGTCCGCACCATACAATTTGCTTTGAATGGCATTTCGAATTTGCGATGCATAGGCGCTAATATCAGCCCCGGAAGCCCCACCATTACTGCCTGATGTTCCTGCCGCATTGGCAGGTTGTCCCTGACCTTTTGCACTGCCGCCTTTCGGCGCATTCTTACCTGAACTCAGGTCACCCAGTAGGTCGTCGACGCCATCAGCATCTTTCGCGGCAGCCGCTTTTTTCGCTGCTGCTGCTTTCGCTGCGGCGGCCTTAGCTGCTTTATCTGCGGCCGCTTTTTCCGCTGCTGCAGCTTTAGCTGCTGCGGCTTTTTCTGCTTTTTCCGCTGCGGCTTTCTCGGCGGCGGCGGCTTTATCTGCGGCCGCTTTCTCAGAGGCTGCCTTCTGGGCGGCGGCTTTTTCAGCCGCGGCTTTCTCGGCTGCTGCCTGCTTAGCAGCTTCCTGCTTAGCTTGCTTCTCAGCCTGCTGCTGCGCTTTTTTCGCGGCGTCCGCGGCGGCTTTCGCTGCTACGGCTTCCGCTTTCTTCTGAGCATCTGCAGCGGCTTTCGCCGCTTCGGCTTCAGCCTGTTTCTTCGCATCAGCGGCGGCTTTGGCTGCCGCAGCTTCCGCTACTTTCGCCTGAGCATCCGCTTTCGCCTTCGCATCAGCGGCAGCTTTTGCTGCAGCTTCCTGCGCTTCTTTGGCCTGAGAATCTGCTTTGGCTTTCGCGGCAGCAGCCGCTTTCTCCGCGGCTTCTTCAGCCTGCTTCTGCTGTTCTTTCGCTTCTTTAGCGGCTTCCTGCGCCTGCAGACGATCCTGCTCAAGCTGCTTCAGACGCTCTTGCTCTGCGGCCTGCTTTTCACGCAGTTCTTCCGCCTGCTGCTGAGCCTGCTTTTCGCGCTGCTCAGCGGCACGACGCGAACTGGCCTGCTGCTGCTGCTGACGGTTGTAGTTATTCACGACCGCCCCAGGATCAACCATCACCGCATCAATGGAAGAACCCCCGCCGCCACCGGCAGAGGTATCCAGATGCTCATCGAACGAACTCCAGATCAGCAGCGCGATCAGAATGATGTGCAGCGCGACTGAAACTATGATCGCTCGTTTAAGCTTGTCGTTTTGTTCGGTTGCCTTTGACACTATCGGTTCCCAAAAACTGTTCGCCTGTACCCGCTATGCTCGCCGGCAGCGAGCCAGTTACTCTCGCCGCCAACGGCCTCACGGGCGCACATATCTGAAGCGATTAAATAGGCTTGGTCATTAAGCCAACCGATTTAACCCCTGCGCTATGCAACAGGTTAAGCGCTTTAATAATTTCATCGTAAGGGACGTCTTTCGCACCGCCGATCAGGAACACCGTTTTCTCGTTCGCGTCGAGTCGGCGTTTCGCTTCAGCAATAACCTGCTCTGGCGGCAGCTGCGACAGCGTTTCCGGGCCCACTTTTACGCTGTACTGCCCGATGCCGGAAACCTCAACGATCACCGGCGGCTCATCATTGCTTTTAACCGCTTGTGATTCCGTCGCATCCGGCAGGTCGACCTCTACGCTCTGCGTAATGATCGGTGCGGTCGCCATAAAAATCAGCAACAGCACCAACAGGACATCCAGCAGCGGAACGATGTTGATCTCGGACTTCAGTTCGCGACGTCCGCGTCCACGTGCTCTGGCCATGGCTTACCCCTTATTGCTTTCGCTGCTGGTAAACGCCTGACGGTGCAGAATCGCGGTGAACTCTTCCATAAAGTTGTCGTAGTTCAGTTCAAGTTTGTTCACGCGCTGGTTCAAACGGTTATAGGCCATGACCGCCGGGATTGCCGCAAACAGGCCGATTGCCGTCGCGATAAGCGCTTCCGCGATACCTGGTGCAACCATCTGCAGTGTCGCCTGTTTTACCGCACCGAGTGCAATAAAGGCGTGCATGATCCCCCAGACGGTACCGAACAGACCGATATACGGGCTGATGGAGCCGACGGTTCCGAGGAACGGAATATGCGTTTCCAGGGTTTCCAGCTCGCGGTTCATAGAGATACGCATCGCACGCGACGCGCCCTCAACCACGGCTTCAGGCGCATGGCTGTTTGCGCGATGCAAACGGGCGAACTCCTTGAAACCGCTGTAAAAAATCTGTTCAGACCCCACCAGGTTATCGCGACGCCCCTGGCTTTCCTGATACAGGCGAGACAGCTCGATGCCCGACCAGAATTTGTCTTCAAAAGCTTCCGCTTCGCGGCTTGCCGTATTGAGGATACGCGTTCTCTGAATAATGATAGCCCAGGAAGCGATAGAAAAACCAATCAAAATCAACATGATAAGTTTAACCAGAAGGCTCGCCTTCAGGAACAAATCAAGGATATTCATGTCAGTCACTGCTTAAACTCCGCGACAATAGACTTGGGAAGCGCACGAGGCTTCATTAAGAGTGGATCAACGCACACAATGAGAACTTCAGCTTCATTCAAAACTGTATTCTCTGCGTTGACGATTCGCTGCGTGAAAACCAAAGAGGTGCCTCGCATTGAGGTGATTTCTGTCTGGATTTCGAGCATATCGTCGAGTCTGGCGGGCGCAAAATATTCCAGCGTCATTTTGCGAACCACGAAGGCAACTCGTTCAGCCAGCAGAACCTGCTGACTGAAGTGATGGTGGCGCAGCATCTCTGTGCGTGCTCTTTCATAAAAAGCGACGTAGCTGGCGTGGTAAACCACACCACCGGCATCGGTGTCTTCATAGTAGACACGTACCGGCCATCGAAACAGCGTTGTATTCACTTTACATCCCGGTAATGCAAAAAAAGAGTAGTGCTTTCAAACTTCGCTACTATACGCGCGGGGAACGTGGTTGGGAATGGGAGAAAGTAAACAGCGAGTAAATTTTTATGGGCTTATGCAAGCCCATGAGGATAACAGAGTTCTCTTATTCTCTTCTCTTTCAAAAGAAGAAGAAAAACAGCCCTGTAATGAGGACAATATCAGCGATAAGTGGACAAAAAATCCCTTTCCAGTGGACGGCTCGCGGGCTGAAACCCACACCGTGGATAACCCCGGCGCACACGGCCCACATCAGCAGGAACCCGTGCCAGATCTCCAGTGAACTGGTTTTCGCCGCGAAGCGCGACGGATCCCACATGATGCACCCTGCCAGCAGCAGAGCCATCAATAAGGAAAGCGCCCTTAACGGGCGCTTGTCCATTACCGCATACATCATTGCGATAATTTTACTCATCAATGTTCTTCTTTACCTGCTTTGGTCGCTTCAACGTGCTCAAGCGCTAACGCAGTAATCACGCCAAAAGCACAGGCAAGAAGCGTTCCCAAAATCCATGCGAAATACCACATTTATAGCTCCTTACCTTAGTACAGCGAGTGGGTGTTCTTTTCGATGTCTTCGCGAGTGATGCGGCCAAACATTTTCCAGTAACACCAGGTGGTGTACGCCAGAATAATCGGCACGAAGACAATCGCCGCGTAGGTCATCACGTTCAACGTCAGCTGGCTGGAGGTTGCATCCCACATGGTCAGACTAACGTTCATCATTGTGCTGGACGGCATGATGAACGGGAACATCGCAATCCCACAGGTCAGGATGATGCACGCCAGGGTCACGGAAGAGAAGACAAACGCCAGCGCGCCTTTTTCCAGACGTGAAGTCACAATGGTCAGCAGCGGCAGTACTACGCCCAGCGCCGGGATAATCCACAGTGCCGGCATGTTCTGGAAGTTAACCAGCCATGCACCAGCCTGACGCGCAACTTCTTTGGTCAGCGGGTTAGACGGCGCAGAGTGATCGATAGCGGTGGTCACTACGTAACCATCGATACCGTAAACCACCCACACCCCTGCCAGCAGGAAGCACACCAGGGTAACCAGCGCCGCAACCTGAGAGGTGACGCGGGCACGCAGGTGCAGTTCGCCTACGGTACGCATCTGCAGATAGGTCGCGCCCTGGGTCAGGATCATCGCCACGCTAACAATACCGGCCAGCAGACCAAACGGGTTCAGCAGCTGGAAGAAGTTACCGGTGTAGTACAGGCGCATATACTCGTCCATGTGGAACGGTACGCCCTGCAGCAGGTTACCGAATGCGACACCAATCACCAGCGGCGGTACAAAGCTACCGATGAAAATGCCCCAGTCCCACATGTTACGCCAGCGGGTGTCTTCAATCTTCGAACGATAGTCAAAACCTACCGGACGGAAGAACAAGGAAGCCAGCACCAGGATCATCGCCACATAGAAGCCGGAGAACGCCGCAGCGTACACCGTCGGCCAGGCGGCAAACAGCGCGCCGCCCGCGGTGATCAGCCACACCTGGTTTCCGTCCCAGTGCGGGGCGATGGAGTTAATCATGATTCGACGTTCGGTGTCATTGCGACCGAGGAAGCGGGTGAGCATGCCCACCCCCATGTCGAAACCATCGGTGACGGCAAAACCAATCAACAGTACGCCGATCAGCAGCCACCAGATTAAACGTAATACTTCATAATCGATCATTTCACGACTCCTGTCTTAGCGTGCCGGCTGAGTAGTCGTGGAAGACTGCTCAAAGTGGTAGCGACCAGTTTTCAGGCTGCTTGGTCCACGGCGTGCGAATTTGAACATCAGGTACAATTCAGCCACCAGGAACAGGGTGTACAGACCACAAATCAGCAGCATCGAGAAGAGCAGATCGCCCACGCTCAGCGACGAGTTTGCCACCGCAGTCGGCAACACTTCACCTATCGCCCACGGCTGACGGCCGTATTCCGCCACGAACCAACCGGATTCGATAGCGATCCATGGCAGCGGAATAGCATACAGCGCGATGCGCAGCAGCCATTTCTTCTCGCCAATCTGATTACGAAGCACCGTCCAGAAGGAAGCCGCAATGATCCCCAGCATCAGGATGCCGCAAGCAACCATGATACGGAATGCGAAGTACAGCGGCGCAACGCGTGGAATAGAATCTTTGGTTGCCTGCTGGATTTGTGCTTCCGTCGCGTCGGCAACGTTCGGGGTATAGCGTTTCAGCAGCAGACCGTAGCCCAAATCTTTCTTCACGTTGTTGAACTGATCGCGAACCGCCTGATCGGTGGAGCCAGCACGCAGCTCTTCCAGCAGACTGTAAGCTTTCATCCCGTTACGGATACGCTCTTCGTGCTGTGCCATCAGGTCCTTCAGACCGATAACCGGCTTATCAACCGAACGGGTGGCAATAATGCCCAGCGCGTAAGGGATCTGAATTGCGAAGTGGTTAGTCTGTGCATCCTGGTCAGGAATACCAAACAGGGTAAAGGCCGCCGGAGCCGGCTGCGTTTCCCATTCGGCTTCGATAGCCGCCAGTTTGGTTTTTTGCACGTCGCCCATTTCGTAACCGGATTCATCGCCGAGGACAATAACGGAGAGAATAGCGGCCATACCGAAGCTGGCTGCGATAGCAAAGGAGCGTTTAGCAAAGGCGAAGTCACGACCGCGCAGCATGTAGTAGGAGCTGATGCCAAGAATGAACATCGCGCCGCAGACATAACCGGAGGCTACCGTGTGAACAAATTTCACCTGGGCAACAGGGTTCAGGACCAGCTCGGAGAAGCTGACCATTTCCATGCGCATGGTTTCGAAGTTGAAGTCTGATGCGATCGGGTTTTGCATCCACCCGTTAGCGACGAGGATCCACAATGCTGACATGTTGGAACCCAGCGCGACCAGCCAGGTTACCGCCATGTGCTGCACTTTACCCAGACGATCCCAGCCGAAGAAGAACAGGCCGACAAAGGTAGATTCCAGGAAGAAGGCCATCAGACCTTCAATCGCCAGCGGCGCACCGAAGATATCGCCCACGTAGTGAGAGTAATACGACCAGTTTGTCCCGAACTGGAACTCCATGGTCAAACCGGTTGCCACACCCAGCGCAAAGTTGATACCAAACAACTTGCCCCAGAACTTGGTCATATCTTTATAAATCTGTTTGCCGGAAAGGACGTAAACCGTTTCCATGATGGCCAGCAGGAACGCCATACCGAGCGTCAGTGGCACAAAAAGGAAGTGGTACATCGCGGTCAAGGCAAACTGTAAGCGCGACAGTTCGACTATATCTAACATCATGACTCCTTGCTCATCGCATGAAGACTCCGAGAATGAACCCACCGCAGTAAGCTCATACGCATGCCCCAATACAAAATAACTTGCTTCCCGCTTCGTTACCGTTTCGTCACCAGATGAAACAGCTCCTCGCAAAGGTTACAAATACGTTAACGAAAAACCCAATTGATTCCCCAATATATTACGCCGCAATAACCTTACAATAAACAGGATTTTATTGAATCTGTTTTACATTTACGACAGTGATCAATATATAGCGAATTTGCCCGGTTTAGGCCAATTTGATTGGCGACAATTTAACGATTTTTTGGGATTTTTTCCAAGCTTTAAGTCTTGATATAAATCAATTTTTTCCATGCATGTTAATTATGTATCCCAACAAAGAATAATGGTGAAACTAATGTTAAATACATGTTTAAAACATGCCAACAATAGTTACCAAAAAGAGAGATATGAGAAGTACAGGTAATATGTTTTAACGTTAAGGCGAATTTCGTAAAAAAAACGCCGATCTGAATAATGTTAGACGCCTCACAGTAATTTGCCTAATAGACAGCATCAATTAAGTCATCATTTTTATCTTTTACTTTTTTCAGCAAAAATAGTCGTGTGAACCCTGCCCTCCCCCGCCTGGAAATAATAGCACGATAATTATAAAAATAAGGTGATAAATCAATACAATAGAGAGGGTTTCTCAGGGAAGAACGATAAAACCATCAGGTGAATGCTCCTGTCACGATGGCTGATGCGGGGAATCGCAGGCATAAAAAAGGCCACCTGACGGTGGCCAACCATGTCGAAATCGGACATTTAACTGCTCACAACGAGCAGAGAGGGTTTACTTGATGATGGCTTTCAGCGCTTCGCCGATATCAGCCAGGCTGCGTACGGTTTTCACACCCGCTGCTTCCAGCGCTGCGAATTTCTCATCCGCCGTACCTTTACCGCCAGCGATGATGGCGCCTGCGTGGCCCATACGCTTGCCTTTCGGCGCGGTAACGCCCGCGATGTAGCCGACAACCGGCTTAGTCACGTGATCTTTAATGTAAGCTGCAGCTTCTTCTTCAGCGCTGCCGCCGATTTCACCGATCATGACGATCGCTTCGGTCTGCGGGTCTTCCTGGAACATTTTCAGGATGTCGATGAAGTTAGAGCCTGGGATCGGGTCACCGCCGATACCGACGCAGGTAGACTGGCCGAAGCCATAGTCAGTGGTCTGCTTAACCGCTTCATAGGTCAGCGTACCGGAACGGGAAACGATACCCACTTTACCCGGCTTGTGAATGTGGCCCGGCATGATACCGATTTTGCACTCGCCCGGGGTGATAACACCTGGGCAGTTCGGACCGATCATCCGCACGCCAGCTTCATCCAGCTTCACTTTCACCGTCAGCATATCCAGAGTCGGGATACCTTCGGTGATGGTGATGATCAGCTTGATGCCCGCGTCGATCGCTTCCAGGATAGAGTCTTTACAGAACGGAGCCGGAACGTAGATAACGGTCGCCGTCGCGCCGGTCGCTTCAACGGCTTCGCGCACGGTGTTGAACACCGGCAGGCCCAGATGCGTGGTGCCGCCTTTGCCTGGCGTCACGCCGCCAACCATCTGAGTACCGTAAGCAATCGCTTGTTCAGAGTGGAATGAACCCTGGCTACCGGTGAAGCCCTGGCAGATAACCTTGGTATCTTTATTAATTAAAACTGACATTATTTCCCCTCCACTGCGGCAACAACCTGCTGTGCTGCGTCCGTCAGACTTTTCGCTGCAATAATATTCAGGCCGCTGTCAGCCAGTTTTCTCGCGCCCAGTTCGGCGTTGTTACCTTCCAGACGTACGACAACCGGTACGTTAACGCCCACTTCTTCGACCGCGCCGATGATGCCATCAGCAATCAGGTCACAGCGAACGATACCGCCGAAAATGTTAACCAGAACCGCTTTAACGTTGTCGTCAGAGAGGATGATTTTGAACGCTTCGGTTACGCGCTCTTTGGTTGCGCCGCCGCCAACGTCGAGGAAGTTAGCCGGTTCGCCGCCGTGCAGCTTAACGATGTCCATGGTACCCATCGCCAGGCCAGCGCCGTTAACCATGCAACCGATGTTGCCGTCGAGTGCAACGTAGTTCAGTTCCCACTGTGCAGCCTGAGCTTCACGCGGATCTTCCTGAGACTGGTCGCGCATTTCACGCAGATCCGGCTGGCGGAACAGTGCGTTGCCGTCAGCGCCCAATTTGCCATCGAGGCAGATCAGGTCGCCCTGCTTGGTGATAACCAGCGGGTTGATTTCGATCAGCGCCAGGTCGCGTTCCAGGAAAATGTTCGCCAGACCCATGAAGATTTTGGTGAACTGCTGAACCTGTTTACCTTCCAGACCCAGTTTGAACGCCAGCTCACGACCCTGGTACGGCATTGGGCCGGCCAGCGGATCGATGGCAATTTTGTGGATCAGGTGCGGCGTTTCTTCCGCTACTTTTTCGATTTCCACGCCACCTTCGGTGGAGGCCATGAACACCACGCGACGGGAGCTACGGTCAACAACAGCACCGAGATACAGCTCTTTCGCGATATCAGTCGCTGCTTCAACCAGGATCTGGTTAACCGGCTGACCGTTAGCATCTGTCTGGTAGGTCACCAGACGTTTACCCAGCCAATGCTCGGCAAAGGCGCGAATGTCTTCTTTACTGTTAACTACTTTCACACCGCCCGCTTTACCGCGGCCACCAGCGTGAACCTGACATTTCACTACCCACGGACCCGCACCGATTTTTGATGCAGCCTCTTCTGCTTCACGCGGAGTAGTACAGGCATAACCCACCGGCGCCGGTAAGCCATAGCGGGCAAACAGTTGTTTTGCCTGATATTCATGTAAGTTCATGTGTTCAGTCCATCCTTCAGGTAATCGTTATCATGTAGTCTGTAAAGCCCGCAGGCCCACAGCGCTGATGATGTTTTTATTGGCCCGGTGAGCTGAACGCTTCCGGGCCATTATCACTACACGTCCAGCAGCAGACGAGTCGGGTCTTCCAGCAGTTCTTTAATAGCAACCAGGAAGCCTACCGATTCACGTCCGTCAATCAGACGGTGGTCGTAGGAGAGTGCCAGGTACATCATCGGCAGAATTTCTACCTTGCCATTGACCGCCATCGGGCGATCTTTAATGGCATGCATACCCAGAATGGCGCTCTGCGGTGGGTTGATGATTGGCGTGGACATCAGAGAACCGAAGACGCCGCCGTTGGTAATGGTGAAATTACCGCCGATCAGGTCATCTACAGTCAGCTTGCCGTCACGGCCTTTCACTGCCAGCTCTTTAATATTCTTTTCGATGTCCGCCATGCCCAGCAGGTCAACATCACGCAGAACCGGTGTTACCAGACCGCGCGGCGTGGACACAGCCATGCTGACGTCGAAGTAGTTGTGGTAAACCACGTCATCGCCATCGATGGACGCGTTCACTTCCGGGTAGCGTTTCAGCGCTTCAACCACGGCTTTCACGTAGAAGGACATAAAGCCCAGACGGATACCGTGACGTTTTTCGAAGGCATCGCCGTACTGCTTACGCAGATCCATAATCGGCTTCATGTTGACTTCGTTGAAGGTCGTCAGCATGGCGGTAGAGTTTTTCGCTTCCAGCAGACGCTCGGCAACGCGTTTGCGCAGACGGGTCATCGGAACACGTTTTTCTGAACGGTGGCCCAGCTGTGCAACCGGAGCGGCCGCTGCGGCTGCCGGTGCTTTCGCTTCAGCTTTCGCCGGTGCAGCTGCCAGATGCTTCTCAACATCTTCACGGGTCAGACGACCGCCAACACCGGTGCCTTTGATCGCGTTAGCATCGAGGCTGTGCTCAGCCAGCAGGCGACGGATCGCCGGGCTGAGGGCATCGTTGCTCTGCTCTTCCAGAGACGCCTGTTGACGCTGAGCCGGGGTGGACTCTTTCGCATCGGCTTTCGCGGCGGACTCTTTACCCGCGCTGTTGCCTTCACGCAGGCGACCAAGGATCTGGCGAGAAAGCACGGTTGCGCCTTCATCTTCCAGTACTGCATCCAGAATGCCATCCGCTGAAGCCGGTACTTCCAGTACCACTTTGTCAGTTTCGATTTCTACCAGCACTTCATCACGCTGGACGCTATCGCCCGGTTTTTTATGCCAGGTCGCAACGGTCGCATCAGCGACGGACTCAGGCAGATCGGGAACCAGAATATCTACGCTACTCATTATGTATCCTTTAATTAATCGACGTTCAGCGCGTCATTGACCAGATCTTGTTGCTGTTTCTGGTGAACGGACATATACCCTACTGCCGGAGAGGCAGAGGCCGGGCGGCCTGCGTAACGCAGAGAGGCCCCAAATGGAATCACTTCACGGAAGTGATGCTGGCTGCAGTACCACGCGCCCTGGTTGAGCGGTTCTTCCTGACACCAGACAAAGTCATGGACGTGAGCATAAGGCTTCAGCGCTTCCTGTACCGCCTGATGCGGGAACGGATAGAGCTGCTCTACGCGCACGATAGCGACATCTTTTTGGTCGTTCTTACGGCGTTGTTCCAGCAGGTCGTAGTAAACCTTACCAGAGCACAGCACAACACGCTTCACGCCTTTCGGGTCGAGATCGTCGATCTCACCGATAGCCGGCTGGAAGGTGCCGTTCGCCAGTTCGTCGAGGCTGGAAACTGCCAGCGGGTGACGCAGCAGAGATTTCGGCGACATCACCACCAGTGGACGGCGCATACCGCGCAGCGCCTGACGACGCAGCATGTGGTAAACCTGAGCTGGCGTTGACGGGACGCAGACCTGCATGTTTTGTTCAGCGCACAGTTGCAGATAACGTTCCAGACGCGCGGAGGAGTGCTCCGGGCCCTGACCTTCGTAACCGTGCGGCAGCAGCATTACCAGACCGCACATACGGCCCCATTTCTGCTCACCGGAGCTGATGAACTGGTCGATAACCACCTGAGCGCCGTTGGCAAAGTCACCGAACTGCGCTTCCCAAATGGTCAGCGTGCGCGGTTCTGCAGTAGCGTAGCCGTATTCGAAGGCCAGGACCGCTTCTTCAGACAGCACGGAGTCCCAGACTTTGAAATGTTCCTGGCTGTTATGCACATGCTGCAGCGGGGTGTAGGTCGAACCGTTCACCTGGTTATGAATGACCGAGTGGCGGTGGAAGAAGGTACCGCGACCGGAGTCTTCACCGGACAGACGGATAGGGATCCCTTCATCAACCAGCGTGGCGTAAGCCAGGTTTTCCGCAGCGCCCCAGTCGAACAGCTTCTCACCGGCAGCCATTGCCTGACGATCGCCATAAATCTTCGCTACGCGAGACTGCATTTCGATGCTGTCCGGCACGGTGCTGATGCGTTTGGCCAGCTCCTGCAGACGTTTCATCTCTACGGTGCTCGGGTAGTTCTCATCCCATTCGTGGTTGAGGTACGGCGACCAGGTGAAGGAGTGCAGGTTCATCGGGCGCCACTCCTCGACCACGCATTCGCCGGCATCCAGCGCATCACGGTAGAGGTTAACCTGTTCGGTGGCATCTTCCAGCGTCGACACTTTATCCTGCTCAAGTTTGTCGGCGTAGATTTTGCGCGGCGTCGGATGCTTTTTGATTTTCTGATACATCAGCGGCTGGGTTGCACTCGGCTCATCGGCTTCGTTATGGCCGTGACGGCGGTAGCACACCAGGTCGATGAAGACATCGCGTTTGAAGGTATTACGGAAATCCAGCGCCAGACGGGTAACGAAAGCGACCGCTTCCGGGTCATCCGCGTTGACGTGGAAGATCGGTGCCTGAACCATTTTACCGATGTCGGTGCAGTATGGCGTAGAGCGCGCATCCAGCGGGTTCGAGGTAGTAAAGCCTACCTGGTTGTTGATAACGATACGCACGGTACCGCCAACTTCGTAACCACGAGCCTTGGACATGTTCAGGGTTTCCTGAACCACGCCCTGACCGGTCACCGCGGCATCACCGTGGATAGTAATCGGCAGAACTTTATTGCTGCTTGGTTCGTCGAGGCGATCCAGACGAGCGCGGACGGAACCGATAACCACCGGGCTGACGATTTCGAGGTGTGACGGGTTAAACGCCAGTGCAAGGTGCACCAGGCCACCTTCGGTCTCCATGTCGGAAGAGAAGCCCATATGGTACTTCACGTCACCGGTGCCGAGGTGTTCTTTATGTTTACCCGCGAATTCGTCAAACAGCTCCTGCGGGCGTTTACCCAGCACGTTGACCAGCACGTTCAGACGACCACGGTGCGCCATACCCAGAACCACTTCACGGGTACCGCTCTTGCCTGCGTGGCGAATCATCTCTTTGAGCATCGGGATCAGCGCATCGCCGCCTTCCAGCGAGAAGCGTTTAGCACCCGGGAATTTCGCGCCGAGATAACGTTCCAGCCCTTCCGCAGCGGTCAGCTCGGTCAGGAAGCGTTTTTTCTCGTCAGCGGTAAAGCTGGCTTTCCCTGCTACTGATTCGATGCGCTGCTGGATCCAGCGTTTTTCTTCAGTAGAGGTGATATGCATGTATTCTGCGCCGATTGCGCCGCAGTAGGTTTGCTTAAGCGCGGCGATCAGATCGCCCAGCTTCATCGTGTCTTTACCGATGGCAAAAGAACCTACGTTATAGCTTTCCTGGAAATCGGCCTCAGTCAGATCGTGGTAGGCAGGATCGAGATCCGCTACTCTGTCTTGTTTCCACAGTCCCAGCGGATCGAGATTCGCATGCTGGTGACCACGGAAGCGATATGCGTTGATGAGCTGCAGGACTTTAACCTGCTTCACATTGGTATCAGGGTCGGAAATCGAAGAAGTGTAACGTGAGGCATCCTTCGCCAGTCGACGGAAATAATCACGCGTTTTCGAATGAAATTGATCCGGTTTGACTCCGGTGCCAGGTAACTGCTGGAACATAGAACGCCAGTTGGCGTCAACAGAGTCAGGATCGGTTAAGAAGTCTTCATAGAGCTGTTCTATCCAGCTCTGGTTCGAACCAGAGAGGTAAGAAGAGTCCAGCCAGGCTTTCATTGCGCCGTTCTGCATCGTGATCCCTTAAGCATTTATATGCTTATTTCGCCGTAGAAACTACCACGCACAATAATTGTACGTGCCGGGGTTCACTTGTCGCGGACGAATTGTGGTTTCTTCCGCTAAGGAACCTTTAAAAACTGCCATTAATCTTCTGCGTTCAGGCTGCGGTTGCGTTGGCTGCCTTCGCTTACCCCGGTCACATAGTTCACTATGCTACCCGGGATGCGCTCAGTTGCCGTCTTACCTCGCTCTGAACGCCTTGATTACTGGTACATATTTGGCGGTTTTTAAAGATTTCCTGCTACCTGTCCCCTCTCCTCATTGGGAGAGGGTTAGTGGTAGCCCGGATAGCGATAGCGCCATCCGGGACAAACCTTGTTACTTACGCACTACGCTGCAGCAGCATCGACTTAATATGGCCGATGGCGCGCGTCGGGTTCAGCCCCTTCGGACATACACTGACGCAGTTCATAATGCTGTGACAGCGGAATACGCTGAAAGCATCGCTCAACCCTTCCAGGCGGCTGTCGGTTTCGGTATCGCGGCTGTCGATCAGGAAACGATACGCTGCCAGCAGACCAGCCGGGCCGATAAACTTGTCCGGGTTCCACCAGAACGACGGGCAAGACGTTGAACAACATGCGCACAGAATACACTCGTACAGGCCATCGAGTTTTTCACGCTGCTCTGGCTTCTGCAGGTGCTCGCGGGCCGGAGGATTTTGCCCATTATTCAACAAGTAAGGCTTAATCTTCTCATATTGTGCATAGAATTGCCCCATGTCCACAACCAAATCGCGGATTACCGGTAAACCGGGCAGCGGACGGATGACAATCTTCTTACCCGGCTGATTCAGCGCGGAGATCGGCGTGATACACGCCAGACCGTTTTTGCCGTTCATGTTCAGACCGTCGGAGCCACAAACCCCTTCACGGCAGGAACGACGGAAAGAGAGCGACGGGTCTTTTTCTTTCAGCTGCATCAGAGCATCGAGCAGCATCATGTCACGACCTTCTTCCGCTTCCAGGGTGTAATCCTGCATATGCGGAGCATCGTCTACGTCCGGGTTATAACGATAAACTGAAAACTCGAGTTTCATATTCCTGTCTCCGCATTAATAAGTACGAATCTTCGGCGGGAATGCCGGACGCAGTTTCGGTTCCATGTTGACGCTACGACGCGTCATGGATTCCGACTCTGGCAGATACAGGGAATGGCACAGCCAGTTTTCGTCATCGCGCTCCGGGAAGTCGAAGCGGCTATGCGCGCCACGGCTCTCGGTACGGAAGTTTGCCGACACCGCAGTGGCGTAAGCGGTTTCCATCAGGTTATCCAGCTCCAGACACTCAACGCGCTGGGTATTGAACTCGCTGGATGTGTCATCCAGACGGGCGTTTTTCAGGCGCTCGCGGATTGCTTTCAGCTGCTCAAGGCCCTTCGCCATCGCATCCCCTTCACGGAATACCGAGAAGTTGTGCTGCATACATTCCTGCAGCGCTTTGCGGATTTCGACCGGGTCTTCGCCGTTACGGTTGCCGTTCCAGCGGTTCAGACGTTCCAGAGATGCATCGATCTCTTCTTCCGTCGCGTCACGCAGAACGCCCTGCTCGGCGATAGATTCCTGCAGATGCAGACCCACCGCACGACCAAACACCACCAGGTCAAGCAGCGAGTTGCCGCCCAGACGGTTTGCACCGTGGACCGATACGCAGGCGATTTCACCGACCGCGAACAGACCCGGAATCACCACATCTTCACCCTGCTCGTTGACGGTCAATGCCTGGCCGCTCACTTTGGTCGGAATACCGCCCATCATATAGTGGCAGGTTGGGATAACCGGAATCGGCTCTTTCACCGGGTCAACGTGGGCGAAGGTACGGGAGAGCTCAAGGATACCCGGCAGGCGAGATTCCAGAACTTCTTTACCCAGATGGTCAAGTTTCAGTTTCGCATGCGGGCCCCACGGACCATCGCAGCCACGACCTTCACGGATTTCGATCATGATGGAACGCGCCACCACGTCACGACCCGCCAGGTCTTTAGCATTCGGCGCATAACGCTCCATGAAGCGCTCGCCGTGTTTATTCAGCAGATAGCCGCCTTCACCACGGCAGCCTTCGGTGACCAGAACCCCGGCGCCGGCGATACCGGTCGGGTGGAACTGCCACATTTCCATATCCTGTACCGGAACGCCGGCACGGATAGCCATCCCGACGCCGTCACCGGTATTGATGTGGGCGTTGGTGGTGGATTGATAGATACGGCCTGCGCCGCCGGTCGCCAGGACCGTTGCACGGGCTTTGAAGTAAACCACTTCGCCGGTTTCAATACACAGCGCGGTACAACCTACCACGGCGCCATCGGCGTTCTTCACCAGGTCCAGGGCATACCACTCGGAGAAAATCGTGGTGTGGTTTTTCAGGTTCTGCTGGTACAGCGTGTGCAGCAGTGCGTGACCGGTACGGTCAGCCGCCGCCGCAGTACGTGCCGCCTGCTCGCCGCCGAAGTTCTTCGACTGGCCGCCAAACGGACGCTGATAAATGGTACCGTCATCAAGACGTGAGAACGGCAGGCCCATATGGTCCAGTTCAAGAATCGCTTCCGGACCGGTTTTGCACATATATTCGATGGCGTCCTGGTCGCCAATATAGTCCGACCCTTTCACGGTGTCGTACATGTGCCATTCCCAGTTATCTTCATGGGTATTACCGAGCGCCACGGTGATGCCACCCTGCGCAGAAACGGTATGGGAACGAGTCGGGAACACTTTGGAGAGCAGCGCACAGGTCTGGCCGCTCTGGGAAATCTGCAGTGCCGCGCGCATACCTGCGCCACCAGCACCAATCACAACTGCATCAAATTCTCTGACTGGCAATTTCATCACACACCCCACACCACAACAAATCCATAAAGAACGTAAGCCACCAGCGCCGCAACGATAACCAGTTGCAGAACTAAGCGCACAGCCAGTGGTTTAACGTAGTCCGTCAATACCTGCCACATCCCAATCCACGCGTGAATCAAAATGGAGATCAGAGCCAGCAGGGTGAAGACTTTAGTGAACGCGGAGGAGAAAAAGCCCGTCCAGACTTCCCATGTAATGTCACCTGAGATGGCAAAAAAGCCGACCATATAGATGATGTAAAGGGTCAGAACGATGGCGGTAGCACGGACCAGAATGAAGTCATGTACGCCGTTACGTCCCAGTGCAGAGGCGTTGCTTACCATACGAGGACTCCTGCGAGAAGTGAAAGCACGACAGTAATAACAAAAGAAATCTTAGCGGAGCGTGTCCCTACTTCGAGGGTTTCTTCCAGATAACCAAAATCCATCATCAGGTGGCGAATGCCCACAACGGCGTGGTATGCCAGCGCGGTCAGAATGCCCCACATGATAAACTTCACGAAGAAGCTACCCATGATGGATGACGCCACGAGGAAACCTTCGGGAGAGGAAAGGCTGGTGCCCAGCAACCAAAGCAGAATTCCGACCGCCACGAAGGTGATCACACCGGAAACGCGATGGAGAATGGACGCTATCGCAGTGATTGGGAACCGGATCGTTTGCAAATCCAGATTGACAGGTCTTTGTTTTTTCACATTTCTTACCATGAATAACGCCCACATGCTGTTCTTATTGTTTCCTTCCTCCGGTCTGCTTGCGGGTCAGACAGCGTCCTTTCTATAACCTGTGGTCATGATTAAACCCTTAATTAAGAGCTAAAACGTGACCAGACAACGCTGGGTGGCTCGGGATTGCAGGGTGTTCCGGAGACCTGGCCGCAGTATAGGACGTTCACAAAATCATTACAATTAACCTACATATAGTTTGTCGGGTTTTGTCCCGAACAGTGATCAAGGTCACGATAACAACATTATTTTAAAATTTAATCACCTGATTTGACAAATATTAAACATTCTTGTTACAACCATTACCAGATAAATGCAATAATGCTCAAAAGTTATGGGGTCACTCTTTCACCTGAGAATAAGTTATGCAACAGTGTGTTGGTATTGACCGATGTAATCAGGACAGTTATTAGTGGTATACAGATTTTCAAATTCGGACTGCTAAAACGCTGATTTGCTGCTATTTCGTCGTAGACTGAAGACGTACCATCAAGCGCCTTTGCTCTGTACCCTGCCCATTTCGCTGACGCAGAGCTGTGTGCAACATAACAAACTGGTAACGTAAGCAGACGCGGGCCGAAGGCAAATCCACCCCAGGCAGTCTTAAGCAATAAAGGCGCTAAGGAGACCATAAATGTCTGATACTAAAGCAAAAATCACCCTAGGCGGTGATACTGCTATCGAACTAGATGTGCTAAAGGGCACGCTCGGTCAGGATGTAATTGATATTCGTAGTCTTGGTTCAAAAGGGGTTTTCACCTTTGACCCTGGTTTCACTTCAACCGCATCTTGTGAATCTAAAATCACTTTTATCGACGGTGATGAAGGTATCCTGCTCCACCGTGGTTTCCCGATCGATCAGTTAGCGACCGAGTCCAACTACCTCGAAGTGTGTTACATCCTGCTGAACGGTGAAAAACCGAACCAGCAGCAGTACGACGAATTCAAGACTATCGTTACCCGCCACACCATGATTCACGAGCAGATCACCCGTCTGTTCCACGCGTTCCGTCGCGACTCTCACCCGATGGCGGTGATGTGCGGTATTACCGGTGCGCTGGCCGCGTTCTATCACGACTCACTGGATGTCAATAATCCACGTCACCGTGATATCGCCGCGTTCCGTCTGCTGTCTAAAATGCCGACAATGGCAGCCATGTGTTACAAATATTCAATCGGCCAGCCTTTCGTCTATCCGCGCAACGACCTCTCCTACGCGGGCAACTTCCTGAATATGATGTTCTCCACACCGTGTGAAACCTATGAGGTTAACCCGGTACTGGAACGCGCTATGGACCGTATTCTGATCCTGCACGCTGACCACGAACAGAACGCATCGACCTCTACCGTCCGTACCGCAGGCTCATCTGGCGCGAACCCGTTCGCCTGTATCGCTGCGGGCATCGCCTCCCTGTGGGGACCGGCGCACGGTGGCGCGAACGAAGCTGCACTGAAGATGCTGGAAGAGATCAGTTCCGTTGAGCACATTCCGGAATTTGTCCGCCGCGCGAAAGACAAGAACGACTCTTTCCGCCTGATGGGCTTTGGCCACCGCGTGTACAAAAACTACGACCCGCGCGCCACCGTTATGCGTGAAACCTGCCATGAAGTACTGAAAGAACTGGGCACCAAAGACGATCTGCTGGAAGTGGCCATGGAGCTTGAGCACATTGCGCTCAACGACCCGTACTTCATCGAGAAGAAACTCTACCCGAACGTCGATTTCTACTCCGGTATCATCCTGAAAGCGATGGGCATTCCGTCCTCCATGTTTACCGTTATCTTCGCGATGGCGCGTACCGTGGGCTGGATCGCACACTGGAACGAAATGCACAGCGACGGTATGAAAATCGCGCGTCCGCGTCAGCTGTATACCGGCTACGAAAAACGCGATTTCAAATCCGACGTGGCCAAAGGCTGAGTCCGGATCGACCGATAAAAAAACGCGCCTCAGGGCGCGTTTTTTATTGGTCGTCGGGATCTTTGGCTGAGAGTTTTATGTTGCCAGGCCGAAGGGTAAGACATCTTCCACATGCGTTTCTCTTCAAAATCTTAACTGACAGACATTACACCTAAGCGGGATATTTATTACTCAACAACGAGCTTAACTTTTTTACCAATGGTGATAACCATCCCGACAAGCGCATCAATGGTGAATTTCTCTGTTTTTTTGTTCACTACATCGGAAACCCGAGGACGGGATACGTGCAAAATCTGGGCGGCTTTTTCCTGCTTGAGCCCCCCCTCCTTCATCCACGTAGCAATCTCAACCATCAAGACTTCTTTCATCGCCTTTGTGCGCTCAATCTCACCTTGTGATTTAGCTTTCAGCGCAGCTGCCTCGGCTGGCTCAAACCCGAGATCAGCAAAAATATTTCCGCCGGCACGGGTCACATGACGTGTTTTCGTGTCGATTTTATCGGTCATTACATCTTCCTCCGTTCCGCTAATACTGCTTTATAGCGGGCTTTAATAATATTGACGTCTCTGGGGCTTGTCTGTTGGGTCTTTTTGTCGAAAGCATGAAGCACGTAAATGGCTTCATCAAACTTGGCAACGTAGACGACGCGATACTCACCATCCTCACCAGTAAGCCTGATTTCGATAACCCCGATGCCCCAGGTGCTTACAGGTTTATAGTCTGTAGGCTGTAAGCCGCACTGAACCTTTCCCAGCTCATGACCGGCATCCCGTTTGACGTCATCAGGAAATGCCTTTAGATCATCAAGCGATGTTCCGCGCCATACAATGTCTTTCTCGGCCATCCTTGTGCCCCCGCCCCTATTTTTTGTATAAAATATTATACATACAACGCTTAAACGCAAGTGGAACCGGTCAAAATACCACCAAGCTTACTCAACGCAACGCTTCCAGAAAATGCTGTACGGGTACTTTTGCCGGTAAAGGGAATGTCCAGCCAGATAGTGTCCATTGGCCAGGGTTTGGGGCGCGTTTTTTATTGGCAAAAAGTGCTTAATGCTGACAGCCTGGGCACCAGTAAAATGGCCGTGACGACTGCATCGTCTTCTCAATGATGCCGCCGCAGCGCTCGCAGGCTTCCCCTTCCCGATGGAAAACCCGGAAGCGAAACAGCGCGCCATGATGCTTTTGCTCATCCACCACGCCGCGAGTGCGATAGGACAAACGAGGAATATCCAGCAACGCGTGAGCCAGCTCGTCGAGCTGCCGCGAGTCCAGTTCAGCGGCATGATGCCGCCCGGTCAGACCGACCTGCCAGAGGATCTCGACCCGCAGGTAATTTCCCAGCCCGGCCAGAAACGCCTGATCCAGAAATAACCCGGCAAACTGTCGGCGGCGAAAGGCGGTCGACAGTAAACGCGCTTTGACGGCGTCCGCCGTTAAGCGCATATCCAGCACGTCAGGCCCTACCCGCAGTAAAAACGGATGCACCGCAAGCTGCCCGGGCGTCAGCAGAGCGATATCTGACGCGCTGTAGAGCAATATCGCCTTCTCTGCAGTCTGCAACCTGACCCGCAGCACCCGCTGAGTCACCGGCTGTTCTCCGGCCTCCACCACGCGCCAGACGCCGTACAACTGATTGTGGCTGTACAGCGTCAATCCGCCGGAAAAGTGCGTCAGCAGGGCTTTCCCCCGGGTTTCTATGTGCGTCACCCGCTGGCCCACCAGCTGCGACTGATATTCCTGTAACGCGGCAAAGGCAAACCACACCTCGGTCAGCGGTTTGCCTTTGATCGCCCTCTCCAGGCTATCCGCCGCCCGGCGGATCTCCGGACCTTCCGGCATCATCTTGTCCTTTTGTTCTGCCGGTTAGTGAGTTGCCCCACCGACCGCTTTCACATCACCATCCTGCTGGAGCGAGACGGCGATTGCCATCTCCAGCGCCGCCCGTACCGTCCCGACCGCCATGCTCGCCTCACCGGGGTGGGCTGCCGCCTGTTCCGGCAGATACGGAATATGGATAAAGCCGCCTTTGGTTCCGGCTTTGCCCTGGAGCGCATCCAGCAGGCCATACATCACATGGTTGCAGACGAAGGTCCCCGCCGTTTGCGACACCGACGCCGGGATCCCCTGCTCGCGCAGCGCCGCGACAATGGCTTTGACCGGCAGGCTGCTGAACCACGCCGCCGGGCCGTCAGCGACGATCGGCTCATCGATAGGCTGCTGGCCTTTATTGTCCGGGATGCGCGCATCATCGACGTTGATCGCCACCCGTTCGACGGTAATGTCGACACGACCACCCGCCTGCCCTACGGCAATCGTCAGCCGCGGTTGCTGGGCCGCTAACGCGGCGTTCAGCACCGTCAGCGCCTCGCCAAAGACGCAGGGCAGCTGCAGCGCCACCACGGGCTCGCCGGCAATGGTGACGCCATCCAACTGGCGAACCACCTCCCACGAAGGGTTAACGGCCTCGCCGCCAAACGGTTCAAATCCGGTAATTAATACGCCCGCCATCTCCCCTCCTTACAGGAACATCAGGAAATAAAGTAAGAATACGTTAACGATCAGCAGCAGTATGCCGGTTGGGATCTGCGCCTTAATGACCGCGTTTTTATCCGGCAGCTCCAGCAGGGCCGCCGGCACGATATTGAAGTTGGCCGCCATCGGCGTCATCAGGGTGCCGCAGTAACCAGAGAACATCCCGATAGCCGCCATCACCGCCGGGTTACCGCCGTGCTGGAGCACCAGAATCGGAATACCGATACCCGCCGTGACAATCGGGAACGCCGCGAAAGCATTGCCCATCACCATCGTCAGCAGCGCCATGCCGAGGGTATAGACCACCACCGCGATAAAGCGGCTATCCACCGCCAGGTAGTGTTCGGTCAGCCAGGCAATGCTGCTGCCCACTCCGGCCGAGGTAAACAGCAATCCCAGCACCGCGAGGATCTGCGGCAGGATAAAGGCCCAGCCGACCGAATCGAGCAGACGACGCGCCTCCTGCAGCGGCTGCGTCACTCGCTCATGGGTCATGCGGATCGCCATAATCAGACCAATCAGTGTGCCGGCAGTCATCGAGAACAGCGTAATCAGCGTGGCATGGTTGCCAGGGCCAAACACCCAGTGCTGCCACGATGGGATATTGTTAAACAGCAGGACGCCAACCACCGTGACCACCGGGATGGCCAGCGCCGGATAAAACAAGCGGTTGCCCAGACGGACCGCGCTGGCGCTGCGCTCTTCCTGAGTGCGCTGGTGATAGCTGCCCAGCCGCACGCCGCCAAAGCCGGCAATCAGCGCCAGCACCACCACCGCCACGCCGACGGCGATATGAATGGTGCGCTTATCACCCACCAGTTGCCAGGTCCAGTCGCCCAGCAGGAACAGCACGCCATACAGCCCCCAGAACAGGCCGGTAGTCAGGCGACGAGGGTTGCTTTTGTCGCGCCATGACATCACCGCGACCGCCAGCAGCACCAGTCCTGCCAGCCAGTAAAGCCAGGTTTGTTGGAAATTCATACCGCACCGCCTTTCGCCTGTCCGGCGTTAACCTTATCCAGTTCACGCTGAAGATGACGATCGAGGCGCCACAGACGGGCGGCATGGATCAGGAAGGCGCAAATGGCGGTCGGGATCCCCCACAGCGCAATATGCAGCGGTTCGGTCTGAATGCCGCCGGACTCCAGCATAAAGTTGTGCATGAAGATGATCGCCCCGAAAGCGACAAAAATATCCTCACCGAAGAACAGGCCAACGTTGTCGGTCGCCGCCGACATCGCCCGCAGGCGGTAGCGCACGCTACCGGGCAGTGGACCAAAGGTTTTTTCCGCCGCCCCTTCCGCCATCGGCGCCAGCAGCGGACGTACCATCTGCGGGTGGCCCCCCAGGCTGGTTAAGCCCAGCGCGGCGGTCGCTTCACGGACAAACAGATAAACGATCAGCAGGCGTCCGGCGGTGGCGCTGTGGATCTTCGCGATCCACGCCTGGGCGCGTTCTTTCAGACCGTGTCGTTCCAGCAGGCCGATAACCGCCAGCGGTAGCAGCAGAATAAACGGCAGGTTACGGGTGTTGAGAAACCCCTCCCCCAGCTTTTCCAGAATGGTAGCGAGCGGCATATGCGCCGCCACACCGGTGACGATCCCGGCGACAATGACCACGAGCACCGGATTAAAACGTAGAATAAACCCGACCACAATCACGGCAATGCCGATCAGTGGCCAGAGAGATATTGCGTCTCCCATAATAACGTCCTGTTGGTTGTTGTGTTGGTTGTGTTGTTAACGACTTAATAATTATTGTTTTATGCTGTTGTTTCCGCGCTGACCTGAATGTTGCGTCCGGCAAACGCTGCCCGTAGACGACGGGCAAAATCCAGCGCGTGTGCGCCATCGCCATGCAGACAGACGGTTTGCGCAATCACCGGCGCCCATTCCCCGGTGATGCTGCGTACCCGGTTGTGCTGGACCATTTCCAGAGTCTGCGCCAGCGCCTGCTCTTCGCTGTCGATCAGCGCGCCGGACTGCGAACGCGGCACCAGACTGCCATCGGCCTGATATCCGCGATCGGCAAATACCTCCTGTCGCGTGGTCAACTGGTAGTGCTGGCCCGCGCGAATCAGCTCGCTGCCCGCCAGCCCCACCAGGATCAGCGCGGGGTCAAAATCGCGCACGGCTCGGGCTATCGCCTCGGCCAGCGGCACCTCTTTCGCCGCCTGGTTGTAGAGCATGCCGTGCGGCTTGACGTGTTTCAGCTCGCCGCCTTCAGCGCGGACGATCGCCGCCAGCGCGCCAATCTGATACAGCGTCTGGGCATAAACCGTTTCCGGCGGCAGCTGCATCGCCGTGCGGCCAAAGTTTTCCCGGTCGGGAAAACTGGGGTGGGCGCCGACGGCGACGCCGTTTTTCAACGCCTCACGGACACACTGATGCATCAGCATCGCATCGCCGGCGTGGAAGCCGCAGGCGATGTTGGCCGAGGAGACCAGCTGTAACAACGCGCTGTCGTTCGCGCAGCCCTCTCCCAGATCGGCATTTAAATCAATGATCATCGCTCAGCCTCCACGCCAGTTGTTCCAGATAACGCTGCTGGTCAGCACGCGCTTTCAGTGCCTCTTCCAGAGTGCAGGGGACAAAATGAATCGGCTGCCCCAGCGGAATTTGCGCCAGCTGGTACATATCGGCGTCGATAATGCAGGCAATACGCGGATAGCCCCCGGTGGTCTGCGCATCGTTCATCAGCACGATCGGCTGACCGTTGTGCGGAACCTGCACCACGCCCGGCAGCAGGCCATGCGAGAGCATCTCGCGATCGGTGGTGCGTTTGAGCGGCTGGCCCTGAAGACGGTAGCCCATCCGGTTACTCTGGGGGCTCAACTGCCAGGGTGAACGCCAGAACGAACCCTGAGACGCCGTATCAAACTCCTGGTATTCTGGCCCCGGTAACGCACGGATACGGTTACTCAGCGGCAGCTGTTTAACGCCGCGCGCCGCCTTGAACTGGCGGGACGTTTTACCCAGCTTCAGCCGGTCGCCATCCTGCAGGCGTCGCCCTTCGAAGCCGCCAATGCCCACTTTCAGATCGGTACTGCGTGACCCCAGCACCACCGGCACATCGATGCCGCCGGCCACCGCCAGGTAGCTACGGATACCGTACTGCGGAGTTTTCAAAACCAAATGCTGGCCGGCCTTCGCCGCCATTCGCCAGCCCACCCACACCGGTTTATCGTCAAGCAGCGCCTCACAGGCGGCACCGGTTAACGCAAACCAGCAGTCACGTTCGAACTGGATATCCACCTGACCGAGCGTGATCTCCAGCGCAGCCATGTTGGGGTCATTCCCCACCAGCAGGTTGGCGGTCACCAGTGAGGGAGTATCCAGAGCGCCGCAGAGGCTGATCCCCGACTGTCGTTGTCCTTCGCGCCCGCCGTCCTGTATTGACGAATACATGCCGGCGCGGATCATCTTCAACATACCCCCTCCTTTTGCGGTACAAAGCGAACTTTATCGCCGGAACGTAGCAGCACCGGCTCCTGTCGCCTGGGGTCAAACAGCGCCAGCGGCGTGCGGCCCAGCAGCTGCCAGCCGCCAGGGGTGGCCAGAGGATAAACCCCGGTTTGCACGCCACCGATCCCCACAGATCCTGCCGGAACCAGCAGCCGCGGCTCCGCCCGACGCGGCGTCGCCAGCTGTTCAGGCAGTCCGCCCAAATAGGGGAATCCCGGCTGGAAGCCGAGGAACCACACCACGTATTCGACTGAGGAGTGCAGTTCAACCACCTGTTTCTCACTCAGTCCGCAGTGGCGCGCCACTTCTGCTAAATCTGGCCCGTCTTCGCCACCGTAGATCACCGGGATCGTCATCTCCCGGGACTCCGGCTCCAGCGCTTCGCTCTCTTCCCACCAGCGTTGCAGCTGCTCAATCGCATCCCACGCCATCGTCTGCGGATGACGCAGGACGACGGTGATATTGTTCATCCCCGGAATCGCATCCAGCGCCTCTTCATGATCCGCCAGTCGCTGGGCCAGGCGCCAGATGCGCTTTTGGCTCTCCAGCGTCACCGGAGGTTCAAGTTCGAGGACGACGGCGGTTTCGCCTAACATATAACAACGCGCTCGCTGCACTTTTTTCTCTCTCATCAGGCCGGGTTAGGGATATCAATAAAGGTCACATCCAGATCGCTGTTTTCCGACAGCCATTCGCTTAAGGCGCGAATACCGCCGCGTTCGGTGGCATGGTGCCCGGCGGCATAAAAATGCAGGGACTGCTCGCGGGCGGAGTGAATGGTTTGTTCCGACACTTCACCGGTGATAAAGGCATCGACCCCGAAACGGGCGGCGCTATCAATAAAGCCCTGGCCGCCGCCGGTGCACCAGGCAACCCGCGCGACTTTATCCGGCCCGGTATCGCCGCACCACAGCGGTTTACGCCCCAGGCGCGCCTCAATCCACGAGGCCAGCTCCAGCCCGGAAACCGGCATCGACAGTTCGCCCCACGGCACCAGCGGTTCAATTTCGCCCATGATATTGATACCGAGAAGTTGCGCCAGCTGGGCGTTATTGCCCAGCTCCGGATGGGCGTCCAGCGGCAAATGCCAGCTATAGAGGTTGATATCATTCGCCAGCAGCGTTTTCAGACGCTGGCGTTTCATGCCGCGAACGATCGGCGATTCACCCTTCCAGAAGTAACCATGATGGACAATCACCGCATCCGCCTGCAGGCGCACGGCTTCATCCAGCAGCGCCTGGCTGGCGGTCACGCCAGTGACAATCTTTTGCACCGTTTCACGCCCCTCGACCTGCAGGCCGTTTGGCCCGTAGTCGCTGAATGTCGCGCTGTTAAGCTTTTCGTTAATCAGTTGTTCCAGTTCGCTATTTTTCATTGTCGCTCCATCAGGTCATCATCGTGTGCACAGGCATAACATAACGGGATCCGCGGAGGTCGTCGATAGCACCTGTGCAACCCGCGCTATGTTGACTTTTAGCGTAAACCCGCAATTTGTCTACCCACCCCATAACGCATTCGTGTATATTTATGCACTATTAAAGCATATTAAATAATCAGAAAGCCTGGTAAGCCATGAATATCACTACGAAATCGCTATTCATGCAGAAAGATCGACTTTCTTTTTTTGGCAGGAATTAAACGTTACATGAACAGACAATCATCGCAGCCGCGGGCGATTTATTACGTTGTCGCGCTGCAAATCTGGGAGTATTTCAGTTTCTATGGCATGCGGGCGCTGCTGATTTTATATCTCACCAATCAGCTCAAGTATGACGATAACCACGCCTATGCCCTGTTCAGCGCCTATTGCTCGCTGGTTTACGTCACGCCAATTCTCGGCGGCTTTTTGGCCGACAAGCTGCTCGGCAACCGAATGGCGGTGATGCTCGGCGCCCTGTTGATGGCGATCGGCCATCTGGTACTGGGCGCCAGCGAAATTGCCCCGACCTTCCTCTATCTGTCGCTGGCGATCATCGTCTGCGGTTACGGCTTGTTTAAATCCAACGTCAGCTGCCTGCTGGGCGAACTGTATGAACCGACCGATCCGCGCCGCGATGGCGGCTTCTCGCTGATGTACGCCGCGGGCAATATCGGTTCGATCGTCGCCCCAATCGCCTGTGGCTATGTGCAGGAAGAGTACAGCTGGGCCATGGGCTTCGCCCTCGCCGCCATCGGGATGATTGCCGGGCTGGTGATTTTCCTCTGCGGCGGTCGCCATTTCCGTCATACCGCCGGCGTCAATCGCGCAGCCCTGCGCGCGCGCCACTTTCTGCTGCCGAACTGGGGCTGGTTGCTGGTGCTGCTGGTCGCCGCGCCGCTGCTGATTACCGTTCTGTTCTGGAAAGAGTGGTCGGTCTATGCGCTGATTGTCGCCACCGTCATTGGTCTGCTGGTGCTGGCCCGTATTTATCGCCGGGCAGAAACGGCGAAACAACGCAGCGATCTGCGGCTGATTATTGTCCTGACCGGCTTCAGCCTGCTGTTCTGGGCCTTCGCGCAGCAGGGTGGCAGCTCTATCAGCCTGTATATCGACCGCTTCGTTAATCGTCATGTCATGAGCTACGAAGTGCCGACGGCGATGTTCCAGTCGGTGAACGCCTTCGCGGTGATGCTCTGCGGAATGGTGCTGGCGTGGCTGGTGAAAGAGACGGTTAGCAGGAACAGAACCGTGCGGATCTGGGGTAAGTTTGCGCTCGGTCTCGGCCTGATGAGCGCCGGATTCTGCATTCTGACCTTAAGCGCCCGCTGGTCAGCGACCTACGGCCAGTCATCGATGCCGTTAATGGTGTTGGGTCTGGCGGTGATGGGCTTTGCCGAGCTGTTTATCGACCCGGTGGCGATGGCGCAAATCACCCGCATCGAGATCCCCGGCGTGACCGGCGTGCTGACCGGCATCTATATGCTGCTGTCCGGGGCCATCGCCAACTATCTGGCGGGAGTGATTGCTGACCAGACCGCCCAGGGGTCCTTTGATGAAGCCGGTGCAGCTGGTTACGCCATTGATGCCTACATTAATGTTTTCAGCCAGATAACCTGGGGCGCCTTAGCCTGCGTCGGCCTGGTGCTGGTTATCTGGCTGTACTCTGCCCTGCGCGTTAAGACTCGCGCGCTGGCGGTGGAGTAGACCCTTTGCTGGCGGCCTCCCAGGCTGCCAGCGTCTCCAACCGCGCCTGCTTGTGATCGACCAGCGGGCGCGGATACGTCAGCATCACGCCTTGCTTATCGGCCCACAGCCACGGCTGATGCAGCGCCTTCTCCGGCACGCCCGCCAGCTCGGGCAGCCATTGACGAATAAACGCTCCCGCCTTATCAAACTTCTCCCCCTGCGTGGTGGGATTAAAAATTCGAAAATAGGGCGCGGCATCGGTGCCGGTCGACGCGGCCCATTGCCAGCCGCCGTTATTGGCCGCAAGGTCGCCATCAATCAACTGGTTGATAAAATAGCGCTCGCCCGCGCGCCAGTCGACGCGCAGGTCCTTCACCAGAAAACTGGCGACAATCATCCGCAGACGATTATGCATCCAGCCCGTGGCGTTGAGCTGACGCATGGCGGCATCGACAATCGGGAAACCAGTCTGGCCGTTTTGCCATGCCTGTAGCCCCTGCTCATCGTCCCGCCACGCGACCTTATCGGTCCACGCGATAAACGGTCGACCTTTGCATAGCCGTGGGTGGAACACCATTAAATGGCGGTAAAACTCACGCCAGATGAGCTCGTTCAGCCACACTGCCCCCGCCCCACCGTCGAGCGCGGCGGGCTGTTCCACCAGCAGACGATGCAGGCACTGACGCGGAGAAAGCACGCCAGCGGCCAGACAGGGCGACAGCCGGCTGGTGCCTTCCCGAGCGGGAAAATCACGCTGCTGGTCATAATCGGCGACCTGCTGCTGGCAGAAAGTGCGTAGCCGGGCAATGGCCGTTTTTTCGTCGGCGGCAAACAGCTGTGCATCAAACGCCTGCTGCGGGTAGCGGATCTCCGGCAGCGATGTTGGTTGCAATGGCCCGTCGGGACGAACTCTTGGCGCGGCCACGCATTCCGGTAGCGCCTCGCGCAGCCGGCGCAGGAAGGCATTTTTGAATGGCGTAAAGACCTTGTACATCTCGCGATTGCCGGTCAACACGCTGCCGGGAGGCAGCAGCAGCGCATCGTCAAATCCCTGACACACCAGGCCGCTCAGCCTTTTTTCCACCTGCGCATCGCGCTGCCGCTCATTAATTTCGTACTGGTAGTTATAAAACAGGTGGCTCACCTGCCGCTGCGCGCAGTATTCCGCCAGCCGTTCGCCGCTGACAGCGAAGTCGTCGGCCTCAATCACCTCAAGCGGAATACCGCGTTCGGCCAGTGCCAGCTGCAGACTGTGCAGGTGCTGAGCGATAAAAGCCGCCTGACGCGGCGCCATGCCATGCTGGCGCCATTGTTCCGGCGTGGCGATAAACAGCGCCAGCACCGTCGCGTGGGGATCGCGACAGGCTGCAGCCAGCGCGAGGTTGTCATGGATACGTAAGTCCGCGCGAAACCAGACCAGATGAGTGGCCATAAAACTCCTGCAATCAGTGACGTCGTGTTAAACCGATGCTTCCGGCCAGGGGTTAAAATAACGCTGCCCGGCAAGGTAAGTATCAGGAAATTCAGTCATATAGTGTTGCAGGAGGCGCACCGGCGCAAGCAGAGGCTGTCGGCCCAGGCGATAGTCATCGATCAAGGCGACCAGCTCCTGCTTTTGCGCCGCGCTCAAATGCTCACGGAAATAGCCCTGAACATGCATCAGCACGTTAGTATGATTGCGGCGGGTTGAGGGGTGCGCCAGCAGGCTCACCAGACGTTCACGGTAGGCGACAAAAAAGGCCTCCAGCGACGGCCATTGTGCGATATCGGCAACAAACGGGCCGATTTTGCGGTATTCAGGCTGTGAATGGGCCAGCAGGATAAGTTTATAGCGACTGTGGAAGTCGATCAGCTTGCCGCGGGTCAGGCCCTCACGATGCAGCGTATCCAGTTCATGCAGGGTGTACAAACGGGTTTTATCATCGTCCTCTAACCAACTCTCACTCATTGCGGCTCCTTAGGGTTGCACGCCATAAGTGTAGATCAGAAGCGATAAAAAAAACCGCCGGAAAACCGGCGGTCGTGGTGTCTGGCAGAGACGATCAGTAAAAATCAGCGGCGGCTTTTTCAGCCTGGGCCATCCACACCGGCTGCTCGCTGGTTTTCGCCCAGACGCGGTGCAGCCAGCTGTAATAGCGGGCGCGATCTTTCCAGAACAGCATCAGCGGAAATGCCGCTACGCCAGCCACAACGGCGAAGGCACGACGTAAAAAGATTACGTGAGCAGGATAATTTTTGTACAACGTCATAATTTCTCTCCCCTTTGTCAGGCCGGCAATCGACGCCGGTAAAGTTACAATGTCTTTCTGGCTAAAATAATACCGCTTTGCTTGTAATTTTACTACTCATCCGACCACTAAAAGCTGACGATTTAGCCTTTATTTACATTCATCCGGTAAATAAGTTACGAAACAGTTAAATTAATACTAACCATTGGTTAAATTGTGGTTTTTGCGATTTTTATATTTTTTTTACACCGCCGATTCTGATTTTTGCAAAATCTTTGCACCAAAATTCCTATCCTCCGGGTAAATCGTAAAGACACCCGGAGGTGGATTGTGAGTGCAGGCGTCATTGCTGGCGTTACGCTGGTATTCCTGTTGCTGGCTTATTTGGTCTACGCCTTGATAAATGCGGAGGCATTCTGATGGCCGCACAAGGATTTTTACTTATCGCCAGTTTTCTTTTACTGCTGATGGTGCTGGCACGCCCCACGGGGACGCTGCTGGCCAGGATGATCAACGATACCCCGCTCCCGGGTCTTGCCGGTGTTGAACGTGGAATATGGCGGGTTGCCGGTATCAATACCCAGGAGATGAACTGGTGCCAGTATCTGCTGGCCATTTTGCTGTTCAATGCGCTCGGGCTGTTGGTGCTGTTCGTTCTGTTGTTGTGTCAGGGGTCGCTGCCGTTCAACCCGCAGCATCTGCCCGGGCTCTCCTGGGATCTGGCGCTGAACACCGCAGTGAGCTTTATCAGCAATACCAACTGGCAGGCCTACGCCGGGGAAAGCACCATGAGTTACCTCAGCCAGATGGTCGGGCTGACGGTGCAGAACTTCCTCTCAGCGGCGACCGGCATCGCGGTGATTTTTGCCTTTACTCGCGCCTGGTCTCGTCAGCAGGTCACGACCCTGGGCAACGCCTGGGTCGATCTCACCCGCATCACCCTGTGGCTGCTGTTGCCGATCGCTCTGCTGATTGCTGTGTTCTTTATTCAGCAAGGTGTGCCGCAGAACCTCCTGCCGTATCAGGCTTTCACCTCGATCGAGGGCCTGCATCAGTCGCTGCCCATGGGGCCGGTCGCCTCGCAGGAAGCGATCAAAATGCTCGGCACCAACGGCGGCGGTTTCTTTAATGCCAACTCCGCCCACCCGTTTGAGAACCCCACCGCGCTGAGCAACATGGTGCAGATGCTGGCGATCTTCTTGATCCCCGCGGCGCTGTGCTTTGCCTTTGGCGACGTGGTCGGCGATCGCCGCCAGGGACATGCGATTTTGTGGGCCATGACCCTGATCTTTATCGTCTGCGTGGCGGTGGTGATGTGGGCGGAAACCCAGGGTAACCCGCACTTGCTGGCGCTGGGCGCGGACAGCAGCATCAATATGGAAGGTAAAGAGAGTCGCTTTGGCATCTTAACCAGCAGCCTGTTTGCGGTTATCACCACCGCCGCCTCCTGTGGCGCGGTGAACGCCATGCATGACTCGTTTACCGCCCTCGGCGGCATGGTCCCGATGTGGTTGATGCAGATCGGCGAAGTGGTCTTCGGCGGCGTGGGCTCCGGGCTGTATGGCATGCTGCTGTTTGTCATGCTGGCGGTGTTTATCGCCGGGCTGATGATCGGCCGTACGCCGGAGTATCTCGGTAAGAAGATCGACGTGCGTGAGATGAAGATGATCGCTCTGGCGATTCTGGTGACCCCAACGCTGGTCCTGCTGGGCACCGCGCTGGCGATGATGACCGACGCCGGACGCGCGGGGATGTTCAATCCCGGCCCTCACGGCTTCAGCGAAGTGCTGTACGCCGTGACCTCCGCCGCCAACAACAACGGTAGCGCCTTTGCCGGTCTCGGCGCGGCTACGCCGTTCTGGAACCTGCTGCTGGCATTTTGCATGCTGGTCGGTCGGTTTGGCGTCATCGTGCCGGTGATGGTGATCGCCGGGTCATTGGTGAAGAAGAAAATCCAGCCCACCGGCGCCGGTACCCTCGCCACCCACGATGTGCTGTTTGTCGGTCTGCTGATTGGCACCGTGCTGTTGGTCGGCGCCCTGACCTTTATTCCCGCACTGGCGCTCGGCCCGTTGGCGGAACACTTTTCCTTACTGTAAGTGATGCGGAGCAATCTGTTATGAGTCGCAAGCAATTAGCCCTGCTGGAGCCGACGCTGGTGCGCCAGGCGCTGCTGGACGCAGTGAAAAAACTCAGCCCGATGGTTCAGTGGCGCAACCCGGTGATGTTCATCGTCTGGATCGGCAGCCTGATCACCACCCTGCTGGCGGTGGCGATGGCCAGCGGGCATCTCACTGGCAGCGCCGGGTTTACTGCCGCCGTGAGTATCTGGCTGTGGTTTACCGTGCTGTTCGCCAACTTCGCCGAAGCCATGGCCGAGGGCCGCAGTAAAGCCCAGGCCAATAGCCTCAAAGGGGTCAAAAAGACCTCCTTTGCCCGTAAGCTGCGCGCGCCGCAGCATGACGCCCCCATCGACCATATTCCGGCCGATGATTTACGCAAAGGCGACATCGTGCTGGTGGAAGCCGGCGATATCATCCCTTGTGATGGTGAAGTCATTGAAGGCGGCGCCTCGGTGGACGAAAGCGCCATTACCGGTGAGTCCGCGCCGGTGATCCGCGAATCCGGCGGCGACTTTGCCTCGGTGACCGGCGGGACGCGCATTCTCTCCGACTGGTTGGTGATCCGCTGTAGCGTCAATCCAGGGGAAACTTTCCTCGACCGGATGATCGCCATGGTGGAAGGCGCGCAACGCCGTAAAACCCCCAACGAAATTGCGCTGACGATCCTGTTGATCGCCCTGACGCTGGTGTTCCTGCTCGCCACCGCCACCATCTGGCCGTTCTCGGCCTGGAGCGGAAGCGCGGTCAGCGTCACGGTGCTGGTCGCCCTGCTGGTGTGCCTGATCCCTACCACCATCGGCGGTCTGCTTTCCGCCATCGGTGTCGCCGGGATGAGCCGTATGCTGGGCGCCAACGTTATCGCCACCAGCGGGCGGGCGGTGGAGGCGGCGGGTGACGTCGACGTACTGCTGCTGGATAAAACCGGCACCATTACCCTCGGTAACCGCCAGGCCTCGGCCTTCCTGCCGGCTCAGGGAGTAGAAGAAAAAACCCTCGCCGATGCCGCTCAGCTCTCCTCGCTGGCGGATGAGACACCGGAAGGTCGCAGCATCGTGATACTGGCGAAACAGCGCTTTAACCTGCGCGAACGGGATCTGCAGTCGCTGCACGCGACCTTTGTCCCCTTCACTGCCCAGACCCGCATGAGCGGTATTAACATCGATAGCCGCATGATCCGTAAAGGCTCCGTCGATGCCATTCGCCGCCACGTTGAGGCCAATGGCGGGCACTTTCCGGCGGATGTTGATAAGCAGGTGGAGGAAGTTGCCCGTCTGGGGGCGACGCCGCTGGTGGTGGCCGAAGGTGAACGCGTGCTGGGGGTCATTTCGCTGAAAGACATCGTCAAAGGCGGGATTAAAGAGCGCTTTGCTCAACTGCGTAAGATGGGCATCAAAACGGTGATGATCACCGGTGATAACCGCCTGACCGCCGCGGCGATTGCCGCCGAAGCGGGCGTCGATGACTTCCTTGCCGAAGCGACTCCGGAGGCAAAACTGGCGCTGATTCGCCAGTATCAGTCCGAAGGCCGACTGGTAGCGATGACCGGCGACGGCACCAATGACGCCCCGGCGCTGGCGCAGGCGGATGTGGCGGTAGCGATGAACTCCGGTACCCAGGCGGCGAAAGAGGCCGGCAACATGGTGGACCTCGACTCGAACCCGACCAAGCTGATTGAAGTGGTCCATATCGGTAAGCAGATGCTGATGACCCGTGGTTCGTTAACCACCTTCAGTATCGCCAACGACGTGGCGAAGTATTTCGCCATTATCCCGGCCGCCTTTGCCGCGGTTTACCCGCAGCTCGCGATGCTGAACGTCATGCACCTGCACTCGCCGGCGTCGGCCATTCTGAGCGCGGTTATCTTTAACGCGCTGATTATCGTCTTCCTGATCCCGCTGGCGCTGAAGGGGGTGAGCTATCGCCCGCTGTCCGCGTCGGCCATGCTGCGACGCAACCTGTGGGTCTATGGCCTCGGCGGGTTGCTGGTACCGTTTATCGGCATCAAAGCTATCGATCTGTTACTGACCCTGACCGGGCTGCTGTGAGGAAATGACCATGACATTGATTCGACCGGCACTTGTGCTATTTATTCTGTTAATGCTGATCACCGGCGGCGTCTATCCCCTGCTGACCACCGCGCTCGGGCAGTGGTGGTTCCCCCAGCAGGCTAACGGTTCGTTGATCCGCATCGCCGGTGAAGTGCGCGGCTCCAGCCTGATTGGCCAGAACTTTACCGACGCGGGCTATTTCCAGGGACGCCCGTCGGCAACGGCAGAGACGCCGGATAATCCGCTGGCCTCCGGCGGGAGTAACCTCGCCGCCAGTAACCCGGCGATGGATAAGGCTATCAGCGAGCGCGTCGCCGCGCTGCGTCAGGCCAATCCGGATGCTGACCCACGCGTTCCGGTAGAGCTGGTCACCGCGTCGGCGAGCGGGCTGGATAGTCATCTTACGCCGCCGGCGGCGCTCTGGCAGGTGCCGCGCATCGCCAAAGCCCGCGGCCTCAGCGCTGAACAGTTGACCCGAATGGTCAATGAAGCAACCGAAAAACCGCTGGTCAGTTTTCTCGGTCAACCTGTGGTAAATATAGTGCAACTGAATATGGCACTGGATGCCCTGAAGGATAAGTAACATGAGTGACGAGCCGCTGCGCCCTGACCCGGACCGCCTGTTGCAACATACCGGCGAGCCGCATCGTGGCAAGCTAAAAGTGTTCTTTGGCGCCTGTGCCGGGGTCGGAAAAACCTGGGCCATGTTAGCCGAAGCGCAGCGGCTCCGCGCTCAGGGGCTGGATATTCTGATCGGCGTGGCGGAAACCCACGGGCGCAAAGAAACCGCGGCGATGCTCGAGGGGCTCAGCACCCTCCCCCAGCGTCGCCTTTCTCATCGTGGGCGCTACGTCCACGAGTTCGATCTCGACGCCGCGCTGGCACGCCGCCCGGCGCTGATCCTCGTCGATGAACTGGCGCACAGCAATGCCCCGGGATCGCGCCACCCCAAACGCTGGCAGGATGTCGAAGAGCTGCTTGATGCCGGGATCGACGTCTTTACCACGGTAAATGTCCAGCACCTGGAGAGCCTGAACGATGTCGTCAGCGGCATTACCGGCGTGCAGGTGCGCGAAACCGTCCCCGATCCTTTCTTTGATGCCGCCGACGACGTGGTGCTGGTCGACCTGCCTCCCGACGATCTCCGCCAGCGTCTGAACGAGGGCAAGGTCTATATTGGCGGCCAGGCCGAGCGGGCTATCGAGAACTTTTTCCGCAAAGGAAACCTGATCGCCCTGCGCGAGCTGGCTTTGCGGCGCACCGCCGACCGGGTAGATGAGCAGATGCGCGCCTGGCGCGACCACCAGGGCCAGGAGAAAGTCTGGCATACCCGCGATACCATTTTGCTGTGCATCGGCCACAACACCGGCAGTGAAAAGCTGGTGCGCGCCGCCGCGCGTCTGGCCGCCCGACTCGGCAGCATCTGGCACGCGGTGTACGTCGAAACCCCGTCCCTGCACCGCCTGCCGGAAGCCAAACGCCGGGCGATCCTCGCGGCCCTGCGGCTCGCACAGGAGCTGGGGGCGGAAACGGCAACCCTCTCCGACCCGCACGAAGAAAAGGCGGTGCTGCACTACGCCCGGGAACATAACCTCGGCAAAATCGTCATCGGTCGCCAGGGCAAGCGCCGCTGGTGGAGCCGTACCGGGTTTGCCGACCGCCTTGCGCGCTACGCGCCAGACCTCGATCTGGTGGTCATCGCCCTCGATGAAAAAAGCGCCCCCCTGCCCGCACGGGCGAACGATACCCGAACCACCATGGAAAAGTGGCGCCTGCAGATCCAGGGCTGCTGTGTGGCACTCGCGCTGTGCGCGGTCATTACGTTGGTGGCGATGCAATGGCTGGTTGGTTTCGAAGCCGCCAACCTGGTAATGCTCTATCTGCTCGGCGTGGTGATCATCGCCCTGCTGTACGGCCGCTGGCCGTCGGTGCTGGCGACGGTAATTAACGTGGTCAGCTTCGACCTGTTCTTTGTCTCGCCGCGCGGTACCCTTGCGGTCTCCGACGTGCAATACCTGCTGACCTTCGGGGTGATGCTGACCGTCGGCCTGCTGATCGGGAATCTCACCGCCGGCGTCCGCTACCAGGCGCGCGTGGCGCGCTACCGCGAGCAGCGCACCCGTCATCTGTATGAGATGTCAAAAGCGCTGGCGGTCGGGCGCAGCGAGGATGATATTGCCGCCACCAGCGAGCGCTTTATCGCCTCGACCTTTCAGGCCCGCGGCCAGCTACTGTTGTCCGACGCCAGCGGCAAGTTGCATCCGCTGACCCAGCAGCCCGGCCTGACCTCGTGGGATGATGCCATCGCCCACTGGAGCTTCGATAAGGGCCAGCCGGCCGGAGCCGGTACCGACACGCTGCCCGGCGTTCCCTATCAAATTTTACCGCTGAAAAGCGCCACCCGTACCTGGGGGTTGCTGGTGGTTGAACCGGATAACCTGCGTCAGTTGATGATCCCCGAACAGCAGCGCCTGCTGGAGACCTTTACGCTGCTGGTCGCCAGCGCGCTGGAGCGCCTGACGCTGACCGCCAGCGAGGAGCAAGCGCGCCTCAACAGCGAGCGGGAAAGCCTGCGTAACTCGCTGCTGGCGGCCCTCTCCCATGATTTACGTACCCCGCTGACCGTGCTGTTCGGCCAGGCGGAGATCCTGACCCTCGACCTTGCCAGCGAAGGCTCGAAACATGCGCCCCAGGCCAATGAAATTCGTCAGCACGTGCTCAACACTACCCGGCTGGTGAACAATCTGCTGGATATGGCGCGCATCCAGTCCGGCGGCTTTAACCTGCATAAAGAGTGGCTGACCCTCGAAGAGGTGATTGGCAGCGCCTTACGGATGCTGGAGCCGGGCCTTGGCGGGCAACATATTCAGCTGGCGCTACCCGACCCGCTGCTGTTGGTTCACGTCGATGGCCCGCTGTTTGAACGGGTGTTGATCAACCTGCTGGAGAATGCCTGGAAATATGCCGGTTCCCAGGCGCAGATCGGCATCAGCGCGCAGGCCGATGACAACCAACTGCTGTTGAGCGTGTGGGATAACGGCCCTGGGATCCCGAGCGGCAAGGAACAGGCTATCTTTGATAAGTTCGCCCGCGGGCATAAGGAGTCGGCGATCCCGGGCGTTGGGCTGGGGCTGGCCATCTGCCGGGCAATTGTCGAAGTGCACGGTGGAACCATCAGCGCCTACACGCGACCAGAAGGCGGCGCCTGCTTCCGTGTTACACTGCCGCGAGAAACGCCCCCGGCGCTGGATGAGTGGCATGGCGCTGCCTGACCCGGCAGCGTGTTTATCCTGGGCGTTTCAGGCGCAGTATCGCTTATCTGTCTGAACGGGAAGAACTGGTGATTAACGTACTCATTATCGAAGATGAACATGCCATCCGCCGCTTTCTGCGCACCGCGCTGGAAGCCGACGGCATGCGCGTATTTGAAGCCGATACCCTGCAACGGGGCCTGATTGAAGCCGCTACCCGCAAACCTGATTTAACGATCCTTGACCTTGGCCTGCCCGATGGCGACGGCAATGAATTTATCCGTGAGGTGCGCCAGTGGAGCCAGATGCCGATTCTGGTGCTGTCGGCCCGCACCGAGGAGCACGATAAAATCGCGGCGCTGGATGCCGGGGCCGATGACTATCTCAGTAAACCTTTTGGTATTGGTGAGCTGCAGGCCCGGCTACGGGTGGCGTTGCGCCGCCACGGCGGGACACAGGCGGATGAGCCGGTAGTGCGTTTCGCGGATATCCAGGTCGATATTCCGGCCCGGCGAATTGTTCGCGGCGAAGAAGAGATCCACCTGACCCCCATTGAGTTTCGGCTGCTGACCGCCCTGCTGAGTAATCCCGGCAAAGTGCTCACCCAGCGTCACCTGCTCAATCAGGTGTGGGGACCGAATGCGGTGGAGCACAGCCACTATTTACGTATTTATATGGGGCACCTGCGGCAAAAGCTGGAGGTCGATCCGGCGCGCCCGCAGCATCTGCTGACCGAAACCGGCATCGGTTATCGCTTTATGCCGTAACCCGGTACAACAAAAAAGGGCTCCATGAAGATCATGGAACCCTTTTATCACGATCTGCCGCTTAACCCATGCGCCAGATTGTCACCTGACTCAGGCGTTTTTCAGCACTTCGCTGACGATCTCAACCGCTTCTTTCTCGATCTGCTTGCGGTGGGCTTCGCCAAGGAAGCTCTCGCAGTAAATCTTATAGGCATCTTCGGTACC
The DNA here is from genome assembly GCF_003752615.1 of Klebsiella sp. BIGb0399. Lineage (NCBI taxonomy): Bacteria > Pseudomonadati > Pseudomonadota > Gammaproteobacteria > Enterobacterales > Enterobacteriaceae > Klebsiella > Klebsiella sp. BIGb0399. Next base: position 523,256 of record NZ_RKHT01000006.1, on the reverse strand, counting down.
TGACGGACGCGCGGCAAACCAGCCGTTGTCGGTCATCACTTTCAGACCGCCAATCGAGGCGCCGTTACCCGGTGCCGCAGTCAGGCGGGCGGTGATCGGGTCGCCTGCCAGCTGGCTGGCGCTGACCATTTCCGGCGACAGTTTCGACAGCGCCGCTTTCTGTGCGGAGGTTGCCGATGCCTGCAGACGGTTGTAGCTCGGCGCGCCGAAGCGGGCAGCCAGTTCGTCATAGTGCTGCTGCGGGTTTTTACCGGTGACCGCGGTGATTTCAGCGGCCAGCAGGCACATGATAATCCCGTCTTTGTCGGTCGACCACGGCGTACCATCGAAGCGCAGGAACGATGCACCGGCGCTCTCTTCGCCGCCGAAGCCGAAGCTGCCGTCGAACAGACCGTCAACAAACCATTTGAAGCCAACCGGCACTTCCACCAGCTTGCGGCCCAGGTCGTTTACCACCCGGTCGATCATCGCGGAAGAGACCAGCGTTTTACCGACGGCCACATCCTGTCCCCACTGCGGACGGTGCTGGAACAGGTAATTGATCGCCACCGCCAGATAGTGGTTCGGGTTCATTAGACCAGCCGGCGTCACGATACCGTGGCGGTCATAATCCGGATCGTTGGCAAAGGCCAGATCGAACTTATCGCGCAGCGCCAGCAGGCCCGCCATTGCACACTCAGAGGAGCAGTCCATACGGATAGCGCCGTCTTTATCGAGGTGCATGAAGCGGAAGGTTTGATCGACATGATCGTTAACGATGGTCAGATCAAGCTTGTAGAATTCTGCGATGCGTTTCCAGTATTCGATACCGGAGCCGCCGAGCGGATCGACGCCGAGCTTCAGGCCAGCTTTCTGGATTGCCGCCATATCGACGATATCCGCCAGCCCTTCGATAAACGGCTGCACCAGGTCCTGCTCTTGCACATGACCAGATGCCAGCGCCGCGTCGAGAGAGATACGTTTGACGCCCTGCAGGCCGGCAGCCAGCAGTTCGTTGGCACGGTTCTCAACCACTTTGGTGACGTTGGTATCAGCCGGGCCACCGTTTGGCGGATTGTATTTGATACCACCATCTTCCGGCGGGTTGTGGGACGGCGTAATCACGATGCCATCCGCCAGCGGGCCACCTTTTTTATTGTGCACCAGAATAGCGTTGGAAATGGCCGGTGTCGGGGTGAAACCGTTGTTTTCCTGCACGATAACATCAACACCGTTCGCCGCCAGCACTTCCAGTACGGAAATGAAAGCAGGTTCAGAGAGCGCGTGGGTGTCTTTACCAACGTAGCATGGACCGGTGATACCGTTCTTCGCGCGATCTTCCGCAATCGCCTGAGCGATCGCCAGAATGTGCTGCTCATTGAAGTTATGGCGAGCCGCACTGCCGCGATGGCCTGAGGTCCCGAACTTCACTGCATGCTCCGCATTGCCCACTTCCGGCTTCAGTACATAGTACTGCGCGGTCAACTGAGCGACGTTAATCAAATCACTCTGTTGTGCAGGTTGCCCCGCACGCTTATCGATTGCCATTGCCTGATCCTTCTGATGCAAGGTGAATAAAACTAGATCGTGCCGCAGACTTTCTCAATTAATTCCGCAGGGAACTGCATCGACTGCATGATGTGTTCAATCATGCTGCATTTGCGGCCGGTATTGGTATTGGTGATGACCCACCACGGCGTACCCGGAACCTGTTTCGGCTTGGTCTGGTTGCCGCTTTTCAGCAGGATCCGTGAATCTTCTGCAAAGTAGACGCGGGTACGTCCGTGCAGAGACTCGGTCGCCTCGGAAAACGCTTTATTGTCGAGAGAATAGAGCGTCGTCAGGATCAACATAAAACGGTTAACCGCACGTTTTTGTTCGGCGTACTCATCTGATAACAGCAGCTCGCGCATGGCGCGGACTTTATCTTTCGCCGGGTTCGCGGGTTTAACCTCAACGACAGGGGTCGCTGACGGTGCCGGAGCCGCTTTCGCGATCGGTGCGGTAGTCTGGGAAGCGGCGGAAAATTTCAGCATGCGCCGTAAAATGTCGGATGCACTCTCACCAATATGCTGGGTGTGGCTGGCAATATAGCGATAGAGATCATCATCAACTTCAATTGTTTTCATCTTAATCCAGTGCGATATCTTATTCTGAATACAAGTTGTCAGGATTATAAGGACAAATCCTGACCGCGAATAGCGTCAAACCAGGATGGCGGTAAAACTCAGATAGCTCTGGGTCTTGCAGCCGGATGGCAGAATGTCCAACATAATACCCTAACCCGACGAAGCGAAAAAAAGAACTTTGCCATGAAATTAAATAGCCGCGCGCAATCTGCACAAAATCCGCACAATAATTCTCCTGTCATCCTCGTCCACGGCCTGTTCGGCAGTCTCGACAACCTCGGGATCCTCGCTCGCGATCTGGTCAGCGACCACGATGTTGTGCAGGTTGATATGCGCAATCATGGGCTTTCCCCTCGTTCGCCAGAGATGAGCTATGCGGCGATGGCGCAGGATCTGATCGATACGCTGGACGATCGGCAGATTGAGAAAGCCACGTTTATTGGTCATTCGATGGGTGGTAAAGCGGTGATGGCGCTCAGCGCCGTAGCCGCCGATCGCATTGATGGCCTGGTCGCTATCGATATTGCCCCTGTGGATTACCACGTGCGTCGCCACGACGAAATTTTTGCCGCCATTAACGCCGTCACCGAAGCCGCCGCGACCTCTCGCCAGCAGGCAGCCGCCGTGATGCGCGAACATCTGCAGGAAGAAGGCGTGATTCAGTTCCTGCTGAAATCCTTCGTCGATGGCCAGTGGCGCTTTAACGTGCCGGTGCTATGGGAGCAGTACCCGCATATTGTCGGCTGGGAACCTGTTCCGGCGTGGCCGCATCCGGCGCTGTTTATCCCCGGCGGGAATTCACCTTACGTCACCGATGCCTATCGTGACACCCTGCTCGCCCAGTTCCCGCAGGCGCGGGCGCATGTGATTGCCGGGGCCGGCCACTGGGTCCATGCCGAGAAACCGGAGGCCGTTTTGCGCGCAATTCGCCGCTATCTGAGCACACGACAGGCCTAACTGGCTAAAAACTGCCCGACCGCGCAGCAGAATGCCCGCGGTCGTTGGCGCAGCGGTTCGCCTGATGTATTATGGCGCGCTATCTGTGTCGGCTATAGCCCGACAACCTGTTTCCCCGAAGTCACTCAGAATCATGGCAAAAGAACAAACGGACCGTACGACATTAGATTTGTTCGCAACCGAGCGGCGCCCGGGAAGACCAAAGACCAATCCGCTTGCGCGCGATGAACAACTGCGCATCAACAAACGTAATCAGCTCAAACGCGATAAAGTTCGCGGGCTGAAGCGTGTTGAGCTAAAACTCAACGCGGAGGCAGTAGACGCACTCAATGAGCTGGCGGAAGCACGCAATATGAACCGCAGCGATTTGATCGAAGAGATACTCATGACTCAGCTGGCTGCCCTGCATCGCCAGGATAAAGCCTGAAAATCCTCAAAAAAACGCTTTCATGTAGCAGAGTGTGCAGTCGGGCGTGATTGCTGTTTCCGCGCCCTCGCCTGTTCTGCTATGATTGCCGTTATCTGCGGGCATTACGCCACTACCACATTATTAAGTTTCAAGAGGTTATTTTACTCATGGCAATCATCGGCATCTTTTTTGGCAGCGACACGGGCAACACCGAGAATATTGCAAAAATGATTCAGAAGCAGCTTGGTAAAGATGTTGCTGATGTTCACGACATTGCCAAGAGCAGCAAAGAAGATCTGGAAGCCTACGACATTCTGCTGCTCGGCATTCCAACCTGGTACTACGGTGAAGCGCAGTGCGACTGGGACGATTTCTTCCCGACGCTGGAAGAGGTCGACTTCAACGGTAAACTGGCTGCACTGTTTGGCTGCGGCGACCAGGAAGACTATGCAGAATATTTCTGTGATGCATTAGGCACCATTCGCGACATTATCGAGCCGCGCGGCGCCACTATCGTGGGTCACTGGCCGACGGCGGGCTACCATTTTGAAGCCTCTAAAGGCCTGGCGGATGACGACCATTTCGTCGGTCTGGCTATCGATGAAGATCGCCAGCCTGAATTGACCAACGAACGTGTCTCTCAGTGGGTGAAGCAGGTTTCTGAAGAGCTGCACCTCGAAGAAATCAAAAACGCATAATGATCAAACGGCGCTACCTTATGGTTTCGCCGATTTGATAGGTAAAAGCAATAAAACTAATAGCTACAAGTTTTTAACTTTTAACCACATATCTGTACAATGTCCTCTGATTCGATGAGGTCAGGTGACGCAGTTTGTAACTGGCACCTCGTTTTTAACAGCATACAAGGCACGATGCTTGCGGTTTTCATTTCAACATGGCAGTTCTATAATGAGACGCATTACATCGGGTGATTCTCTGTATTACTTCCGCTGATGGAAGTAGATCGATTAGCAACAGGACAGATTCCGCATGACTGACAACAATACCGCATTAAAGAAGGCTGGCCTGAAAGTCACACTTCCACGATTAAAAATCCTGGAAGTTTTACAGGAACCGGATAACCATCACGTCAGTGCGGAAGATTTATACAAACGCCTGATCGACATGGGTGAAGAAATTGGTCTGGCTACCGTATACCGCGTACTGAACCAGTTTGATGATGCTGGCATTGTTACCCGCCATAATTTCGAAGGCGGTAAATCTGTTTTCGAACTGACGCAGCAGCATCATCACGATCACCTTATTTGCCTCGATTGTGGCAAAGTGATCGAGTTCAGTGATGACTCTATTGAAGCGCGCCAGCGTGAGATCGCTACCCGTCACGGCATCCGTCTGACCAACCACAGCCTGTACCTGTACGGCCACTGTGCAGAAGGCGACTGCCGCGAAGATGAGCATGCACACGACGCGGTGGAAAAATAAGTTCCCGCCGCGCAAACAGCAAAAAGCCAACCGTCAGGTTGGCTTTTTTTATGCGCTGATGGCTGAAGGCTATCAGGGTTTAGTATTGTTGCTGCGGATCTCTTTCCAGATTTGGTCGCAACGCGCTTTCACGGCCTGATCGTTGCCGGTGCGGGTCGCCAGAATGCACTGCTGGTAATCGAGGACGCGCACGCTTTCCTGATTTGCGAACTGCTGATGCTGCTTATCTTCTTTCAGCACATCCAGCACGCTCTGGCAGGCCTGGACCTTGTCCGGGTTGCCTTCTGCGGTATTAATGCAGGCGCTGTAGGCATCTTTCAGTTTTGCATCTTCTTTTGGCGCGGGAGACTGCGTACAGGCTACCAGCCCTGATGCCATTATCGCGATGAGCAATAGTTTTTTCATCATTAACCTCTCAGAGTTGCGGCAGGTTCAGGCCTGCCGCGACGGCATCAGAAAATAGTGAACGGGGCAATAACCATGAATTTCACGTCACGCTCATCCTGGAAGATGTTGCCATAACCACCGCTCCAGCTCGGGATATCGGTGTGGTTGTCGTATTGCGTGAAGTGCAGTTTGAACAGCGTGCCTTTGGCGCGTCCGTCCTGGACGGTGTACATGGCATCCAGGCTGTAGGCTGACTCTTCCAGACGGGTGTCCGCGTTGTAATAAGCGTCCGGCGTGGACATTCTGCCCGGCTTAGCATCCCAGGCGTAAACATATGATGCGCCAAACGCCCAGCCCGGCATGTTCCAGTTTTTCATGTCATACATCGCGCCGAAGAACACCGCTTTTTCGCCGTTGGCGTTGAAGTCAGAGCGGTTATCCCACCACACATCAAGACGACCGTTGGACGACGCATAGGTCGGGGTCATACGCTGCAGGAAGTAACCCTGCTGGCCGTCGGCTTTCACCCAGGTCCCTTCCAGACGCAGATCGAGCACATCAGCGACCTTATAACCGAAGGTCAATGCCTGCAGCCAGGCGGTGCCGTCGTAAATATCGTTGCTGCCGCCGTTGCTGACTTTGTCACGCGTACCGTAGAACTGGTAGCTGGTGTTTAACGGCGTGCCGGCAATATCAAATTTGTAGCTGGCTTTGGCAAAATACTGGTCGATATAGCCTTCAGCCTGGCCAAACGCCGCTTCCAGCACGAGGTCATTTTTGAAATCGTATTTGGCGCCCAGCGAGTGCAGATAATCGACTTTGGTTTTCTTGTCGTTCTGATAGAACTCATCCATTTCGATGTGCCATGGCGCTTTGTATTCGTTCGTCCACATGTAGGAGAAACTCAGCGCACCGGCGTCACCGTAATCAAAGTTGGCCCCGGCTTCAGCACCCTGGTAAGTACCCGGCATAAAGCTCCAGTGCGGAGCCAGCAGCGTTTGCCCGGTTGGCTGGATATAACCGGCACGCGCCCATACCGGGCCGTATTTAAATTTCGCCGCAGCCTTATACAGGCTGATCCCGCTCTTATCGCCAGAGTAATCTTCGTCATACGTTTTATTTCGTGAAGAGAAGGCAATTTCGTTCGGGTGTCCGCTTTCGCTGCTTTCCGCCATTTCGATGGCGGTGAAGGCCGCCACGTCAAGACCGAACATATCGGCAGCATAGCCGGACTGGAAGTCGAGGTTGGCGTTCCAGGTGGAGTGAGAAAGGTTGGTTTTGTACTGATCGCCGTCGGTCACATCTTTACGGTCACGCTCACGCTGCCAGTAATAGATACCGCCGGTTAATGTGGAATCATCAATAAATCCTGCTGCGCTGGCCTGCGGAACAACGATCCAGCTCGACATCGCGGTGACGGCGGCAATAGCCAACGCCAGCGTACTACGTTTGCCACTAAACGTACGCATGTGCATATCCTCTTTGACGTTTTAAAAGCGGTGCCAAGGGCAAACCGCGAAAAAATAAATAAGACTGCTAAAAAGTGGAGCGGTAAAAATCCGCCTGACCACTATTGATAGACTATTTTTCGTGACGCGAATTATCAATCTCTTTCGCCGACCAAAGCTTAAGATTATGACAAAGCGCACATATTCTATTTCTTTTTGTTACAATATTAGACGTCATACTTTTATCGCGGAAGTGTTTGCAAAATCAGGATAAAATAGAAAATGAAAGCGCTTACAACGGTTTTTCACGCCACTATCGCCGACAGACCAGACGCGAAATTCAACCAGCTGCAAACAAGATTAATTCGCATCACGAAAATAACCAAACCTGCTTTCTTGAGCGTCGCATTAGCGGGAATATTTGCCGTCCCCTCCTCCCTTCGAAATTCAATGCTCTACAGTTAATCTCATCACTGTCTTATAAAAGTTATTCATACCATGCGTTTTGAGTTAACGAGCTATTTTCAGGGGCGATTCTGGCTGCTGCTGGCGGTTTGCGCGGCGCTAATAAGCTATTTCTTACTGCCGCGAGGATTGGGGATGATTCAGCGCGCGTTGATTAGCTGGAACGTGCTGGCGTGGCTGTATTTGCTGTTTATGTGGTTGCGAATGCTGTCAACCAAAGTCAGCGACATACCGCGTATCGCCAGACGACAGGACCAGAGCGCGACTCTGGTATTAACCCTGATGATACTCGCCTGTTCGGCCAGCATCATTACCATCCTCAGCGAGCTTTCCACCCTGAAAGCGCTGACCGGTGGCACCCGGGTACTGCACCTGGTGCTGACGGCAAGCACCCTGATTGCCTCCTGGACTTTATTACCCAGCTCTTTCGCCATGCATTACGCGCACCGGCATTACCTGACCCTCAGCGATGAGGTCACCCCGATGATTTTTGCAGAAAAGCCCGACGCGCCGGGTTATTGGGATTTTCTCTACTACTCCTTCACTATCGCCGTCGCCTCGCAAACCGCAGATGTCGCTACGGGGACCACCGACATGCGTAAAATAACCCTGCTCCAGTCGGTTATCTCATTCATCTTTAATCTCATTATTCTTGGTCTATCGGTAAATGTCGGGGCCGGATTATTAAGTTAGCGACGGAAATGGCCGGCAGGATGCGCCAGACAACGCCTGAGCGGCTGTTGTCAGCAAAGAGGTCGTGACAGGTGAGATAAAAAAACGCCGCTTAGCGCGGCGTTTTTGATGGCGATATGCGACGCGGATTTATGCGCCGATTTTTGCCCAGGTATCACGCAGGCCCACGGTGCGGTTAAACACCAGATGGGTCGCGGTAGCATAACGGCTATCGAGGCAGAAATAACCTTCACGCTCGAACTGATAGGCTTTGCTGGCCTGTGCTTCCGCCAGGCTCGGCTCCGCGAAGCCGTGCTTAATCACCAGCGATTCCGGGTTCATAACCGTCAGGAAATCGTCTTCTGCGCCCGGGTTCGGCACGCTGAACAGACGATCGTAGAGACGGATTTCAACCGGCAGCGCGTGTGCTGCGCTGACCCAGTGGATCACGCCTTTCACCTTACGGCCATCGGCAGGATCTTTGCTCAGCGTATCGGCGTCGTAGGTACAGAAGATGGTGGTGATGGTACCTTCGGCATCCTTCTCTACGCGTTCGGCTTTGATCACGTAGGCATTGCGCAGGCGCACTTCTTTGCCCAGCACCAGACGCTTGTACTGCTTGTTGGCTTCTTCACGGAAGTCGGCGCGGTCAATCCAGATCTCGGCGCTGAACGGAACGTCACGGCTGCCCATCTCCGGCTTGTTCGGATGATTCGGCATCGTCACCATTTCGCTGCCGCCCTGCGGGTAGTTTTCGATTACCAGTTTAACCGGATCGATCACCGCCATCGCACGCGGGGCGTTTTCGTTGAGATCTTCGCGAATGCAGGATTCCAGCGACGCCATCTCAATGGTGTTGTCTTGCTTGGTCACGCCAATGCGCTTGCAAAACTCGCGGATGGACTCGGCGGTATAGCCGCGGCGACGCAGACCGGAAATGGTCGGCATACGCGGGTCGTCCCAGCCTTCAACGTGCTTCTCGGTCACCAGCTGGTTCAGCTTACGCTTGGACATCACGGTATATTCGAGATTCAGGCGCGAGAATTCATACTGACGCGGGTGAACCGGGATGCTGATGTTGTCCAGCACCCAGTCATACAGGCGACGGTTGTCCTGGAACTCCAGAGTACACAGCGAGTGGGTAATGCCTTCCAGCGCATCGCTGATGCAGTGCGTAAAGTCGTACATCGGGTAGATGCACCACTTGCTGCCGGTCTGGTGGTGATCGGCGAATTTAATTCGGTACAGCACCGGATCGCGCATCACGATAAACGGCGATGCCATATCGATTTTCGCACGCAGGCAGGCTTTGCCCTCTTCGAAACCACCGGCACGCATTTTTTCAAACAGCGCCAGGTTCTCTTCCACGCTGCGATCGCGGTACGGGCTGTTTTTGCCCGGCGCTTTCAGCGAACCGCGGTATTCGCGAATTTCATCCGCCGACAGTTCGTCAACGTAGGCCAGGCCTTTGTTAATCAGCTCAACGGCATACTGGTGCAGTTGATCAAAATAATCAGACGAGTAGCAAACTTCCCCGGACCAGTGGAAACCTAACCACTGCACGTCGTTTTTAATCGACTCAACGTATTCGATATCTTCTTTCACCGGGTTGGTGTCATCGAAACGCAGATTGCATTGGCCTTGATAATCCTGAGCAATACCGAAGTTCAGGCAAATAGATTTTGCATGGCCAATGTGCAGATAACCGTTCGGTTCCGGTGGGAAACGCGTGTGAACGGTGGTGTGCTTACCAGTAGCCAGATCTTCATCAATGATCTGACGAATAAAGTTAGTCGGGCGGGCTTCTGCCTCACTCATCGTGGGTTCCTCAAAGCGTAAACAACGTATAACGGCACATGATCTTACAAGCAGGACGTAGTGACAACTATTAGTTACGCAAAATCGCTGTCTGAAGATGATTATGGGGTCATTTGCTGTAAAAAAAAGCGGCGGAGGTTTCCCCCCGCCGCTCAGGCATAAACTCTACTCAGGAGCCTTACTTGCCTTTAATCTCATACAGTGGCGTCTGGCCAGCGATAACCTTACCGGTCGCCAGAATCACCAGCGCGCTGTAATCGTCGCTGTTGCTGCAGACGACCGGGCTGATCATTGAGCGTGCATTGGCATTCAGGAAGTCGAGATCCATTTCCAGAACTGGCTGGCCGGCTTTGACTTCCGCACCCTCTTCGACCAGGCGTTTGAAGCCTTTGCCTTCCAGCGCGACGGTATCGATGCCCATGTGGACAACAATTTCCGCGCCGTTTTCGGTTTCCAGACAGAACGCGTGGTTGGTATTGAAGATCTTAACCACTGTCCCTGCCGCTGGCGCAACCACGGTTTTATCCGTCGGTTTCACCGCCACACCGTCGCCGACGGCTTTGCTGGCGAAGGCTTCATCAGGTACCTGCTCCAGCGCCACGATATCACCGGTAATTGGCGATACCAGCGCCTCGATGGTTTTGGCATTCGCTACGGCCTGCGGTTTTGCGGCAGCCGTCGCTGCGGGTGCGCTTGTCGTGGCTGCTGCTGCGGCAACCGGACCGGTAGTCTTCATGGCGTTAGCAATTTTTTCAGCAACGAAGCCAACGATGATCTGGACGCTGGTTTTGTTCAGGCGAATCACGCCAGAAGCTCCCAGTTTTTTCGCCAGTGCTTCATTCACTAATGCGGAGTCTTTAACGTTCAGACGCAGACGGGTGATACAGGCGTCGATACCGGTCAGGTTGTCAGAACCGCCGACGGCGGCAATGTACTGACGCGCCAGACCTGCAACATCCTGCTCTTTATCACCGCTCACATTCACATCCTGACCATCCGCTTCGCTGCCGGCAACCGCCAGTTCACGACCCGGGGTCATCAGGTTGAATTTAGTGATGGTGAAGCGGAACACCACGTAGTAAATCACGAAGAACACCAGACCCTGCGGGATCAGCATGTACCAGTGAGTTGCCAGCGGGTTACGGGTGGACAGGAACATATCCACCAGACCGGCGCTGAAGCCGAAACCGGCAATCCAGTGCATGCTCGCCGCGATGAATACGGAGATCCCCGTCAGTACGGCGTGGATGAAATACAGCACCGGCGCCACGAACATGAAGGAGAATTCCAGCGGTTCGGTGATACCAGTAAAGAAGGCAGCAAATGCACCCGCCATCATAATACCCAGCACTTTCGCTTTATTCTCAGGACGCGCGCAGTGATAGATAGCCAGCGCCGCACCCGGCAGACCGAACATCATGATCGGGAAGAAGCCCGCCTGATAACGACCAGTGATACCGATTTCCGCTTTACCCGCAGCGATAGACTGTGCGCCACCGAGGAAGTTAGGAATATCGTTGATACCTGCCACGTCAAACCAGAATACGGAGTTCAGCGCGTGGTGCAGACCAACCGGGATCAGCAGACGGTTGAAGAACGCATAGATACCTGCGCCCGCAGAACCGAGTTTCTGGATGTGCTCACCGAAGTTTACCAGACCATCAAAAATGACCGGCCAGACATACATCAGGATGAACGCGACGACAATCATCACAAACGAGGTGAGGATTGGCACCAGACGACGGCCGCTGAAGAACGACAGCGCTTTCGGCAGTTCAACGCCGCTGAAGCGGTTGTACAGTTCGGCGGAGATAATACCGACAAGGATACCGACGAACTGGTTGCTGATTTTACCGAAAGCAGCAGGAACCTGGTCCGCAGGGATCTTCTGGATCATCGCGACCGCAGCAGGAGAACAAAGCGTGGTCAACACGAGGAAGCCCACAAAACCGGTCAGTGCCGCAGCACCATCTTTATCTTTGGACATACCGTAAGCCACACCAATGGCGAACAGTACAGACATGTTGTCGATGATGGCAGAACCGGACTTGATGAACAGCGCCGCAAGAGCGTTGTCGCCACCCCAGCTAACCGGGTCAATCCAGTAACCGACACCCATTAAGATCGCTGCCGCTGGCAGCGTGGCGACCGGCACCATCAGTGCGCGACCAACCTTTTGTAAATAGCCTAGAATGCTCACTTTATTCCCCCTATTAGACCCCGTAAGGCTCGTGTAAAGCCATTTTTTTATTGTGTAACCAGGTCAGATTTTTAACTTACTGGTAAAGTGTGTTGAAAATTAATTCGTATCGCAAATTAATTACGTATTTTTTGTGACTATAATCACCAAATATCGTATTAACCCCTCCCGATGACTGGCTAACTTCGAAAACTTATTTTATCATTCAAAAAATCAACACGGATTGACCCCGGTCGGCGTAGAGACTGCAATACTCTTAATAGTATGCTGGCGCCAATCCGCCAGGTTCTAATTTAACTATAGAGGTGAAGAATGAGACTGATCCCCCTGGTAACCGCTGAACAAGTCGGCAAATGGGCCGCTCGCCATATCGTTAATCGCATCAATGCGTTCAAACCGACAGCAGACCGTCCGTTTGTCCTTGGTCTGCCTACCGGTGGCACCCCTCTGACCGCTTACAAAGCGCTGGTTGAGATGCACAAATCAGGCCAGGTCAGCTTCAAACATGTTGTCACCTTCAACATGGACGAATACGTTGGTCTGCCGAAAGAGCATCCGGAAAGCTATCATAGCTTCATGCATCGCAACTTCTTTGATCACGTTGATATTCCGGCGGAAAACATTAACCTTCTGAATGGTAACGCGCCAGATATCGATGCAGAATGCCGTCGTTATGAAGAAAAAATCCGCTCTTACGGCAAAATTAACCTGTTTATGGGCGGCGTAGGCAACGACGGACACATCGCGTTCAACGAACCGGCTTCTTCTCTGGCTTCTCGTACCCGTATTAAAACCCTGACCCATGACACCCGCGTGGCAAACTCCCGCTTCTTCGACGGCGACGTTGATCTGGTACCAAAATACGCCCTCACCGTTGGCGTGGGTACTCTGCTGGATGCCGAAGAAGTGATGATTCTGGTGCTGGGCCATCAGAAAGCGCTGGCGCTGCAGGCGGCGGTAGAAGGCAACGTCAACCATATGTGGACCATCACCTGTCTGCAGCTGCACCCGAAAGCGGTTGTGGTCTGCGACGAGCCGTCCACCATGGAGCTGAAAGTGAAGACGTTGAAATACTTCAATGAATTAGAAGCCGAAAACGTCAAAGGGCTGTAAGGTAGTCTGGTCCTGCGGCCTGTCCGCGGGACATTTCATTTTTTTGATGCGCCCGCTCCCCTCGCGCTACCCAGGCCTGGCCTGGAGAAGCCAGCGGCAGGAGCGTGCGTGAACCGGGGGTCGTAATGTATGCATTAACCCAAGGCCGGATTTATACCGGTCATGAAATTTTGGATGACCATGCGATTGTTATCGCTGATGGCCTTATCGAACGTATCTGTTCACTGGCTGATTTACCGTCTGGGATTGAGCAACGCTCGGTCAATGGCGCCATTCTTGCCCCCGGTTTTATCGACGTCCAGCTGAATGGCTGCGGCGGCGTGCAGTTTAACGACAGCCCTGATGCGGTCACTGTCGACACGCTGGAAATCATGCAAAAAGCCAACGAACGTTCTGGCTGCACCAGCTATCTGCCGACGCTGATCACCTCCAGCGACGAGCTGATGAAACAGGGCGTGCGCGTGATGCGCGAATACCTGCAAAAACATCCGAACCAGGCGCTGGGCCTGCACCTCGAAGGCCCGTGGCTGAACATGGTGAAGAAAGGCACGCACAACCCGGATTATGTTCGCAAACCGGATGCGGCGCTGGTCGATTTCCTGTGTGAAAACGCCGATGTGATTACCAAGGTGACGCTTGCGCCTGAGCGCGTCGGTAGCGAAGTGATTCGCCAGCTGGTCGCGGCCGGGATCGTCGTTTCCGCCGGGCATTCCAACGCCACATTGAAAGAGGCAAAAGCAGGCTTCCGCGCTGGCATCACCTTCGCCACGCACCTGTATAATGCTATGCCGTATATTACCGGGCGTGAACCGGGCCTGGCAGGCGCGATTTTCGACGAGCCGGACGTCTACTGCGGTATTATCGTCGACGGGATGCACGTCGATTATGCTAACGTGCGAAATGCCAAACGCCTCAAGGGTGACAAGCTGTGTCTGGTCACCGATGCCACCGCCCCGGCGGGTGCAGAGATTGAGCAGTTCATTTTTGCTGGTAAAACAATATACTACCGGAATGGGCTGTGCGTAGATGAAAACGGAACCCTCAGCGGGTCTTCACTGACCATGATTGAAGGTGTCCGGAACCTCGTCGAACATTGCGGTATTGCGCTGGACGAAGTGTTGCGGATGGCAACCCTCTACCCTGCGCGCGCGATTGGCGTAGAACAGCAGCTCGGCAGCATCGCACCGGGAATGGTCGCTAACCTGACCGCCTTTACCCGCGATTATAAAATCATCAAGACCATCGTTAATGGTAACGAGGTCGTCACTGAGTAAGTAAAGTATGACAGCAGGCGGACATGCTCAAATTGGTAACGTTGATCTCGTAAAACAGCTGAACAGCGCGGCCGTGTACCGGCTCATTGACCAGCACGGCCCTATCTCGCGCATTCAGATCGCGGAACAAAGCCAGCTTGCCCCTGCCAGCGTGACCAAAATCACGCGTCAACTGATTGAACGCGGACTGATCAAAGAAGTCGATCAGCAGGCCTCCACCGGAGGCCGCCGCGCCATCTCTATTATTGCGGAAACCCGCAATTTCCACGCGATCGGGGTACGTCTTGGCCGCCATGACGCCACCCTGACCCTGTACGATCTGAGCAGTAAGACGCTGGAAGAAGAACACTTCCCGCTGCCGGAGCGCACCCAGGAAACCCTGGAACATGCCCTGCTCAACATCATTGCTGCCTTTATTGAACGCTGTCAGCGCAAAATCCGCGAGCTTATCGCCATTTCGGTGATTCTTCCTGGTCTGGTTGACCCGGAAAGCGGCGTGATCCGCTACATGCCGCACATTCCGGTGGAGAACTGGGGGCTGGTCGAGGCGTTAGAAAAACGTTTTAAAGTTACCTGCTTTGTGGGGCACGACATCCGTAGTCTGGCGCTGGCAGAACACTATTTTGGTGCAAGCCAGGACTGCGAAGACTCAATTCTGGTGCGCGTGCACCGCGGGACCGGCGCGGGGATTATCTCCAATGGCCGTATTTTTATCGGCCGTAACGGCAACGTTGGTGAAATCGGCCATATCCAGGTCGACCCGCTCGGCGAGCGCTGCCACTGCGGCAATTTCGGCTGCCTGGAAACCGTGGCGGCAAATGCTGCCATCGAGCATCGCGTGCATCACCTGCTCGAACAGGGTTACCAGAGCCGGCTGACCATCGATGACTGCTCGATCAAAACCATCTGCAAAGCCGCCAATAAGGGCGATGCGCTGGCTTGTGAAGTGGTCGAACACGTCGGGCGCCACCTCGGGAAAACCATCGCGATTGCGATTAACCTGTTTAACCCGCAAAAAGTGGTGATCGCCGGCGAGATTGTCGAAGCGGAGAAAGTGCTGCTACCTGCCATTGAAGGCTGTATTAATGCCCAGGCGTTGAAGGCGTTTCGCAAAAATCTACCGGTGGTGCGTTCCACACTGGATCACCGTTCTGCCATCGGCGCTTTTGCGCTGGTGAAACGCGCCATGCTCAACGGTATTCTGCTCCAGCGTTTGCTGGAAAGCTAATGCAGCTATATAGTTTCGCCTTTCTTTTAATGATGTCGGACAGTCGATGACCATTCAAAACGTAATCTGTGATATTGACGGCGTGCTGATGCACGACAACGTGGCCGTACCGGGCGCGGCTGAATTTATCAAACGTATCCTCGATAAAGGGATGCCGTTGGTGATGTTGACCAACTACCCTTCCCAGACCGGGCAGGATCTGGCAAACCGCTTCGCGACCGCCGGGATCGATGTACCGGATAGCGCCTTTTACACCTCCGCGATGGCGACGGCGGATTTCCTGCGCCGTCAGGAAGGCAAGAAAGCCTACGTCGTCGGAGAAGGCGCGCTGATCCACGAACTGTATAAAGCCGGCTTCACCATTACCGATGTTAATCCGGACTTTGTTATCGTCGGTGAGACCCGCTCCTTTAACTGGGAGATGATGCATAAAGCGGCCTTCTTCGTCGCTAACGGCGCGCGTTTTATTGCCACCAACCCGGATACGCACGGGCGCGGTTTCTACCCGGCCTGCGGCGCGCTCTGTGCCGGTATTGAGAAAATCTCCGGGCGCAAACCCTTCTACGTGGGCAAACCCAGCCCGTGGATTATCCGCTCTGCGCTGAATAAAATGCAGGCGCACTCCGAGCAGACGGTCATCGTCGGCGATAACTTACGGACCGATATCCTGGCGGGCTTCCAGGCGGGCCTGGAGACAATCCTGGTGCTCTCTGGCGTCTCGACCCTCGACGATATCGACAGCCTGCCGTTCCGGCCGTCGTGGATCTATCCCTCCGTCGCCGAAATTGATGTTTTCTGAAAAAAACCACGTCTCAGGACGTGGTTTTTCATTTATACCCCACCGAAAACCATCCCCATCTAATAAAAAAGGCTTATTACTGAGGATTCATCAATAAACCAGCTCAAAAGATGTGCTTTTTTTACTATTCAACAATCGTCATTGCGTTTTTTCTTTTAGTGACCCTAAATCCCTTGCGCCCCTCTCTCCTTTGCGGCATTTTCTTATCCATGCACTAAGACATCGCAGTAAGACGACGTCTGCACAACATCACAACACGATAGGGTAATGGAGAAGGTTATGTGTTCAATTTTCGGCGTACTGGATATTAAAACTGACGCGGTCGAACTGCGTAAAAAGGCACTGGAACTTTCCCGCCTGATGCGCCACCGCGGCCCTGACTGGTCTGGTGTGTACGCCAGTGACAAAGCGATTCTGGTCCATGAGCGTCTGTCTATCGTCGACGTTAACGCCGGCGCCCAGCCGCTGTACAACCAACAAAAAACCCATGCCCTGGCGGTCAACGGTGAAATCTACAACCACCAGGCGCTGCGTGCAGAATACGGCGACCGCTACACCTTCCAGACCGGCTCCGACTGTGAAGTGATCCTCGCGCTGTATCAGGAAAAAGGTCCGGCATTCCTCGACGATCTGCAGGGGATGTTCGCCTTCGCACTGTACGACAGTGAGCAGGACGCCTACCTGATTGGCCGCGACCATATCGGTATTATTCCGCTGTATATGGGCCACGACGAACACGGTAACTTCTACGTTGCTTCTGAAATGAAAGCGCTGGTGCCGGTTTGCCGCACCATTAAAGAGTTCCCGGCAGGCAGCTACCTGTGGAGCAAAGACGGTGAAATCCGTGAGTACTATCAGCGCGACTGGTTTGACTATGACGCGGTAAAAGACAACGTCACCGATAAAAACGAACTGCGCCAGGCGCTGGAAGAGTCGGTGAAAAGCCACCTGATGTCCGACGTTCCATACGGCGTGCTGCTGTCTGGCGGTCTGGATTCATCGGTGATTTCTGCTATCACCAAAAAATTTGCCGCACGCCGGGTTGAAGATCAGGAACGCAGCGAAGCCTGGTGGCCGCAGCTGCACTCCTTCGCCGTCGGCCTGCAGGGTTCACCAGACCTGAAAGCCGCGCAGGAAGTGGCAAACCATTTGGGAACCGTGCACCACGAAATTCACTTCACCGTGCAGGAAGGCCTTGATGCCATCCGTGACGTTATCTATCACATCGAGACCTATGATGTGACCACCATCCGCGCCTCCACGCCGATGTATTTGATGTCGCGTAAAATCAAAGCCATGGGCATCAAAATGGTGCTGTCCGGCGAAGGTTCTGATGAAGTGTTCGGTGGCTATCTCTATTTCCACAAAGCCCCGAACGCCAAAGAGCTGCATGAAGAGACCGTGCGTAAACTGCAGTCGCTGCATATGTTTGACTGCGCACGTGCCAACAAAGCAATGTCGGCCTGGGGTGTGGAAGCCCGCGTACCGTTCCTGGACAAGCAGTTCCTTGATGTGGCGATGCGCATCAACCCGCAGGATAAAATGTGCGGCAACGGCAAAATGGAAAAGCATATTCTGCGTGAATGCTTTGAATCCTACCTGCCGGCCAGCGTCGCCTGGCGCCAGAAAGAGCAGTTCTCTGACGGCGTAGGTTACAGCTGGATCGATACGCTGAAAGAAGTTGCGGCGAAACAGGTCACTGACCAGCAGCTGGAAACCGCCAGCTTCCGTTTCCCGTACAACACGCCGTCATCAAAAGAGGCGTACCTGTACCGCGAAATCTTTGAAGAGCTGTTCCCGGTTCCTAGCGCCGCGGAATGTGTACCGGGTGGTCCGTCCGTAGCCTGTTCTTCCGCTAAAGCGATTGAATGGGACGAAGCGTTCAAAACCATGAACGATCCATCAGGACGCGCCGTCGGCGTTCACCAGTCAGCCTATAAATAAGCATTTTGCATCGACAACGGACCCTCAGGGGTCCGTTTTTTTTATGGTTTTTTTTCGCGTAAAAAACGAGAAATAACTAATAATTGCCGATTATTGCATCACGCTGTTCGCAACCTAACCAAACAGTCACATTCCGGCGATTTTCCGTGAAAAAGGGGTTGACGCTCGCAGGCCCAATACGCATAATGCGCCCCGCAACGCCGATAAGGTAACGCGAAAAAAAGATGGCTACGTAGCTCAGCTGGTTAGAGCACATCACTCATAATGATGGGGTCACAGGTTCGAATCCCGTCGTAGCCACCATCTTTTTTTGCGGGAGTGGCGAAATTGGTAGACGCACCAGATTTAGGTTCTGGCGCCGCAAGGTGTGCGAGTTCAAGTCTCGCCTCCCGCACCATTCACCCAAAGCGTTGCACGGATGGGGTATCTCCTGGTTGTAAGATAGCCATAAGGCTACCGGCAATAAGTTTGTAGATACCACTTCCTGGCAGTACAAGATTTTCTGTTGGGGTATCGCCAAGCGGTAAGGCACCGGTTTTTGATACCGGCATTCCCTGGTTCGAATCCAGGTACCCCAGCCATATTTCTTCGATATTTGCGGTTCACCGCGACGGTCATTGGGGTATCGCCAAGCGGTAAGGCACCGGTTTTTGATACCGGCATTCCCTGGTTCGAATCCAGGTACCCCAGCCATCGAAGAATATGATAGTATCTGGCTACGTAGCTCAGCTGGTTAGAGCACATCACTCATAATGATGGGGTCACAGGTTCGAATCCCGTCGTAGCCACCATATAAAGTATTTATTGATTCAGTTCGATAAATCTAAAAAAATTGTTGGGGTATCGCCAAGCGGTAAGGCTCTGGTTTCTGATACCAGCATTCCGAGGTTCGAATCCTCGTACCCCAGCCAATTTAAAAAGTCGTTCACATGTGAGCGCACCCGTTGGGGTATCGCCAAGCGGTAAGGCTCTGGTTTCTGATACCAGCATTCCGAGGTTCGAATCCTCGTACCCCAGCCACTTATTGTAAAAAAGCTCGCTTCGGCGGGCTTTTTTGCTTTCTACGGTCGGTGATTTTAGCGAGCCCCGACGGCGCACAACGCCAGCCGGGGGCTCGGGATCACAACCCTAGCGCATACTTCAGTGCCCGACGCTTAACGACGCCAGCGCGCGCCGCAGCCATTAAACCGATATTACGCAGCACCCGTACAGGCGCCAGATCGTTGCTGAAGCCGGCGTAGAACAGATCCATCCCCGACTGCATCATTAAATTATCTGCCCGACGTCGCGCCTGATAACGCTCAAGCACGGATAACCCCGCCCACGTCTCGCCGTGGCTTTTCGCCTCAGCCAGCACGTCCAACAGCGCATCGACGTCCCGATAGCCCAGATTAACGCCCTGTCCTGCCAGCGGATGAATGGTATGCGCCGCATCCCCCACCAGCGCCAGCCCCGGCTGCACATACTGCATCGCATGGCGGCGGGTCAGTGGAAATGCCCCGGCGTTAAGCGGCGTCACCTGCCCAAGTCGCGAAGGGAAATGACGCATAATCTCCTGCTGTAGCTGCGGCATGCTCATGGCCTGCAGCTGGCGAATGCGCGCGGGCGTGTCGTACCACACCAGCGACGCCCAGTGGTCAAACAGCGGCAGAAAGGCCCGTGGACCCGTTGGCGTAAACTGTTGCCAGGTGCTGTCGCCGGGGTCGTTGGCACACTGCACGCTGATGAGCATGCAGGATTGCTGATACTGCCACGCCTGCACGCCAATGCCCGCCAGCTGACGTACCTGCGAATTTGCGCCATCCGCACCGATCACCAGCGCCGCCGCGCACTCGCTGCCATCGCTCAGACGCAGCGTCGTGCCCGTAGGCTCGCGCTGTATCGCCTGTAACGCAGCCCCTACCCGCAACGTGACCTGCTGATGCGCCTCCAGCGCCTGCCACAAGGCGAGCTGCAGTACGTTGTTTTCAACCATGTAGCCCAGCTCCGGCAGCTTTAGCTCCGCGGCATCAAACGTCACATGGGCGGATTCCCACTCCCAGGTCTCGAGACGACGATAGGCATGCACGCGCATCGCCCGCATCGCCTCCCAGACGCCGAGGCTTTTGAGCAACGCCACCGATGAGGCGCCGATGGCAGAAATACGCACATCCGGCGCTGCTGAAGCGTCAAATGCCGGCGGTGTCGACGGCTCAATGACCGTCACCGTAAACCCGTGTTGAGCCAGCCCCAACGCCAGGGCGCCGCCCACCATTCCGCCACCGACAATGGCGACATCTGTTGCATGAATTGTCATGGTGATTATCCTTAAACCAGAATCCGCTCAGTTTACCGGATTTTCCGTCACCTTGCGGTGATAACGCTCGTACTGGTCAGGGCGCGACCAAAGCATTACAATAGCCGTCCTACAATTCGGGCTTACTCGTCGTCTTTCAAATTGCAGACGTGTTGGCAGCACCCGCCGGCCTCAGTGAGAACGTTTTCTCTACTGCTGTGGCTTTCCGGACTTGCCGCCTTCCTGCAATTCGACATTCACAGAATAAAAAGTATACGTACCCGTCATTTTGAATTTCTATCATTAAGCATGAGCAAGTCGATGACAAAAAAACTCCATATTAAAACCTGGGGCTGTCAGATGAACGAATACGATTCATCAAAGATGGCCGACCTGCTGGATGCCACACACGGGTATCAACTGACCGAAGTGGCTGAAGAAGCGGATGTGCTGCTGCTCAATACCTGCTCAATTCGTGAGAAGGCACAGGAAAAAGTCTTCCACCAGTTGGGACGCTGGAAGCTGATTAAGGCCAAACGCCCGGATGTCATCATCGGCATTGGCGGCTGCGTGGCGTCTCAGGAAGGGAAACTCATTCGCCAGCGCGCGCATTACGTCGATATTATTTTTGGCCCGCAGACTCTGCACCGTCTGCCGGAAATGATCGACACGATTCGCGGCATGCGCGATCATCGTAAGCCAATCATCGACGTCAGCTTCCCGGAAATCGAAAAATTCGACCGCCTGCCGGAACCGAAAGCCGAAGGCCCAACCGCCTTTGTCTCCATCATGGAAGGCTGCAACAAATACTGTACTTACTGCGTGGTGCCTTACACCCGCGGGGAAGAAGTCAGCCGTCCCTCGGACGATATCCTGTTTGAAGTCGCCCAACTGGCGGCTCAGGGCGTCCGTGAAGTTAACCTGCTGGGCCAGAACGTTAACGCCTGGCGCGGGGAGAACTACGACGGCACCACCGGCAACTTTGCCGACCTGCTGCGTCTGGTAGCGGCGATCGACGGCATTGACCGCATCCGCTTTACCACCAGCCACCCGATCGAGTTCACCGATGACATTATCGATGTTTATCGCGATACGCCTGAGCTGGTGAGCTTCCTGCACCTGCCGGTACAAAGCGGTTCTGACCGGGTACTGAATATGATGGGCCGTACGCACACGGTACTGGAATATAAAGCCATCATCCGCAAGCTGTACGACGCCCGCCCGGACATCCAGATAAGTTCCGACTTTATCGTCGGCTTCCCGGGTGAAACCAACGACGATTTCGAAAAGACCATGAAGGTTATTTCTGACGTCAATATGGACGTGAGCTACAGCTTTATCTTCTCCGCACGTCCGGGTACGCCGGCGGCCGATATGGTTGACGACGTGCCGGATGAGGTTAAAAAGCAGCGCCTGTATATTCTTCAGGAACGCATCAACCAGCAGGCCATGGCCTGGAGCCGACGCATGCTCGGCACCACCCAGCGCATTCTGGTGGAAGGCACCTCGCGTAAGAGCATCATGGAGCTTTCCGGGCGCACCGAGAATAACCGCGTGGTCAACTTCGAAGGCTCCCCGGATATGGTGGGCAAGTTTGTCGATGTCGAAATCGTGGACGTCTACACCAATTCGCTGCGCGGCAAAATTGTGCGTACTGAAGAGGAAATGGGGCTGCGTATCGTGGAATCTCCGGAATCCGTTATCGCCCGTACCCGCAAAGAAAACGATCTTGGCGTGAGCACTTACCAGCCGTGATCCGCAGAGGCCTGCCAGACCTGGCGGGCCTTGTTTTTCCTCTCCCTGGCCCAATATTTATCGCAATGCTTGCACCATTTTTCCATGACGTGAATAATTTCCTTACTGGCCGGAGACGTTCGCCGTCCGGCAAAACGTGTAAAGAGGAACAGCTTGAACATAGAAACCCGTGAAATTACCCTCGAGCCCGCGGATAACGCACGCCTGTTGGGGCTGTGCGGCCCGTTTGATGACAACATCAAACAACTGGAGCGCCGTCTGGGCATCGAAATTAATCGTCGTGACAATCACTTCAAACTGACCGGCCGCATGATCTGCGTAAACGCCGCGGCCGATATTTTACGCAGCCTGTACGTCGATACCGCCCCTATGCGCGGCCAGATTCAGGATATTGAGCCGGAACAGATCCACCTGGCCATCAAAGAAGCCCGGGTGCTGGAGCAAAGCGCTGAGAGCGTGCCGGACTATGGCAAGGCTATCAATATCAAGACCAAACGTGGCGTCATCAAGCCGCGTACGCCAAATCAGGCGCAGTACATCGCCAATATTCTCGACCATGATATTACCTTCGGCGTCGGCCCGGCCGGGACCGGGAAAACCTATCTGGCAGTGGCCGCGGCGGTCGACGCGCTTGAGCGTCAGGACGTGCGCCGTATTCTGCTGACCCGCCCTGCGGTGGAAGCCGGGGAAAAACTGGGCTTCCTGCCCGGTGACCTGAGCCAGAAAGTCGATCCGTACCTGCGCCCACTGTACGATGCGCTGTTCGAAATGCTTGGCTTCGAGAAAGTCGAAAAGCTGATTGAGCGTAACGTTATCGAAGTCGCCCCGCTGGCCTATATGCGCGGCCGTACGCTGAACGACGCCTTTATTATTCTCGATGAAAGCCAGAACACCACCATCGAACAGATGAAAATGTTCCTGACCCGTATCGGTTTTAACTCTAAAGCGGTGATCACCGGCGACGTCACGCAGATTGACCTGCCGCGCAGCACCAAATCCGGCCTGCGCCACGCCATTGAAGTGTTGGCCGAAGTCGATGAAATCAGTTTCAATTTCTTCCACAGCGAAGACGTGGTCCGCCATCCGGTGGTTGCCCGTATCGTCAATGCGTATGAAGCATGGGAAGAAGCCGATCAAAAACGTAGAGCAGAACAGGCCGCCGAGCGCAAACGCGAAGCCCAGGAACAGGAGCAAAAATGAGTCAGGTTATTCTCGATTTACAGCTGGCTTGCGAAGATAACAGCGGATTGCCGGATGAAGCCCGGTTCCAACACTGGGTCGACGCGGTGATCCCTCAGTTCCAGGAAGAGTCAGAAGTGACGATTCGCCTGGTTGACGAAGCCGAAAGCCACGAGCTGAATCTGACCTATCGCGGCAAGGATAAGCCCACTAACGTGCTGTCCTTCCCGTTTGAAGCGCCGCCGGGGATCGAACTGCCGCTGCTGGGCGATCTGATCATCTGCCGTCAGGTGGTTGAACAGGAAGCCAAAGAGCAGGAGAAACCGCTGGAAGCGCACTGGGCGCACATGGTTATCCACGGCAGTCTGCATCTGCTGGGCTATGACCATATCATTGATGAAGAAGCGGAAGAGATGGAAGCCCTCGAAACAGAGATAATGCTTGCTCTGGGCTATGAGGATCCGTACATTGCCGAGAAGGAATAACCTGCCGCCGGTCTGACCGGCGAGCAGCACCCGTGCCGTCCGGCGCTGAGCATACGCGCGACGAGCGACATTTAACTAACATGAGAACCCACACGACGCCATGAGCGACGACAATTCACACAGTAGTGACACAGTAAACAGCAAAAAGGGATTCTTCTCCCTGTTACTCAGCCAGCTTTTTCACGGCGAACCAAAAAACCGTGATGAACTGCTGGAGCTGATCCGTGATTCCGGGCAAAACGACCTTATCGACGAAGATACTCGCGATATGCTCGAAGGGGTAATGGACATCGCCGACCAACGCGTCCGCGATATCATGATCCCTCGCTCGCAGATGATTACCCTGAAACGCAACCAGACGCTGGACGAATGCCTCGATGTGATCATCGAATCCGCCCACTCGCGTTTCCCGGTGATCAGCGAAGATAAAGATCACATTGAAGGGATTCTGATGGCCAAAGATTTACTGCCGTTTATGCGCAGTGACTCTGAAGCGTTCAGCATGGAAAAAGTGTTACGCCCGGCGGTTGTCGTGCCTGAAAGCAAGCGGGTTGACCGCATGCTGAAGGAGTTTCGCTCCCAACGCTATCATATGGCGATCGTGATCGATGAGTTCGGTGGCGTCTCTGGTCTGGTGACCATTGAGGACATTCTCGAACTGATCGTCGGTGAAATCGAAGACGAATACGATGAAGAAGAAGATATCGATTTTCGTCAACTGAGCCGCCACACCTGGACGGTGCGCGCCCTGGCTCCGATTGAAGACTTCAATAAAGCCTATGGTACCCATTTCAGCGATGAAGAAGTCGACACCATTGGTGGGCTGGTGATGCAGGCCTTTGGGCATCTGCCAGCACGTGGCGAGTCGGTTGACATTGATGGTTACCAATTCAAGGTCGCTATGGCCGACAGCCGACGTATCATCCAGGTTCATGTCAAACTTCCTGATGACGCACCGCAGCCGAAGCTGGAAGACTAATTACACGGGACGATTAGCCTAAATGGTATTTGCCTCACTTATCGAACGCCAGCGCGTACGTCTGCTGCTGGCGCTATTATTCGGAGCCAGCGGAACGCTGGCTTTTTCTCCTTATGACATCTGGCCCGCGGCGATTGTCTCGTTAATCGGTCTGCAGGGACTGACCCTGAACCGTCGTCCGTTGCAAAGCGCCTCGATCGGCTTTTTCTGGGGGATGGGGCTATTCGGCTCCGGCATCAACTGGGTGTATGTCAGCATTGCGCAGTTTGGCGGTATGCCCGGCCCGGTCAACGTCTTCCTGGTGGTGCTGCTGGCGGCGTATATGTCGCTGTATACCGGGCTGTTCGCCGGGCTGCTGTCGCGCCTGTGGCCGAAAACCAACTGGCTGCGCCTCGCGATTGCCGCACCGGTGGTGTGGCAGATTACCGAATTCCTGCGCGGCTGGGTATTGACCGGTTTCCCGTGGCTACAGTTTGGCTACAGCCAGATTGACGGCCCGCTGAAAGGGCTGGCGCCGGTGATGGGCGTGGAGGCCATTAACTTCCTGTTAATGGTGGTGAGCGGTCTGCTGGTACTGGCGCTGGTGCAGCGCAACCTTAAGCCGTTGATTGCCGCCGTGGTGCTGTTCGCCCTGCCCTTCCCGCTGCGCTATATCCAGTGGTATCAGCTGCTGCCGGAACGTGCCATGCAGGTCTCGTTAGTACAGGGGGATATTCCTCAGGCCCTGAAATGGGATGAAAACCAGCTGGTCAACACGCTGAAAACCTATCTCGACCTGACGCAGCCGCATATGGGGTCATCCCAGTTGATCATCTGGCCGGAGTCAGCCATTCCGGATCTGGAAATTAACCAGCAGCATTTCCTCAGCATGATGGACGACCTGCTGCGCGCCAAAAACAGCTCGCTGATCACCGGTATCGTCGACGCCCGTCTGAATAAGCAAAACCGTTACGATACCTACAACACCATCATCACCCTCGGCAAAGACAACCCGTACAGCTACGACTCCAAGGACCGCTACAACAAGAATCACCTGGTGCCGTTTGGCGAGTTCGTGCCGCTGGAGTCTATTCTGCGCCCGCTGGCGCCGTTCTTCGATCTGCCGATGTCCTCATTCAGCCGTGGCCCGTACGTCCAGCCGCA
This sequence comes from Klebsiella sp. BIGb0399, assembly GCF_003752615.1. Taxonomy (NCBI): domain Bacteria; kingdom Pseudomonadati; phylum Pseudomonadota; class Gammaproteobacteria; order Enterobacterales; family Enterobacteriaceae; genus Klebsiella; species Klebsiella sp. BIGb0399. The sequence goes on along the minus strand of NZ_RKHT01000006.1, from coordinate 497,175 downwards.
GCTGGTGGCGCATAACATGAAGCTGACGGCCGCTATCTGCTACGAGATTATTCTCGGTGAACAGGTGCGCGATAATTTCCGCCCGGACACCGACTACCTGCTGACCATCTCAAACGACGCCTGGTTTGGTAAGTCCATCGGCCCGTGGCAACACTTCCAGATGGCACGGATGCGCGCCCTCGAGCTGGCTCGTCCCCTGCTGCGCAGCACCAATAACGGCATTACGGCGGTAATTGGGCCACGGGGTGAAATTCAGGACATGATCCCGCAGTTCACCCGTGCGGTACTGACCACCAAAGTCACGCCGACCAGCGGTCTGACGCCGTATGCGCGTACCGGCAACTGGCCACTGTGGGCGCTCACCGCGCTCCTCGGTTTTGGCGCCCTGATCATGAGTCTGCGTCAACGTCGCCGATAGGTATTCTTACCTGAAACTGTAACCTCTGCGCTGTTAGCCCCAGTCGACATTCGTCACCGGGGCAAATCTCTTCCTCGCCGTAATCTGGCACGCCCCTTGCTTAATAAACTCAGGTCACCACGCCATCGTGTACTGGTATAACCCGGTTGCACCAGCACAATACTGACCCGGCACTAGTTTGGTGCAATGGCCGATTTTTGCCTTTAAATGGTGCGGAGTAGTTCGCAAAAATAAACAATATCACAGCAAAATCTTTACATTAAGCCAAACTAAATGCTAACAAACACATACAAATGCTGCACACAAATATCGCAGCAATAATAACGCACACACACATTCACAATGGGTATCAAAAGCGTCGCTGACGCTGCGGATAAGGAGTTGGATATGCAATTACGTAAACTGACCACAGCAATGCTGGTCATGGGTATGACCGCCGGCCTGGCACATGCGGAAGAGGCAAAACCAGCCGCTGATGCAGGGCAAGCGCCTGCACAACAGCAGATGCCTACCCTTGAAAAAATCGCTAAAAACGATGTTATCGTCGTCGGCCACCGTGAATCATCGGTACCGTTCTCCTACTACGATAACCAGCAGAAAGTGGTGGGTTACTCTCAGGATTACTCCAACGTCATCGTTGATGCCATTAAGAAAAAACTGAACAAACCAAATCTGGAAGTCAAACTGATCCCGATTACCTCGCAAAACCGTATTCCGCTGCTGCAAAACGGCACCTTCGATTTTGAGTGCGGTTCTACCACTAACAACCTGGAACGCCAGAAACAAGCGGCCTTCAGCGACAGCATCTTCGTTGTCGGTACGCGTCTGCTGGTGAAAAAAGGCGGCCCGATTAAAGACTTCGCCGATCTGAAAGGCAAGGCCGTCGTCGTCACCTCCGGTACCACCTCAGAAATTCTGCTGCATAAGCTGAACGACGAGCAGAAAATGAACATGCGCATCATCGGCGCGAAAGATCACGGTGACTCCTTCCGTACCCTGGAAAGCGGTCGTGCTGTGGCCTTTATGATGGATGATGCACTGTTGGCCGGCGAGCGCGCGAAGGCGAAGAAACCGGACAACTGGGAAATTCTCGGCACGCCGCAATCCCATGAAGCTTACGGCTGCATGCTGCGTAAAAACGACCCGGAATTCAAAAAACTGTTAGACGATACCATTGCGCAAGCGCAAACCTCAGGGGAAGCGGCGAAGTGGTTTGATACCTGGTTTAAAAATCCAATCCCACCAAAAGGGATGAACATCAACTTTGACCTCTCCGACGACATGAAAGCGCTGTTCAAATCACCAAATGACAAAGCTCTTAACTAATTAAAAAAACAAGGGGCAAAGCGACTTGCCCTTCCGATTGTTGTGACAGCACGGACAGACTATACGGTGGCTGGTCGTTCCCCAGCCGCCGCGAATACCGAAACAAGCTGAACAATAATCTTCGAGGGTAGCGATGCTACCCTTTTTTTTCCAGGAGTCATTTATGTCAATAGACTGGAACTGGGGAATATTCCTGCAACAGGCCCCGTTCGGCAACACCACCTATCTGGGCTGGCTATGGAGCGGCTTTCAGGTCACTATCGCCTTGTCGATTAGCGCCTGGGTCATCGCTTTCCTCGTCGGCTCGCTGTTCGGTATTTTACGTACCGTCCCCAACCGCTGGTTATCCAGCATCGGCACCTGCTACGTTGAACTGTTCCGTAACGTACCGTTGATCGTCCAGTTCTTCACCTGGTATCTGGTCGTGCCTGAGCTCCTGCCGGAAGATATCGGCATGTGGTTCAAGTCCGAACTGGATCCCAATATTCAGTTCTTTGTCTCTTCTATGCTGTGCCTGGGGCTGTTTACCGCCGCTCGCGTCTGTGAACAGGTTCGCGCCGCGATTCAGTCGCTGCCGCGCGGGCAGAAAAATGCCGGCCTGGCAATGGGCCTGACGCTGCCGCAGACCTATCGTTATGTACTGCTGCCCAACGCTTACCGCGTCATCGTGCCGCCGATGACCTCCGAGATGATGAACCTGGTGAAAAACTCGGCCATCGCCTCAACCATCGGGCTGGCGGATATGGCAGCGCAGGCGGGTAAGCTGCTGGATTACTCCGCTCACGCGTGGGAATCCTTTACGGCGATTACCCTCGCTTACGTGCTGATTAACGCCGTGATTATGCTGATAATGTATGTGGTTGAACGTAAGGTCCGCCTGCCGGGCAATTTGGGGGGCAAATAATCATGTACGATTTTGACTGGAGTTCTATCGTTCCCTCCATGCCCTACCTGCTGGCCGGGCTGGTTATTACCCTGAAAATCACCGTCACCGCGATTATTATCGGTATCGTCTGGGGGACCCTGCTGGCGGTCATGCGCCTGTCGAGCTTCCTGCCGCTCTCCTGGTTCGCGAAAACCTACGTCAACGTGTTCCGTTCGATCCCGCTGGTCATGGTCCTGCTGTGGTTCTACCTGATCGTTCCCGGCTTCCTGCAGAACGTACTTGGCCTGTCGCCGAAGAGCGATATCCGGCTGATTTCCGCGATGGTGGCCTTCTCGATGTTTGAGGCGGCGTACTATTCGGAAATTATCCGCGCAGGTATCCAGAGCATCTCCCGCGGCCAGTCCAGCGCCGCGCTGGCGCTGGGTATGACCCACTGGCAATCCATGAAGCTGATTATTTTGCCGCAGGCGTTTCGCGCCATGGTGCCGTTGCTGCTGACGCAGGGGATTGTCCTGTTCCAGGATACCTCACTGGTCTACGTCCTGAGCCTGGCCGACTTCTTCCGTACCGCCTCCACCATCGGCGAGCGCGACGGAACGCAGGTCGAGATGATCCTGTTCGCAGGTGCCGTGTATTTTGTCATTAGTCTCAGCGCATCGCTGTTGGTCAGCTGGTTGAAGAAAAGGACTGTGTAATGATTACCCTGAAAAACGTTTCAAAATGGTATGGTCACTTTCAGGTGCTGACCGATTGCTCCACGGAAGTGAAGAAAGGTGAAGTGGTGGTGGTTTGCGGGCCGTCCGGCTCGGGTAAATCGACGCTGATTAAAACCGTCAACGGCCTCGAACCGATCCAACAGGGCGAGATCACCGTGGATGGCACCAAAGTGAACGATAAGAAAACCAACCTCGCTAAGCTGCGCTCCCGCGTCGGGATGGTGTTCCAGCACTTTGAGCTGTTTCCACATCTGTCGATCATCGACAACCTGACTCTGGCGCAGGTCAAAGTGCTTAACCGCGACAAAGCGGCCTCGCGGACCAAAGGCCTGAAATTGCTGGAGCGTGTGGGCCTGTCCGCCCATGCCGATAAATTCCCGGCCCAGCTCTCCGGCGGCCAGCAGCAGCGCGTGGCGATCGCCCGTGCGCTGTGTATGGATCCGATCGCCATGCTGTTTGACGAACCAACCTCAGCGCTGGATCCGGAGATGATCAACGAAGTGCTCGATGTCATGGTCGAACTGGCGAACGAAGGCATGACGATGATGGTGGTGACCCACGAAATGGGCTTTGCCCGCAAGGTGGCCAACCGGGTAATCTTTATGGATGAAGGCAAGATTGTCGAAGACTCGGACAAAGAGGCGTTCTTCGCCAACCCGCAATCCGATCGTGCCAAAGACTTCCTCGCAAAAATCCTGCATTAATCTTAGAACCATCCCAGGCGCGCATCGCTCGGTGCGCGCCTGCTACCAACTTAATCAGGGTTCAAAAGGACGGCGCTGGAACTGGTCATGGCCGCATTTCGGGCAGCGTGGCAGCACATCCGGGGTATAGACCGCCAGATGATAATGACAGTGCTCGCACACCAGATTCCCCAGCCCCACGACTTCTCCGCTATGGTAGACCCCGTGATGATTCAGATCCTGGAACACCTCGCGCCATTCCAGCTGGGTTTTATCGGTAATATCCGCCAGTTCCTGCCACAGGCTCTCTTTTATCACCCGCATAAAGACGCTATCCGTCAGCTCATCCTGACTCTCTTCGTAGCTGCGGGCGAACTCTTCCAGGTCACGTCTGACCGCTTTGGTCAGGGTCTCTATTTCGCGGTGCGTTAACTCACCCGACTCGCTAATTTTCGCCCGCGCCTGTTCTACCAGGGCGTCGATATCGCGCTCTCCATTGCGTAGCCGCTCACTGAGCGTCGACACCAGTTCACGGTAGAATTGAGCAACCTTGTTCATCATTTCGCCTCCGGTGTGGTTAACTTCTTCTAATAATAGACCTTATTTGTCATCTGCTTTGCCAGTTAGCCCACAGAGTCGCTAAATAGTCTGTGCCGCTTTTGCCGATGTTAATGTGCGAAAGGCTGTTTTGACGTGGGCGTTTGGGCTATGCTATGGCGATCTGATAACACATCCATTGGCTACACTTTGTAGCGGTTTGAAAACAGGACCACTGGCTGCCATGCAAGAGCAATACCGCCCGGAAGAGATAGAATCGAAAGTCCAGCTTCATTGGGACGATCATCGTACATTTGAAGTAACTGAAGACGAGAGCAAAGAGAAGTATTACTGCCTGTCGATGCTTCCTTATCCTTCTGGTCGACTACACATGGGCCACGTGCGTAACTATACCATCGGCGACGTCATTGCCCGCTACCAGCGTATGCTGGGCAAAAACGTACTGCAGCCTATCGGCTGGGATGCGTTTGGCCTGCCGGCTGAAGGCGCGGCGGTGAAAAACAACACCGCGCCGGCACCGTGGACCTACGACAACATTGCCTACATGAAAAACCAGCTGAAAAAGCTGGGCTTCGGTTATGACTGGAGCCGTGAAGTGGCGACCTGCACCCCGGAATACTATCGTTGGGAACAGCAGTTCTTCACCGAGCTGTATAAAAAAGGCCTGGTGTACAAGAAGACTTCTGCGGTGAACTGGTGCCCGAACGACCAGACCGTACTGGCCAACGAACAGGTTATCGACGGCTGCTGCTGGCGCTGCGATACCAAAGTTGAACGTAAAGAGATCCCGCAGTGGTTTATCAAAATCACCGCCTATGCGGATGAGCTGCTCAACGATCTGGATACCCTGGATCACTGGCCAGACACCGTAAAAACCATGCAGCGTAACTGGATCGGCCGTTCTGAAGGGGTAGAAATCTCCTTCAACGTTAACGACTATGCCGACAAGCTGACCGTCTACACCACCCGTCCGGACACCTTCATGGGTTGTACCTACCTGGCCGTTGCGGCAGGTCACCCGCTGGCGCAACAGGCGGCGGCGAGCAACCCGGAACTGGCGGCGTTTATCGAAGAGTGCCGTAACACCAAAGTCGCAGAAGCTGAAATGGCGACGATGGAGAAAAAAGGTGTCGATACCGGCTTTAAAGCCATTCACCCGCTGACCGGTGAAGCCATCCCGGTGTGGGCTGCCAACTTCGTCCTGATGGAGTACGGTACCGGCGCAGTCATGGCGGTTCCAGGCCACGATCAACGTGACTACGAGTTTGCCAGCAAGTACGGCCTGAACATCAAGCCGGTTATCCTGGCTGCCGACGGTTCTGAACCGGACCTGTCCGAGCAGGCGCTGACCGAAAAAGGCGTTCTGTTTAACTCCGGCGAGTTCGATGGCCTGAGCTATGAAGCGGGTTTCAACGCTATCGCCGACAAACTGGCGGCAATGGGCGTTGGCGAGCGCAAAATTAACTACCGTCTGCGCGACTGGGGTGTTTCCCGTCAGCGTTACTGGGGCGCGCCGATTCCGATGGTGACCCTGGAAGATGGCACCGTGATGCCAACGCCAGCCGATCAGCTGCCGGTTATTCTGCCGGAAGATGTGGTTATGGACGGCATCACCAGCCCGATTAAGGCCGACCCGGAGTGGGCAAAAACCACCGTCAACGGTCAGCCTGCGCTGCGTGAAACCGACACCTTCGATACCTTTATGGAATCCTCCTGGTACTACGCGCGCTATACCTGCCCGCAGTACGACGACGGGATGCTGGATCCAAAAGCCGCCAACTACTGGCTGCCGGTTGATATCTATATCGGCGGGATCGAACACGCGATCATGCACCTGCTGTACTTCCGCTTCTTCCACAAACTGATGCGTGATGCGGGCATGGTGAACTCCGACGAGCCGGCAAAACAGCTGCTGTGTCAGGGGATGGTACTGGCTGACGCCTTCTACTACGTTGGCGAAAACGGCGAGCGTAACTGGGTCTCCCCGGTTGATGCGACCGTCGAGCGTGACGAAAAAGGCCGTATCGTGAAAGCGTTCGACCCACAGGGCCGCGAGCTGGTGTATACCGGCATGAGCAAGATGTCCAAGTCGAAGAATAACGGCATCGACCCGCAGGTGATGGTTGAACGTTACGGCGCGGATACCGTGCGTCTGTTCATGATGTTCGCCTCACCGGCAGACATGACTCTCGAGTGGCAAGAGTCCGGCGTTGAAGGGGCTAACCGCTTCCTGAAACGTGTCTGGAAACTGGCCTATGAACACGCAAACCAGGGCCCGACCGTTGCACTGGATGCGGCCAGCCTGAGCGAAGATCAGCAGGCGCTGCGTCGCGATGTCCATAAAACCATCGCTAAAGTGACCGATGATATCGGCCGTCGTCAGACCTTCAACACCGCGATCGCCGCGATCATGGAGCTGATGAACAAACTGGCGAAAGCACCGCAGGAAAACGAACAGGATCGCGCGCTGATGCGTGAAGCTCTGTTGGCTGTCGTGCGTATGCTCAACCCGTTCACCCCGCACGCGAGCTTCACGCTGTGGCAGGAACTGGGCGGCGAAGGCGATATCGACAACGCGCCGTGGCCGGTAGCCGATGAGAGCGCCATGGTTGAAAACACCACGCTGGTGGTGGTTCAGGTCAATGGTAAAGTCCGTGGTAAAATTACCGTGCCTGTCGATGCAACCGAAGAGCAGGTTCGTGAACGTGCGGGTCAGGAACACCTGGTCGCGAAGTACCTCGATGGCGTAACCGTACGTAAAGTGATCTACGTCCCGGGTAAACTGCTCAATCTGGTCGTTGGCTAAGCACAGGAGGAAGCGTGCGCTATCTGGCAACATTGTTGGTATCTCTGGCGGTGTTAATCACCGCTGGTTGCGGCTGGCATCTGCGTAGTACTACGCAGGTTCCCACCGCGATGAAGAGCATGATCTTTCAGTCGAGCGATCCGAACGGTCCGTTAAGTCGCGCCGTGCGTAATCAGTTGCGTCTGAACGGCGTAGAGCTGATCGATGGCACCACGCTGCGTAAGGACATCCCTTCCCTGCGTCTGGATTCATCGTCCATTCAGAAAGATACGGCCTCTATTTTCCAGGACGGTCGTACTGCTGAATACCAGATGGTGATGACGGTGCAGGCCAGTGTGCTGATCCCAGGTCATGATATTTATCCGATCTCCACCAAGGTCTACCGTTCGTTCTTCGATAACCCGCAGGCGGCGTTAGCGAAAGATGCCGAGCAGGATATGATCATCCAGGAGATGTACGACAAAGCCGCTGAACAGCTGATCCGTAAGCTGCCAAGCGTCCATGTTGCTGATGTCGAAGCGACGAAAGAGGGAGAGACGACGGTCACGCCGTCTCCGGCAACCTCAACGTCTGGCAATCGCGTCTCCACCACGCTGGGTAACTGATGATTCGGTTGTACCCAGAACAACTCCGCGCGCAGCTCTCCGAAGGGCTGCGCGCGGCCTATTTATTACTCGGCAGCGATCCACTGCTGCTGCAGGAAAGTCAGGACGCGATTCGCGAAGCCGCTGCCAGCCAGGGCTTTACCGAACACCATAGCGCGACCATCGACGCCAGCACCGACTGGCCTGCCTTGTTCTCACTCAGCCAGGCGATGAGCCTGTTCGCCAGTCGGCAAACGCTGCTGCTGGTGCTGCCGGAAAACGGCCCCAATGCAGCGATCAACGAACAGCTTGCCACCCTGGTCGGCATGCTGCATGACGATCTGCTGTTGATAGTGCGCGGGAACAAGCTGACCAAAGCCCAGGAGAATGCCGCCTGGGTAACGGCGCTCGCCAGCCGGGCGGTGCAGATCAGCTGTCAAACGCCCGAATACGCCCAGCTGCCACGCTGGCTGGCGGCACGTGCCAAACAGCATAATTTGCAGCTTGATGACGCGGCCAGCCAGCTGCTGTGTTACTGCTACGAAGGTAACCTGCTGGCGCTGGCACAGGCGCTGGAACGCCTCTCTCTGCTGTGGCCGGACGGCAAGCTCACGCTGCCTCGCGTCGAGCAGGCGGTCAACGACGCCGCCCACTTTACCCCTTATCACTGGGTTGATGCGCTGCTGGCCGGCAAGAGCAAACGGGTGCTGCATATCCTGCAACAGCTACGTCTGGAAGGCAGCGAGCCGGCGATTCTGCTGCGCACGCTCCAGCGCGAACTGCTGCTGCTGGTCAACCTGAAACGCCAGTCGGCCCATACGCCGCTGCGCAGCCTGTTTGATAAACACCGGGTGTGGCAAAACCGTCGTCAGCTGTTGAGCGATGCGCTTGCGCGCCTCAGCCCGGACCAGCTGCGCCAGGCCGTCACCCTGCTGGCTCGGGCGGAGATCACCTTTAAGCAGGATTACGGCAGCGACATCTGGCCGGAATTAGAAAGCCTTTCTTTGTTGCTCTGCCATAAAGCGCTGGCAGACGTGTTTATTGATGGTTGATATGACTCAGTTGCAGGCAATGTACGGCGGCACCTTCGATCCGGTGCATTATGGTCACCTTAAACCGGTTGAAATTCTGGCGAACCAGATCGGGCTGGGGAAAGTCATTATTGTGCCGAATAATGTCCCGCCGCATCGCCCGCAGCCTGAGGCCAGCAGCGCCCAGCGTAAACAGATGCTGGAACTGGCTATCGCCGATAAACCCTTATTCGTCCTCGATGAACGTGAGCTTCAGCGCCAGACGCCATCGTTTACCGCGCTGACGCTGGCCGAGTGGCGACAGGAACAGGGGCCGGAGCAACCGCTGGCGTTTATTATCGGCCAGGATTCGCTGCTCACCTTCCCGACCTGGCACAACTACGCCACCATTCTGGATAATGCCCATCTGATCGTTTGCCGTCGCCCGGGCTACCCGCTGGTGATGAAGCAGGAAGCGGATCAGCGCTGGCTGGATCACCATTTAACTCACGATGTAGAACAGCTGCACAACCGCCCTGCCGGGGCAATCTATCTGGCTGAAACCCCGTGGTTTGATATCTCCGCCACCCTTATTCGCCAGCGCCTTGAGCGCGGTGAATCCTGCGCCGACATGCTGCCGGCTGCGGTGCTGGACTATATTCATCAGCACAAGCTCTATTGCTAGACCTTGATTCATGCGTCCCCAGTGCAGCCGGGGGCTTATACTCTCTTACCCACCCTCATTCGCATTGCCAGAAGGCCTGTATACCGTGAGATTATGGTTAGTTCGTCATGGCGAAACCGAGGCCAACGTCGCCGGCCTGTACAGCGGACACGCTCCGACCCCGTTAACCGCGCGCGGTCAGCGCCAGGCGCAGACCCTCGGTAGCTTGCTGCAGGCCGTGCCGTTCGCTCGCGTACTCTGTAGCGCGCTGGAACGAACCCAGCATACCGCCGATCTGCTGCTCGGTAGCCGGGAGATCCCGCGCCAGATTGTCCCCGAGCTCAACGAAATGTTTTTCGGCGACTGGGAAATGCGCCACCACCGGGATTTACAGCACGAAGACGCAGAAAACTACGCCGCGTGGTGCGCGGACTGGCAGCATGCGGCACCGACTCACGGCGAGGACTTCCCGTCGTTTTCCCGGCGCATTGCCGCCTTCGCCGCACAGCTGCCCCACTACGCCCATCTTGACCATCTGCTGATCGTCGGTCATAAAGGTGCCCTTAGCCTGCTAATGACCACCTTAATGAAGCTCCCCGCGCAGGCGATGTGGCATTTCCCAATCGAGCATGGGGCGTGGAGCGCGCTCGACCTGCACTCTGATTTTGTCACCCTGCGGGTACTAAATAGCCAGGCCGTCTGGGCGGGCGAAGAAGAATTCCGTGCAGACCATTGACAGGTCAGAGCAGACTGTTATTCTCCGCAGCCTGAACGCATCCGCTAAACGATGTTTGCAGAAATTGTTTTACAAAAATGGCGATGCAATCGCGGGCGATGGATGGGATGATAGCCGCCTCCAGCGCCTGGCAACCGACATTTATCCCGACATTCAAGTAAGATCGGGTATACTGTCAGGCTGTTTACAATTATCACTCTTCACTCACCCAGGGGGAACTCTTGCAGGGTAAAGCACTCCAGGATTTTGTTATCGACAAAATTGATGACCTGAAAGGTCAGGACATCGTTGCCATTGATGTACATGGCAAATCCAGCATTACAGATTGCATGATTATTTGCACCGGCACGTCCACGCGCCATGTCATGTCGATTGCCGATCACGTGGTACAAGAATCCCGCGCTGCAGGTATGCTGCCGCTCGGCGTTGAAGGCGAAAGCGCCGCCGACTGGATTGTTGTCGACCTTGGCGACGTCATGGTTCACGTCATGCAGGAAGAGAGCCGTCATTTGTACGAGCTGGAAAAACTCTGGAGTTAATGCGTGAAGCTGCAACTGGTGGCCGTTGGCACCAAAATGCCGGACTGGGTTCAGACCGGCTTTAGTGAATATTTGCGTCGTTTTCCAAAAGATATGCCGTTCGAGCTGCTGGAAATTCCTGCTGGCAAACGCGGTAAAAATGCCGATATCAAGCGCATCCTCGATAAAGAGGGGGAAATGATGCTGGCGGCCGCGGGAAAAAACCGTATCGTGACCCTGGATATTCCGGGCAAGCCATGGGATACCCCGCAGCTGGCGCGCGAACTGGAACGCTGGAAACAGGATGGCCGCGATGTCAGTCTGCTGATCGGCGGTCCGGAAGGACTCTCCCCGGCCTGCAAAGCCGCCGCGGAACAGAGTTGGTCGCTCTCTACGCTCACGTTGCCTCATCCACTGGTTCGTGTACTGGTCGCTGAGAGCCTGTATCGGGCGTGGAGCATTACCACCAACCACCCTTACCACCGTGAATAATGATGACCAGGGTAGACTAAGCAGCGAATGAAATTACAGAATTCTTTCCGCGACTATTCGGCTGAATCCTCGCTGTTTGTGCGCCGGGCGCTGGTCGCTTTTTTGGGGATTTTGCTGCTTACCGGCATACTGGTTGCCAACCTTTATAACGTGCAGATCGTTCGTTATACCGACTATCAAACACGCTCAAACGAAAACCGTATTAAGCTGGTCCCGATCCCGCCGAGCCGCGGTATTATCTACGATCGCAACGGTACTCCCCTGGCGTTGAACCGCACTATCTACCAGCTGGAGATGATGCCGGAAAAAGTCGATAACGTGCAGCAAACGCTGGACGCGCTGCGCGACGTCATCGACCTGACCGATGACGATGTCGCCAACTTCAAGAAAGAGCGCGCACGTTCTCACCGCTTCACCTCTATTCCCGTTAAGGTCAACCTCAGCGAAGTCCAGGTGGCTCGCTTTGCGGTCAATCAGTACCGTTTCCCGGGCGTAGAAGTCAAAGGCTACAAACGCCGTTATTATCCCTATAACTCCGCCCTGACCCACGTGATTGGCTACGTCTCCAAAATTAACGATAAAGACGTCGACCGCCTGGATAAAGAGGGCAAGCTGGCCAACTATGCCTCAACCCATGATATCGGCAAGCTGGGGATCGAACGCTACTATGAAGACGTGCTGCACGGCCAGACCGGGTATGAAGAGGTCGAGGTTAACAACCGTGGCCGCGTCATCCGCCAGCTCAAAGAGGTGCCGCCGCAGGCCGGGCGCGATATCTACCTGACCCTCGACCTCAAGCTGCAACAGTATATTGAGACGCTGCTCGCCGGCAGCCGTGCTGCGGTGGTCGTCACCGACCCGCGTACCGGCAGCATCCTCGCGCTGGTCTCCACGCCGAGCTACGACCCGAACCTGTTCGTTGACGGCATCTCCAGCAAAGACTACTCCGGGCTGCTGAACGACCCCAACACCCCGCTGGTCAACCGCGCGACCCAAGGGGTCTATCCGCCAGCATCGACGGTAAAACCTTACGTGGCGGTATCGGCACTTAGCGCTAACGTCATCACCCGCAATACCAGCCTGTTCGATCCGGGCTGGTGGCAGTTGCCGGGTTCTGACAAACGCTATCGCGACTGGAAAAAATGGGGCCACGGCCATCTGAACGTGACCAAAGCGCTCGAAGAGTCTGCGGATACCTATTTCTATCAGGTGGCCTATGACATGGGCATCGACCGTCTCTCTGAGTGGATGAGCAAATTCGGTTACGGCCACTACACCGGGATTGACCTGTCGGAAGAGCGTTCCGGGAATATGCCCACCCGTGAATGGAAGCTGAAACGCTTTAAAAAACCCTGGTACCAGGGCGACACCATTCCGGTCGGTATCGGTCAGGGCTACTGGACTGCCACCCCGATTCAGATGAACAAAGCGCTGATGATCCTGATTAACGACGGTGTGGTCAAAGTGCCGCACCTGCTGCAAAGCACGGTCGAAGATGGCAAGCAGGTGCCATGGGTGCAGCCGCACGAACCACCGGTCGGCGATATTCACTCCGGTTTTTGGGAGATCGCCAAGGACGGGATGTTCGGCGTGGCCAACCGTGGCAACGGTACCGCCCATAAATACTTCGCCAACGCGCCCTATAAAATTGCCGCTAAATCCGGTACTGCGCAGGTCTTTGGCCTGAAAGCCAACGAAACCTATAATGCGCACAGAATCGCCGAACGTCTGCGTGACCATAAACTCATGACGGCGTTTGCCCCCTATAACAACCCCGAAGTTGCGGTTGCCATTATTCTTGAGAACGGCGGTGCTGGCCCGGCGGTCGGTACCATCATGCGCCAAATTCTCGACCACATAATGCTGGGTGACAACAACACAAACCTGCCGAGCGAAAGCCCGGCGGCGACGGCGGGCGAGGATCAATAATGACCGATAATCCGAACAAAAAATCGCTATGGGATAAAATCCATCTCGACCCCACCATGCTCCTTATTCTGCTGGCGCTGCTGACCTACAGCGCGCTGGTTATCTGGAGCGCCAGCGGTCAGGATATGGGCATGATGGAGCGTAAGATCGGCCAGATCGCCATGGGGATTGTTATCATGATCGTCATGGCGCAAATCCCACCGCGGGTGTATGAAGGCTGGGCGCCGTACCTCTATATCTTCTGTATTATCCTGCTGGTGGCGGTTGATGCCTTCGGCGCTATCTCCAAAGGCGCACAGCGCTGGCTGGACCTCGGCATCGTTCGCTTCCAGCCCTCGGAAATCGCCAAAATCGCGGTGCCGCTGATGGTCGCGCGCTTTATCAACCGAGACGTCTGCCCGCCGTCGCTGAAAAACACCGCCATCGCGCTGGTGCTGATTTTCCTGCCGACGCTGCTGGTGGCCGCGCAGCCTGACCTCGGAACCTCGATCCTGGTCGCCCTGTCGGGCCTGTTCGTGCTGTTCCTGTCCGGCCTGAGCTGGCGTCTGATTGGCGTGGCGGTGGTGCTGGTTGCGGCGTTCATTCCGATTCTGTGGTTCTTCCTGATGCATGATTATCAGCGTCAGCGTGTGATGATGCTGCTCGACCCGGAAACCGATCCGCTGGGCGCCGGTTATCACATCATCCAGTCGAAGATCGCCATCGGTTCCGGCGGGCTACGCGGCAAAGGCTGGCTGCACGGCACCCAGTCACAGCTGGAGTTTCTGCCAGAGCGCCATACCGACTTTATCTTTGCGGTCCTTGCCGAAGAGCTTGGCCTGATTGGCGTTCTGGTTCTGCTGGCGCTCTACATCCTGCTGATCATGCGCGGGCTGTGGATTGCCGCCCAGGCGCAAACCACCTTCGGGCGCGTCATGGCCGGTGGTTTAATGTTGATTTTATTCGTTTATGTCTTCGTAAATATTGGTATGGTGAGTGGTATTTTACCAGTGGTGGGGGTACCGTTGCCGCTGGTCAGCTACGGGGGCTCCGCCCTGATCGTATTGATGGCCGGGTTTGGTATCGTAATGTCGATCCACACCCACAGAAAAATGTTGTCGAAAAGCGTTTAAGGGGTTTGCGATGCGTAAGCAATGGCTGGGGATCTGCATAGCAGCAGGGCTGCTGGCGGCATGTTCGGGTGAAGACGTTCAACAGAAAACGGTCAGCACGCCACAGCCGCCGGTTTGTAATGGCCCAAGCGTGGAAATCAGCGGTGCCGATCCGCACTATGAAACGCCCAATGCCACGGCGAATCAGGATTACGAGCGCGATGGGAAAAGTTATAAAATCGTCCAGGATCCGTCTAACTTTACGCAGACCGGTCTGGCCGCCATTTATGACGCGGAACCCAACAGCAACCTGACCGCTTCCGGCGAGGCGTTCGATCCGACACAGCTCACCGCCGCGCACCCTACGTTGCCGATCCCGAGCTACGTGCGGGTCACCAACACGGCCAACGGTCGGATGATCGTGGTGCGCATTAACGATCGTGGCCCGTACGGCAACGATCGCGTCATTTCGCTCTCACGCGCCTCCGCCGATCGACTGAATACTTCGAACAACACCAAAGTGCGTATCGATCCGATCATCGTCGCACCAGACGGATCGCTCTCGGGGCCGGGCATGGCCTGTACTACCGTCGCCAAACAAACCTATGCATTACCTGCCCGTCCTGACCTGGACGGTGGCGGCGGCGCTGTCACAACCGACCCGGCAAACCAGGACAATGTGCGCGCCATCAGCAACTCCACGCTGAAGCCGGAAGACAATATGGGTGCGCCGGTGAACAGCAGCGGTTTCCTTGGCGCGCCGACACCGCTGAACAACGGCGTACTGGAAAGCAGCGAACCGGCGGTGCAAACCGCACCGGTTACCGCACCAGGCTCTGTTCAGGGTAGCGTCACGCCAGCTCCGGCAGCCGCCGCAGCGGCAACAGCAACGACCGCAGCGGTCGCATCGACGGCCAGCGCCAGCGGCGACTTTGTCGTTCAGGTTGGTGCCGTCAGCGATCAGGCTCGCGCACAGCAGTATCAGCAGCGTCTCAGCCAGCAGTTTTCCGTTCCTGGCCGCGTGATGCAAAACGGTGCGGTATGGCGCATTCAGTTAGGCCCGTTCGCCAGCAAAGCGCAGGCCAGCACCGTACAACAGCGTCTGCAAAGCGAAGCCCAGCTGCAATCATTTATTACTCACGCCAACTAAACACGCGGGGTCGCTCTCCGGATTGTTATGCGCATGAAAAAGTCATTAACAAAGTCATGCGCAATCTCGGATGAAGGCCCACAGAGCATTTGTTATAGTAAGGCACTTTTTTAAACTCGATCACGGATGCCGTTGTTCAGACCATGAAGACCTCTTTCACCGCACGTTTACTCGCTACGGCCCTCTCCGTTGCGGCGCTCTCCTCCGCTGCCCACGCCGATGACCTGAACCTCAAAACCATGATCCCAGGCGCACCGCAGATTGATGCAGAGTCCTGGGTCCTTATCGATTACAACTCAGGCAAAGTGCTGGCAGAGAATAATGCCGATGCCCGTCGTGACCCGGCCAGTCTGACCAAAATGATGACCAGCTACGTTATCGGCCAGGCCATGAAAGCGGGTAAATTTAAAGAATCCGATCTGGTCACCGTCGGTAACGATGCGTGGGCGACCGGTAACCCGGTGTTTAAAGGCTCCTCGCTGATGTTCCTCAAGCCTGGTATGCAGGTCCCGGTATCTCAGCTGATCCGTGGTATCAACCTGCAGTCCGGTAACGACGCCTGCGTGGCGATGGCCGACTATGTTGCCGGCAGCCAGGATGCGTTTGTCAGCCTGATGAACAGCTACGTCAACGCGCTGGGCCTGAAAAACAGCCACTTCCAGACCGTTCATGGTCTTGACGCTGAGGGCCAGTACAGCTCCGCGCGCGATATGGCGTTGATTGGTCAGGCGCTGATCCGCGACGTGCCGAACGAATACACCATCTATAAAGAAAAAGAGTTCACCTTTAACGGTATCCGTCAGATGAACCGTAACGGTCTGCTGTGGGATAACAGCCTGAACGTTGACGGCATTAAAACCGGCCATACCGACAAAGCAGGCTATAACCTCGTGGCATCCGCCACCGAAGGCCAGATGCGTCTGATCTCCGCGGTGATGGGCGGTCGTACCTTTAAAGGCCGTGAATCCGAAAGCAAAAAACTGCTGACCTGGGGCTTCCGCTTCTTTGAAACGGTTAACCCGCTGAAAGCCGGTAAAGAGTTCTCTTCCGAGCCAGCCTGGTTTGGCGACAGCGATCGTGCTTCGCTGGGTGTTGATAAAGATGTTTATCTGACTATCCCACGCGGACGCATGAAAGACCTGAAAGCCAGCTATGTTCTGAACAACACCGAACTGCACGCGCCGCTGCAGAAAAACCAGGTGGTCGGCACCATTAACTTCCAGCTGGATGGTAAAACCATCGATCAACGCCCGCTGGTGGTCCTGCAGGAAATTCCGGAAGGCAATTTCTTCGGCAAAATGATTGATTACATTAAGTTAATGTTCCATCACTGGTTTGGTTAAAAATCGAACACTTGAAAGTGTGATTTACATCCCCATATACTAATCATCAAAGTAACCTGATAACTCCCACCCACGTGGGAGTTATTATTTTTTGTCGTAACACCGGAGCTGACATGAAAACCAAACTTAACGAACTGCTTGAATTCCCTACTCCATTTACTTACAAAGTAATGGGGCAGGCGTTGCCTGAGCTGGTTGATCAGGTGGTGGAAGTGGTACAGCGCCATGCGCCTGGTGATTACTCTCCGCAAGTAAAACCGAGCAGCAAGGGTAACTACCACTCGGTCTCTATCACCATCAACGCGACCCATATCGAGCAGGTCGAAACCCTGTACGAAGAGCTGGGCAACATTGAAATCGTCCGGATGGTGCTGTAATCCATTCCCTGACCCGGCCCTGGCGCCGGGTCATCTCTCTCCCGCCCTGCTGTGATATACTCGCCTCCTTAAGTCACTTCTCTCTCTGCGGAGACGTTGTTTTGCAGCATAATAAAATCCTTATCCGTCAACTTGGCCTGCAACCTTATGAACCTGTCTCGCAGGCAATGCATGACTTTACCGACATCCGCGATGAGACAACCCTGGATGAAATCTGGCTGGTAGAACATCACCCGGTCTTTACCCAGGGCCAGGCAGGAAAAGCCGAACACGTTCTGGTTCCCGGTGATATCCCGGTGATTCAAAGCGACCGCGGCGGTCAGGTCACCTATCACGGGCCGGGACAGCAGGTGATGTACGTCCTGCTGAATCTCAAGCGCCGCAAGCTTGGCGTACGCGAGCTGGTGACGCTGCTGGAGCAAACCGTCGTTAACACCCTCGCGGAGTACCAGATAGCATCACATCCGCGCGCTGATGCCCCTGGCGTCTATGTCGGTGAGCAAAAAATCTGTTCGCTTGGCTTACGCATCCGTAAGGGATGCTCATTCCATGGCCTGGCGTTGAATATCGCCATGGACCTGGCACCGTTCCAGCGCATCAACCCCTGCGGATATGCCGGCATGGAGATGGCGCAGATGCGTCAGTGGCAGCCCGATATCACACCGTCAATGGTGGCCCCCCATCTGGTAACCAGCCTGCTGGCCTTGCTCGACCATCCGCCACATGAGTTTGTGACCGCGTAATCATTTTTCTCTCTTTGCGCCCTCCGGGGCGCAATATCCTGCCATCATTTCTCGTTAAGTCATTATATTTGCAATTAAATGCCACTCACGACCGAGCGACTGACCGCTATACTTGCGCTATGCACGATCACAGGAATCACTGAGTGGACAATAATAAGCCTTCACCCGAATTACCCATACCGCAGGAGCGACATCACGACCGCCAGGTACTGCGTGTATTACGCAATGTGGATCTGAACCTGCTGACTATTTTTGAAGCGGTGTATGTTCATAAGGGCATCGTTAATGCCGCAAAAGTCCTGAATATCACCCCCTCAGCCATCAGCCAGTCGATTAACAAACTTCGCACCCTCTTCCCCGACCCGCTGTTTATCCGTAAAGGTCAGGGCGTCACGCCCACGGCTTACGCCACCCACCTTCACCAGTACATCAGTCAGGGGATGGAGTCGTTCCTGAGCGCGCTGGATTTGGCCGGCAGCGCCCATCAGCAACGCGTCATTACCGTGGCGACCTCGCCGAACATCGGGGCCTTAATCCTTCCCGATATCGCTAAGGTGCTGAAACAGCACTTTCCGCAAGTGCTGCTGCATAACGTCGCCATTACCGATGCCACCAGCCAGCTGAATCAACGTCAGGTTGATCTACTGATCGACAGCTTTGCCCACAGCGGCCAGCTTATCGCCCATCATCTGCTGTTTCAGGATCGACTGGTGATGTACTGCCGGGAGGGACATCCGGTTCTGCAGATGCCGTTGAGCGATGAGAACCTGCAGCGCTATGAGTTTGCGCTGATCCTGCCGGAAGGCCAGCGTTACCCCGCCATCCACCGTCAGTTGCAGGAGCATCTGGGGGATCGCCGCTGTGGCTTCAGTAGTTACAATCTGTTTACCCAGGCGGCTATGATCGGCCACAGCGATATGCTTGGCCTGATGCCGGAACGCATGTTTGCCATGATGTCGCAGACCTGGCCGCTTGTGGCGATCGACTACCCACGCCTGCAGCAGGAACGTATTGATGTCTCGCTGCATTACAACCGGCTCAGCGCCCAGGAATCGTTGCTGAATGACATTATCGAGACGGTCCGTCAGGCGTTCCGCCAGGAAAACCCGTGAGGGGAAGCAGAAAACAACAACTATTTTACAATTTGCCGAACGGGCAGGCTGCTTTCTGTCCCGTTTCGATGATATACTGCCTGTCCTTAATTCAAAAATAGTTGATAAATACAACATTTCCTTGAATTGATTCGCTTTCTTTCGTGACTCGCAACTGGAACACGCACGCTATGAGTAAACCCATTGTGATGGAACGCGGTGTTAAGTACCGCGACGCCGATAAAATGGCCCTTATCCCGGTGAAAAACGTGGCAACTGAGCGTGAAGCTCTGCTCAGAAAACCGGAATGGATGAAAATCAAACTTCCGGCTGACTCATCCCGTATCCAGGGTATCAAAGCAGCGATGCGTAAGAACGGCCTGCACTCCGTGTGCGAAGAAGCATCTTGCCCAAACCTGGCGGAGTGCTTCAACCACGGTACCGCAACCTTTATGATCCTCGGCGCGATTTGTACCCGCCGTTGCCCGTTCTGCGACGTCGCCCACGGCCGCCCGGTTACACCGGATGCCAATGAACCGCAGAAACTGGCGCAAACCATCGCCGACATGGCGCTGCGCTATGTCGTTGTAACCTCCGTTGACCGCGATGACCTGCGCGATGGTGGTGCTCAGCACTTTGCCGATTGCATCAGCGCGATCCGTGAGAAAAACCCGACGATCAAGATTGAGACTCTGGTCCCTGACTTCCGTGGCCGTATGGATCGTGCGTTGGATATCCTCACCGTGACGCCGCCAGACGTGTTTAACCACAACCTGGAAAACGTGCCGCGTCTGTATCGTCAGGTGCGTCCGGGCGCTGATTACAACTGGTCGCTGAAACTGCTGGAGCGTTTTAAAGAAGCGCACCCGGAGATCCCGACCAAATCAGGCCTGATGGTGGGTCTTGGCGAAACCAACGAAGAGATCATCGAGGTCATGCGTGACCTGCGCCGTCATGGCGTTACCATGCTCACCCTGGGTCAGTACCTGCAGCCGAGCCGTCACCACCTGCCGGTTCAGCGTTACGTCAGCCCGGATGAGTTTGAAGAGATGAAAGCCGAAGCGCTGGCAATGGGCTTCACCCATGCGGCCTGTGGCCCGTTCGTGCGCTCTTCCTACCACGCCGACCTGCAAGCCAAAGGGATGGAAGTGAAGTAATCTTCACTGCGTCCTTACCGCTGCGTGAAGCCTTTCGCGCAGCGGTCTGTCTTCCCCTTCCCGTTTACCGCCTCCCTGTAACACCTGGTTGCATTTTTGGGCCTTCAGCCTTCATCTTTACCAACACGCGGCCATAAAAAAGGCCACAGCGGTTTGCGCTGCAGCCTCTTCTGACGTTCAGGCTCATGCCTGACGGTTACACCTTCCCGTCGTCGGGGAACGCGCCTTTAATTACTCTTTATGAGAGAGTTTCTGTGCCGGAGCTTCTGCTTCCGCACTGGTTTTTTTCGCACTATCATCGTCATCATTCATGGCTTTTTTGAAGCCTTTGATAGCGGAACCCAGGTCTCCACCCAGCGTACGTAATTTTTTGGTACCAAACACTAAGATAATCAGTGCTGCGACCACCAGCAGTTTGGTAATACTAATCTCACCCATAGCTTACAACCTTCTTCTCTAATACACGCTGCGAATACGCCATCATACACGCGAACAATTAACGGCTATTTGACGCGCGGACACAATAGCAATCTGTAACAAGGTGAATCAAGCCTTGTTTAAAAAAACGTCACAATAATTGCGGTGGCGCAAAGCGCCGGTTCATTAAGACCGGCAAACGTTCGCGTACCTGGCGGAGCACCTCGCCAGAGAGCTCGGCGACAATCATCTGCGGCCGGTCCGTCGCCCCTGCGAGCGTCATCCCCAACGGGTCGACAATCCGGCTTTGGCCGATATTACGGGTGCCGCACTCTCCTGCCGCCACCAGGTAACAGGTCGTATCCAGCGCCCTGGCCGCCAGTAGCGTAGCCCAGTGATGCTCTTTCATCGGCCCACGCACCCACGCCGTCGGTAATACCAGCACGTCTGCCCCCTTCAGCGCCAACGCTAACGCCAGCTCAGGGAAGCGTAGATCGTAGCAGGTCATCAGGCCAACCCGCATCCCGTCAACCTCAATCAGCGGAGGGATCTGCTGGCCCGCATCGACAAGACGCGACTCCTGCATCGAAAAGGCATCATAGAGATGGAGCTTCTGGTACTGCGCGATAACCTCACCCTGACGTATCGCCACCAGCGTGTTGGTTGCTCGTCCTTCACCAGAAGGGACATGCACCGTCAGCACCGTGGTGAGCGCGTTGTTTCGGCTCTCCCCGCACAGCTGCTGCAGAAAGCCCCCATCGATCTCCTGTGCCGATTTAACCGACAAATCAGGATCGCTATCGTCACGAGCCAGTAATGCTTCCGGTAAAACCAGCAAGGATACGCCCTGCCCGGCCGCCTGCTTCATCAACTCTACGCAGGTTTGCGCATTGGTTTTCCAGTCCGGCGTGACGGCAAATTGTCCAGCAGCAGCCAACATCGTGGTCTCCCCTCAGGTATTTCGTAGCCAGCCACGCAGTGTGCGCGCTACACTCGTTCCTATATTAACTAATTAGCAGGGAATGAGTGTGTCACAACTACTTTTAGCCGTTTTTGTTGGTGGCGGCACCGGCAGCGTGTTGCGCTGGTGGCTAGGTATGAAGTTCAATCCAATGCATCATGCGATTCCCATCGGTACGCTGACGGCGAACCTTCTGGGCGCGTTTATCATTGGTGCCGGGCTGGCATGGTTTAACCGCCTGACCGACATTGACCCGATGTGGAAGCTGCTGATCACCACCGGATTCTGCGGCGGGCTGACCACCTTTTCTACCTTCTCCGCAGAAGTCGTGTTCCTGCTGCAACAGGGCCGCTTCAGCTGGGCGCTGCTCAATATCGTGGTCAATTTATTAGGCTCATTTGCCATGACCGCGGCGGCATTCTGGATCTTTTCCCACGCCAGTCGCTGACAACAGGCAAAAAAAAACCCGCTAAAAGCGGGTTTTTATATTCTACTGACGCAATGCTTAGATAGCGTTTACGTTTGCAGCAGAAGGGCCTTTGGCACCGTTAGTGATTTCGAACTCTACACGCTGACCTTCAGCCAGAGTTTTGAAACCGTTGGACTGGATTGCAGAGAAATGTACGAATACATCTTTGCTGCCATCTTCCGGAGTAATGAAACCGAATCCTTTGGACTCATTAAACCACTTAACGTTACCTTTAATCTTAGACATCAAAATTACCTTTATATGAAAAAAAGACACTAATCTGTGTCGGACACCAGTACACCAATTGCAGTGCCTTTTGTCCAGCCTAACTTTGTTAAAAAGTGACAAAAGTCGCTATCTTTTTTAGTGGGCCACGCCTTAGTTGTTGTTTTTGCACAGGAGTGACGGTTTATCTCTTTTACTGCTAAGTTATGCCAGATTTAAAACTGAATACGGGCCCACGCGAAGTAAACGTTGCCGTTATTATAGGTGCCGGGGATATAGGTCATCTGGAAAGTAGCAGGGCCATAACCAATTGATGCCAAAGGTAATATTACCGGGATTGGAATGTAGTTCCAGTTGTCTCGTGCCGTCACGCCCAGCGTGTAGCCGAGGCCCAGATGGAAGTTTTCGTCCGCCAACGGGCGCCAGGTTTTTTCCCAGCCGTAGCCGCCGATGGGCTCCCATTTGTTATATGAGTCTTTAAACGCCATCAGGTACAGGCCATGCCAGTTACCTTTGTCATCCCAACGCGTTACACCAAACCCCGCCCCCCAGGGACGTTCGTTGTACTTATCGGTTTTTTCTTTGTCGTAAGCGAAGCGGGCATGCCAGGTGATCGCGGGAACATACAGATCGTAGTGCTCAGGTTCCTGCCAGGTTTGCGCCACGTTATTGCTTAAGGTGGTGTACCCGTCGCTAATCGTCGAACTAAACGACGCATTCGCCGCGCGGCAAGAGAGCAAGATCCCAAGGAGAACGAGGAAAAACGGTACGATCTGACGTTGTTTCAACACTATTTTATTACCAATGTCTATGCTAGAGCTCACAAAGATAACAAGTGTAAACTTGATATTACCTTAACGAAACCAGGCAAATTCCTGTTTTTGCCTCGAGAAAACCCCCGCATTCGTTTTTCGCATTTTGTGATGATCGCCTCCCCTTCGTTGATGAGCACCGGGTTCTCATCGATTTATTGATTTGCATCAGCATGTTTAGCCCATTTTTTCGGCACATTCGCTCACTTAATTTTTTCTTCAGTTTATTTATTAGCAGATTCTTTTGGTTAAGGGCTTAGGGGTAAATAATGCTTACGCTAGTTGAAATCCTCATTGGGATTGTGGTCATTGTGGGGGTGGCCCGCTATATCATCAAAGGGTACTCCGCCACCGGCGTGCTGTTTGTTGGCGGTTTGACACTGCTGATCGTCAGCGCGTTGATGGGACATAAGATTTTACCGGGTGAGACAAAAAGCACCGGTTATTCCGCCACGGATATTATCGAATACGTCAAAATCCTGTTGATGAGCCGTGGCGGCGATCTCGGCATGATGATCATGATGCTCTGCGGATTTGCCACCTATATGACCCATATTGGCGCCAACGACATGGTGGTCAAGCTGGCCTCAAAACCGCTGCGCTACATTAACTCTCCCTATCTGCTGATGATTGCGGCCTACTTCGTGGCCTGCCTGATGTCGCTGGCCGTCTCATCGGCCACCGGCCTTGGCGTATTGCTGATGGCAACCCTGTTCCCGGTCATGGTTAACGTCGGGATCAGTCGTGGCGCCGCCGCCGCCATTTGCGCCTCGCCGGCCGCGATTATTCTCTCGCCGACCTCTGGTGACGTAGTGCTGGCCGCCAAAGCGGCGGAAATGCCGTTAATCGACTTCGCATTTAAAACCACCCTGCCAATTTCCATCGTCGCGATTATCAGCATGGCCATCGCCCACTTCTTCTGGCAGCGCTATCTGGATAAAAAAGAGAACGTCGTTCATGAAATGCTCGATGTGAATGAAATCACCACCACCGCCCCTTCCTTCTATGCCCTGCTGCCGTTTACGCCGATTATCGGCGTGCTGATTTTTGACGGCAAATGGGGTCCGGAGCTGCATATTATCGCCATTCTGGTAATCTGCATGCTGCTGGCGGCGGTGCTGGAATTCTTCCGCGGTTTCAATACGCAAAACGTCTTCGCGGGGCTGGAAGTCGCCTACCGTGGGATGGCCGATGCGTTTGCCGGCGTGGTCATGCTGTTAGTCGCCGCTGGGGTCTTTGCCCAGGGGCTGAGCACCATCGGCTTTATTAACAGCCTGATTTCCATTGCCACCTCGTTTGGTTCGGCGAGCATTATTCTGATGCTGGTGCTGGTGATCCTCACCATGCTTGCAGCCATGACCACCGGTTCTGGTAACGCCCCGTTCTACGCCTTCGTGGAGATGATCCCCAAGCTGGCCCACTCGTCGGGCATCAACCCGGCCTACCTGTCGATTCCGATGCTGCAGGCCTCCAACCTCGGCCGCACGATTTCACCGGTTTCTGGTGTCGTGGTAGCGGTGGCCGGCATGGCGAAAATATCGCCGTTTGAAGTGGTGAAACGCACCTCCGTTCCGGTGATCGTCGGGCTGATAGTGGTGATTATCGCCACCGAAGTGCTGGTCCCCGGCAGCGCCATGTAATAAACGCGAAAAGGCGCCAGCAGGCGCCTTTTTTGTGCTTTAATATTTTCCTGTAAATCATTGTCATCCACCACCAGGAATAAACATGTTCAGGAAGGAATTCGCCGCCCTTGCCCTCTTATTAACGGCAACCCAGGCCGGTGCTGAACCGCTCACCGCAACGCAATATGGCGATTTTGACCGCTACGTGCTGGCTTTGTCATGGCAAACGGGGTTCTGCCAGAGCATGCATGACCGCAACCGCAGCGAACCAGAAGAGTGCCGTTTGCAGCAGGAGCTGCCCAACAAAGCCGATTTCTTGACGGTTCACGGTCTCTGGCCGGGGCTACCGAAATCCGTTGCGGCCCGTGGGGTTGACGAGCGACGCTGGATGCGTTTTGGTTGTGCCACGCGCCCGGTGCCCAATATGCCGGAAGTGAAAGGCAGTAAAAAATGCCAGGCCGCCGAGACCGGCTTGTCGCTGGAGATGGCCAACAAACTCAATAGCGTGATGCCCGGTGCTGGCGGCAACTCGTGCCTTGAGCGGTACGAATACGCCAAACACGGCGTCTGTTTTGGTTTCGACCCCGATAGCTACTTCGGGACCATGGTGCGCCTTGATGAAGACGTGAAACGCAGTTCGCTGGGCGCTTTCCTGGTGAAACACTACGGGCAAAAGGTCAGCCGTGACGACTTCTATGCGGCAATCGCCCAGACCTACGGTAAGCAAAGCGTCAAAGCATTCAAACTAACCTGTAACGGCAATCCGTCCTATCTGACCGAAATACAAATCGCCATCAAAGCGACCGCCATCAACCAGCCCCTCTCTGCCGACGCCTTCCTGCCCCAGCCACACCCGGGGAATTGCGGCCAGCAGTTTATTATAGATAAAGCCGGTAACTGACCGCAGCGCGGGTAACCTGAACGGATAAATGTCAGCATCACCTCACACTGAACGTGAGTTAATGTGCGTTTAATCACTTCAAACTACCGACAAGTCTCAGTATGATGGGAAGACATTAACCCTTGCCCTTTTCGGTGAGGGTTTTCTTTTACGGACAGGTTCCTGGATAACATGGAGTATGCGATGACCAGACCCGCAATCATCATTAATGAGCTTGATGCCGAACGCATCGACAAGCTGCTGGAGCAGCCGGCTTATGCCAATTCCCCGGTCGCAGACGCGCTGAACGACGAACTGGATCGCGCACAGATGCTGGCACCGGCGGCGATGCCGCACGATGTTGTCAGTATGAACAGCAAAGTCAGATTCCGTGATTTGACCAGCGGTGAAGAACGCGTGCGGACATTGGTGTTTCCTTCGCAGGTCACCGATAGCGCCACTCAGCTTTCGGTGCTCGCCCCCGTCGGCGCAGCGCTGCTCGGGCTGAAAGTCGGCAGCACCATTCACTGGGAATTACCAGGTGGCGCCGCGGCACACCTTGAGGTGCTCGAGCTGCTGTACCAGCCAGAAGCCGCCGGTGAGTTTCATCGTTAATTCCTCCGCTGCCTGAAGCATTACGCTTTATTCAGAGGATGCCCTGCATCCTCTTTCTGCCTCTCGTTTCTGCCCCTCTCCTTGCCCCTACTGACGCCTGACAAAATTTTACGCCCCTTTGCGCCTGAGCCGACAGTTTTGCGACCTGAATGACACTATAAGCTTGTATAATGTGTTGATATAGAAACAGTCGAACAAGGAGGAATGCATATGTATAACACTATCATTATGCCGGTTGATGTTTTTGAGATGGAGTTGAGCGACAAGGCCGTCCGCCACGCGGAGTTTTTGGCCCAGCAGGACGGAATTATTCACCTGCTCCACGTATTACCCGGGTCGTCCAGCTTCACGATGAGCCGCTTTACCGCCGATCTGCGTCGCTTTGAAGAGCATTTACAGCACGAGGCGGAGACCCGGCTGAAAACTATGGCCGGTCATTTCAGCATCGACCCTTCGCGGATAAAAATGCACGTCCGTTTTGGCAACGTGCGCGATATGGTGAACGAGCTGGCGAACGAAATTAAAGCCGATGTGGTGGTTATTGGTTCCCGCAATCCGTCAATCAGTACCCATCTGCTCGGCTCTAATGCCTCGAGCGTTATTCGCCACGCCCATATTCCGGTGATGGTGGTCAGATAAGCGTCTCCGCGCTGACCAGAAAGAAAAGAAAAGAGGCTACCCATGGGTAGCCTCTTTGATATGCAGGTATAGTCTTACGCTTTTTTTTATGCTGTTTTGGTGCGAATCAGATAATCAAAGGAGCTCAGGGATGCTTTCGCCCCTTCGCCCGCGGCGATAATAATCTGTTTGTACGGCACGGTGGTGCAGTCGCCCGCAGCAAACACGCCTTTGACGTTAGTTTCGCATTTCGCATCGATGATAATTTCACCCATCCGATTGCGTTCAATGGTGCCTTCCAGCCAGGTGGTGTTCGGCAACAGTCCGATCTGCACGAAAATCCCCGCCAGCGCCACGTGGTGTTCATCGCCGCTCACCCGGTCGCGATACTGCAGTCCGGTGACTTTGCTGCCGTCGCCGGTCACTTCCGTGGTCTGCGCATTCAGAATGATATCGACATTTTTCAGGCTGCGGACTTTATCCTGCAGCACCTGATCCGCTTTCATCTCCGGAGCGAACTCCAGCAGCGTAACGTGCTCAACCAGCCCGGCCAGATCGATGGCCGCTTCAACGCCGGAGTTACCGCCGCCGATGACCGCCACACGCTTACCTTTAAACAGCGGGCCGTCGCAGTGCGGGCAATAGGTCACCCCTTTGGTACGATACTGGTCTTCACCCGGCACGTTCATGTTACGCCATTTCGCACCGGTGGCAATGATCACGCTGCGCGCTTGCAGCACTGCGCCCGAGGCGGTTTCAACCTGATGCAGGCCGCCTTCAACTGCTGCCGGGATCAGTTTTGCCGCGCTCTGAGAGTCAATCACATCGACGTTATAGTCGTTAACGTGGGCTTTTAACGCCCCGGCCAGCTTCTGCCCTTCCGTTTTCGGTACCGAGATATAGTTTTCGATATCGACGGTATCCAGCACCTGGCCACCGAAACGCTCACCCATCAGACCGGTACGAATACCTTTACGTGCAGAGTAGACCGCAGCAGCGGCACCTGACGGGCCAGAACCAACAATCAGCACGTCATAGGCATCACGTTTGTTCAGCTCTTCTGCCGCCCGTTTTTCCGCGCCGGTATCGACCTTCGCAACAATTTCCGCCAGCGTCATACGACCCTGACCAAACTCATTGCCGTTGAGGTACACCGCCGGCACGCCCATGACGTTGCGATCGGTTATCTCATTCTGGAAGGTGCCGCCGTCAATCGCGGTATGCTTAATACGCGGGTTCAGCACCGCCATCAGGTTCAGCGCCTGCACCACGTCCGGGCAGTTGTGGCAGGAGAGCGAGTAGTAGGTTTCGAACTCGAAATCACCGTCCAGCGCGCTAATCTGCTCCAGCAGAGACTGGGTCTCTTTCGAAGGATGACCGCCGGTCCACAGCAGCGCCAGCACCAGAGAGGTGAACTCGTGTCCCAGCGGCGAGCCGGCAAAACGCGGTCCCTGAAGCGAGCCAGGATTAGCGATCAGGAAAGAAGGCTTGCGGACAGGCAAGCTGTTGTCTTCTTTGAAGGTCACTTTTTCCGACAGTTCGGCGATTTCAACCAGCAGTTCCTTGATTTCCGCCGATTTGGCGCTGTCATCCAGTGTGGCAATCAGCTCAACCGGCTTAGTCAGTTTCTCAAGGTAGGCCTTAAGCTGGGTTTTCATGTTGGTATCGAGCATGGTTCTTCCCTCTCTAAAAACGTCATCATGCAAGCTGCCTTATAAGACAACCTGAATGCGGCTTGCATCATGGTATTTGAAAAAACGGGCACAGCGATGCACCCGTTGAATAAAACGAATTTCCTTTGAATTTCCCGTCAGGGCAAGGCGGCTAGCCTGAGAATCCCCGGAGCTTACTCAAGTAAGTGACCGGGGTGACCAGGTGACGCCAACGCCGCCATGGCGTGAAAGACATGGCAATTTTAGATTTTGCCAACCAGGTCCAGAGATGGAGCCAGCGTCGCTTCGCCTTCTTTCCATTTCGCCGGGCAGACTTCGCCTGGGTGAGAAGCAACGTACTGAGCCGCTTTGATTTTACGCAGCAGGTCAGAAGCGTCACGGCCGATACCTTCAGCGGTAACTTCGATGGCCTGGATGATACCCTGCGGGTCAACAACGAAGGTGGCACGGTCAGCCAGGCCTTCATCTTCACGCATGTTTTCGAAGTTACGGGTCAGGGCGCCAGTCGGGTCACCGATCATCGCATATTTGATTTTTGCGATGGTGTCAGAGCTGCTGTGCCATGCTTTGTGGGTGAAATGGGTGTCGGTAGAAACGGAATACACGTCTACGCCCAGTTTCTGCAGTTCTTCGTAATGGTCAGCAACGTCGCCCAGCTCGGTCGGACATACGAAGGTGAAGTCAGCCGGATAGAAGAAGAATACGCTCCAACGGCCTTCGGTGTCTTTCTCAGTGACTTCGATGAACTCACCGTTTTTGAATGCCTGGTTTTTAAAAGGTTTGATCTTAGTGTTAATCAAGGACATCTATACTTCCTCCGTGTTTTCGTTGAGGTCTAAGTTAACGAACTTTTCCTGATTCGACCAATGCGTTTGCATTATCAAATCAATAAGCGATATCTAACAACCGCAACAAGACAACTTTGTGAACCTGTCGCGATGAACGCCACTTTTCGCTACTTTTGCATCCCACAGCCCTGAACGTAAAAAGGCCACCTTATTCAGGCGGCCCCGTTACCTGAAATACCCGCAGGTAGGTTCAGTGCCAGACAAGCTGGCTATGCGTTGCGCTCTACATTAACCTTAATGTAACAGCAGGCCGATTACACCATCCGTAGATTCAAAGGGCAATCGGCCCATCAGCAGGTCTTACCTATAACTGTAATAGGCTGCACCATGCCTTCACCTTACGCATTGATTTAACAAGGAATAATTATGTTTAAGCGTCTGCTTTTTCTGAGTTTTTTACCCCTTTTTAGCCAGGCAGAAGATCTTCCGGCACCCGTAAAAGCGATAGAAAAACAGGGTATCACCATTATCAAACCCTTCGAGGCGCCGGGTGGAGTGAAAGGCTGGCTGGGGAAATACCAGGACATGGGCGTCGCCATCTACCTGACGCCAGACGGCAAGCATGCTATTTCCGGCTACATGTACGACGAAAACGGCACCAACCTCAGTGAGCAGCTGTTCCAGAAAGAACTCTACACCCCGGCAGGACAGGCCATGTGGAAGAAAATGGAAGCCGCCAGCTGGTTGCTGGAAGGGAAAAAAGAGGCGCCGGTTATCCTGTATGTCTTTGCCGATCCTTTCTGTCCCTACTGCCTGCAGTTCTGGCAACAGGCCCGCCCGTGGGTCGAGTCAGGTAAAGTTCAGATCCGTACCCTGTTAGTCGGCGTTATCAAACCAGAAAGCCAGGCGACCGCTGCCGCGATTCTGGCTACCCCTGACCCGGCAAAAACCTGGCATGACTACGAGCAGTCCGGCGGCAAGGTGAAAATTGATATCCCCGGCAATCTTTCCTCGGAGAAGATGAAGGTCGTCAGCGATAACCAACAGCTCATGGATCAGCTCGGGGCCAACGCTACTCCGGCGATTTACTACATGAATAAAGATAATATGTTGCAACAGGTGGTCGGATTGCCTGAAGCCGATAAATTACCGGCTATCATGGGAGATAAATAGTCCACCTTAAATATCATGCCCCGCCAGGCTCTTATGCTAAAAGAGCCTGGCTAATTAGGCGCGAGTCAGATACATTTGCTATCAGTTATCGCTAGCGCCATGATTAATTCACACAAACAATTATTGAAACCAATAAAATACAAATAATAAATAACACTTAACACCACGACTGAATATGGATATTAGCCATGGCGAATCTGTATGGCCTTAAAAAATTCGACCTTAACTTATTAATTATTTTTGCCTGCGTCTATCGGCATCTGAGCATCAGCCGGGCGGCGGAAACCCTGTTTATTACCCCCTCGGCGGTTAGTCAGTCTTTACAGCGACTGCGTAATCAGTTCAATGACCCTCTTTTTATTCGCAGCGGGAAAGGGATTGCGCCCACCGATACTGCCACCAGACTGTATGCCCGGCTTGAAAAAAACCTGTACCAACTTGAACAGACGCTCAACCACGCCGGCGATATCGACTTAAGAAAGCGCTTTGTTATCTATAGTCCACAGCTCTTTATTACACCTGAATCATCTCGGCTAATCAGAGCTCTGTATCAGTTTCCCACTTTGCAGGTGGAGCACCACGACCTGCAACTAATGGGCGAAACGGTAGAAACGTTACTTTCACAGCGCAAAGCGGACCTGATACTGACGTTATCTCCGCATGCAAGTCCGGAGACCCTGTGCCAGCCTTTTCAGGAGATTGAAATGGCGCTCGTGTGCCGTCAGAACCACCCAAGGGCTGCAGAAATGACCTCCGCGAAGGCGGTTCGCGACGCAAACTTCACAAGCTATATCACCAATGATCCCGGCGTAAAAATATTCCATTCGCAAACAAAAAAATTATTTCCACCACGCACCATCGCCTTTCGCAGCGACTCGTTGATGGCAATCATCGACATGATCAACCATAGCGATTTGATCGGGTTTATTCCAAAAACAGTTTTCGAACATCCACTTTTCAACCTGAATCTGAAAGTGCTGCCTGTAACAGTACCTTCGCTGATGACTTACATCATTTACAGCCGGAACCGGATGAATACGCAGCCCTTCACATCGCTGATAAAAACAAACACAGCAAAAATAAATAAACAACAACTGATAAACCAACCAAATAAATAACAGTAAGACAAGAGCCAGTATTTTCTGATGAAACAGAACAGTAAGCAAAAAAGTAAATAGAACAGTTAATCGTACTCAAGGAATGATAACCGTGACCTTAATAAAACGTCCGTTACCGGAATCCGTACTGCAAGCCACGCAGCAACGTATTGACTGGATAATGGATAATTTCCAGCGTATCTGCGTCTCTTTTTCTGGTGGTAAAGATTCCACCACGATGTTGCACCTGGCCGCACTCCACGCCCGGCAAACCGGGCGTAAAATCAGCGTGCTGTTTATCGACTGGGAGGCGCAGTTCTCCTGCACCATTGCCCACTGCGAAGCGCTGCGCCTTGAGTATCAGGATGTCATTGAGCAATTTTATTGGGTTGCCCTGCCGTTAACCACCCAGAACTCACTCAGCCAGTTCGCCCCGGAGTGGCAATGCTGGGAGCCAGGGGCCGACTGGGTGCGGCAGCCGCCGCCGCACGCCATTACCGACCCACGCTTTTTCTCGTTCTACTACCAGGGAATGAGTTTTGAATCCTTCGTCCGCGAATTCGCCGACTGGTTTTCACACAGTCGACCGGCCATGGTATTGATCGGGATTCGGGCAGATGAATCTCTTAACCGGTTTATGACCATTTCCTCGCGGCGCAAGCAGCGTTTCGCCGACGATAAACCCTGGACCACCGCGGCGCCGGGTGGTCACGCCTGGTATGCCTATCCACTGTATGACTGGAAAACCGCAGATATCTGGACCTGGTTTGCCAAAAGCGGGCTCGCCTATAACCCGCTGTACGATCTGATGTATCAGGCAGGCGTCCCAATTCGCTACATGCGCATCTGCGAGCCTTTCGGCCCGGAACAGCGCCAGGGGCTCTGGCTGTATCACGTCCTGGAACCAGCCCGCTGGGCGAGCATGTGTCAGCGGGTAAATGGCGTGGGCTGTGGCGGGGTCTACGCCGGTCAGGACAATCAGTTTTATGGGTATCGCAAACTGGATAAGCCGGCGCATCATAGCTGGAAAAGCTACGCCCTGTTTTTACTCGACAGCATGCCGGAAAAAACCGCCGAACATTACCGCAATAAAATCGCCGTCTACCTGCACTGGTATCAAAAGCAAGGGATGACGGACATTCCAGACTTCCAGCAGGCGGATATCGGCAGCAAAGATATCCCCTCGTGGCGGCGCATCTGCAAGGTCCTGCTGAATAACGATTACTGGTGCCGCATGCTCTCCTTCAGCCCGACAAAATCCAGCCACTACCAGCGTTACCGCGAACGCATCAACCAAAAACGCCAACAATGGGGGATCCTATGCGACAACAAATAATGCATGACCTTGACCACTACCTGAACACCTTGCCGGAAGCCGATCGCATCGAGGCGCTGAACGCCTTCCGTCAGCTTTTACACCATCACAGCCCGTTCAAATCGCACCCCGTTGACTGTGTGTTATGGGTAAAACAAGAGAGCATTTCACCTAACGATTACAACCCTAACAACCTGGCGCCGCCGGAAAAGCGCCTGCTGCTGACGTCTCTGCAATCGGACGGGTTTACCCAGCCTGTCGTGGTGCTCAGGAAGGATGATACGCGTTACACCATTGTGGATGGATTCCACCGTCATGAACTGGCTAAAGGTAAAACGCCGTTAAAACAACAGCTCAATGGTTATATCCCGATCGCCTGCCTGGAGAGCAGCGGCTCCAGACGTGATGCTTTAATGGCCTCGACCATTCGCCATAACCGCGCCCGGGGCCGCCATCAGATCCATGCGATGTCAGACATCGTCCAGGAGCTGGCGAAACTCGGCTGGTCGGACGATAAAATCAGTCAGGAGCTGGGGATGGATGCAGATGAAGTGTTACGCCTGAAGCAAATTAACGGTCTGGTGGAACTGTTCGGCGACCGGCAATTTTCTCAGGCGTGGACCGTCAAATAACTACAGCTGGCACAGGCGTTCTGCGGCTGCCAGCAGGGTCGCCGGCTGTTTGGCAAAACACAGACGTATCAGCTTGTGCGGGAACGGATCGGCGCAGAATACCGACAGCGGAATGGCCGCCACGCCCACCTCGGTCGTCAGCCAGCGACAGAAGCTCACATCATCGAGATCGGAAATGGCGCTGTAATCGGCCAGCAGGAAGTAGGTGCCCTCGCAGGGTAAAATCTCCAGACGACTGGCGCGCAGCGCTTCCACAAACAGGTCACGGCGTTCACCATAGAACGTCGGGAGCTGGCGATAATGCTCAGGCTCATTACGCAGCATATCGGCGATCGCCAGTTGGGCAGGCGTATTCACCGCGAAGGTCAGATACTGATGCACTTTGCGCAGCTCGGCGCTTATCGCCGCAGGGGCCACGCAATAGCCCACTTTCCAGCCGGTCATGTGGAAGGTTTTACCGAATGACGACACCGCCACCGCCCGCTCGCGCAGCTGAGGATGTGCCAGCACGCTGGCATGTCCGTCCGGCGCAAAACAGATGTGCTCGTACACCTCGTCGCTAATAACATAGATCTCATGCTCAGCTATCGCCTGCCATAGCGCCGTGAAATCCTCGCGCTGCCACACCGTCGCCGACGGGTTGTGCGGGGTATTGAGGATCACCAGCCGGGTCCGCTCGCTCAACGCGGCGGCAAACTGTGACCAGTCCACGCGAAAATGTGGCGGCTGCAGGGCAATGCGTTTCAACACCCCGCCGGATAGCTCCACCGCCGGGGCGTAGCTGTCGTAGCTAGGGTCAAAACAGATCACCTCATCGCCACGACGCACCAGCGCGGTGATCGCCGCATACAGCGCTTCGGTGGCTCCAGCGGTAACGGTAATATCGCTGTTCGCATCCGGGCGATAGCCATACAGCTCTGCGGTTTTATCGGCAATCGCCTCGCGCAGCGCCGGGACGCCGGTCATCGGCGCATACTGGTTCGCCCCCTGTGCAACATGGTGCGCCAGGCGCTCCTGCAGGTAGCGCGGCCCGTCGAAATCCGGGAATCCCTGTGACAAATTAATCGCCTGATGCTGCTGCGCCAGAGCGCTCATCTGCGTAAAAATAGTGGTTCCCAGGGAAGGGAGTTTACTTTCAGGAATCAGTGGCTTATTGCTCATTATGTGATGACCAGTTGTAATGCTGTTGTTGAAGCCACTATAACACGATGTTAATATTTGGCAATCAAGACGCTTAGACGTCTAAATGCTAATGTTATATCGGTTATCGCCTGACGTAGCCCACAGCACGGCGTGCCGCCCACTCTGGAGAGACCATGATCCGCGCTATCGTGACTGACATAGAAGGCACCACCAGCGACATTTCCTTTGTCCATAACGTTCTGTTCCCGTACGCCCGCGAGCGGCTGGCAGGCTTTGTCACCGCCCAGCAATACGCCGACCCGGTGAAGACGATCCTCGATAATCTGCGTACAGAAATCAGCGAGCCCGCCGCCAGCACCGCGCAGCTCATCGAGACGCTGTTCGCCTTTATGGACCAGGACCGCAAATCGACGGCGCTGAAAGCGCTGCAGGGCATTATCTGGCGCGAAGGCTACGTCAACGGTGACTTTACCGGCCATCTCTACCCGGACGTCCTGCCGGCGCTGGAGAAATGGAAGTCACAGGGAATTGATTTATATATATATTCCTCAGGCTCGGTCGCCGCGCAGAAATTGTTATTTGGCTATAGCGATGAAGGTGATATTACTCATCTGTTCACTGGCTATTTCGATACCCTGGTAGGGGCCAAGCGCGAGACGCAATCCTACCGTAATATTGCTGAACAGCTGGGGCAGCATCCGGCGAATATCCTGTTCCTCTCCGATATTCATCAGGAGCTGGATGCCGCAGAAGCCGCCGGTTTTCGGACCATTCAGCTGGTGCGCGGCGACCGCGATGCGGCCAGCCACCATCCGCAGGTTCAGCGTTTTGACGACATTCACCCGGAGCAGATCCCCGCATGAGCGCATTAACGATTTATTCTGACCACGACGCCAGTACGCCTCTCTGGCACAGCGTGAATGGTGATGAAATCCAGCAGCAGCTTAACGCCAAAGGCGTTCGCTTCGAACGCTGGCAGGCCGACCGTGATTTAGGCACCTCCCCGACGGCGGAAACGGTGCTGGAAGCCTATCAGCACGCCATCGCCAGGCTGGTCGCGGAGAAAGGCTATCAGAGCTGGGACGTCATCAGCCTGCGCGCGGACAACCCGCAAAAAGAGGCGCTGCGCGCGAAGTTCCTCAACGAACACACCCACGGCGAAGATGAAGTCCGCTTCTTTGTGGAAGGTGCCGGACTGTTCTGCCTGCATATCGGCAATGAAGTGTTTCAGGTGCTGTGTGAAAAGAACGATTTGATTTCCGTGCCGGCCGACACGCCGCACTGGTTTGATATGGGTTCAGAGCCTGACTTCACCGCGATCCGCATTTTTGATAACCCGGAAGGCTGGGTAGCGCAATTTACCGGCAATGATATTGCCGATGCCTACCCGCGTCTGGCGTAATCCCCTCGCCCACTGAACATCGACGATCATTCTGGCAGCGGTCACATCGCTGCCATCACCTTGCGCGACTCTGTTTCTCAAATACGGGCCACGGGCGATCAGCGATCCGACGGCGCAAAAGCCCCGGCCGCGACCGCATCAGGCGTCACCACGCCGCTGTCGAGCACCCAGCCATCAATCAGCGCCGCCGGGGTCACATCAAACGCCGGGTTGTAAACCGGCGCATTCTCCGGCGCCCACTGCACGGCCCCGAAGCTGCCGGCGACACCGGTCACTTCCGCTGCCGCACGCTGCTCAATCGGAATGGCCTCACCGCTTGGGCAATGACGATCGAGGGTGGTCTGCGGCGCCGCGACATAGAACGGGATACCGTGATACTTCGCCAGAACCGCCAGCGAATAGGTGCCGATTTTATTCGCCACATCTCCGTTGGCGGCAATCCGGTCGGCACCGACCCATACCGCATCAACCTGCCCTTTTGCCATCAGGCTGGCGGCCATCGAATCGGTAATCAGCTGATACGGCACGCCCAGTTCACCCAGCTCCCAGGCGGTCAGGCGACCACCCTGTAACAGCGGGCGCGTCTCATCGACCCAGACCATTTCAACCTGCCCGCGCTGATGGGCCAGGGCAATCACCCCCAGCGCCGTCCCGACCCCTGCGGTAGCCAGCCCGCCGGTATTACAATGGGTCAGCAGGCGGCTGCCCGGTTTCACCAACGCGCAGCCGGTTTCGGCAATCCGGGCGCACAGCTGCTTATCTTCGGCGATCAGGCGCAGGGCTTCATCTTCCAGCGCCTGGATATAGTTGTCCTGCGCCAGCGCCAGCTTCATGCGGTCGAGATTGTTCATCAGGTTCACCGCCGTCGGGCGCGCCGCACGCAACGTTTCCAGCGCCTGCCCGAGCTCCGCCTGACTCAGGCCGCGCCCGGCAAGCAGGGCCAGCAGCAGGCTGGCAGAAAGCCCGATCAGCGGCGCCCCGCGCACCCGCAGCGCGTGAATATGGTCCACCAGCAACGAAACGTTATCCGCCGCCAGCCAGCGTTTTTCCTGCGGCAAGGCCTGCTGATCAAGAATAAAAAGCTGATTTTCGCTTACCCGCAGGCTGGTGGTCTGTAGTGTCTGCATATCGTTAAATCCCTGTTGCGTTGTTGTATCACATTGTGTCAGGATGAATTCCAGAAGTATAGACGTCTGAACGGCTTAATCAGAACTTTTGAGGATCGAGGCAATGTCGCAATACCATACCTTCACCCCCGGCGATGCCGTGGCTTACGCACAACAATTTGGCGGCATCGATAACCCGTCGGAGCTGGTGTCCGCGCAGGAAGTGGGGGACGGCAACCTCAACCTGGTCTTTAAGATTTACGATCTCCACGGCGTGAGCCGCATCGTAGTGAAACAGGCCCTGCCGTACGTTCGCTGCGTCGGCGAATCCTGGCCGCTGACCCTCGACCGCGCCCGCCTCGAAGCGCAAACGCTGGTGGAGCACTACCAGCACAGCCCGCAGCACACGGTGAAAATCCACCATTTCGATCCAGAACTGGCGGTCATGGTGATGGAAGATCTCTCCGATCACCGGATCTGGCGCGGCGAATTAATTCGTAACGTCGACTACCCGCAGGCCGCAAGCCAGCTGGGTGAATACCTTGCTCAGGTGCTGTTCCATACCAGCGATTTCTATCTGCATCCGCATGATAAAAAAGCGCAGGTCGCCCGGTTTACGAACCCGGAGATGTGCGAAATCACCGAGGATCTGTTCTTCAACGACCCGTACCAGATTCACGAGCGTAATAACTATCCGTCCGAGCTGGAGGCCGACGTGGCCGCCCTGCGCGACGACGTGCAGCTCAAACTGGCGGTAGCGTCGCTGAAGCATCGCTTCTTCTCTCACGCCGAAGCCCTGCTACACGGCGATATTCACAGCGGATCCATTTTTGTCGCCGAGGGCAGCTTTAAAGCCATCGACGCGGAATTCGGCTTTTTCGGCCCGATCGGCTTCGATATCGGCACCGCCATTGGCAACCTGCTGCTCAACTATTGCGGGCTGCCGGGACACCTGGGGATCCGCGATGCCGACGCGGCCCGCGAACAGCGTCTGCGCGATATTCAGGTACTGTGGAACACTTTCGCCGAGCGCTTCCAGTCCCTGGCGACGGAGCAAACCCGCGACGCGGCCCTCTCCTGCCCCGGCTACGCCAGCCTGTTCCTGAAAAAAGTCTGGCACGACGCCATTGGCTTCTGCGGCAGCGAGCTGATTCGCCGTAGCGTCGGCCTTTCCCACGTGGCCGACATCGAAACCATCCAGGATCCGGCCATGCGCCACGACTGCCTGCGCCACGCCATCACCCTCGGTAAAGCGCTGATCGTCATTGCCGATCGCATTGAGAACGCCGAGGATCTGATCGCCCGCATTCGTCAGTACGGCTAAGCCCGACAACACGCTCCCCGGTGGCACGCGGCTTACCGGGGCAACCGTGCCGCGACTATCCCTGATACTCAATCACCGACAGCCCGCCGTTATAATCGGTGCTGTAAATAATCCCTTGGGCATCCACAAACACATCGC
The DNA here is from genome assembly GCF_003752615.1 of Klebsiella sp. BIGb0399. Taxonomy (NCBI): domain Bacteria; kingdom Pseudomonadati; phylum Pseudomonadota; class Gammaproteobacteria; order Enterobacterales; family Enterobacteriaceae; genus Klebsiella; species Klebsiella sp. BIGb0399. Next base: position 458,487 of record NZ_RKHT01000006.1, on the reverse strand, counting down.
AGGACTGAATCACCTGCGGGCGTCCCGGACGCGTATCCATCATGGTCGCCGGTGCAGCAGGTACCAGCGCCCCGGTTTCCACCGGCCGGTAAGGGTCCGAAATATCATAGGCCCGCACGCCAGCGTTCTGATAAGTGGCGAAAATCAACGTTGAGCTGACAAAGCTACCGGGGCGGTTTTCATGCAGGTTATGCGGGCCAAAATGGGCCCCTTTCGCCACATAATCGGTCTCCTGCGGCTGCGGGAAGGTAGAAATACTCACCGGGTTGGCCGGCTCACGGATATCAAACAGCCAGATCAGCTTCTCGCCATCCTGCTGGTTATCCAGCACCGCCTCATCCAGCACCACCAGCAGATCGCGGTCCGGCAGCGGCAGCGCCGTATGGGTCCCGCCACCAAACGGCGGGCTCCAGTTACGGTGGCTAATCAGCTTCGGCTGAGTGCGGTCCTTGACGTCGAGCAGCGTCAGGCCGCCGTCGCGCCAGCTACCGTATGCGGTATCCCCGGCGATAATGGCGTGATGCAGCGCGTAACGCTTGCCCTCCGGCCACTCCGCCGTCTCTCCCGCCGCCTGATGCATCCCCGGCAGCCACCAGCGCCCGGCCACTTCCGGCTTACGCGGATCCGCCATGTCGATAGTCAGGAAGATGTAGTCGCTAAAACCGTCGATCAGCGCAGAAACATAGGCCCAACGGCCGCCAACGTACCAGATCCGGTGGATACCGATCCCGTCGAGCGACAGAAAACCAATTTCGCGCGGCTTATCAGGACGGGAGATATCAAACACCCGCAGCCCGGCGCTCCAGCCGCGATCCTGCACATCGCTCACCGTTTCCCCCACCGAACGGGTGTAATACACTTTTTCGTCGGCAAAGCGGGTATCGGCGAACAGATCCCGGGCGTTGATCACCAGCAGAAGATCGTCATGGGCCTGCAAATGGACGTTCCAGGTTCCCGGCGGCGCGGCAATGTAGTTCACCGTCTGCGGATGGCACGGGTCGCGCACATCTACCACCGAAAACCCCTGCGACACCATATGGCCGATATAGGCAAAACCACGGTGTACCATTAGCTGGACGCCGTCCGGGCGTCCCCCCTGATCGCTATGCCCAATCAGCCGCATATTGCGGCTGTAATCGGGGCGCGGGAGTGCCGTCGCCATACCTGCTCCTTATTTGTTTTTTGCTTCCAGCGTGGCGAACCACGGGGCGATAAAGTCTTCGGTCTGACCCCAGCCCGGAATAATTTTGCCCAGCGAGGCCACGTTAACCGCCCCTGGCTGCGCCGCCAGCAGCGCCTGCGGAATCGCCGCCGCTTTGAAGTCATAGGTCGCAGGGGTCGGCTCGCCGGCAATTTTGTTGGCGATAAGCCGCACGTTTGTGGCCCCGATAAGCTTCGGATCCACCGCGACGCTGACCTTCCATGGGCTGCCGGCTTCACGCATCAGCTGCAAGTCCTGATTCGAGATGTCGATGCTGTAGAGTTTGATTTCGGTGCGGCCGTTCTCTTTCAGCGCCTTATAGGCCCCCTGGCTAAACGCATCCCAGGTGCCCCAGATCGCATCGATTTTGCCTTTCGGGTACTTGGCTAAAATGGCGCCGACTTTATTGGCGGTATCGCCCTGCACGTCGGAAGAGACCGCGCCGATCGACTCCAGCTCTTTAATTCCCGGGTTTTGCTTGAGCAAAGTCTGGTAAGCAGCCTGGCGGCGCTCCATCGGCGGGAAACCGGCCACCCACAGTTTGATAATGTTGGCTTTGCCGTTGAAATCCTTCACCAGCTGGCCGAAGGAGAGATCGGTCAGCGAAGCATCATCCTGCTGGGTGACGGTCACACCCGGGATCTCACCGCTGACGGCGGTGTCGAATACCGCCACTTTGATACCGGCATCCACCGCCTTTTTCACCAGCGCGGTAGAGTACGGATCGCGCCCCTGAGAGAGAATAATGCCGTCGTATTTCTGGCTAATCGCCTGATTCACGAAGTCCTGGAATTTGGCGTCATCGCCGTTGCTGAGGAAGGTGCTCATTTTAAAACCGAGCTTTTTGCCCTCCTGAATCGCCCCGGAGACAAACTGAGTGGTGTTATCGTCGGAGCCAAGATTGCGAATGACCGCGATACGAATCGGCCCTTCATGCCCGGCAATGGCCGCCGGGACCGGCGTCGGGGTTTCAGCAAAGGCCGCCGCAGAGTTGAACAACCCCAATGCGATGAGTGAATACGTTATCTTTTTCATGGTGTTTACCCTGTCATTTTTATGTGCGGCGCTGAAAGTAGGTCAGTGCTAGCGCGCCAGCCAGCACCAGCCCTTTAATAATGTCCATCGCGTAGTACGGCACCGACAGCATCACCAGGCCGTTGGAGAGGACGCCAAGAATCACCGCCCCCACCAGCGTACCCAGCGCGTTCGGTTTGCCGGAGCCCGCCAGCGAAAAGCCGATCCACGCCGCCGCCACCGCATCCATCAGGTAACCGCCGCCGGCGTTCACCTGAGAAGATCCGATACGCGATGCCAGTAAAATGCCGCCCAGTCCCGCCAGCAACGAGGCGATCACGTAGGCCGCCACTTTGTAGCGGGTAATGCGCAGGCCGGAGAGACGCGCGGCCTCAGGATTGCCGCCAATAGCGTACATCCTGCGCCCGTGGGTGGTGAAAGAGAGCGCCAGTTGGGCAATCACGGTCACCACCAGCATGACAATGACAATCGTCGGAACCTGCCCCAGCGCGCCAAAGGCCGCCGGAATGGTCCCTTCCGCCATATCGCCGCTCGGCAACACCATGTTCTCGGTGATCGAGCCGCCGTAGCTGTAGGTCATCGCCACGCCCTGGATAACAAACAGGCTGGCAAGGGTGGCGAGCATGTCGGGAATGCGCAGAATGACGATTAAAAAGGCGTTAAACAGCCCCACCAACGTACAGAGCGCGAGGGTGACCACAATCGCTTCCGTGGTGCCGAAGCCGTGCCAGACAAACAGGGAAATCACCAACGCGTTGGCCAGAGAGGCGGTCGACCCCACCGACAGGTCAAAACCGCCGATGGTCAGCGAAATGGACACGCCGATCGCAATCACCGTCACGATGGCGATGGAGCGCAAAATGTTAATGATGTTGAACGGGTCGAGGAAGTTGTCCGACGCGAGGCCAAACACCGCAATCAGCAGCACCACGGTCAGCAACATGCCCCACTTATAAAGAAAATCAAAAAACCGCTGACGGCCCGATACCGTCGCGTTCACTGCCAGGGCCTTACTCACGCTGCTGCTCCTCCGGTGGAGTAATAAAGAAGTGTCTCTTCCCGGGCTTCAGCGCCCGGTATTTCTGCCACGATGCGCCCGTCCCACAACACGCAAATACGGTCGCACAACCCCACCAGCTCTGAGAATTCACCCGAGGCGTAGATCACCCCTTTTCCCTCTCGTGCCAGCCCGTCGATCAGGGTGAACAGGTCGGTTTTTGCTTTCACATCGACGCCTTTGGTCGGCTCGTCGAAGATCAGGACGTTGGCGCTGCCGCGCAGCCATTTGCCGATCGCCACCTTCTGCTGATTCCCGCCGGAGAGGCGGCGCAGGGTCTGGGCCGGGCCGGTGGTGCGAATACCCACGCGGGCGATCACCTCCTCCGCCCAGCGCCACGCCTGGCGATGCCCGAACAGGCTCCAGCGCGAAAAGCTGCGATCGGCGCTGACCGCGAGGTTCATGCCGATCGGTTCATCGATAAAAATGCCCTCTTTGCGCCGCTCTTCCGGCACCAGCGCCAGCCCGCGCATCACCGAATCCGCCGGGTCACGCGGCCGCCATGGCTGGCTGTTCAGCTCGCCGTGGTTCAAACGACTTTTACTGGCGCCAAACAGCGCTTTGCACAGTTCGGTTTTCCCGGCCCCGGCTAAGCCCGCGATGCCAAGGATTTCGCCCTTGCGCAGACGCAGTGAAATATCCTGCAGCAACCCCTCGTCGTGCAGCCCCTCGACCTGCAGCAGAATCTCTTCGCTGTGGGGCGGGCGCGGCGGCGGGAAAATATCCTGCAGTTCGTGGCCGAGCATCTTCTCGACGATCTGCTCCCCGCTGAGATCCGCCATCGGGCCGCTTTCAATCAGCTTGCCGTCGCGCAGGACCGTCAGGGTGTCGCAGATCGCTTTCAGTTCGTGAATGCGATGGGAGATAAACACCACGCCAATCCCCTGCTGTTGCAGGCGACGCACCACCGTGAACAAGCGCTCACTTTCATGCTGGTCCAGCGGTGCGGTGGGTTCATCAAGAATCAAAAAGCGGCAATGATGCGACAGCGCGCGGGCCAGCAGGATTTGCTGCTTCTCTGCCAGGGTGCAGCTCTCGATAGTGCGGCGCACGTCGAGGCTGATATCCAGCTGAGCCAGCGCTTCACGCGCCTGCTCGCGCACCCGACGCCAGCGAAAACGCAGCCCCGGCTCCGCCAGACGATCCAGCATGATGTTTTCCGCAATGGTCAGGCCCGGCACCAGCGCCACATCCACCTCTTGCTGCACCAGGTGAATGCCCAGCAGCTTCGCATCCCGTGGGGAGCGAATGCTCACCGGCTGGTTATTGATAACAATCTCACCCTCATAATGGGCGTGCGTACCGCACAGCACCGCCATCAGCGTCGATTTCCCCGCGCCGTTGGCGCCGGTCAAGGCATGCACCGACCCGCCCCGCAGAGTGAAGGCGACCTGACTGAGCGCCCTGAAGCCGGAAAAGGCCAGGTTAATGCTGTTCATCTCCAGACGATTCACTGCCGTCCCCCGCAACCTTTGTCATTAATGTTCTGATTTAACGAATTTTTCACAGCTGCCCTTGACTGACAACTGCGTAAAAGGCATAAGATAAAACGAAATAATATTAGCCATCCGGATGTCCAGACATAACATCAGGTTAGCAAAACGAAATAAGGACAGCGTTCATGAGCAACAGCGATATCCGTGTGGTACCCGGCCCGGCCAACTATTTCTCCCATCCCGGTAGCCTCGCCCGGCTGCACGATTTTTTCAGCGACGAGCAGCTCTCCCGGGCAATCTGGATCTACGGTGAACGCGCCATCGCCGGTGCGGAATCCTTCCTGCCGGCGGCATTTCACGCCGAAGGGGCCAAAAAGGTGCTGTTTAAAGGGCACTGCAGCGAAAGCGACGTCGCGCGTCTGGTCGATGAGGCCGGCAACGATAGTCGCGTGGTGATTGGCATCGGCGGCGGCGCGCTGCTCGATACCGTCAAAGCGCTGGCCCGACGCCTGGGCCTGCCGGTGGTGGCCATCCCGACCATCGCCGCCACCTGCGCCGCCTGGACCCCGCTGTCGGTGTGGTACAACGATGCCGGCCAGGCGCTGCAGTTTGAAATCTTCGACGATGCCAACTTCCTGGTACTGGTGGAGCCGGAGATTATCCTCAATGCCCCGGCGGAATATCTGCTGGCAGGCATCGGCGATACCCTGGCGAAATGGTACGAAGCGGTGGTCCTCGCACCGAAACCAGACACCCTACCGCTGACCGTGCGCCTTGGGATTAACGCTGCGCTGGCGATCCGCGACGTGCTGCTGGAAAACAGCGAAACCGCTCTGGCGGACCAGCAGCGCGGCGAACTGTCGCAGGCGTTTCGCGATGTGACCGATGCCATCATTGCCGGAGGCGGAATGGTCGGCGGTTTAGGCGAGCGCTATACCCGCGTTGCCGCCGCGCACGCGGTACATAACGGCCTGACGGTACTGCCGCAGACCGAGAAGTTCCTCCATGGCACCAAAGTCGCCTACGGCATTCTGGTGCAGAGCGCCCTGCTGGATCAGGACGAGGTTCTGGCTCAGTTGGTGAATGCTTACCGTCGCTTCAACCTGCCCACCACCCTGGCGGAGCTGGACGTGGATATCCACAACCGGGATGAGCTGGACAAGGTGATTGCGCATACCCTGCGCCCGGTGGAGTCAATTCACTTCCTGCCGGTGGCGCTCAGTGCACAGCGGCTGGCGGCGGCCTTTGAGAAAGTGGAAAACTTCCGCAGACAGGTACATTGACGCCGCGCGAACTCGCTCTATACCTAATGATGGTTCTCCCACTCATTGTACGAGGTCATCATGCAGATCGATTTAACGGGTAAAAAGGCGTTGGTCACCGGAGCCAGTCGCGGCATCGGTCGTGCGATTGCGTTATCACTGGCGCAGGCGGGTGCCGATGTGGTGATTACTTATGAAAAGTCCGCCGGGAAAGCGCAGGAAGTGGCCGACGAGATCGTCGCCCTTGGCCGCCAGGGCGCGGCGATTCAGGCCGACAGCGCCAACGCTCAGGCGATTCAGCAGGCCGTCGCCCAGACGGTTGCCACCCTTGGCGGGCTGGATATTCTGGTGAACAACGCCGGGATCGCCCGCGGCGGCCCGCTGGAGTCGCTGTCTCTGGAAGATATCGATGCGCTGATCAACGTCAATATCCGTGGCGTCGTCGTCGCGACTCAGGCGGCACTGCCGCATCTGCCCGACGGCGGGCGGATTATTAACATTGGCAGCTGTCTCGCTAACCGCGTGGCCTCACCGGGAATTGCGGTCTACGCCATGACCAAGTCCGCCCTCAATTCGCTGACCCGCGGCCTCGCCCGTGACCTCGGCCCGCGCGGCATTACCGTTAACCTCGTACATCCAGGCCCAACCGACAGCGATATGAATCCCGCCCACGGTGAACAGGCTGAGTCACAGCGTCAGATGATTGCGTTAGGGAAGTATGGACAGGCGGACGATGTCGCCGCCGCGGTGACATTTCTGGCCAGCCCGGCCGCCGGGCAAATTTCCGGCACCGGTCTGGATGTCGATGGGGGACTTAATGCCTGAGAGGGTGGCTTAGCAACACTTCGCCCCCCCTTTGCCGCCGTATCGGGCATCCTGGCGCTCGCGGAAAAACTCTTCATAGGTCATCGGCGTCTGCTCAGGATGGGTCTGGCGAATATGCTCGACATAATTATCGTAATCGGGCACGCCAATCATCATTTTCGCCGCCTGGCCCAGGTACTTCCCGGCTTTTGAAAGCGTATCAAACATAGTGGTCTCTCTTAACGGCCCCTTTCCGCGAACGGAAAGGGGCAACATCTTAATGTGCGCTCTTGGTCTGAGTGCCCAGCGTTTGCGCATCGGCAGGCAATGGCTCGTACGGCGTCTCTTTCGCCGTCGGTTTGTTCTCTTTCAACGCCGCCAGCGCGGTTTTGATCGAGAACAGTGCCAGCACCACCACAACCACCATAAAGAAGATGGTGAGGCCAGCGTCCAGACGGTTGTTAAACACCAGCTGTGCCAGCTGCGATTCGGTGTACTGCGGCGGAATATTGCCGCTGTCGATCATCGCCTGGAACTTATTGGCAATCGCCAGGAAGCCCACTTTGGTGTCGGTGCTAAACGACTTCTGCCAGCCGGCGGTCAGGGTACAAATCAACAGCCAGCTCGTCGGCAGGAGTGCCACCCACGCATAGCGCTCGCGCTTCATCTTAAACAGTACCACTGCGCACAGCATCAACGCCATCCCCGCCAGCATCTGGTTGGCGATACCAAACAGCGGCCACAGGGTGTTAATGCCGCCTAACGGGTCAACCACCCCTTGATGCAGGAAGTAGCCCCAGGCCAGCACGCACAGCCCGGTCGCCAGCAGGTTCGCCGGCAGCGAGTTGGTTTTCTTCAGCCCCGGACTTATGACACCCAGCAAGTCCTGCAGCATAAAGCGCGCCGCACGCGTACCGGCGTCAACCGCGGTCAGGATAAACAGCGCTTCGAACAGAATCGCGAAGTGATACCAGAAGGCGACATCCATCAACCCGCCCAACGAGCCGTGCAGGATGTAGGCCATCCCCACCGCCAGCGTCGGTGCGCCACCGGCGCGCGAGATAATCGACTGCTCACCCACATCGCTGGCTATCTGGCGTAGCGTATCCGGGGTGATGCTAAAGCCCCAGCTGCTGACCACCTGCGCAGCAGACGCCACCACATCGGTAGTGCCCGCCGGTGCCAGCACCGCCATCGGGCTGTTCATGGCGAAGTAAACGCCCGGGTCGATAATACAGGCAGCCACCAGCGCCATGATGGCGACGAAGGATTCCATCAGCATACCGCCGTAGCCGATGAAGCAGGCCTGGCCTTCGTTGGCCAGCATTTTCGGCGTGGTGCCGGAGGAGATCAGGGCGTGGAAGCCGGATACCGCGCCGCAGGCGATGGTAATAAACAGGAACGGGAACATGCTGCCGGACCACACCGGGCCGGTACCATCAATAAATTTGGTAAGGGCAGGCATAGTCAGGGTCGGGCGCATGATCAGAATCCCGATCGCCAGCCCGACAATGGTGCCGATTTTCAGGAAGGTAGAGAGGTAATCGCGCGGAGCCAGCAGCAGCCACACCGGAAGCACGGCGGCAATAAAGCCGTAGCCCACCAGAATCCAGGTCAGCTGGACGCCGGTGTAATCAAACCACGGTGCCCAGGTCGGGCTTTCCGCAACCCATCCGCCGGAGACAATCGCGAACACCAGCATCACCAGGCCAATCACCGACACTTCACCAATGCGTCCCGGACGCAGGTAGCGAATGTAGACCCCCATAAAAATCGCCAGCGGGATGGTGAAGGCGACGGTATAGGTGCCCCACGGGCTGTGAGTCAGCGCTTTAACGACGATCATCGCCAGTACCGCGAGGATAATCACCATGATCATAAAGCAGGCCACCAGCGCCAGTACCCCGGCGGTCGGTCCCATCTCCTCTTTCACCAGCTCCCCAAGGGAACGGCCGTCACGGCGGGTGGAGACAAACAGTACCATAAAGTCCTGTACTGCACCGGCCAGCACTACCCCGGCGAGGATCCAGATCATCCCCGGCAGGTAGCCCATCTGCGCCGCCAGCACCGGTCCCACCAGCGGCCCGGCCCCGGCAATCGCCGCAAAATGGTGACCGAACAGCACTTTCTTATCGGTCGGGACATAGTCGAGACCGTCGTTATGCCGCACCGCAGGCGTCATGCGCGTGGGGTCAACCGCCAGCACGTTTTTGGCGATGTAGAGACCATAGAAGCGATAGGCAATCAGATAAATGCAGACAGCCGCGACGACAATCCATAGCGCATTGATCTGTTCGCCTCGGTTTAAGGCGATGTAGCCAAGAGCAAAGGCTCCAACAACGGAGAGCAATGCCCAGAAGAAATATTTCCCTGAATTATTCATCGTAGCGTTCCACCGGTAGAGTAATCAGAATGTTAAATTTTGTTTCTAGAACACAACCCGGAGTTTAACAACGTTGAAACCATACAGATGTCGTGCAGAGACAAGGATTTATCTCACATTGCTAGCGAGATCACTTCTGGTAGGAAAATGAATGTAAACAGGGGAGGATAATCTGCAACTGCATCATGGTTGATTCCCGGAGGCGGCGCTCGACGCGCCTTGTCCGGGCTACCCGCCCTCAGACAGCGGTGACCCCGTAGCCCGGTCAGCGCAGCGCCACCGGGAATCAGCCGCAGAGTATGTTCATTGGGTGCATGTCCGGGCCACCCGCCCTCAGACAGCGGTGACCCGTAGCCCGGTCAGCACAGCGCCACCGGGGAATCAGCCGCAGAATATGTTCATTGGGTGCATGTCCGGGCCACCCTCCCTCAGACAGCGGTGACCCGTAGCCCGGTCAGCGCAGCGCCACCGGGAATCAGCCGCAGAGTATGTTCATTGGGTGCATGTCCGGGCCACCGTCCCTCAGACAGCTGTGGCCCGTAGCCCGGTCAGCGTAGCGCCACCGGGAGATCAACCGCAGAGTATGTTCATTGAGTGGATGTCCGGGCCACCCGCCCTCAGACAGCGGTGACCCATAGCCCGGTCAGCGTAGCGCCACCGGGAGATCAACCGCAGAGTATGTTCATTGAGTGGATGTCCGGGCCACCGTCCCTCAGACAGCGGTGACCCGTAGCCCGGTCAGCGCAGCGCCACCGGGAGATCAACCGCAGAGTATGTTCATTGGGTGGATGTTCGGGCCACCCTCCCTCAGACAGCGGTGCCCCGTAGCCCGGTCAGCGCAGCGCCACCGGGAGATCAACCGCAGAGTATGTTCATTGGGTGGATGTTCGGGCCACCCTCCCTCAGACAGCGGTGACCCGTAGCCCGGTCAGCGTAGCGCCACCGGGGAATCAACCCAGTACGGCGGTGCCCAATCGGCAGGTACAGCAGCGGCGGCCGCGTTCATCGAACACCGCAATTTCCCAGCTCTGGCTCTGCCGCCCGAGATGCAGCGGACGGCACTCGCCGCGCACGCGACCGCTGGATACCGCCCGATGGTGGGTGGCATTCAGCTCGGTGCCGACCACGCACTGACCCTCTTCGGTCATCAGCCAGCCGGCCATTGACCCGAGCGTCTCCGCCAGCGCCGCGGACGCTCCGCCGTGCAGCAGACCAAACGGCTGATGGGTGCGGGCATCCACCGGCATCTCCGCCTCAATCAACCCGTCTTCCAGGCGGGTATAGATAATCCCCAGATGCGCCACCATCGTATTTTCACTGGTCGCATTCAGCGCCTCCAGCGTCAGCTGACGTTTCCAGGCCATTTATGCCCCCAACGTCGAGCCGCCATCGACCACGATATCCTGCAACGTGATATGGCTGGCGTGAGCGGAAGCGAGGAACAGGATGGTGCTGGCAATCTCCTGCGGGCGGGCAATTTTGCCCAACGGGATCCCGAGCTTAAACTGCTCACCAAACCCGCGAATACGGCTCTGCTCGGCATCATCGCTGACCCACAGCGTGCGCTGCATATCGGTATCGGTGGAGCCCGGAGAGACCAGATTACAGCGGACGCCGGATCCCGCCAGCTCCAGGCCGACGGTCAGCGCCAGGCTTTTCAACGCCGCCTTTGAGGCGCCATAGGCGCTCATCCCGATGCGCGGCGTATGCGCCGCATCGGAAGCCACGGTAACAATCGCCCCGCCCTGCTGACGACGGAACTGCGCCATCGTCTGCTGGAACAGGTTAAAGGCGCCGCCGACGTTGACCGCAAAGGTCTGCTGCCACGCTTCCTGGCTCAGCTCGTCGGTAGCCCCCATGCGCAAAATGCCCGCCGCATTGACCAGCACATCGAGCCGGGCGATCTCCGCCAGCAGTCGTCCGCACACCTCAGCCACCTGCTGCGCATTCGCGACATCCAGCATCTGGGTGGCAAACGGGTAGTCCTGCCCCTCAAAAGCAAGGTCAAAGCCGGTGACGTTAGCCCCGGCCTCGGTGAATGCCAGCGCCGTGGCGTAACCAATGCCTTTACCGGCGCCGGTCACCCACACGGTCTGTCCCTGAAAATCCAGCGCGGCCATTATTTCACCTCACGGCTGAGCAGCGCCCACCAGGCATCAAGGGTCGGTTTTTTCGCCAGCATCACGAAGTCGATGTCGCCGTGCACTCTACGCCAGCGCGCGGCCAGCGCCATCATGCGCACCGAATCCAGCCCGTAGTCGATCAGGTTTTCATCGTCCATCGGTTCATCGGACTCATCCAGCAACGGCAGAATCAGCGCCCGCAGCGCCGCTTTCGACGTCGGCAGCGGCAGCAGCTCTTCGGTCATCAGCACCCGACCGCAGCGACCGGCCACATACTTCAGCGACATCAGGTGCTCTTCACGGCTAAAGTCAGCCAGCGCATCGGCAACGAAGAACGGTTTAATATCCCGCATAAAGGCGTCGGTGGCGGTAGTCATACAGCCGATATGGGCATAGACGCCGGTAATGATCAGCTGATCGCGGCCGCTCTCTTTTAAGATTGCCTCCAGCGGCGAACGATGAAACGCACTGTAGCGCCACTTGACCAGCACGGTGTCGTCTTCATCCGGCGCCAGTGCCGCAATCACCTGCTGCTGCTCCGGTGAACGGGTCAGGCCCGGTCCCCACATATCATTGAGCAGCGCGCGGTCTTCATCGCTCTGGTCTTTCGGCTGGGCGGTGTAGAACACCGGAATATCGTTCTGTTTGCAGAAGTCACGCAGAGCGGCAATATTGGCGACCACTTTCGCCATCATGGCGCTGTCTTCGCCCCAGAAATTGAGGAAATACTCCTGCATATCGTGGATCAGCAGCGCGGCTCGGGACGGCTCAAAGCGCCAGTCCACTTTGTTTGCCGGGATATCGTTCGCTTCCGGCAATGCGTAAGCCTGTAATTTAGGGATGGCCATTCTGTCTTCTCCTTCAGCCCGGCTTGCGTTCGGCCAGCTGCTGACGTAATTGTTTTTTATCGACTTTGCCCACCGGCGTCAGCGGCAGCGCATCTACGCACTCAACGCGATCCGGAAGTTTAAATTCTGCGACCCCCTGCTCACGCAGGAAGCGGCGCACCGCCACCGCGCGCAGCGGTGATTTGACCACCAGCCAGGCGCAGCTCTTCTCGCCCAGCAGGTTATCTTCCATGCTGACCAGCGCGGCATGGATCACCTCCGGGTGGCGCAGCAGCAGGTTTTCCACCTCTTCTGCCGCGATCTTTTCGCCGCCGCGGTTGATCTGATCTTTTTCACGTCCCTGCACGGTGATGTACCCGTCCTCGTCGATCGAGATCAGATCCCCGGAGCAGTAGAAACCGTCCGCATCAAAGGCATCGGCATTGTGCTGCGGGCTTTTGTAATACCCGCGGAAGGTGTACGGCCCGCGGGTCATCAGACGGCCCACTTCACCGCGCGGCAGCGGGTTACCCTCGGCATCCGCCACCCAGACTTCATCGTCCGGGCACATCGGGCAGCCCTGGGTATTGATGATGCGCTCCTGGCTGTCGTTGAGGCGGGTGTAGTTCACCAGCCCTTCCGCCATGCCGAAAACCTGCTGCAGCAGGCAACCAATCTCGGTCTGGATCCGCGCCGCCAGCGTCGCCGACAGGCGCGCGCCACCGACCTGCAGCAGCTCCAGCGAACGCAGTTGCTGGTTGCCGGCCCCTTCGCGGATCGCCTGTAACCACAGGCTAACCGCCGGTGGCACCAGCGATGCCACGTTGATCTGGTGCTGCTCAATCAGCGGGAAACACAGCGTGGCGCTGGGATCGTTGGCCAGGATCACCTGACCGCCGGCGAGAAACACCCCAAGGGAACCCGGCGAGCTCATCGCGTAGTTATGGGCGGCGGGCAACGCATTCAGGTAGCGTGTCCCGGCGCTGATGCCGCAAATTTCGTTGCTGCGGCGGATGCTGTAGTCGTAGTCGTTATGGGTGCGCGGGATCAGCTTGGGCGTGCCGGTGCTGCCGCCGGAGAGCTGGAAAAAGGCCACTTCATCGGCAGGCGTGGGGTTGGCAATAAAGTTATCCGCCGGCTGGGCGATCGCCGCCGCCAGATCGTATTCGCCACGATCGTTACGTAGCAGTACCACCCGCACCGATGCATGTTGATCCACAAAACCGTTCAGAAACTGGTCGTCGGCAAACAGCGCATGCTCGCGATCGGCAATCAGCAGCGCCGGCTCGATCTGGCTGGCGTAAGCAGTAAGTTCGCTGCGTTGATGGCTGAACAACGCATTCACCGGGGCCACCCCGATGCGCAGCAGCGCAAACAATGTAATGTAGAACTCGGCGACGTTACCGAGCTGCACCAGCGCGGTTTCGCCACGCTTCAACCCCATGCGCTGGAGCGATGAGGCCAGGTTATCCACCTGTTGATTAAACTGGCGATAGCTGTGGCGGGCGTCACCGTCGATAATCGCGATAGCGTCGTTATTGGCGTGGCGGGTAATCAGATTGGTGAGCGGCAGATCCTGCCAGTAACCTTTTTCGCGATAGCGGGCGGCAAAGCTCTCCGGCCAGCGGGTAAATTCAATCATCATCGCCTCTTAATTCAAGCCGAACACGTTCAGCATGGTCGTCAGTTTGACGCCGGTTTCGCGCCACTCACCCAGCGGGGAAGAGGCCGGGACAATCCCTGCGCCAGCGAACAGACGCAGCGTGCGCTGGTGCAGACGGGCGCAGCGAATCGTCACCACCCACTCACCGTTACCTTCGTCATCACACCAGCCGACGATGCCGCCAAACAGCTGACGGTCAAACGGTTCCAGTTCGCCAATCAGGCGTTTCGCCACCAGGTGAGGGAAACCGCTGAGGGCCGGGGTCGGGTGTAACAGACAGGCCAGCGACATCGCGTTTTCCTGTGCCAGCGCCGTGCCTTCAATCGGCGTCGCCAGATGCCACAGAGTCGGCGTGTTGACCAGCTGTGGCGAGTCAGGCAGCGACAGCTCGCGGCAGCGCGGTGCCAGTACCGATTTCATCGCCTGGGTCACCAGTTCATGCTCATGACGATCTTTTCCTGACGCCAGCAGTTTGTTGCCGGCTTCACGATCCAGTACATCATCCGGCTGACGACGGGCCGAACCGGCCAGCGGCAGGGAGCTGAAATGCTCGCCTTCTTTACGCAGCAGCAGCTCCGGGCTGGCGCCCAGTAGCACGCCGCCATCCGATAACGGCACGTGGAAGTTAAAGCTGGCAGGGTTTTGCGCGATCAGGCGCTCAAGCAGCGCACCGCTGTCGACGCGATCGCGGGTGGTGATATCAATCAGTCGCGACAGGACGACCTTGTCGACTTCCGGCGTGGCGGTCAGCGCGGCAGCGCGTTCGACCATCGCCATAAAGGTATCCTGCTGCGGAATTTCCTGGCGTTCCACCACGTCCATCGGCGCCTGAACCGACGCGTAGCGTGCAGACTGTTGCTTTGCGGTACGGGAGAAGTTTTCCCAACGCTCGGGGATAAACAGCTCAGACGGTTGATGGGTATCAAACGGAATGGCGCCGACCATCACCGGTTTACGGATCCCGGCGGCCTTCGCCTCCCGGAATGCAGCCGCCATCTTATGCTGGAAGGTGCCGTCGAGCGACGCGCCATCCGCAGCAGAATGGTTAAAACGGCTAAAACATCCCGCAGTACTGAAACTGCGGTACGGCGACATAAAGAAGAAGCTTTCCGCTGACAGGGTCATTTTTTGTTCCCGCACATCCTCGGCCAGTGACGTTTCCATATCATCCTCCAAAAACGATAAAGATATTACGAATAATTATCATTTATATTTTGGTTGGCTAACCTAAAAGGTATTGCCTGGCATGTCAACCATACAAACAGCATGTTGTGCTACTTAGACTTGCATCCGCACGGTACAAAGTTGAAAATGAGACGCATTTATTTCAACCTAATCAGGATGCGAATTCGTGAATTTGTCCACTTTTTGCCGCCGTACCTTGCTGGCCTGCGGGCTGACCATTTTAGGAATGTCCTCAGTGCTGGCCGCCGACTGGCCGCGCCAGATAACCGATAGCCACGGCGTGCATACGCTGGAAAGCAAACCTCTGCGGATCGTCTCCACCAGCGTGACCCTCACCGGCTCCCTGCTGGCCATCGATGCGCCGGTTGTCGCCAGCGGCGCCACCACGCCAAACAACCGCGTAGCTGACGACCAGGGTTTCCTGCGCCAGTGGAGCAGCGTCGCCAAAGCGCGCAAGCTGACGCGTCTGTATATCGGCGAGCCCAGCGCCGAAGCGGTGGCGTCACAGATGCCGGACCTGATCCTGATTAGCGCCACCGGCGGTGATTCTGCGCTGGCGCTGTATGACCAGCTGTCGACCATCGCCCCGACGCTTATCATTAACTACGATGATAAAAGCTGGCAGGCGCTGCTGACCGACCTCGGACACATCACCGGCCAGGAGAAGCAGGCCGCCGAGCGTATTGCTGAATTTGATAAGCAGCTCGCCACCCTGAAGCAACAGATGAAACTGCCGCCGCAGCCGGTAAGCGCGTTGGTTTATACCGCCGCCGCCCATACTGCCAACCTGTGGACACCGGCATCTGCCCAGGGCCAGATGCTTGAACAACTGGGCTTCACCCTCGCCACCCTGCCTGAGGGGCTGCATGCCAGCCAGAGCCAGGGGAAACGCCACGACATCGTACAGTTAGGCGGGGAGAATTTAGCGGCGGGACTCAACGGCCAGAGCCTGTTCCTGTTTGCCGGTGACGAGAAAGATGCCGGGGCGATTTACAGCAACCCGCTGCTGGCGCACCTGCCGGCGGTAGAGAACAAGCGCGTTTATCCGCTCGGTATCGAAACCTTCCGTCTTGATTACTACAGCGCCATGCTGGTGCTGCAGCGTCTCTCTTCTCTGTTCGGCTAACGTCCCTTCCCGGCTGGCGCAACGCCTGGCTGGGATATTTCCATCGACTTAACTTTCGCTGACCGCTTCCGGGCGCTGGAACCGACGCAGTTCGTTCAGCAGTCCCATCAATATCACGCCGACAATCACTAACGCCCAGCCGCTGGCGCTCGCCGAGGCCATCGGGGTCATCATCGCCCCCAGCCCGCCCAGCAAGGCCGCGCCAATGGCGTCGCCGGTGACGTTCTGCGCGGTCCACAGGCCGTTAATACGCCCGAGCATCGCTTCCGGCGTCTGGGTCTGAATCAGGGTGTACTGCAGCAGCGAACTGATGGCGCTCAGCCAGCCGAACAGCGCCAGACACAGTGCCCCCAGCGCCCAGACCGGCATCACGCTGAACAGCGCAATCGCCACGAATGAGCCGACCGTGGTCATCAGCATCAGCGCGCCCGGCCGGGCGGTTTGCGCCAGCTGACCGCTGGTCAATGCCCCAAGCGCAGCCCCCAGCGGGATCGCCGCATACAGAAAGCCGATCTGCGAGGCTGACATCTGCCAGCCGTCGGCCAGCGCCGGATACAGCACCCGCACCGCGCTGGCCATTGTCAGCAGGCCGCCGAGCAGTGCAATCCCGCCGATCAGCGGACTATTGAAGAGGAATTTCAGCCCCGCCAGCAGCGACTTCAGCGGGTGCTCTCGCGGCTGCGGCGGCGGTGGCAGCAGCGGTAGGCGCAGCAGGGTCAAGGTGGTAATAAAGGTGCCTGCCGCCGCGAGGCCATAGTTCCAGGCCACGCCGCCGGTGGCCAGCAGCAGACCGCCGATCATCGGCGAAATCACCGAGCCCAGGCGTACCGTCAGCATGGTGATCGCCCCGGCCTGCATCAGGTTTTCGCGCCCCACCAACGCCGGTGTGGCCGCCAGCAGCGCCGTGACCCCGAGCGAAGCAAAGAAACCGTCCCAGATGCCCAGCAGATAAATCGTTATCAGCGAGGGTTCAGGCAGCAGCGCGTTGAGACACAGCCCGACAAACCCGATTCCGCAGGTGCCACGCGCCAGCAGAATCAACCGTTTACGCTCGTAGCGATCCGCCAGTACTCCGCCCACCATCAGACCGACAAACATCGAGCAGCCGGTCAACGTGACCGACAGCCCTACCTGCCAGGTCGAGTGGGTCATCATCTGGATTTGTACCGGGATCGCCACGCCCAGCAGGCCCAGCGATAAGATTGAGATAAAACGGGCAATAAAGACGGCGCGAAACGCCGGGTGGGTCTTCAGCAGGCTGAGGTTCAGCAGCCGGGATTGTCGGTTCATTACAGCGCCTTGTTATTATTTTCCATCTACGCGCGATCCTTCAGGCTGCGTCTTTGTTGGCTGCACTTTTTTAACCCGGTCATACGGTTAGCGTTACTTCCAGGCAGGCGTGCGTGTGGCGCCGCGATGCATTCTGATTGATTTTGCGTAAACCCAAAATTATTCGAGTTGCTTGTAGGCGGCAAAGCCGTAAATCCCAGGAGCTTACTCAAGTAAGTGACTGAGGCGAACGGGTGCAGCCAACATCCAGGCAACTTGAAGTATGCCGGGTATATACCATTCTTGTGGGCGATCATGCTAACATAACTGAATAGAATCGATAACGATAATTACTATCATTATCATATCAGGGATGTGAATTATGTCGTTTCCTGTGACCAGGGTGCGCGCCGTTGCCGTACCTGGTCTGTTACTCGTCTTAGCCGTGGCTATCGCCCTCAGTCTGCTCGTCGGGGCCAAACCGCTTCCATTGCACGTCGTTGTGGATGCCCTTTCGGGTACCTGCCGCACCGCCGACTGCACCATCGTCCTCGATGCCCGACTGCCGCGTACCCTGGCGGGGCTGCTGGCAGGCGCCGCGCTGGGTCTGGCGGGTTCGCTGATGCAAACCCTGACCCGTAACCCACTGGCCGACCCCGGCATACTCGGCGTCAACTCGGGTGCCAGCTTTGCCATCGTGCTGGGGGCGGCGCTGTTTGGTATCCACTCTCCGCAGGAACAGCTGCTGATGTCATTTTGCGGCGCGTTTGGCGCTTCGCTGCTGGTGGCCTTTACCGGCAGCCAGGGAGGCGGCCAGCTCAGCCCGGTGCGCCTGACGCTGGCCGGCGTGGCGCTGGCGGCCGTGCTGGAAGGACTCTCCAACGGCATTGCCTTACTCAACCCTGAAGTTTATGACCAGCTGCGTTTCTGGCAGGCCGGCTCGCTGGATATCCGCACCCTGCAAACGCTGAAAATCGTCCTGCTTCCGGTGCTGATCGCCGCCGCCGTCACCCTGCTGTTAAGCCGGGCGCTGAACAGCCTGAGCCTTGGCAACGATACCGCCACCGCGCTCGGCAGCCGGGTCGCTCGCACCCAGTTTATCGGCCTGCTGGCCATTACCGTGCTTTGCGGTAGCGCCACCGCGGTGGTTGGCCCCATCGCCTTTATCGGCCTGATGATGCCGCACATGTCACGCTGGCTGGTGGGCGCGGACCATCGCTGGTCGCTGCCGGTAACCTTACTGGCCACTCCTGCCCTGCTGCTGTTTGCCGATGTCCTCGGCCGCCTGCTGGTCCCCGGTGAACTCCGGGTATCGGTGGTCAGCGCCTTTATCGGTGCGCCGGTGCTGATCTGGCTGGTACGCCGCCAGTCGCGTGGAGGTGCAATGTGAAAACGCCTTCCCGCCGCCTGCTGCTCAGCTGCCTGATTCTGCTTGCCGCCAGCCTGATCGTCTCGCTTTTGGGACTCGGTAGCGGTCTGGTGCCGCTCAGCATCAATCAGGTCGTTTCCGCCCTGCTGGGGGATGCGCCGCGCAATATCACCATGGTAGTGACCGAATGGCGTCTGCCGCGGGTGCTGATGGCGCTGCTTATCGGCGCGGCCCTTGGCGTCAGCGGCGCTATTTTTCAGTCACTGATGCGCAACCCCCTCGGCAGCCCGGATGTGATGGGTTTCAATACCGGCGCCTGGAGCGGCGTGCTGGTGGCGATGGTGATGTTCGGCCAGAACCTGACGGCTATCGCCCTGGCGGCGATGGTTGGCGGCGTGCTGACGGCGCTGGTGGTCTGGCTGCTGGCGTGGCGCAACGGCATTGAAACATTTCGTCTGATTATTATCGGTATCGGCGTGCGCGCGATGCTGGTTGCCTTCAACACCTGGCTGCTGCTGCGCGCCTCGCTGGAAACCGCCCTCTCCGCCGGGCTGTGGAATGCCGGTTCCCTCAATGGCCTGACCTGGGGTAAAACCTGGCCTTCCGCGCCGCTGATTATGCTGATGCTGGTATGTGCCGCGCTGCTCGTTCGCCGCATGCGCCTGCTGGAAATGGGCGATGACACCGCCTGCGCGCTTGGCGTGCGGGTTGAACGTTCCCGTCTGCTGATGATGTTGGTAGGGGTGGTGCTCACCGCCTCCGCCACCGCGCTGGCCGGGCCAATTTCGTTTATCGCTCTGGTGGCGCCGCATATCGCCCGCCGCCTGAGCGGCACCGCGCGCTGGGGATTAACCCAATCGGCGCTCTGCGGCGCGCTGCTGCTGGCGCTGGCGGATTACAGCGCCCAGCGTCTGTTTATGCCCTATCAATTACCGGTGGGCGTCGTGACCGTCAGTCTCGGCGGCATTTATCTCATCGCGCTGTTAATTCAGGAGTCCCGCAAAAAATGACCGCTGAAACGACCCGTTTGCGTGGCGACCAGCTCACCCTGGCGTACGGCAAAAAGATCATCGCCGAATCGCTGAACGTTACCATTCCTGACGGCCATTTCACCGCGATTATTGGCCCCAACGGCTGCGGCAAATCCACGCTGCTGCGAACCCTGAGCCGCCTGATGACCCCGGTCAGCGGCCACGTTTATCTCGATGGCGAGCAGATCCAGCGCTACGCCAGTAAAGAAGTGGCGAAACGCATCGGCCTGCTGGCGCAGAATGCCACTACGCCTGGCGATATTTCGGTGCAGGAGCTGGTCGCCCGCGGTCGCTATCCGCATCAGCCGATGTTTACCCGCTGGCGTAAAGAGGATGATGAAGCGGTCAACAACGCGATGAAGGCCACCGGCATTACCGACCTGGCACAACAGAGCGTCGATACCTTGTCCGGGGGACAGCGGCAGCGGGCATGGATTGCAATGGTGCTGGCGCAGGAAACCGCCATTATGCTGCTGGATGAGCCCACCACCTGGCTGGACATCAGCCATCAGATCGATCTGCTGGAGTTGCTGAGCGAGCTGAATCGCGAGAAGGGATATACCCTGGCGGCGGTGCTGCACGACCTCAACCAGGCCTGCCGCTACGCGACCCATTTAATTGCGCTACGCGACGGAAAAATCGTCGCCGAGGGCGCACCGAAAGAGATTGTTACTGCCGAGCTAATCGAGCAGATTTACGGCCTACGCTGCACGATCATCGACGACCCGGTCGCCCACACCCCGCTGGTCGTACCGCTGGGACGCCGTTAAGCAAACATCCCCGGTTGCGTTGCGCTTACCGGGGCTACGTTCAGTGATGGCATGTGGATACGGTAGCCCGGATAAGGCGCTGGCGCCGCTATCCGGGAACCGGTTCAGGATTACCCCAGAATCTCCCGCACTACCGGGCCAATCGATTCGAAGGCCTGTGGCGAGATAATCTCCACGTGGGCGCAGTTCTGGCTAAAGACCTCCAGCTCTCCCACCCAGGGACCCCACACCACCTGCGGATCCATCCCTTCCTGACGGGTTTTCTCCGCGACAAACAGCGTGGCCTTGCCGTCGAATTTCGCGCTGTGCGCGGTGGTCAGCAGACGTACCGCATCGGCATAGTTGCCCTCGATCACGCTGAACAGCTCGCCGGAGGCCTGCCCTTGCTGAGCAGCCAGGAAGGCCTCGCGCTCGCGATCGATCTCCGCCAGCACTTCCGGATCCAGACCGTTGGCCTCTTTCTCCGCCCAGTTCTGCGTCTCCGGCGGCCAGGTATCCAGCAGACCGAGGAAGGCCACCGCTTCGCCGCGCTGGCGTAAACGGGCGGCGATGCCCTGCGCCAGCGTTCCTCCAAGGGAATAGCCGAAGAGGTAATATGGCCCGTGCGGCTGCTGTGCCAGCAGCGTTTGCAGATGCTGCTCGCAAACTTCATCCAGACAGGCCGCGCGCATCATTGGCCCTTCCGGTCGCGGCGACTGAATGCCGGTAATCGACCAGCGCGGGCTGAGATAGCGAGCCAGCACGCTGAACTGCCAGGCAAAGCCCGACGCCGGATGGAAACAGAACAATGTTGGTCCGTCGCTCACCCGCAGCGGAAGAATCGCATCGAAGCCCAGGCGCTGGGCCTGTTCATCGCTGAGATCGGAGGCCAGCAGCACGCTCAGTTTTCCGACCGTCGACGCCACCATCACCTGCCCCGGAGTGACCTGACGATCCAGTTCACGGCCGAGCTGCGCCGCCAGGCGCATTGCCAACAGCGAATGACCGCCAAGGGCAAAGAAGTCGGCGTCAATATCGTTGACCTCGCAGCCCAGCAATTGGCTGAACGCCTGGGCCACCGTGGTTTCAATCCCCGCCTCCGGCGGACGACCGCGCTGTTCGTTGCCGAGCGTCGGCAGCGGCAGCGCTTTGCGATCCAGTTTGCCGTTGGCGCTCAGCGGCAGTTCCGCCAGCTGAATCAGCACCACCGGCACCATATGCGGCGGCAGTTGCTCGGCCAGACGCGCTTTCAGCCCCGCGGTATCCAACGGCAGCCCGGACTCGGATACCAGGTATCCCACCAGTTGACGGGCATCGCCCCCGGTTGCTGCCGCCTGATTGAGGACGCAGGCATTCGCCACCGCCTGGGCAACATCCGGTAGCGCAGACATCACCCGATCGATTTCACCCAGCTCAATACGCTGACCGCGAATTTTCAGCTGATCGTCGCTGCGCCCGAGATACTCCACCGCGCCGTTCTCCAGCCAGCGCGCCACGTCGCCGGTCCGGTACATCCGCTCGCCGGCGGCATACGGGTCAGCAATAAAGCGCGAGGCGGTCAGATCCGGACGGCCCAGATATCCCTGTGCCAGCTGAATACCGGTCAGGTATAAATCGCCCGCCACGCCAGGAGGAACCGGACGCATGCTGGCATCAAGAATGCGCAGCCCGGTGTTCCACACCGGCCAGCCAATAGGCACGCTGTTGCCGGTCACCGCCGCCAGTTCCGCGCCACAGGCCGGATACCAGCTCACATCCACCGCCGCTTCCGTCGGGCCATACAGATTGTGTAACGGTGCGCCGGTCAATGCTTCCCATTCGCGGCACAGCCCGGTCGGCAGCGCTTCGCCGCTGCAGAAGACGCGCTTGAGCGTGCGGCAGGTCGCGACGTTTTCGCCATCCAGCGAGGCCACAAACGCGGCCAGCATCGACGGTACGAAGTGGGTCGTGGTCACGCCGTAGCGAGCAAAGAACTGCTGCATCGCCAGCGGATCGCGGTGGGCTTCCGGCTCCGCCATCACCAGCCGCGCGCCGGTAATAAACGGCCACCAGAACTCCCAGACCGACACATCGAAGCTGCATGGCGTCTTTTGCGCCACCACATCGTCGGCGCTAAGCGGGTAGTGATTCTGCATCCACAGCAAGCGGTTGACGATCGCGGTTTGCCCCACCATCACCCCTTTCGGGCGCCCGGTGGAACCAGAGGTAAAGATGATATAGGCGGTGTGATCGGCCTGTGACAGCGCCAGCGGCGCGGCATCGCCCGCCGCCAGCGGCTGCTGATAGCACAGACTTTCAAGGCCCGGAATATCACTAAAGCGCGCCAGCTGATCCTCAGAGGTAATCAGCAGGGTCGGACGCGCGTCCTCCAGCATCATGCGCAGACGGTCGTCCGGATAGCCGGTATCCAGCGGTAGCCAGGCTGCACCGGCTTCGACGATACCGTGCAGCGCGAGGGTCAGGAACACCGATCGCGGCAGCGCCACCGCCACGCTATCGCCCGGTTTCACACCGCGTTCACGCAGCAATTGCGCCAGCGCCACCACCTGCTGGCGCATTTCGCGGTAGCTAAACTGCCAGCGGGCATCCACCAGCGCCGGGGCATCCGGGGTTTTCTCCGCCTGCGCCGCGACCAGCGCGCTCAGCGTGGTCACCGGAAGCGCGACGCCGGTATTATTGACCTGCGCCAGCTGTTCCGTTTCGTCGTGTGACAGCATATTGGCTTCACCGCAGCGCAGCGCCGGATCGGCGGCAAACTGGGCCAGCAGCGCAGACAGGCGCGCCACGTGGTTGCGCAGCGTCGCTTCGTCATAGCGGGCTTTATTGGCCAGCACTTCCAGCGACAAGCCACCGGACTCATCCGGGAACAGCGCCAGTTCGAGATCGTTGACCGGGCCGGTCGCTAAGGTGTGGGTCACGGCCTCAACGCCATCAATATCCAGAATGTAATCAAAGACTTTAACGTTCAGCACCGGGCCAAACAGCGGCTCATCACCGGCGGCTTTGCCGCTATCGCGGACAATCTGTTCAGCGTCGTAACGCTGGTGACGACGCATTTTTTTCAGCTGTGCGGACAGACGCAGCGCCAGCTCGGCGAGGGTTTCCTGAGCGTCGATATGCACCGCCAGCGGCAGCACGTTAAGCACCGGGCCGCTGGCGGTCAGCGCCGCGGATCCCATACGCCGCATAAAGATAAACCCGGCGGCATAATCCATCCGGCTGCATAAGCGACCGAGCCACAGGATCGTCAGCGCCAGCGCCAGATCGGCACGCTGACACTGCGGCAGGCTGGTCGCCAGGCGGCTGAACAGACCGGCGTCAACATCCAGTTTTAACCGCCAGATGTCGGTGCTGGTCGCGCGTCCAGCCAACGGTGCAGCCGAGAGCGAGGCCGGGGACGGCAGCGCTTTTCGCTGCGCCATCCAGAACTGTTTATCCCGCTGCCAGGCATCGCTGCCGTAGTATTGCTGGTACTCTTCCACCACCTCGGCGAAAGGCGTAAAGGGAGATGCAGGCGTCTCTTCTCCACGTTGCCAGGCACGGTAAATCGCGGCGATCTGGCGGGTAATCGCTGGGAAACTGAAGCCATCTACCAGTAAATGGTGATAACGCTGATACCAGTACCAGCAATCATCCGCCACCCGTATCAGCTGGTGACACACCAGGGGATTGCCGCCATCGACCCGCAGATTCTGTCCAAGGTCGGCCTGCATTAGCGCCAGCGCGGCGGCATGGGGATCGTGCGCATCGCGCAGATCGTGAGAATCAGGTTCAGCAAAAGTGCGGCGCTCATCGACCCATTGCCAGGCTTCGCCGTTATCTTCGCAAAACCGCATGCTGAGGGTATCGGCCTGCGCCAGACCGCTGACGATAGCGCGTCCCAGCAGCGCCGGGTCAAGGTTGCCGCGCAGTTCAACATAGTGGGCCACGCTCCATGCACCGGGCAGCGTAGAGAGCCGCTCCGCCATCCAGATCCCGGACTGTGCCGCCACCAGCGGTAAACGAGTGGTCATCTTCGACTCCTTAGCGTGCATGGTGTGCGGGGGTGAGGGTTGTCCAGTTCTCGGCCAGCCAGGTGTGGCATGCCTCTGAGGGCTGCGGTGGGCAGACCACCGTCCAGCCTTGCGGCAGGGCGCAGTGGTGCGGCCACAGGCTGTACTGCTGCTGTTCGTTGCGCAGAATATAAAACTGCCCTTGCGGATTATCGAAGGGGTTGCTGAATTGCATACCAAACTCCTGTCTCTACTCGCCATCCTTCACGGTACTTTGGCGCAGGCTGCCGCCATCGCGTCATCGCAATGATGTTGAGTCTGAAGCGCGCTTTGTCAGTGGTCGCGGCTCAACGGCTGCCATAGCTGGATTAATCCTGCCGTCAGCCCGCCACGCCAGCAAAGCGCATCGTGCCCGCCGTCAACCTGACGCCAGAAAATCGTCTGCTGTGTGTGTTGTAATTGCGATAAAAGCGCCTGGTTGGCGCGAAAAATCAGCGGCTCACGCTCACCGGCTTCCAGCCAGATCCGCAGCCCCTGCGGGTGAAGTTGCCCCTGGCTCAGACGCTCAATCAGCAGGCCCGTTCCGGCGCCGCCGCGATGCGGCCACCAGTAGGATCCCGACTGACTCAGGACGCAGCCAAAGCGTTCCGGCCAGTACAGCGCGGCAAACATCGCCGCCAGACCGCCAAAGCTCTGCCCGGCGACCACGGTACGATCGGCGCGGTCGCTGAAAGGGGCGATGTGATGCACCTGGGGTAATAACTCTTCCTGCACCGCCAGCCAGAAATCCGCATTGCAGGGCAGTTCCCGGCCACGATGTTCGTTATCAATGACATCAATCAGCAAGTAGACCGCCGGCGGCAGTTTTGCTTCGCGTGTCAGCCCGGCCAGCGCCGGCCAGACCGGCATGCTTTCGGCCCAGAACTGGCCATCCAACAGCACCGCCAGCGGGCGTTCTTCGGGCGCGTCATCGCCGGTGGTGTAAATCCATATCCGCCGGGTGTTGCCCAGCCTGACGCTGCGCCATTCAATGCAAACCGGCGCAGACGCGGGAGTGTTGCGCGGCGACCAGCCGGGTTGTTCCGGCGCCTGCGGGAGCTCCAGCGCCGACACCGCGTGGCCGCGCCCGCCCTTCCAGCTTTGTGGGTTTAACGGGTCGGCAATCGCCCGCGGCAGCAGTTTGCGCCAGCCTTCGCGCAACAGCATGCGGTCCGGGCTGCCGGCGTTGAAAATCTCAGGGGCGAAGTCGTCTTCACGGTCGGAGGGAATAAAGCAGTAGCTGCCGCGCCAGGTCGGCGACAGGGTCGTTTGCCAGCGCCAGGCATCGGTGCCAGGCACACGCGTTAGGGTTTGCGGTACGGCATTCTGGTGATGGTCGGTCACGCCGGTGATGTAAATCCACACTCGCCGGGTCGAGGAAGTCTCTTCGCCACCCGCCGGATCCCGCCACCAGAATGTCACTAAACAGCGGTCATCACAGGCCTCGGACTGCGGTCCGGAGAGCGTCTGCCACCATTCATCACTTCCTGTTATTAACATCCCGTTATTAACCCTATGTTTATCGTGATTTTTCTCAACAAACGTAATTTTTATTGATAATATTATTGATAACTATTTGCATTTGCAATAGCGTATTACCGCCCTTTGGGAGAGTCACTTCTAATTACACAGGTCAGCGAAGGTCATTCGGTTAGCGACGGAATGCCTGGGCCATCAACTGACGACATTTTTTGCGGCCTCCCCTCCCGGTGGGATGGGACTTCAGGGGAAGGCGGCAACGAAAAGCAGGACGTAAAATGAATAACAAAATCAAATCATTGACCTTACTGGTCAACCTGGGAATTTACGGTGCGGCCTTCCCGCTGTGCGCAGAAGAGACCCTCGATAGCCAAAAAACGGCCACCGAAGAAACCATGGTGGTGACTGCCGCCGAACAAAACCTGCAGGCGCCTGGCGTCTCGACCATCACCGCCGATGAAATTCGTAAACGTCCACCGGCCCGCGACGTTTCAGAAATCATTCGTACCATGCCGGGCGTCAACCTGACCGGTAACTCCACCAGCGGCCAGCGCGGTAACAACCGTCAGATTGATATTCGCGGCATGGGCCCGGAAAACACCCTGATCCTGATTGATGGCAAACCGGTCACCAGCCGTAACTCCGTGCGCCTGGGCTGGCGCGGCGAGCGCGACACCCGCGGCGACACCAGCTGGGTTCCGCCAGAAATGATCGAGCGTATCGAGGTCATTCGTGGCCCGGCCGCCGCCCGCTACGGTAACGGCGCGGCAGGCGGCGTGGTCAACATCATCACCAAAAAAGGTGGCGATGAGTGGCACGGTTCATGGAACACCTATATGAACGCCCCGGAGCATAAAGACGAAGGCTCCACCAAGCGTACCAACTTCAGCCTCAGCGGCCCGCTGGGCGGCGATTTCAGCTTCCGCCTGTTGGGCAACCTGGACAAAACTCAGGCTGATGCCTGGGACATCAACCAGGGCCATCAGTCCGAGCGTACCGGCATTTATTCCGATACCCTGCCCGCCGGGCGCGAAGGGGTTAAAAACAAGAATATCGACGGTGTCGTGCGCTGGGATTTCGCGCCGATGCAATCCCTGGAGTTCGAAGCGGGCTACAGCCGCCAGGGCAACCTCTACTCCGGTGATACGCAGAACACCAACTCCAACGACCTGGTGAAAGAGAACTACGGTAAAGAGACCAACCGTATCTACCGTAACACCTACTCGGTGACCTGGAACGGTGCCTGGGATAACGGTATTACCACCAGCAACTGGGCGCAGTACGAACATACCCGCAACTCACGTAAAGGTGAAGGTCTGGCCGGGGGAACCGAGGGGATCTTCAGCAGCAATCAGTTCTCTGATATCGACCTGTCCGACGTGATGCTGCACAGCGAAATCAGCATTCCGTTCGATCTGTGGGTCAATCAGAACCTGACGCTGGGCACCGAATGGAACCAGCAGCGCATGAAGGATAAGGCGTCAAACACCCAAACCTTTATGGGCGGGACCATCCCAGGTTACGACAGCACCGGTCGTAGCCCGTACTCGAAAGCCGAGATTTTCTCTCTGTTTGCTGAAGACAACATGGAGTTGACCGACACCACCATGTTGACGCCGGCGCTGCGATTCGATCATCACAGCATTGTCGGCAATAACTGGAGTCCTTCCCTGAACCTGTCCCAGGGGCTTTGGGATGATTTCACGTTGAAAATGGGCATCGCCCGCGCCTACAAAGCGCCGAGCCTGTATCAGACCAACCCGAACTACATTCTCTACAGCCGCGGCCAGGGTTGCTACGCGAGCCAGGCCGGTTGCTACCTGCAGGGTAATGAAGACCTGAAAGCAGAAACCAGCATCAACAAAGAAGTTGGCCTCGAGTTTAAACGCGATGGCTGGCTGGCGGGCGTCACCTGGTTCCGCAACGACTACCGTAACAAGATTGAAGCGGGCTATTCGCCGGTTTACACCAACGGTAGCGGCACCGATCTCTACAAATGGGAAAACGTCCCGAAAGCGGTTGTTGAAGGTCTGGAAGGCACGTTGAACGTACCGGTCACGGAAACGGTGAACTGGACCAACAACATCACCTATATGCTGCAGAGTAAGAACAAAACCACCGGCGATCGTCTGTCGATTATTCCGGAATATACGCTGAACTCCACTCTGAGCTGGCAGATTCAGGAAGACGTTTCCGTGCAGTCGACCTTCACCTGGTACGGCAAGCAGCAGCCGAAAAAATATAACTACAAAGGTCAGCCGGTCACCGGCAGCGAGAAAAACGAGGTTAGCCCGTATAGCATCCTCGGCCTGAGCGCGACCTGGGACGTCACCAAATATGTCAGCCTGACCGGCGGCGTGGATAACGTCTTCGACAAGCGTCACTGGCGTGCCGGTAATGCCCAGACCACCGGCGGCGCGACCGGCTATATGTACGGCGCAGGGGCTGAGACTTTCAACGAACCGGGTCGTACCTGGTACATGAGCGTTAATACCCACTTCTGATTGTCCGCTTGATCTCCCCCGCCCTCTTCTCATGGAGGGCGGAGGGAGGAATCTGTTAACATCCTTCGATGCAAATCCAACACGCAATCATTCAGCTTGCCGGCCACTCGCTTATGCGGGTTGATTTCGATCCGGCGACGTTTCAGGCCACCGATCTCCTGTGGCTCCCTCACCATGCCCGGCTCGCTAACGGCGTGCGTAAACGGCAGACCGAGCATCTTGCCGGCCGTATCGCCGCAGCTTACGCCCTGCGGGAAGTGGGCGTAAAAGCGATCCCTGGGATTGGCGAGCAGCGCCAGCCGCTGTGGCCCGCGCCGTGGTACGGCAGCATCAGTCACTGCGAACATAGCGCGCTGGCGGTGGTCTCTGAGCGTCCGGTCGGCGTTGATATCGAACGGCTGTTTTCGCCGTCTCTGGCGTCGGAGCTGGAAAGCAGCATTATCAACCCGGCGGAGTGCGCGGTGCTAAACGCGAGCGGACTGCCCTTTGAACTGGCCCTGACGCTGGCGTTTTCGGCGAAGGAGAGCGGGTTTAAGGCGTGCCATCCGGACACTCAAGCCGGAACTGGTTTTAGCGACTTTCAGTTGGTGCATATAGAGGAAGGACGTGTGCTACTTCGGCTATCTACCGGGGAGTGTTGGCTGTCATGGATGAGGGACGATGAGTACGTCATTACACTCTGCGCGTGCTAAAAAGCGAAAACCCGCGCGGTCATCCGTACGGGTTAGTCATCCAACGCAGCGATAGAATCAGCGCATCTGCGTTGCCCGCTCAGCAATGGACGCGGCATCAAAACCGTGGTGTTTCCGCAGCCAGCCGCGATCTGCCGCCGCAGCATACTCACCATCAGGAATCCCGAGGCGCTTAAGCGTCATTCCCGCACCGGCTTCTGCCAGCACTTCTGCCACCAGGCTACCCAGGCCACCGTTGACGTTATGCTCTTCCACCGTAATTACCGCTTTGCACGGTTTCAGCGCAGCCAGCAGCGCGGCGGTGTCGCAAGGACGGATCGACGGAACACTGACCACTTTTGCCGCAATCCCGGCATCAGCCAGAATCTGCGCGGCATCAACGATTTCATGAACCGTAGAGCCGGTTGCCACCAGCGCAATATCTTCGCCTTCGCGCAAGGTCACTACAGCCCCCGGCACGAACTGATAATGTTCATCATGCAACTCCGGCAATGCTTTGCCGTCGAGACGGATATAGACCGGCCCTTGATAACCAATAGCATAATCAATAACCTGCCGACATTCTCGCGGTGAGGAAGGGGCAAAAATCTGGATATTACCGAAGCCGCGCATCACCGCCAGATCGTCAATCGCATGGTGAGTGCTCGCCAGTGGGCCGTAGCTGGCACCAGCATTAAGACCAAACAATTTGACGTTGGTATTGTTGTAGCAAACGTCGACTTTAATTTGCTCGTTAGCGCGGGAAATCAAGAACGGCGCGGCGTTACAGGTCACCGCCACTTTCCCGCCCAGCGCCAGCCCTGCCGCCATTCCGACCATGCTCTGCTCGGCGATACCCACGTTAACCAGGCGGCCTGGAAATTGTTTAATAAACGGGGCGATTTTCGCGGTCGACGTTGAGTCAGCAACGACGGGGACCAGATCGACACCACTCTCAACGGCATCAATAAACGCCTGAACCATCACGCTCGCCAGATGTTCTGCATTACTCATCTTTCAGTTCCTCCAGTGCCAGTGCAATTTCTTCGCCCTTCGGTACCCGGTGGTGCCATTCCGGACGCCCCTGGATAAAGGAAATACCAGCACCTTTGGTGGTGTTGGCGATAATCACGTTCGGTTTGCCTTCCTGTTTCAGAGCTTCCAGAGTCGCAACCACCGACGCCATGTCGTTACCCTGGCATTCGGTTACCGCCATACCAAAGGCTTTCCATTTTTCAGCCAGCGGATCGGTATTCATAATTTCGCGCGTCGGGCCGGCCAACTGGAGGTTGTTTTTGTCATTAATAATGACCAGGTTATCAAGCCCATAGTGTGCTGCAGCCAACGCAGCTTCCCAGTTACTGCCTTCAGCCAGTTCACCATCACCAGTGATTAAAAAGATGCGGCGGGAGCTGTTACTTTTTTTCGCCGCCAGCGCCAGCCCTACGGCGACAGGCAAACCATGCCCCAGCGCACCGGTGTTCAGCTCAATACCAGGGGTTTTCTGACGAACCGGATGGCCCGGAAGATGTGAATTCGCATGCTGGTAGGTTTCCAGCCACTCAACAGGGAAGAAACCGGCTTCGGCCAGCACACAGTAATAGCAGCCGACCGCGTGACCTTTCGACTGAATATAGATATCGCGCTGGTCATCAGCCAGACGGTCCGGCGCAACGTTCATAATACGAAAATAGAGTGCGGTGAGCAGTTCCACCTGCGACAGGTCGGCGCCGGTATGTCCGCCGGCCGGGCTGTTGGCATTAAGCCTGACAATGTGACGACGCACTGCGCGAGCTTTACGCTCTAGTGCCTGAACATCATAGCTATAGGGATTCATTTAATACCTCTGAATTTATTTTCAACTTGGAATATTTATTCCGTCAGGGACTAAAAAAACCAGACATCCCCAGGCAACGCATCGCAACTCTTCCGCCGCAGCATCATACTCAGGAACATTCTGCCTCCTTACCACCAGGCAGATCTGCGCCTGGGTACTTTTCAGTTGATCCGAAAGTCGATTGAATATATATTCATTATCGATTCTTTATTCAATTATGCTATCACTGTTTTGTTTTTGTCCATAGCTGATTTTGAGGATTGGCGAAAGTTAGATATCCATCACACTTAAATGTCTTCTCTTTTCGCGTATGATAATGAGCTCTAACATAATGGCTGCACGTAAATGATTTTCGGGGAAATATATGGCTAAGCAGGATGAACAACGGCTATTAGTTAAGATTGCCACGCTTTACTATCTTGAAGGACGCAAGCAGTCCGACATTGCTCAACTTCTCTCGCTTTCTCAGTCATTTGTCTCCCGAGCGATTACCCGTTGTCAAAAAGAAGGCGTTGTAAAAATTAGCGTTGTTCAGCCATCGAATATTTTCCTTAATCTCGAAAAAGGTCTTGAGGATCGCTACGGAATTAAGCAAGCCATCGTGGTCGATACCGAAGAGGACGCCAGCGATCACACGATCAAGCGCGCCATCGGCTCTGCAGCGGCCCACTATCTGGAAACGCGATTACGCCCGAAAGATCTGATCGGTGTCTCCTCGTGGAGCTCAACCATCCGCGCGATGGTGGATGAAGTACATGCGCAGAATCTTAAGGCCAGCGGCGTGATTCAATTGTTGGGCGGCGTAGGACCCAACGGGAACGTGCAGGCGACGATCCTCACCCAAACCCTGGCGCAACATCTCAACTGTGAAGCCTGGCTGCTCCCTTCCCAGAGCATTGAAGGCTCTACCGAGGAGAAAAATCGTCTCGTCGCCAGTAAAGATGTCGCCGATGTCATTGCGCGTTTCGACGAAGTGGACATTGCTATCGTCGGGATTGGTATTCTTGAGCCTTCGCAACTGCTGAAAACGTCAGGGAACTACTACCACGAAGATATGCTTCAGGTGCTGGCTGAACGTGGTGCAGTCGGGGACATATGCCTGCACTACTACGATAAAAATGGCCAGGCCGTGTTAAGCGACGATGAAGATCCTGTTATCGGCATGGCCCTTGAGAAGGTGAAGAAGTGCCCTAACGTGGTTGCCCTTGCCGGTGGTAGCGATAAGGTTGCGGCTATCAAAGGCGCGTTATCAGGTGGTTATATCGATGTCCTGGTCACCGACTACCCCACCGCACGACTACTTATCGCCGGCTAATTTTTCACTCTGCCAC
Organism: Klebsiella sp. BIGb0399; assembly: GCF_003752615.1. Lineage (NCBI taxonomy): Bacteria > Pseudomonadati > Pseudomonadota > Gammaproteobacteria > Enterobacterales > Enterobacteriaceae > Klebsiella > Klebsiella sp. BIGb0399. The sequence continues at coordinate 426,114 of NZ_RKHT01000006.1, read as the reverse complement.
TTTACCGCAGCCTTTACGCTTTCTAATGAGCGTAAAGGAACTGCAAATAAATATTTATTTTTCAAAAAGATAATCACACACCCCAACGCTCTCGTCTATCTCTCCTCGCATGCTTCACCGATCGGATAAGTGTGATTGCCAGCACAATTGATGACTTTGCCTGTAGCCCGACGGGAAGTTTCTGGCTAAGGTATCAAATAAATAATCACTATCGAATATATATTCAGTGATTAAAAAAGTGAAAACGAATTGTCACATCATGGCCTGCTAAGACGCATTGCGATAAAGAGGACTATCTTGCTTACCCTCTCAGCGCCAGGACGAAGTGTGACTCAGGAGACGACCTAATGCAGGTAACATGTAAAGAGTTCATTATTGCCCTGGACGAAGGCACCACTAACGCCAAAGCTGTCGTGCTCGATAGCCGTGGCCACGTCGTGGCAAAATTCTCTCGGCCTCTGGCCATTCAAACGCCGCGAGAAGGCTGGGTAGAGCAGTCGGGCGAGGGTCTGGTTGAGGCCTCGCTTGACGTTATCGCTAAAGCGGTTGAGCACGTTGGTGCTGAAAACGTCGCCGCATTAGCGATTAGCAACCAGCGAGAGACTGCCATCGGCTGGTACCGTCAGAGCGGTAAACCGATTAACGCCGCCATCACCTGGCAGTGCACACGCAGCGCGACGTTTTGCGATGAACTGCGCCGCAACAACAAAGAACAGCAGATCAAAACCACCACTGGTTTGCCGATTGCCCCCCTGTTCTCAGCCTCAAAAATGCGCTGGTTACTGGAATCCGTTCCTGAGGGCCGCCTGCTGGCAGAGCGTGGAGAGATCTGCCTTGGCACTATCGACAGCTGGCTGCTGTGGAATTTAACCCAGGGCCAGGCGTTCTATTGCGATCACTCTAATGCCGCACGTACCCAATTGCTGAATCTGCAAACCGGGCAGTGGGATAACGAGATGCTGGCGCTGTTCCAGATCCCGCGCGCCGCACTGCCGGAGATAAAACCCTCCAGCGGATTATTTGGCTACACCCGCGGGCTTAGCGCCATTCCGGACGGTATTCCGGTGATGGCAATGGTTGGCGATTCCCACGCAGCACTTTTCGGGCATGCACTGGGCGAACCGGGCTGTGTGAAAGCCACCTACGGTACGGGGTCATCGGTGATGGCGCCGGTAAAATCCGCACAGTGCGACATCGACGCACTGGCCACCACCATCGCCTGGCACGACGGCGACAGTATCACCTACGGGCTGGAAGGTAATATTCCACATACCGGCGATGCCGTTGCATGGATGGCTGATAGCACCGGCCTGAGTGAGTTATCCGATGCCGAACTGGCCCACGAACTCAACACCCTTCCCGCCTCTGTGGAATCTACGCTGGGCGTCTATTTTGTACCGGCCTTAACCGGCCTGGGTGCGCCATGGTGGGATGACAGCGCCCGTGGCGTGATTTGCGGCCTGAGCCGCGGCGTCAAAAGAGCTCATCTGATCCGTGCCGCGCTGGAGTCCATTACCTATCAAATCGCCGACGTGGTCGTCGCCATGCGCCAACAGGATGACTTTCAGCTGACAGCATTAATGGTCGACGGCGGCCCGACAAAAAACGACTGGCTAATGCAGTATCAGGCCGATCTGTTGGGGTGCCCGGTAATGCGCAGTGACGTCGCGGAACTTTCAGCGATCGGCGCAGCCTTGCTCGCCCGCAAAGCCCTGAATCCAGGCTCCGTTACCGACCTGAAAGCGTTCTTAACCGAACATAGCGAATTCATCCCCGACATGGCCCGCCATCAACGCTTGCAGAAAAGATGGCTGGAGTGGCGCCATGCGGTGAACAGAACATTATGGAAACCGGCAACGTCCGCCTGATGCCCACCAGGGAATCTCGTATGTGACGACCCTTAATCACTAACAAAAGGAGACTTCCGGCCCATAAATTTGATTTTCAGGCCTTACGTTGTTTCACCGTACCCGACAATAACAACCAAGAGAGATAATTGTCATGAAATTACGTTTAACGCTTTTAACTGCTGCTACCCTGACCGCTTTTTCTTTTGCCGCCCATGCCGCAGAAAAAGGCACCATTATGATCATGGTAAACTCACTGGATAACCCGTATTACGCCTCCGAAGCCAAGGGTGCCAGCGAGAAAGCAAAAGAACTGGGATACCAGACGACTATCCTGTCCCATGGCGAAGATGTAAAAAAACAGAATGAGCTCATTGATACTGCCATCGGCAAAAAGGTTCAGGGCATTATTCTGGATAACGCTGATTCTACCGCCAGCGTCGCCGCCATTGAGAAAGCCAAAAAAGCGGGCATTCCCGTGGTATTAATCAATCGCGAAATTCCTGTCGATGATGTTGCACTTGAGCAAATTACACATAATAACTTCCAGGCAGGTTCGGAAGTCGCCAACGTATTTGTCGAGAAAATGGCGGAGAAAGGAAAATATGCCGAACTGACCTGTAACCTTGCAGATAATAACTGCGTTACCCGCTCTAAATCGTTCCACCAGGTCATCGATCAATACCCGGATATGGTCAGCGTTGCAAAACAAGATGCTAAAGGGACATTAATCGACGGCAAACGCATTATGGACAGCATTCTGCAAGCGCATCCTGACGTAAAAGGTGTGATTTGTGGTAACGGCCCCGTTGCTCTCGGCGTGATTGCCGCGCTGAAAGCCGCAAATCGCACCGATGTTGTGGTTGTCGGTATCGATGGCAGCAACGATGAACGCGATGCGGTGAAAGCCGGAACGCTACAGGCGACCGTCATGCTTCAGGCTCAGGCTATTGCCGCTCAGGGAGTCACCGACCTCGATAACTACCTGCAAAAAGGGGAAAAACCGGCGAAGCAGCGCGTTATGTTCCGCGGCATTCTGATCACACAAGACAATGCAGACAAAGTTCAGGACTTCAATATCAAGTCTTGAGTTCGGGTTGTTGCGCCCCTACGGGGGCGCACAGGAGAGTATTATGTATAAAAAAACCTGGCTGGTACTGGCTGTTCTTACTCTCGGAGGCTGCCGTATTGTCTCTCAGCAGGAGCTGGCCGATCTGAAATCCCCGCCCAATCCGCACATGACCAATATCGACCAGACCTGGCAAGACCAGGTGGTTCCTCAGGTCGTGGCTAAGGCTCGTCCTGTCGCTGAATTAATGACCGCCCTGCGTTCAGCGAAAGATATCGATAGTGCCTGTAAAAATTTAGGCTATCGCGCTCAGGATGAAAACCCGTGCATTTTTTACGTGAAAGTTGAAGGCAATATCACCAATATCGATTCCACTTCCCGTAGTGGAAAAATGACAATTCACGATACCAGTGGCAGCAATGTCGTCGTACAGATTGGTCCAACCCTGCGCGGCACGCTATTACGTGATGGGTATCAGGGAGCCAGTTATCAGGACTTTAACGACCAGGTTCTTTTTGGCGAATATGGCCGTGCAATTAACGAACATGCGGTAAAAATGATCGCCGCCGCGCAAGTTAAAATGGGCGATGCGACGCAAGTCTATGGCGTATTCTCAGCCTGGGATATTCCGCAATCCATCCCTGATATTACGCCAGCGAAGATTGTTCGTTTGGGAGGACAATAACATGCAACAGCAAGAACTCGTCACTCCCCAACCAGTCGAATCTGAAGTTATTATCGAAACCCGCGAATTATCTCGCGTTTATCCGGGCGTGATCGCCTTAGATAATGTGAACTACCGGGTCTATCGGAATAAAGTTAACGTTCTGATCGGTGAAAATGGTGCGGGTAAATCCACCATGATGAAAATGCTTGCTGGTGTTGAAACGCCCTCATCGGGTCAAATTATTCTTGATGGGGCGCCGGTCACACTTGGCTCAACCCATCAGGCAGAAAAGAATGGCATTAGCATTATTTTTCAGGAATTAAATTTATTCCCTAACATGAACGTCATGGATAATATTTTCATGGCTAACGAATTTTTTCAGAAAGGCAAAATCAACGAAAAATTCCAATACGCGCTAGCCAAAAAATTACTAGAAAGGCTGGAACTTGATGTCGACCCTTACACTCAACTTGGTGAACTGGGCATAGGCCACCAACAGATGGTCGAAATTGCGCGCGCGCTCTCTAAAGATACGCGTGTATTAATTATGGATGAACCTACTTCTGCACTCAGTCAGTCGGAAGTCAAAATCCTGTTTAACGTTATTGAACAACTCAAACGCCGCGGCGTTACCATTATTTATATTTCTCATCGTCTGGAAGAACTGATGGAAATTGGCGATCACATTACCATTTTCCGCGATGGCCGCTTTATCAGTGAACGACAGGTTAACGATGCCAGTATTCCCTGGATTATCGAACAGATGGTCGGCGATAAGAAAAAGCATTTCGACTACCAGCCCGCACCAAAGGGTGAAGCCGTTCTTGCCGTCGACGGTCTGACGGCCCTGCACCCTAGCGGAGGCTACAAGCTGAATGACGTGACCTTTACCTTAAGTAAGGGAGAAGTCATTGGCATTTATGGGTTGCTCGGCGCAGGACGAACGGAACTGTTTAAAGGACTTGTTGGGCTCATGCCTTGCCAGAATGGCAGCGTTCAGCTTAATGGCGAAAATATTGAAAAGTCCCCCTTTCAGGCACGCTTAAAAAAAGGACTGGCGCTCGTTCCTGAAGACCGACAAGGCGAAGGCGTGGTGCAGATGATGTCGATTCAATCGAACATGACCTTATCTGATTTTAGTTTGCAGGGTTTTCGTCGGGCGTGGAAATGGCTGAATCCGCAGAAAGAAATTACCTGCGTCAAAGAGATGATTCGTGAACTTGCTATCAAGGTTAGCGACCCCGACCTGCCAATTACCTCCTTAAGCGGTGGTAACCAACAAAAAGTGGTGCTTGGCAAAGCATTAATGACGAAGCCTGAGGTCGTTTTTCTTGATGAACCGACCCGCGGTATCGATGTCGGCGCTAAAACCGACGTTTACCACCTGATCGGCAAAATGGCCCACCAGGGCCTGGCTGTGATGTTCTCTTCATCTGAACTGGATGAAGTCATGGCGCTGGCTGACCGAATTCTGGTGATGGCCGATGGCCGTATTACCGCCGATTTACCGCGTCATGCGGTTACCCGCGAAAAATTAATCGCGGCTTCAACACCTCAAGATTAATCAGGCTGGAATCCATCATGAACCAGAAATATATGATTTATATGTACCTGCTGAAGGCCAGAACGTTCATCGCTCTGCTGCTGGTAATCGCATTCTTCAGCGTGATGGTACCGAATTTCCTGACCACATCTAACCTGCTGATTATGACTCAGCACGTGGCGATTACCGGCCTGTTGGCCATCGGCATGACGCTGGTTATCCTCACCGGGGGAATCGACCTCTCCGTCGGCGCCGTCGCCGGGATCTGCGGAATGGTCGCGGGAGCGCTGTTAACCAACGGACTGCCGTTATGGAACGGCAGCGTTATCTTCTTCAATGTGCCTGAAGTGATTCTGTGCGTTGCCCTCTTCGGGGTGATAGTCGGTTTTATTAACGGTGCCGTGATCACCCGTTTCGGCGTTGCGCCCTTTATCTGCACGCTGGGCATGATGTATGTCGCCAGAGGCTCTGCCCTGCTGTTTAACGACGGTAGCACCTATCCCAACCTTAACGGCATGGAGGTACTTGGCAACACTGGTTTCGCTACGCTGGGTTCCGGTACCTTGATGGGAATATACCTGCCAATCTGGCTGATGATCGCCTTCCTGCTGCTGGGCTACTGGCTGACCACCAAAACCCCTCTGGGCCGCTATATCTATGCGATTGGCGGTAATGAATCCGCCGCTCGTCTGGCCGGCGTTCCTATTGTTAAAGCAAAAGTGTTTGTTTATGCCTTCTCCGGTTTGTGTTCCGCGTTCGTTGGCTTAATCGTCGCTTCGCAACTGCAAACTGCCCACCCGATGACCGGCAATATGTTCGAAATGGATGCCATCGGCGCCACCGTGCTCGGCGGAACCGCGCTGGCAGGAGGTCGTGGCCGGGTTACCGGATCGATCATCGGCGCCTTCGTTATCGTCTTCCTTGCCGATGGCATGGTGATGATGGGGGTCAGCGATTTCTGGCAAATGGTCATTAAGGGCGTGGTTATCGTCACCGCCGTCGTCGTCGACCAGTTCCAGCAAAAACTACAGAACAAAGTCATCCTGATGCGCCGCCATGATGAAAAACTGGCAGCGGCCGGGGCCACCAGTTAATAAGGTTTTTATTACCCCGCCGGACCCACTTGCGTCCGGCCTACATGAGGGAAAAAACATGCAAAGAAATTTCCACAACAAAACGGTTGTTATCACCGGCGCATGCCGCGGAATTGGTGCCGGCATTGCTGAGCGTTTTGCACGTGATGGCGCAAATCTGGTGATGGTCTCTAATGCCGAACGCGTCCATGAGACGGCGGAAGTACTGCGTCAGCGCTACCAGGCCGACATCCTGTCATTGCAGGTCGATGTGACCGATGAGGCGCAGGTGCAGTCACTGTATGAACAGGCCGCGGGACGTTTCGGTACTATTGATGTCTCAATCCAGAACGCAGGCGTCATCACCATCGATTATTACGATCGCATGCCAAAAACCGACTTCGAGAAAGTGCTGGCCGTAAATACCACCGGCGTCTGGCTGTGCTGCCGTGAAGCCGCTAAATATATGGTGAAACAAAACCATGGCAGCCTGATTAACACCTCTTCCGGCCAGGGCCGTCAGGGCTTTATCTACACTCCGCATTATGCCGCCAGCAAAATGGGCGTCATCGGTATTACCCAAAGCCTGGCGCACGAGCTGGCGCCATGGAATATCACGGTTAACGCCTTCTGCCCGGGCATCATTGAAAGCGAGATGTGGGATTACAACGACCGCGTATGGGGAGAAGTCCTCAGCACCGAGCAAAAACGGTATGGCAAAGGTGAGCTCATGGCGGAGTGGGTCGAAGGAATTCCGATGAAGCGCGCCGGTAAACCGGAAGATGTCGCCGGTCTGGTGGCATTCCTGGCGTCGGATGATGCCCGCTATCTCACCGGACAGACCATCAATATCGATGGCGGCCTGATTATGTCGTAAACCGCTAGCCTGTCGTCCCCGGGTTGTGGCTAACGCCTTACCCGGGCTACACGCCGCTTCAGGCCACGAGATATTTATTCAGAGAGTAATGACTATGATTGCGAAAGATTTTGCCCAGCAACTGTTTAATCTGCAGGACCGTGTAGCCTTTGTAACAGGCGCAGGTAGCGGTATCGGTCAGATGATTGCCTACGGACTCGCCAGCGCCGGCGCTCGGGTAGTCTGCTTCGATCTCCGCGAAGATGGCGGCCTTGCTGAAACCGTTAAAAATATCGAAGCTATTGGCGGACAGACCTGCTTTTCTACCGGCGATGTACGCCAGCTCAGCGAGTTACGCGAGGGTGTCAAACTGGCTAAAAATCGCTTTGGTCGCCTTGATATCGCGGTCAACGCCGCAGGTATCGCTAACGCCAACCCGGCGCTGGAGATGGAAGCCGAACAATGGCAGCGGGTTATTGATATTAACCTCACCGGCGTGTGGAACTCCTGTAAGGCAGAAGCTGAACTGATGCAGGAATTCGGCGGTGGCTCGATCATTAATATCGCCTCTATGTCCGGCATTATCGTTAACCGAGGTCTCGATCAAGCTCATTATAACTGCTCCAAAGCTGGCGTTATCCACCTGTCGAAAAGCCTTGCCATGGAGTGGGTCGATAAAGGGATCCGCGTTAACTCTATCAGCCCGGGATACACCGCTACACCGATGAACACCCGCCCTGAGATGGTCCATCAGACCCGTGAATTTGAAAGCCAGACGCCAATTCAGCGCATGGCGAAAGTCGAAGAGATGGCAGGACCGGCGCTGTTCCTCGCAAGCGATGCCGCATCATTTTGCACCGGCGTAGATCTGGTCGTTGATGGTGGTTTTGTCTGCTGGTAAGCCTTCTGGAAATACAACGATACGGGGAGTGTCATTACAGCATTATGCAGGGTGGCGGCGCTATTGCTGTTAACCGGTCGATTTTCTTTCGCCGCCCATCCTGCGCCTTCATCAGTTAAAAAAAGGTGCCTGAAGGTTCCTTACCCAGCCTGCGGATAGGCGGGGATGACTCCCCGCATACCGGCTACTTCTTCGTTTCGTAAGCGAGAACGGCCTTAAACTCCATATGACGCTCTTTGATACTTAACTCACACAGCGAGTCGCGTACCATTAACGTCAATCCCAGTGCCGTCAGACATAACACCATGATTGCCACCAGGGCATACTTTGTCAGCATCTCGTTGCCTCCATGCGAAGAAGAGGCTACTATCCAACGTGCTAGGTTTGGATTGTAGGCCTCAGGTTGATGGGAACATCTCCTGGGGCTTCGTCTTTCTGAATCCTCACCTCAGCCTGAACTCAGAAAGCCTCAGGCACCCGCCGTCATCATACGCTTCCCTGCGTATACCACTGTCTATTTAACCAGCTAAAATCATTTTTCAGAAAACGTTCAGACGGCCTACATCCCTGGGAAGGTCACGCTGTTGCCCGGCGCTTCGCGATGCAGGTGGATAAAGTTCAGATGGCGCTCGTACTGATCGAGAATATCGGTGATCACCTGCTCCTTGCTGTAGTCCATCAGGTCATTGCCCTGGCTTCCTTCCAGCAGGAAGGTTTCCAGACGATAGTAGGTCGACTTGCCGCTACGCGCCCGGTAGGTAAAGCCGGGAATGGAATACTGCTGCGGCCAGATCTGATAAACAAAGTTCTGCTCATCGCCCATATGAACCAGCAGATCGAGGTGGCCCAGGTTGTCCCCCTCTTCCGGCGGCAGGCTTTTCAGTTCGACGTAAGCGCCGCGCAGCTTCAGCTCCTGCGCCACCTCTTCCATCGCCGGGAAGCACACTGTCTCCATCATCTGGAGGGTATAGCGCGTACCGGGGTAGTTCATCAGACGCGACAGGCGCTTCTTCCAGCTCAGACGATCCTGCACGCCCAGCGGACGTGGGGCAGTATCCCGATTGGCGCTCTCGCGGCGATAATCTTCCACCTTCAATGACTTATACAATCCCGCCATCACGAAAAAGATCACGAAACTAAACGGCAGTCCCATAATCACCGTGGCGTTCTGCAGGGCGGAAATACCGTTGGTCATCAGCATCCCGAGGGTCAGTAAACCAATCACCACTGACCAGAAAATCCGTAACCAGTTAGGCGCATCGCTGTTGATATCCTTCAGCTTCGAGGTGAAATTGCCCAGCACCAAGGCCCCGGAATCGGCGGAGGTGACATAAAACAGCAGGCCGGTGATCGTCGCGACCGAAGCGCTAAAGGTAAACGCCGGATACTGCGCCAGCAGGTTATAGAAGCCGCGCTCCGGATGCGCGACCGCCTCTGCGGCAAAGGCCGCATTGCCGTGGATGATTTCATACAGCGCACTGTTGCCGAACACCGACAGCCACAGCAACGTAAAGGTGAACGGAATAATCAGCGTCCCCAACACGAACTGACGGATGGTGCGCCCGCGCGAAATACGTGCCAGGAACAGCCCGACAAACGGCGACCACGCAACCCACCACGCCCAGAAGAACAGGGTCCAGTTGTTCATCCACTCTACCGGGCGGTCGAAGGCGAAACTGTTCAGCGTCATGCCCATAAAGCGATTCACATAGTCGCCGACGTTAAGCACCAGCGCATTGAGCAGAAACTCGGTATCGCCCATAAACAGGATGAACAGAATCAACCCCAGCGCCAGCATCACATTCAGCTCGGAAAGAATACGAATGCCTTTATCGACCCCGGAGGTCACAGAAATAGTCGCGATAATCACCGACAGCACGATAAGCGCCGCTTTCGCCCCCAGCGAATCCGGAATATCGAACAGCACGTTGAGGCCGTAGTTGAGCTGCACAACGCCAATCCCAAGAGTGGTGGCGATACCAAAAATCGTCCCGATAACCGCGGCGATATCCACGCTGTGGCCGATAGGACCATTAATCTTGTTGCCGAAGATCGGATAGAGCGCAGAGCGGATGGTGAGCGGCAAATTATAACGATAGCTAAAGTATCCCAGCGCCATCCCCATCAGGGCATACATCGACCAGCCGGTCAGCCCGTAATGAAACAGCGTCCACACCATCGCCTGGCGCGCCGCCTCCATGGTCTGCCCCGCCCCTTCCGGCGGCTGCATATACTGGGTCACCGGCTCGGCGACAGAGAAGAACATCAGGTCGATGCCGATCCCGGCGGCAAACAGCATTGCCGCCCAGCTCAGCACGCTAAACTCCGGTTTCGAGTGCTCCGGCCCGAGCTTCACCGACCCGAAGCGCGAGCAGGCAATGCACACCACAAACACGATATACAGCGTCGCGGCCAGCAGATAATACCAGCCAAAAGTCTTTGAAACCCAGTTCAGGGTACGGCCAATCCAGGCCGCGGAAAAATCGCTGAAGAAGAGAGTCATCAGGGAAAACAACAAAATCAGTCCCGCGGAAGTATAAAAAACCACCGGATTGACTTTGTCCTTTTCTCTGCTCGGCGAAAGGTCTGTCATCCATTCTCCTTACTGTTTTTGCAACTATTAGAATCAAAATCCGCAACAATTAAGACACACTTTATATTGAACGTCCAATCAAAAACCGCTTTAATATATAAACAAAGCTGATGAATAGAGTCTGAAATATGCCCAAACTGGGGATGCAACCGATACGGCAGCGGCAGCTGATTGACGCCACGCTGGCCGCCATTAATGAAGTGGGAATGCACGATGCCACCATCGCGCAGATTGCCCGACGGGCTGGGGTATCCACCGGCATCATCAGCCACTATTTCAAGGATAAGAACGGGCTGCTGGAAGCGACGATGCGTGATATCACCGGCCAGCTGCGCGAGGCGGTACTGAGCCGCCTGCACGCCCTGCCCGCAGCCTCTCCACAGGAGCGGTTGCGCGCCATCGTAGCGGGCAACTTCGATGACAGCCAGATAAGCAACGCGGCGATGAAAGCCTGGCTCGCCTTTTGGGCCAGCAGCATGCATCAACCGATGCTCTATCGCCTGCAGCAGGTCTGCAGCCGGCGCCTGCTGTCGAACATTGTCTATGAATTCCAGCGCGCCCTGCCGCGCGAAGCGGCGCAGGAGGCCGGTTACGGTCTTGCCGCGCTGATCGACGGGCTGTGGCTACGCGCGGCGCTAAGCGGTAATCCACTGGATAAAGCCCGCGCTGAAACGCTCGCCGAACACTTCATCAGCCAGTATTTGCCACCGACTTCTCACTAACGGAGGACCCATGTCCCGAATGGCCGAACAACAGCTTTATATCCACGGTGGTTATGTTTCCGCCACCAGCGGTAAAACCTTCGAGACCATCAACCCCGCCAGCGGGGAAGTTCTGGCGGTCGTCCAGGCCGCCGGTCGCGAAGACGTCGACCGGGCGGTAAAAAGCGCCCAGAAAGGGCAAAAAATCTGGGCGGCAATGAGCGCCATGGAACGCTCGCGCATTCTGCGCAACGCGGTCGATATTCTGCGCCAGCGCAATGACGAACTGGCGCGTCTGGAAACCCTCGACACCGGCAAACCGCTGAGCGAAACCGCCGCCGTTGATATCGCCACCGGCGCTGACGTGCTGGAGTACTACGCAGGCCTGATCCCGGCGCTGGAAGGCAGCCAGATCCCGCTGCGCGAGAGTTCCTTCGTCTATACCCGCCGGGAACCGCTGGGCGTGGTCGCCGGGATCGGCGCCTGGAACTACCCGATCCAGATAGCCTTATGGAAATCGGCCCCGGCGCTGGCCGCCGGTAACGCGATGATCTTTAAACCGAGCGAAGTCACCCCGCTCAGCGCCCTGAAGCTGGCGGAAATTTACCGTGAAGCGGGCCTGCCGGAAGGCGTGTTTAACGTGCTGCCGGGGATCGGCGCTGAAACCGGGCAGTATCTCACCGAGCACCCGGATATCGCCAAAATCTCCTTTACCGGCGGCATCGCCAGCGGCAAAAAAGTGATGGCCAACTCCGCCGCCTCCTCTCTAAAGGAAGTGACCATGGAGCTGGGCGGCAAATCGCCGCTGATCGTCTGCGAGGACGCTAACCTCGACCTCGCCGCCGACATCGCAATGATGGCCAACTTCTACAGCTCAGGCCAGGTCTGCACCAACGGCACCCGCGTGTTTATTCCGACACGCTTTAAAGCGGCATTTGAAGAGAAAATCCTCGCCCGCGTGGCGCGCATTCGCCCCGGCGATCTGTTTGAGGAAAGCACCAACTTCGGGCCGCTGGTGAGTTTCCCGCACCGCGAAAACGTGCTGCGCTACATCGAGAGCGGCAAACAGCAAGGCGCCCGTCTGCTGTGCGGCGGCGATGTCCTGAAAGGGGCCGCGTTCGACCACGGCGCGTGGGTCGCCCCGACGGTATTTACCGACTGTCACGATCGGATGACCATCGTGCGCGAAGAGATCTTCGGCCCGGTGATGTCGATTCTGACCTACGACGATGAAGCCGAAGTGATTCGCCGCGCCAACGCCACCGAATACGGCCTCGCCGCCGGTGTCGTCACCCCGGATCTCAACCGCGCCCACCGCATCATCCACCAGCTGGAAGCGGGTATTTGCTGGATCAACAGCTGGGGTGAATCCCCGGCGGAGATGCCGGTTGGCGGCTACAAGCACTCCGGCATTGGCCGCGAAAACGGCGTGCAGACTCTGCAGAACTACACCCAGGTAAAATCCATCCAGGTTGAGATGGGTCAGTTTCAATCCATATTTTAACCAGGAGGTCATTTTTGCAATTTGACTACATCATTATTGGTGCCGGTTCCGCCGGCAACGTACTGGCGACACGACTGACGGAAGATCCCGACACCACCGTCCTGCTGCTGGAAGCAGGCGGCCCGGATTATCGTTTCGACTTCCGCACCCAGATGCCCGCCGCGCTGGCCTTTCCGTTACAGGGCCGGCGTTATAACTGGGCCTACGAGACCGAGCCTGAACCGCATATGAACAACCGCCGCATGGAGTGCGGACGCGGAAAAGGCCTCGGCGGATCCTCGTTGATTAACGGCATGTGCTATATCCGTGGCAACGCCATGGATCTCGACAACTGGGCCACCGCGCCGGGGCTGGCCCAGTGGAGCTACCTCGACTGCCTGCCCTACTACCGCAAAGCGGAAACCCGCGATATCGGCGCCAACGATTATCACGGCGGCGATGGCCCGGTGAGCGTCGCCACACCAAAGCAGGACAACAATCCGCTGTTCCATGCAATGGTGGAAGCTGGCGTGCAGGCCGGTTATCCGCGTACCGAGGACCTTAACGGCTATCAGCAAGAGGGCTTTGGCCCGATGGATCGCACCGTGACGCCGCAGGGGCGTCGCGCCAGCACCGCCCGCGGCTATCTCGACCAGGCCCGCGAGCGTCCTAATCTGACTATCCGCACCCACGCGCTGACCGATCATATTATTTTCGCCGGCAAGCGCGCCGTTGGCGTCGAATGGCTGGAGGGCGATAGCACCGCGCCATCAACAGCCACCGCCAATAAAGAAGTGCTGCTCTGCGCGGGCGCCATCGCCTCACCGCAGATCCTGCAACGCTCCGGGGTCGGTAACCCGGAGCTGCTGCGTCAGTTCGCTATTCCGCTGGTCCACGCCCTGCCCGGCGTCGGTGAAAACCTGCAGGATCATCTGGAGATGTATCTGCAGTACGAATGCAAAGAGCCGGTGTCGCTTTACCCGGCGCTACAGTGGTGGAATCAGCCGAAAATCGGCGCCGAGTGGCTGTTCGGTGGCACCGGCGTCGGCGCCAGCAACCAGTTTGAAGCGGGCGGATTTATTCGCAGCCGGGATGAGTTCGCCTGGCCGAACATCCAGTACCACTTCCTGCCGGTAGCGATTAACTACAACGGCTCCAACGCGGTGAAGGAACACGGCTTTCAGTGCCACGTGGGGTCCATGCGATCCCCAAGCCGCGGCCACGTTCGGCTCAAATCGCGCGACCCGCATGATCATCCGGCGATTCTGTTTAACTATATGTCCAGCGAACAGGACTGGCAGGAGTTCCGCGACGCGATTCGCATTACCCGCGACATCATGAATCAGCCGGCGCTGGATAAATATCGCGGTAGGGAGATAAGCCCGGGCCTGGACTGTCAGAGCGATGCTGAACTGGATGAGTTCGTGCGCAACCACGCGGAGACCGCCTTCCACCCCTGCGGCACCTGCAAAATGGGCTACGACGAGATGGCGGTGGTCGATGGTGAAGGCCGGGTGCACGGGCTGGAAGGACTGCGGGTGGTCGACGCCTCGATTATGCCGCAGATTATTACCGGCAATCTTAACGCCACCACCATCATGATTGGCGAAAAAATGGCCGACGCCATTCGCGGCCGTCAGCCGCTGCCGAAAAGCACGGCGGCCTATTATGTCGCTAATGGCGCGCCGGTTCGACGCTGAGCATGGCGACGGTGTCGACGTCACGTTGAACGCGGCTGAACCATGCTGATATGCATGCCGGGCGCCTTGCCCGGCAATGCCAGAAAATCACGCGCAATCGCGACACGCTTCCAGCCGTTTTAGCTGTCGCCCATCGGCATCAAAATTATCTGCGGCCAGCCACCTGCGCAGCACCGCATCCCGCGCCGGCCATTCACTATCGATAATCGATAGCTGATCGCTGTCGCGGGTGCGTCCTTTACGCACCAACTTCTGTCGCAGGCACCCTTCCCAGGTGAATCCCAGCCGCTCCGCCGCCCGCCGCGAGGCGACATTCATCGAATCGCATTTCCACTCCAGCCGGCGATAGCCCTGCTCGAAGGCGTATTGCAGCAACAGCCACATCGCTTCCGTCCCCAGCGCAGTATTTTTCATCTGCCGCGACCAGGTAACATGGCCGATTTCAACCGTCCCCATCGCGCGGTCGATGGCCATATAGCTGACCAGCCCCACCGCTCGCCTGGTATGCAGGTCGATAACCGCATACGGCACCAGCGCGTCATCGTTCACTTTCCCGGCGACCCAGTGGGCGGTGGCCTCGAGGCTCTCTGGCCGTGTGCTGGCAAGCCAGGTCCAGTCGCTCTCATCGCCCAGCGCGTAGGCGGCAAACAGATCGGCGGCGTGGCGACGCACGTCCAGCGGTTCCAGCAGACAAAAACGCCCGCCCAGCGGCAGACGCTTCAGGACGCAGGCGCCTTGCCAGTCGGCGACCCTGTCGTTCACCCACTGACCATACTGATTCATTTCCGGCATGACCTTACCCCATTGATTGGTAACCAAATAGTTATATCAAGTTGCAATGTGCCCGGAAACCACGCCACCGTTTTTTTCGTTTATAACTCAAGCGTATTGGTTATTCTTTTTCCGCATAAGCTTATCGGTATTTTGACTTTACGACGGCAGTGAAGCGGCCTAACGTAGCGAAGCATAAATAATCAAAACAACATTTTTCAGGGATTGCTCATGACCAAAAAACTGCTGCCTTTACTGGTACTGACCGCGCTCTCCGCCAGCGTCCATGCCGCTACACCGCCAACTACCCTGGTCGTTGCCCAGGGACTCGACGATATTGTCAGCCTCGACCCGGCGGAAGCCAATGAGCTGTCCAGTATTCAGACGGTGCCGAGCCTCTATCAGCGCCTGGTTCAACCGGACCGCGACAACCCTGAAAAAATCACCCCGATTCTGGCGGAAAGCTGGCAGGCAGATCCGGCCGCCAAAACGCTGACCATCAAGCTCAAGCCCGACGCTAAATTTGCCTCCGGCAACCCGCTGCGCCCGGAAGATATTATTTTCTCTTACACCCGCGCGGTCACACTGAATAAGTCCCCGGCCTTTATCCTCAACGTGCTCGGCTGGCAGCCGGACAACATCGCCAGCCAGCTGAAAAAGGTGGATGACCACACGCTGGAGCTGCACTGGACCGCCGACGTCAGCCCGGCGGTTGCGCTGAATATCCTCTCCACGCCGATCGCCTCCATCGTCGATGAAAAGCTGGTGGCCCCGAACGTCAAAGATAACGACTTCGGCAACAGCTGGCTGAAAATGCACTCCGCGGGCAGCGGCGCGTTCAAAATGCGCGTCTATCAACCGCATCAGGCCATCGTGCTGGAAGCCAACGACAGCTCGCCGACCGGTGCGCCGAAGCTGAAAAACGTGATTATTAAGAACGTCCCCGACCCGGCGTCCCGCCGCCTGCTGATTCAACAGGGCGATGCCGACGTTGCCCGCGATCTCGGGGCCGATCAGATAGCGGCTCTGCAGGGCAAACCGGGCGTCACGGTGCTGAGTATCCCGTCCGCCGAGCAGAACTACCTGGCGTTCAACACCGGCAACAGCGCCAACCCGCTGCTGAAAAACCCGGCCTTGTGGGAAGCGGCACGCTGGCTGGTGGATTACGACGGCATCACCAAAGATCTGCTCAAGGGCCAGTATTTCGTCCATCAGAGCTTCCTGCCGGTCGGTCTGCCGGGCGCGCTGGACAACAATCCGTTTAAATTCGACCCTGAGAAAGCCAAAGCGATCCTCGCCAAAGCCGGGATCAAAGATGCCCACTTCACCCTTGATGTTGAAAACAAACCACCGTTCATCACCATCGCCCAGTCGATGCAGGCCAGCTTTGCTCAGGGCGGCGTGAAGATCGATCTGCTGCCGGCCGCCGGTAGCCAGGTGTATGCCCGGGTGCGCGCAAAGCAGCACCAGGCGGCGATTCGTCTGTGGATCCCTGACTACTTCGACGCCCACTCCAACGCCAGCGCCTTCGCATGGAATGATGGTAAATCCAGCACCGTCGCCGGCCTGAACGGCTGGCAGATCCCGCAGCTGAACAAAGAGACCCAGGCCGCAGTCGCCGAAGCGGACCCGGCAAAACGCCTCGATCTGTATAAAAAAATGCAGGAAGAGTTGCAGCGCAGTTCGCCTTACGTCTTCGTTGATCAAGGGAAAACCCAGATCGTGGTCCGCGATAACGTCAAAGGTTATCAGCAGGGTCTGAACGCCGACATGGTCTGGTATGACCGGGTAACCAAGTAACGCCTGGGGCAGGTACGATCAGGTAGCCCGGACAGGCGCAACGCGCCGCCTCCGGGAACGCAGGCCCGATACCTTATGTTTTCCCGGTGGCGCGACGCTGACCGGGCTACAACGGATCGCACCAGCTGATAACACTGCATTTTTTACCGACGGAATAACCATGTCTGCTGTTTTACCTACCAGAGCAGAGCGGCGCAGCGCGCGCCCTCTGCTCGCGCTGTTTCAGGGGCTGTTCACCCTGGCGCTGACCCTGCTCGGTCTGCTGCTGGTGACCTTTGCGCTCTCGGCGCTGTCGCCGGTTGACCGGGTGCTGCAAATCGTTGGCGATCATGCCAGCCAGTCTACCTACGATCAGGTTCGCCACCAGCTCGGACTCGACCGCGCCCTGCCGGTGCAGTTCTGGCACTACCTGGTCAACCTGGCCCACGGCGATCTGGGCATTGCCAGCTCCACCGGCCAGCCGGTGCTGCAGGATCTGCTCGCCACCTTTCCCGCCACACTCGAACTGGCCACGCTGGCGCTGATCGTCGGCGCGCTGCTTGGGGTTATCTCCGGCGTGCTGTGCGCGCGCTACGTGGGGTCGCCGTGGGATCTGGCGGTTCGCACCTTTACCCTGATTGGCAACTCGGTGCCCATTTTCTGGCTCGGCCTGCTGATGCTGGCGCTGTTCTACGCCAGGCTGCAATGGACGCCAGGCCCCGGACGACTGGACGATATTTATCAATATACCGTCGAGCCCCGGACCGGCTTCGTGCTGATCGACACCTGGCTCTCAGGCGATAAAGCCGCGTTCATAAACGCCATCGGCCACCTGCTGCTGCCGGTGCTGCTGCTGGGATACTATTCGCTGGCCAGCATTACCCGCCTGACCCGCTCCGCCTGCCTTAGCGAGATGAACAAAGAGTACATCCTGCTGGCCCGCGCCAAAGGCGCCAGCGAGATGACGATTCTGCTGCGCCACGTGCTGCCCAACATCCGTGGCACCCTGCTGACGGTGATCGCGCTGGCCTGGACCTCGATGCTCGAAGGGGCGGTGCTAACCGAAACCGTCTTCTCCTGGCCGGGAATTGGCCGCTACCTGACCACCGCGCTGTTTGCCGGCGATACCACCGCCATCATGGGCGGCACCTTGCTGATTGGCGCGAGTTTTGTCTTCATTAATAACCTCACCGACCTGCTGGTCCGGTTGACCGACCCGAGGGTGCGCTGATGCCGGCCTATCTGTTTTTGCGTCGCCTGCGTCGCTCCCCCGCCGCCTTTTGCGGGCTGGTGATTATCACGTTGCTGCTGCTGGTGGCGCTGTTCGCCCCCTGGCTGGCGCCGCTCGATCCCAACTGGCAGGATGCCGCCGCGCGGTTGCAGGGGCCGGGAGCGCAGCACTGGCTCGGCACCGACAGCTATGGCCGCGACCTGCTGTCACGTCTGATTTACGGCGCGCGCCCGGCGCTGGGGCTGGTGGCGCTGGTCACCCTTATCACCCTGCCCGTCGGTCTGCTGGTGGGGATTTTGTCCGGCTATTACGGCGGCTGGCTGGAGCGGGTTCTGATGCGTTTCACCGACGTGGTGATGTCGATGCCGCGCCTGATCCTCGCCTTTGCCTTTGTCGCCATGCTCGGGCCGGGGCTGGTTAACGGCGCGCTGGCGCTGGCCCTCACCACCTGGCCGGCCTATGCCCGTCAGGCACGCAGCGAAATTCAACGCCTGCGCCACAGCGATTATCTGGCCGCCGCCGAAATGATGGGAATTCGCGGCTGGCGCTTGCTGGTCGGCCATATTTTGCCGCTGTGCCTGCCTTCGGCTATCGTGCGGCTGGCGCTGGACCTGGCGGGGATTATTCTTGCCGCCGCCGGGCTGGGCTTCCTTGGCCTCGGCGCGCGTCCGCCGATGGCGGAATGGGGGGCGATGATTGCCGACGGCATGCAGGTCATTTTCGATCAGTGGTGGATTGCCGCCGCCCCTGGCGCGGTGATCCTGATTGCCAGCCTCGCATTTAACCTGCTGGGCGACGGCCTGCGCGATGTTCTGGAGCCACAACATGACTGATACCCGACTCTCCGTTCGCGGGCTGTGCATCGACTACCCTGCCGCCCGGGTGGTGAATAACGTCAATTTTAGCCTCGGCAACGAGCGGCTGGCGCTGGTGGGCGAGTCCGGTTCGGGCAAATCCATGACCGCCCGCGCCCTGATGGGGCTGGTACGCAAGCCGGGAGTGGTCAGCGCCGAGACGCTGAACGTGCTGGGTCACGACCTTCTGACCCTCAACGACCGCGGCTGGCGGGCGCTGCGCGGCAACGATATCGCCATGATTTTACAGGACCCACGCTATGCGCTGAACCCGGTGCAAAGCATTCAGGCGCAGCTGGAAGAAGCGTTAACGCTGCATCAGCGCCTGAGCCGCCGCGCCCGGCTGGAGGCGGTAAAAGCCGCCGTAAATGCCGTCGGCCTCGATCTCCCGGTGCTCAGCCGCTATCCCGGCGAGCTCTCCGGCGGGATGGGCCAGCGGGTGATGATCGCCATCGCGCTGCTTAACAACCCGAAAGTGCTGATTGCCGACGAACCCACCTCGGCGCTCGACTCCCGATTGCGTAATCAGATACTCGAACTGCTGGTGGAACAGTGCGAACAGCGGCAAATGGCGATGCTGTTAATAAGCCACGATCTGCCGCTGGTGGCGGAACATTGCCATCGGGTGCTGGTGATGTATCAGGGCATGCAGGTGGATGAGATGCTGGCGCGGGAACTGCCTCAGGCGACCCATCCCTATACCCGCACGCTCTGGACCTGCCGCCCCGATGCCGGCACCTATGGCCAGATGTTGCCGACGCTCGACAGAACCCTGGATTTTACGGAGGCGGCACATGGCAGTCGTTAATCTCGATGCATTGCAGGTCAATTTTGCCGATAAAACGGCGGTTTCCGCCGCCAGTTTCAGCGTTGAGGCGGGGGAAACCTTCAGCCTGATCGGTGCCTCCGGCTGCGGGAAGTCGACCATTTTACGGGTGCTCGCCGGTCTTCAGCGCGAGTGGCATGGCCGGGTCGAGCTCTTCGATAAGGCCATCACCCCCGGCGTGCGTTTTCAGGGGGCATTGCGGCGCAACGTGCAGATGGTATTTCAGGATCCCTACGCGTCGCTGCATCCCAATCATACGCTGTGGCGCACCCTGGCAGAGCCGCTGAAAATTCATGGTATCGACGAGATTACGCAGCGGGTGACCACCGCGCTGGAACAGGTAGGGCTGCCGGCGGATGCCGTCCAACGTTATCCGCATCAGCTCTCCGGCGGCCAGCGTCAGCGCGTGGCGATTGCCCGCGCCCTGCTGCTGCGCCCGCAGATCCTGCTACTGGATGAGCCAACCTCGGCGCTGGATATGTCGGTGCAGGCGGAAATTCTGAATCTGCTGAACCGCTTGAAACAGGAGCACGGAATGACCTATCTGCTGGTCAGTCACGATGCCGATGTGATTGCCCATATGTCAGACCGGGCGGCCTTTATGGCGCAAGGGGTGATTCAGCGCTTCTTCGATCGCGAAGCGCTGGTGAACGGTGAACATCGGATGGGGTAAGGTTTTCCCGGGTAAGGCGTTGACGCCGCTACCCGGGAATCGTACTGCGCGGAAGTTACTTCGCCAGGCTGGCAAAGCGGGTGAAGACGCTGTCAAAAATCGCCAGCCCTTTCGCCACCTGCTCGGCGCTGATGGTGCATGGCGGCACCACGTGGATACGGTTTTCCACCACAAACGCCAGCAGACCGGCCTCGGTTAACGCGCCTTTAATCGCCGCCATATCCGCGGCGGTTAACGCCGTTTTCTGCTCACGATTGCTGACCAGTTCCAGCGCCTGGAACAGACCACGGCCGCGCACATTACCGATAATCGCGTGTTTTTCCGCCAGCGCTTCCAGCCCCGGACGCAGCACTTCATTACCGATGGTCGCCGCGTTCTCCACCACTTTCTCTTCTTTCATCGCGTCAATGGTGGCGACAATCGCCGCCATCGCCAGCGGGTGGCCGGAATAGGTCAGCCCCCCGGCAAAGAAATGGTCGTCAAAGTAGCGGGCGATAGGCTCGCTGATCAACACCCCGCCTGCCGGTACATACCCGGCGTTCACCCCTTTGGCGAAGGTCACCAGATCCGGCACGATGCCGTCCTGTTCGAAGGCAAACCAGCTACCGGTACGCCCAAACCCGGCCATCACCTCATCGAGGATCAGCACGATGCCAAACTCATCGGCCAGTGCCCGCACGCCTTGCATATAACCGTCAGGCGGCACCAGGATCCCGGCGGTTCCCGGAATCGACTCCAGCAGAATCGCGGCAATGGCGGTCGGGCCTTCACACTCGATCATTCTGCGCAGATGGGCCAGCGCACGCTGACACTCTTCCTCTTCCGTCAGCGCGTTAAATTCGCTGCGATAGAGGTACGGGTTAAAGAAGTGCACGTGCCCACGTGAATATTCGTTCGGTACGCGACGCCAGTCGCCGGTGGCGGCAATCGCGCTACCGGTATTGCCGTGGTAGGAGCGGTAGGCCGACAGCACTTTATCGCGCCCGGTGTACAACCGCGCCATCCGGATGGCGTTCTCGTTTGCGTCCGCCCCGGCGTTGGTGAAAAACACCTTGCTGAAGCCTTCCGGCGCCAGCTCGACAATGCGTTTGGCCGCTTCGCCGCGCGCCAGGTTGGCGGTGGCCGGCGCAATGGTCACCAGCTCATCCATCTGCGCTTTCATGGCCGCCAGCACGCGAGGATGCTGATAGCCGATGTTGACGTTGACCAGCTGGCTGCTGAAATCAAGGTAGGTATTGCCTTCGTAGTCCCACAGCTCGCAGCCTTTAGCCCCGGCAATCACCAGCGGATTGACATTGCCCTGTATCGACCACGAATGAAAGACATAAGCACGATCCAGTTGGCGTACTTCATCGTTGCTTACCGTAACATCGTTCTGTAATGCCAGCTTCATACCCTGCCCTCTCTCATGTCGTTGTTGTTGGATTCATCATTGGCTGCACAGCGGGAAAACGGATAGAGCCAGTGCGAGGAAAATGATGTGACACCGTGTCACATCGCCATAGCGCGACTGGCTCTGTGCCCGTCGGGTGAGCGTTTTTATACTCGTCATACTTCAAGTTGCTTGGGTGTTGGCTGCCCCCGTTCACCCCAGTCACTTACCTGAGTAAGCTCCTGGGGATTTACGGCCTTGCCGCCTACAAGCAACTCGAATTATTTAGAGCATATGGTGGGACGACAACCTGCACAGGAGCATGAGATGACAACGAGCAAAGTGGTGTTTATTACCGGGGCAACCTCGGGATTTGGAGAAGCGGCAGCACAGGTCTTTGCCGAGGCGGGCTGGTCATTGGTCCTCAGCGGGCGTCGTGTCGAGCGGCTGAAGACATTACAGGATAAGCTCGCCGCGCAAGTCCCGGTGCATATTATCGAACTCGACGTCCGCGACAGCGACGCGGTGGCGGCAGCGGTGGCGGCGCTTCCCGCTGAGTTTGCCGATGTGACTACGCTTATCAATAACGCCGGGCTGGCGCTGTCGCCGCTGCCGGCGCAGAAGGTCGATCTGGAAGACTGGAAAACGATGATCGATACCAACGTCACCGGGCTGGTGAACGTCACTCACGCGCTGCTGCCGACGCTGATTAACCACGGCGCCGGTGCCAGCATCATCAATATCGGCTCTATCGCTGGCCAGTGGCCCTATCCGGGCAGCCACGTATATGGCGCCAGCAAAGCCTTTGTGAAGCAGTTTAGCTATAACCTGCGCTGCGACCTGCTCGGAACCGGCGTGCGCGTCACCGACCTGGCTCCGGGCATTGCCGAGACGGAATTTACCCTGGTGCGCACCAAAGGCGACCAGGCGGCGTCGGATAATCTGTATCGCGGCACCACCCCGCTGAGCGCGATGGATATTGCCGAACAGATGTTTTACATCGCCACCCTGCCGGACCATATGAATATCAACCGCGTTGAAGTGATGCCGGTACGTCAGGCCTGGCAGCCGTTCGCCATTGACCGCGATTAAGGTTTTAGGGTTTGTAGCCCGGACAGGTGCCTCAAGCATCTGTCCGGGCTACTGCATTGATTAGCGGCTGCTTTGTAAAAACTGTCTGACGCGTTCGGAATCCGGGTTGGTGAAAAACTTCTCCGGCGGCGCTTTCTCAATCAGCAATCCTTTTTCAAGAAACACCACTTCATCTGACACCTGACGAGCAAAATCCATTTCGTGGGTCACCACCACCATGGTGTATCCCTCTGCCGCCAGCGCCTTCATCACCCCCAGCACCTCATTGACCAGCTCGGGGTCCAGCGCCGACGTCGGCTCATCAAACAGGATCACCTCCGGCGACATCGCCAGCGAACGGGCAATCGCCACCCGCTGTTTCTGTCCGCCGGACAGGGTAATCGGCCAGGCATCGGCTTTGTGCGCCATCCCCACCTTTTCCAACTGCTGCAGGGCGATAGCATTGGCCTCATCGCGCTTCATGCCTTTGACACGAAGCAGCGCTTCGCTGACATTCTGCTGCACGCTCAGGTGCGGCCACAGGTTAAAGCTCTGGAACACCATCCCCACCCGCTCGCGAATCTTTGACAGCTGGCGGTGGGACATGGCCTTACCGTTTTGTTCGTCAATCCCCAGACGCTGGCCGCCGATGTGGATCTCGCCGCGGTCCGGCTGCTCCAGCCAGTTCATACAGCGCAGAAGCGTCGATTTACCAGAGCCAGACGAGCCTAAAATACTCACCACTGACCCCTTTTCAACCGTCAGGTTGATGTCGCGCAGCACCTCAATATTATCAAACTGCTTGGAGACGTTTTTAATACTCACAGCCGTTGTATCAGGCATGACTCATTCCTCTTTTGGCTCCCAGAGCGCTCAGTCGTTTGATCAGCAGCTCCAGCACAATGCTGACGGCCCAGTACAACGCAATGGCGACAATAAACGCGTTAAACGGGATGAAATAGGTCGCCTGGACGCTGTTGGCCGCGGCGGTAATCTCCTGAACGGTAATAATGCTCAAAAAAGCCGTATCCTTCAGGCAAATAATCAGCTGGTTACCCAGTAGCGGTAATGCTGATGAGACGATATTCGGCAAAATAATTCGCCGGAATATTTGATAACGCGAAAAACCCTGGGCGACGGCGGCTTCGATATAGCCCCCGGAAAATACCCGGCGCTGGCTGCGCAATATTTCAAAGAAATAGGCGCCGTGGTAGATAATTAACGCAATCAGCCCGGCGGTCCATGCTTCCATACTGATCCCGACTTCCGGTAATCCGTAATAGAGCAAATAGGCCAGAATCAGAAAAGGAATAGCTCGCATTAAGCTGACAAAGCCAATAATTAACCGGTTCAGGGTCTTTTTCTGATATTCGGTTAAATAGCACAAGACGATGCCGGCGATAAATCCAACAACGGCCGCCGTAATAAAAAGCTCAAGGGTGGCGAGCAATCCCGCGATAAAGCTGTCGCGCACTGACCAGATAACGGCCCATTGATTCATAGATCCTCCTGTGATTATCGCGCCAGGCGTTTAGCTTTGCGTTCCGCGATGCTTTGCAATTTCAGCAGCGTACCGATAAGCACGACGTACAGCAGACCCGCCGCAAGGATCGGCGACAAGGGTTCGTAAGTGACGGATGAAATTCGGTTGGTCACGCGGGTCAAATCGACCACGCCGATCACCGCGATCGCCGGGCTGCCTTTGATCAGGAACGACATTTCGTTGACCAGTGCCGGCAGGCTCTCGATCCACATCTGCGGCAACATGATGTAGCGGAAATAGGCCCAGCGCCCCATCCCCACGGACTCTGCCGCTTCGCGCTGCTCACGAGGGAAAGTACGGAAGGCGTTACGCCAGATTTCCGCGTTAAATGCCGACGTGTTGAGGGTCAGCGCGACAATAGCCGCCATGTTTTTATCGAGGTTGATCCCCACGGTAGGCAGCGAGAGAAACAGAAACAGCACCAGCGTCACCAGCGGCGTGGCGCGGGCCAGGCTGATATACACCACCAGCAGCTGATCGATAACCGGCAGGCGTAACATCCGCACCAGCGCAATCAGCAGGCCGATCATAACGCCAAAAGTAATCGCAATAGCCGAAATCCAGAGGGTCGTCCATGCGCCTTCAATCAGTAACTGCCAGGAAATTGCGTCCATAGGGCCCTCCTTCGCATTAACACGCGGCGGTTACCCGCCGCAATTTGTCAGAAACCAGCCAGCTTATGGAACTGTTCCGGGTTGGTAATCGGCTCTGTCGGGAGGTCATCGTAGGTTTCGCCAAACCATTTTTTCTGCAGCTCGGCGAGCTTGCCGGTCTCACGCATATGGTTCATAAATTTGGTCATATAGGCCAACAACTGCGGTGAGTTTTTCGGAATCGGCCATGCCATATAGCCAGGACCAGACACCGGTAATCCCTTGGCGAAGACCTTCGGTTTGGCTTTTGCGAGGTCGTTAACCGAAATGACCACGTTAATCACGTAATCGAGGCGCTTGTTAGCCAGGTCGGCGTAGGCTTCCGGGTAGGAAGGGTATTCCACCACCGGCCCCAGCTTGCCGCCGCCTTTCTCGAGCATCGCTTTCAGCTCCGGCAGACGCGCCAGCAGCGCGCTTCCCGCCTGAACCCCCACTTTTTTACCGCTGAGGTCGGCAATGGTATTCAGCGAATTATCACCGGCACGTTTGACAAAATAGTGCTGGGCGGACGCCCACGGCGGGGTGAAATCAAACACTTTCAGACGGTCGTCGGTAATCACCGCCCCGGTTAACGCCATATCGTACTGGCCGGTTGATACCGCCGCTAATAATCCGGTCCACGGCAAAATACTTTGCTCAACATGGAATTTTGCATATTTGCGCAATTCATCTAGCATATCTTTGTTGAAGCCATCGGCCTGGCCGTTATTCATAAAGTTAAAAGGCGCGTAATCATCTTCCGTCGCGACTTTCAGGGTGCCGGACTTTTCAATTTCCGGAAGATCTGCGGCGACTGCGTGATAAGAAAAGGCCATTGCCATTACGGCGCCAAGACACATTGAACCTAATGATTTTTTCATCAATCCACCCCTAAATTAATTCGCCAGACGTGTTCATTCCCGAACATGAAAAGGTTTTGCAAAATATGTGCCGATGGACGTTCCGGTCCGCGGCTGATGAATACATTTTTAATGTAGAGACGGTTTTAAATTTCTCGATAGAGCCAGATTCGCTACGGGGATGTGTCAGTCAATTTCAGGGTGGTATGGAATTTGCTCCAGTTCCTGTAGCACGCGTTTGCGTAAGGAGCTGAGCATGATCCGACACCTGTTACACGTTGATTTCGACCCGCACCGCGGTTTGCAGGAGCAGGTGCGCGAGACGCTGATTAACGCCATTCTGGGCGGGATTTTTTCCGCCGACACCCCGCTCCCTTCCTGCCGCCAGTTGGCCAGCCAGCTGCGGGTATCACGCAATACCACCGCGCTGGTGTTTGAAAGTCTGGTGAACGAGGGCTATCTGATCAGCCGCCCGCGCAGCGGGTATTATCTGCATCCGGATTACCAGCATTCCCCTGCCGCGACCATGGATACTGCACCGCCACGCGAGAGTTCTGCACCACGATGGGGCACGCGACTGCAGATCACTCCCAGCCAGCAGGAGTCGATTCTCAAACCGGCGGGCTGGATGAACTACCGCTATCCGTTTATCTACGGGCAGCCGGACACCCGCCAGTTCCCGCTGGCTACCTGGCGTTCGGCGGCCAACTGGCTGCACGGCGGCGTGCGTGACCCGGCATGGGTGGTGGACCATATCGACCAGGATGTGCCGATGCTGATTGAGCAGATCCGCACCCGGGTGTTGCCGAAGCGCGGGATTGTGGCGGCGCCGGATGAGATCCTGATTACCCTCGGTTCGCAAAATGCGCTGTACCTGCTGACCCGCCTGCTGATGTCAGCGAAGACCCGCGTGGGCGTGGAGAATCCCTGTTTTCGCGAGGCCATCAACACCTTCCTGCTCGCTGATACCGATATTGTGCCGCACCCGGTGGATGAACAAGGCATTGTTCTTAACGACGCCCCTTGCGATTACTACTACGTCACCCCCGGCCACCAGGTGCCGACCGGCGTGGCGATGAGCAAGGCGCGACGCAGCCAGCTGCTGGAACATGCCGCCCGCCACGACGCGGTGATTATTGAGGATGATTACGACTCGGAAAGTAACTTTATGCTCAACCCGCTGCCGGCGCTGAAGGCCAGCGACCGCAGCGGCAGAGTGGTATACGTCAGCAGCCTGTCAAAAGCGCTGTCGCCGGGCCTGCGGCTGGGCTTTATGGTCGCCGACCCGGACCTGATTGACGAAGCCCGGGCATTACGCCGGCTGGTGTATCGTCATCCGCCGACCAATATTCAATATCAGATGGCCCATTTCCTCGCCCAGGGTCACTACGAAACCCATCTGCGGCGCTACCATTACGACTCCGCCCAGCGCTGGGATCGCCTGCATAATGCCCTGCAACACTACATGCCGGAGTGCCGGATTATTGCCGGCAGCGAACATGCCAACGCCTTCTGGTTGGCGACTCCGGAGCAGATCAACACCCAGCAACTGACCTGGCGCGCCGCCCACGCCGGCGTGCTGATTGAGCCCGGCGCGCGGCATTTTCTTAGCGAGGCGCCACCGGGTAACTTCTTCCGCATGGGGTTCCACGCCATTAACCCCGACGCCATCGAGCAAGGGGTCGACGTGCTGCGCGGGCAGCTGGCGCAGATGGGTTAGCGGCCGCCACAGTACCTCTCCCGGAGGCGGCGCGTTGCGCCTGTCCGGGCTACAAAACCCAGACGGCGGCAGCCCCGTAGCCCGCCTCCGGGTGTGTCCCCCCCAGACCGCAGCAGCCCCGTAGCCCGGTCAGCGCAGCGCCACCGGGGAATGGTGCCCAGGTTACCAACCCCCAGACGGCGGTGACCCCGTAGCCCGGTCAGCGCAGCGCCACCGGGGAATGGTGCCCAGGTTGCCAACCCCCAGACGGCGATGACCCCGTAGCCCGGTCAGCGCAGCGCCACCGGGTGTGGTGTCAGGCGTCACCTATACCGCTTTCGCGTACTGCAGCATCACCTGCAGCAGCACGTTCGCCCCGGCGGTAACATGCTCCGGTGAGGCATACTCGATTTCGTTGTGGCTGATACCGTCCTTACAGGGGATAAAAATCATCCCGGTGGGCGCCAGATAGCTCATGTACACCGCATCATGCCCGGCCCCAGAGACAATCTCCCGCGCCGGATACCCCAGACGCTGCGCGGCCCCGGCAATCGCCGCCTGACACTCAGGGTGGAACGGTGCCGCCGGATAGTGGCTCACCTCTTTCAGCGCCACCGTCAGCCCGCTCTCCTGCTCGACGCGGTCGATAAACGCCCGCAGCTGGCAATCCATCTCATCCACCAGCGCATCGCTGAGATTGCGCATATCAATAGAAAACGTCACCTCACCCGGTACCACGTTGCGGCTGTTCGGATGGACCTGCACCATCCCTACCGTGCCGCGCCCCTCGGTGCTACGCCCGGCAATCGCCACCACTTCCTGCATAATGCGGGTCGCCACCTGCAGCGCATCCTGGCGCAGACGCATCGGCGTTGGCCCGGCGTGGGAGGCCTGGCCGGTCACCACGCAGTCGTACCAGCGGATCCCCAGCACGCCCTGCACGATGCCGATAATTTTCTCTTCATCTTCCAGAATCGGCCCCTGTTCGATATGCGCTTCGAAGTAGGCACCAATCGGATGATCCCCCGGCGTCTCGCTGCCGATATAGCCGATCCGCGCCAGCTCCTCGCCGACGGTTTTACCTTCTGCATCCCTGGCGGCGTAGATCGTCTCCAGCGGGAAGACCCCGGCAAACACCCCGGAGCCCATCATCACCGGCACAAAGCGCGACCCCTCTTCGTTGGTCCAGAACACCACTTCAATCGGCGCCTCGGTTTCCATCTCCAGATCGTTCAGGGTGCGCACCACCTCCAGCGCCGCCAGCACGCCGTAGTTGCCATCAAATTTACCGCCGGTTGGCTGGGTATCAATGTGGCTGCCGGACACCACTGGCGGCAGCGCTGGGTTACGCCCTTCCCGGCGCATAAACACGTTACCGATTTTATCCACGGTGACGCGCATCCCGGCCGCTTGTGCCCAGCCAATCACCAGATCCCGCCCCTGACGGTCGAGGTCGGTCAGGGTCAGGCGACAGCAGCCGCCCTTCGGCGTGGCGCCGATTTCCGCCAGCGTCATCAGAGAATCCCACAGACGTTCGCCATTAATACGGCAGGCGGCGGTCTCGGTTACGGGAGTAAAAAGGACATCACTGCTCATATTGGTCTCCTTGCATCAATGCGCTGGCCAGCGCGACCAGCAGACGATCGCTGCCGCGCGGCCCTAAAAGTGAGATACCCAGCGGCAAACCGCCCACCTGAGCGACCGGCAGCGTCACCTGCGGCCGTCGGGTCATCACCGAAATTAACAGTAGATCGTGAGAAAGACGGCGTACCGCTTCGATCTCTTCCGCCTGCGCCGTCAGCAGCGGCGCCCCGTCGGGAACGGTCGGCATCACCAGCACCGCATCACCGAGCTGCTGGTCCCACCAGGCGCTAAAACGTTCGCGCTGCTGGCAGGCAGCTTCAAACTGGGCGCTGGTCACCGCTTTACCCCAGAAGAAGCGCTCACGCACGTCCGGTCCCAGCTGCAGGCCATAACGCTCAATGGTCTCGCCCTGCGACTGCCACGCCTCGTAGCCCTGAATCTGGCGAAAGGCGAGATAGATCTCGTCCACGTCCGGCAGCGGCGCGCTCAGCGCGGTGACCGGCCCGAACTCACGGCTGATTCGTTGACGCACCGGCTGCAGCGCCTGCAGGCTGCGCAGCGGCAGGCGGGAAAACAGACCATCGTGGCTTGCCAGCTGCACATTCGCGATATCCGCAGACGCCTCGCCCAGCAGACAATCCGCGACGGTGGAGAAAACCGCGGCTGAACGGGCAAAAAAACCGCAGGTATCCATAGTGGCGCACAGCGGTTGGCAGCCGTCGAGGGAGAGACGACCGTGGGTTGGACGCAGGCCGTACAATCCGCAGTAGCTGGCCGGCGTGCGCACCGACCCGCCGGTATCGGTGCCGAGAGCAAAATCGCAGGCGTCATTCGACACCGCCGACGCCGACCCCGACGACGAGCCACCGGGAATATGGTTCGGCGCGGCACCGTTGCGCGGCGTGCCGTAATGCACATTGTGCCCGCTCATGGAGTACGCCAGCTCGCTGGTGTGAGTTTTGCCAATAAAGCGCGCGCCGTTGTCCAGCAACGTCTGCACCACCGGCGCGGTGCGATTTTTCATTCCCGACAGCGCCAGCAGATGCGGGTTGCCGCCGCCGGTCGGGTAGCCCGCCACATCGAACAAATCTTTGACCGCAAAGGTCATCCCGCTCAGCGGCCCGCTTAACGCATGGGCCACCGGATGCGCCGGATAGGGCATAAAGGCGCGAAGATCATCCTGCATAGTGGTTTCCTCTGTGCTTCAGGCGTACAGCGCCCGATGTTCAACGGACGGGCTCAGCGCCCGCCAGCGATGGCAGCTCACCACGTGGCGCGGCCCGACCTGTTCGGTGGCGGGCTGGCTCTGCGTACAGGCCGGCTGCGCGTGCGGGCAGCGTTCGGCAAAGGCGCAACCGGGCGGCAGCTGCGAGAGATCCGGTGGCGCGCCGGGAATGCAATGCAGCTCATCGCCCTTCTTCAGCCCCTCTTTCGGGCGGCTGCCCAGCAGCACCTGGGTATATGGGTGGCGAGGACGATATAAAATGTCCTCTATCGACGCCTCCTCGACGATGCGCCCGGCATACATCACCGCCACCCGGTCGGCGATCTCCACCGCCGCGCCGATGTCGTGAGTCACAAAGATAATCGACAGATCGCGCTGCTTTTGCTGCTCGCGCAGCAGGATCAGGATCTGGATTTGCACCGTGGCATCCAGCGCGGTGGTCGGCTCATCCGCCAGCAGCAGCTGCGGATTACAGGAGAGCGCGAGGGCAATCATCGCCCGCTGGCGCATCCCGCCGGACATCTCGTGCGGATAGGCATCCAGCCG
This sequence comes from Klebsiella sp. BIGb0399, assembly GCF_003752615.1. NCBI lineage: Bacteria > Pseudomonadati > Pseudomonadota > Gammaproteobacteria > Enterobacterales > Enterobacteriaceae > Klebsiella > Klebsiella sp. BIGb0399. Next base: position 395,015 of record NZ_RKHT01000006.1, on the reverse strand, counting down.
CCGCTCCGGGCTGGGGATGCGCACCTGACGCAACGCCTCCAGCGCCCGCTCCCGCGCCGCCTGACGCGACAGCCCTTCATGACGACGCAGGCCTTCAACAATTTGCTGCCCGACGGTGTAGACCGGGTCGAACGCCAGCAGCGGCTCCTGGAAAATCATCGCACAGCGCGCGCCGCGGTAGCGTCGCAGCTGCGAGGCGCTCATGGTCAGCACCTCTTCCTCCCCGACTTTCAGGGTGCCGGAAAGGACGCTGCTTTTCGGCGGATGCAGGCGCATCAGGGCGCGCAGGGTGACGCTTTTTCCGGACCCGGATTCGCCAATCAGCGCCATCACTTCGCCTTTTTGCACATCGAAAGAGACGCCGTTGACCGCGTTGACCGTCTGACCGTCGCGGCGAAACTCGACCCGCAGATCGCGGATGTGGACATAAGCATCATGCGACATGGCTCACCTCCTGGATGGCGATGTTCTGATGCCAGGGCGAGGCGGGTTGCGCCATCAGGCAGGCGCTTTGATGCCCCTCGCCAATGTTTTCAAGCTTCGGCTTCACCTGCGAGCACACCGCTCTGGCATGCGGACAGCGGGTATGGAAGCGGCAACCGGAGGGTGGGGAAATCGGGCTTGGCGGATCGCCGTTCAATGGCGAGGTCAGAGTGCGGTGCTGCGGGTCCATCGACGGCATCGAGCTTAATAATGCGCGGGTATAGGGGTGGGCCGAGGCGGTAAACAGCTGTTCCGCGGGGCCAATCTCGACCACTTCACCGAGATACATCACCAGGATGCGGTCCGACAGCCAGCGCACCACGTGCAGATCGTGGCTGATAAACACATAGGTCAGCTCGAGGGTGCGCTTCAGCTCCTGCAGCAATTGCAGCACCTGAGCTTCCACCGATTTATCCAGCGCCGAGACCGCTTCATCGAGGATCACCAACCGGGGCTTCATCGCCAGCGCGCGGGCGATATTCACGCGCTGACGCTGGCCGCCGGAGAGCGCATGGGGATAACGGTGAGCAAAACGCCCCGGTTCAAGACCAACATGCGCCAGCAGATAGCGGGCATATTCGCTGGCCTCTTTGGCGCTGACGCCATGCACCCGCTGGCCGAAGGCAATGCTCTCTTCCATAGTCATGCGCGGATTCAGCGAGGCGTAGCTATCCTGAAACACCATCTGCACCTGGCGGCGATACGCTTTCATCGGCAGGCGCGATGAGCCGACCTCCAGACCATCAAAGATCAGCTCGCCGCTGTCCTGTTTCAGGAGCTGCATCAGCAGGCGCGCGGTGGTCGATTTCCCGCAGCCCGACTCCCCCACCACGCCGAGGGTTTCGCCTTTGAGCACCGTAAAACTGACGTCGTCCACCGCCTGCACCACGTCGCGGCCTTTGCCGCCGCCGGCGGGAAAGTGCTTGAGCAGATTATTGACCTTCAGCAGCGGCTGGGCCGGCCCGCCGAGGTCGGTATTGATAAAGGGTTGCATCGCTTACTCCTTAATCGCCATTGCCGCACGCAGGCGGTCCGCGAGGATATTGAACGAAATGGAGGTAATAAAGATCATCAGGCCAGGCAGCGCCGCCACCCACGGTTGGGTGTAGATAGCCGTGCGCAGGGTATTCAGCATCAATCCCCACTCCGGCTCAGGCGGACGCACCCCGAGGCCAAGAAACGACAACCCGGAGGCGAGGATCATGCACACCGAAATCAGCCCGGTGGAGAAGACGAAAATCGGCCCCAGTACGTTGCCCAGCACCTGAACGCGAATGATGGTGAAGGCGCTGGCGCCGGTGGCCCGGGCGGCCTCGATATAGTCCATATGCCGCACCTGAGCGGTGACGCTCTCAGCGATGCGCGCCACCTGCGGGACAAACACCAGCGTCAGCGACAGCAGCGCGTTACCAATGCCCGCCCCCAGCGCGCCGGAGAGCGCTATCGCCAGCAGCACCGAAGGGAAAGCGTAGAAGACGTCGACGGTGCGCATAATCAGGGTGTTGGTTTTCCCGCCCGCATAGCCAGCGATAATGCCGATCGCCCCGCCGATAAAGAAGGCGAAGACCACCGGCACAATGCCCATAAACAGCGACAGACGGGTGCCGAGGATCAGCCGCGACAGCATATCGCGCCCGAGTTCGTCAGAACCCAGCGGGAAACCGTCGGTGCCGATCGGCTTGAGGCGTAAAAACATCGATGTCTGATACGGATCTTTTACGATCAGCCACGGGCCAAACAGCGCCAGCGCCAACAGGATCAGGATAATGGCCCCGACGAAGACGCCGCCGGGGTCGCGCAGTAAACGGCGCATAACGCCGCGCCAGTAGCCTTGTCTGGCGGGGGTAACGGGCGTCACGGCCATGCTTTTGGGGGTCACAGTATCCACCATCGTCAGCTCCTCTTAATGCGCGGGTCGAGGCTGGTTTGCAGCATATCCACCAGCAGGTTGAGCACCACGAAGAACAGCGCCAGCACCCAGATGGTGCCCTGCAACAGCGGCAGGTCGCGCTGGAAAATGGCGGTATTGAGCAGCAGGCCGGTGCCGGGCCAGGAGAAGACCGTCTCCACCAGAATCGAGCCGCCCATCAGATAACCCACCTGCAGCCCCATCACCGCCAGCGCGGTTGGCGCGGCGTTTTTCACCACGTGCAGGAAGATCCGCGACTCGTTAAGCCCGCGGGCGCGCAGGCCGACGATAAACTCCTGGCTGAGAATGTCCGCCACCTGCGAACGCACGGTGCGGGCAATAATCCCGGTGGGGATCACCGACAGCGTGATCGCCGGCAGCAACATAAACTGCAGGTGCTCCCAGTCCCACTGCCAGCCCACTTCGCCAATCGGCCCGCCGCCGGTCGCCGGGAGCAGCGCGAACTTAACGCTAAAGACGATGACCAGCAGCATCCCCAGCCAGTAATGCGGCACGCTGACGCCAAACACCGACAGCACCGAAGCCAGACGGTCAATAATGCTGTTGCGGAAGTAACCGGCGACAAAGCCAAACAGGCTACCCAGCACAAAGCCGATCACCGTCGCCAGCAACGCCAGGCGCAGCGAGTAGCCGACGGCGGTCATCACTTCGCCGATCACCGGCCTTCCGGTCGCCACCGACATCCCCAGGTCGCCGTGCAGCGCCCGCCACAGCCAGTGGACAAACTGCAGCGGCAGCGGTTTATCAAAGCCGTAGGCCTGCATTAAGGTCTGACGCAGGGCTTCGGACGCATCCGGCGGCATCACCGAGACCAGCGGATCCCCCGGCGCTATCTGCACCAGCATAAAACAGATCACCGCCACCCCAAGCATGGTGGGGATGGCCAGCAGGATGCGATATAGCAGCGTATTGATCATCGGTAGCTCCCGTTACGATTACTCTTTCTTGCTCACCAGACTGAGGTCGATAAACCAGCTTTGCGGCTGGACTACGCCGGTGACCGCCGGAGATATCGCCCGCGGCCCAACGTCGTGGGCGACGAACAGGAACGGCACCTGATCGACCAGCGCGGCGTGCAGTTCACCGGCGGCTTTGTCCATCTCCGCCGGGGTAAAGGCGTGCTTCACTGCGGTGGCCAGTTTTTCGGTTTCCGGAGTGGAGAAATAGCCCCAGTTAGTGGCGACCGGCGGGAAGGCTTTGGCGGTGGAGAAGCGGATCAGGCCAAAGTAGGGATCGTTGACCGCGGCGCTGACGTTGATCGCATCGATCCCTTTCGCCGAGGGATCTTTCGCCCCGAGACGCCAGTTGGTGAACAGGGTGTTCCACTCATTCACTTTGATATCGACGTTAAAGAAGCAGCTTTTCAGGCTCTGCTGGATGTATTCGTTCATCGGCAGCGGCTGCATCTGCCCGGAGCCGGAGGCTGAGGTCGCCACCGTAACGTGCAGCGGTTTACTGGCGCTGAATCCGGCTTCGGTCATCAGTTTGCGGGCGGTTTCCGGGTCATATTTGATCTGGAAGGTTGGCTTGCCATGCCACAGGCTGTCGGCTTCATAAACGCCGGTGGCTTCGGTCATGTAACCGCCAAGGTAGCTTTTCAGCTCGGCGCGGTTCAGGCACAGGTTGGCGGCCTTGCGCACCCGAATATCTTTCCACGGGGAGCCCTCTTCGAAGGAGAACTGCCACGGCCACAGGTGCGGCTGGGTATTGGCGTAGATTTTAAAGCCCTGGGCTTTAATCTGGTCCACCGCATCCGGGGCCGGCGCTTCGATCCAGTCAACCTGTTTAGAGAGCAGCGCCGCGGTGCGGGCGTTGGCCTCCGGCAGCGGGATCAGCACCACTTTATCCACTCTTGGGATGCGATCTTTATTCCAGTAGTCGGGGTTTTTATCGAGGATCAGCTGCTGGCGGGGAACCAATTTTTCCATTTTGAACGGGCCGCTGCCCACCGCATGGGCGGCAAACTCGGTCCAGGCCAGCTTGCTGCGCGCGGCGGTATCGCCGGTGCTGGCCGGTACCGCGTCATACAGTTTCTGCCAGGCGGTGGGCGAGACGATAAACAAGTTGGTGATGTTGTACGGCAGCAGCGCATCCGGTTCCGAGGTGGTCAGCGCGACGGTGTGGTCATCAATTTTTTCCGCGCCGGTGAGGGTCGGCATGCGCGACAGCGTATTGCCAATCTGGCCCGGAGCATATTGCGGCGCGGCTTTGTTCAGCACTTTATCGACGTTCCAGACAATGGCATCGGGATTGACCTCAGTGCCATCATGAAACTTGACGCCCGGACGCAGGGTAAAGATCCAGCGGCTCTGATTTTGCGGGTCAACGTGCCACTCCGTCGCCAGGCCGGGTACCAGGCCACTTGGCTTCTCACCTTGTGACAGATCCCACTCCACGAGGGCATCGTACAGCGGAATTCCGGTGAAGCGGTTCCCTTCAAAACCCTGATCGGGCTGGCCGAGGGTCAGAGGAATATCGGCCGCGGTCATGGCGATCCGCAGCGTCGAGGCGTGGGCAGGTAACGCGGCAAGCAGCGCCAGCGCCCCGCTGACCGCGACGGCGAGACGGCATTGGCGTAAGCATAATTTTTTCATCAGCATCACATGGTCCCTGTTAAATAAATATTCGTTATTTAACAGGCAAGATGCATACCAGATCTGAATTGCCGTGAAATAAGTAGAAAATAAGGGGTAAAATAAGGATAACTTATATTATCTCAATGATTTTATTTGAAAAATAAACCTGACTTATCTTTTTGCACCGCCAGTGGGAATTCTGTTGCAGAATTGCACCAGCCGATTTTCCTGCACCCGATATCATCACGGTGCGTGACTTTATATAAAATAAATTCATCATTTTTATCCTGTTATTAATTCAGGACTGGATATACTGCCGGCTATTGCCGATCTTAAGGACCCGATGACCGTGCGCTTCTCTGCCCTTCTGCCGTTACTGCTTGTCTCTCTGCCCGCCGTTGCCAGCGGGAAATGCACCCTCACCGACCCCGCGCTGACGCTGCAAAGCTATACCGTCAATCCGCAGCGCGAGCGTATTGTGATGTACTGGAAAAAAGCGGATGGCGAGGCCTTTGGCTCACTGCGTGCGTTACTGGCAGATAGCCCGCAGGCCGATCGTATCCAGATGGCGATGAACGGCGGCATTTACGATAAGGCCTACGCGCCGCTGGGGCTGTATATCGAAAAAGGGGTGCAGAAGGTTCCGCTGAACCGCGCCTCCGGCGGCGGTAACTTTTTTATCCGTCCCGGCGGAGTATTTTATCTTCAGGGGCAAAAAGCAGGGATCGCCAGCCTCGATAAATTTAAGCCCTCTCCCGCCATTAGCTACGCCGTGCAGTCCGGCCCGATGTTAATTGAAAACGGCAAGATCAACTGGCGGCTGAAGCCTTCCGCCAGTTCACGCAAGCTGCGCAACGGCGTCGGAATTAACCGCCAGGGCAAAGTGGTGTTTATGCTGAGCGAGCGCGAAACCAATTTCTATGATTTCGCCTGCTATGCGCAGTCAACCCTCAACGTGCGCCAGATGCTCTATCTCGACGGCACCATCTCAAAGATGTACCAGAAAGGCGGCAGCATCCCGTGGCAGTACCACCCGTTCGTCACCCTGATCGCGGTAGAACGCAAATAACCGAAACGCCCCATCACTAGATCATAGCCCGGCCCAGCGAAGCGCAGGCCGGGCTAATCCAGGTGACACCACCTACATCCGCCGATGGCCCCACTCGCGCAGGCGTTGGAACAGTACGAACAGCGACGGGATAAACACGATGCCAATCACCGTTGCCACCAGCATGCCGCTGAAAACGGTGGTGCCGATAATGCGTCGGCTCTGGGCCCCGGCGCCGGTGGCGAGCATCATCGGCACAATCCCGATGATAAACGAGACCGCCGTCATCAACACCGCGCGAAAACGCCGGGTGGCCCCTTCGCGGGCGGCGTCGACCACCGACATCCCCTCCTCTCGCCTGGCCCGTGCAAACTCAACGATCAGAATCGCATTTTTGGCGGCGAGGGCGATGAGCAATATCAGCCCTATCTGCACGTATACATCGTTGGCGTACCCTGCCAGCCACAGCCACAACAGCGCCCCGCCGATGGCGAACAGCACCGACAGCATTACGCTGGCCGGCAGCGTCCAGCTCTCATACTGCGCCACGAGGAACAGCCACGCCATCGCCACCGCCGCCAGCACGATCCACACCGCCTGGTTCCCGGTTTGCTGCTCCTGCCACGAGATCCCGCTCCACGCGTAGTCATACCCCTGCGGCAGATGGGCCTGTAAAATCTGCTCCATCACGTTCATCGCCGTGCGGCTGCTGACGCCCTCACTCGCCGAACCGCTGACGGATACCGACGGGAACTGGTTATATTGCTGGATGAACGGCGCGCCCACGGTGGGCGTGATGGTCACCAGATTGCTCAGTCGAATACGCTCGCCGCTGTTGCTGCGCACAAACAGCTCGCCAATCTGCGACGCACGCTCGCGCCACTGCATCTCGTTTTGTATCACCACATGGTACACCCGGTTGTTGATACTGAAATCACCGACGCGGGTACCGCCAAACGCCGTTTGCAGGCTGTTGAAGACCCGCGATACCGGCACATCCAGCCGCGCAGCCTGATCGCGATCGACGTTGAGCGTCAACTGCGGCACGTTGCTGCTCCAGGTGGTGAACACCCGGTTCAGCTGCGGGTGCTGGTTGGCTTTCTGCAGCACCTGACGGGTCACCTGCTCCAGCTCCGCCGGAGACTGCCCGCCCTGGGCCAGAATACGTAAATTAAAACCAGATGCGGTCCCCAGCCCCGGCAGCGTCGGCGGCGCAAAGGTCATGATCGTCGCTTCCGGCATTCCCAGCAGCTGGCCCTGCAGCTTGTCCATCACCGTCTCCAGCGGCGGCCGCTGATCCCACGCTTTCAGCATCACTGAAATAAACCCGCCATTGGACGCGCTGGTGCCGTTAAGGATATTAAAACCCGAAACCTGAATCACATCCTCGACCGCCGGGTTCGCCAGCAGCAGCTCGCGCGCCTGGGTCATCACCGCTTCCGTGCGCTCCAGCGACGCGGCTTCCGGCAGCTGCACGCTGGCGAAGAAGTAACCCTGATCCTCTTGCGGCAAAAATCCCTTCGGCATATGCATAAAGCTGAACACCACCACCGCGGCGGCAGTGGCCGTCGCCATCATCGCCAGCCACGGACGACGGTTCATCCGCCCGATCAGCGCGCCATAACCATCGCGGACCTGATCAAGACCACGATTAAACCCGCGCCAGAACGCCGCCGGTTGAGCGGGTCGTGGGCGCAACAGCAGCGCGCACAGCGCCGGCGTCAGGGTCAACGCCACCACGCTCGATACCGTTACCGCCGTCGACAGGGTGACGGCAAATTGCCGGTACAGTTCGCCGACAATACCCGGTAACAGCGCCACCGGCACAAACACCGCCAGCAGGACCAGGGTGGTGGCAATCACCGGCCCGGCGATCTGCCGCAGCGCCTGCGCCGTCGCTTCCTGGCGGCCAAACCCTTCCGCCATCTTTGTCTCGACGCTTTCGACCACCACAATGGCGTCATCCACCACCATGGTCAGAGCCAGAATAATGGCGAATAAGCTCAGGGTATTGGCGCTGTAGCCCAGCAGATAAAGCACGGCAAAACTGCCAATCAGCGACACCGGAATCGCCAGGGTGACGATCAGCGTGGCCCGCCAGCTCTGCAGGAACAGCGAGACCACCACCACGACCGCCATCAGGGTCAGGGCCAGCGAGACGCCGATCTCTTTGATCGTCGCCGCCACAAAGCGGGTGGTATCGAATTTCACCTCCCAGGTCATATCGGCCGGGAAACGACTGTGCAGGCGGGTCAGCTCGGCGCGCACCGCCGTCGCCACCTGCAGGGCGTTCGCCGTCGGCGTCGGGTAGATGCCGAGATAGGCAGAGTCTTTGCCATTCAGCTGCGCCCCGGAGCTGTAGCTGCGCGCCCCCAGTTCGATGGTCGCCACGTCGCTAAGGCGCACCAGCTGTCCCAGTTCGCCGCTGCGGATAATAATCTGGCTAAAGCTTTGCGCATCGTTCAGTCGCCCGATGCCGTTGATGGTCAGCGTTTGTTGCTGACCGTTGAACACCGGCGGCGTCCCGACCTGGCCGGCGGCTCCCTGCACGTTCTGCTCACGCAGCGCCTGGGCGATATCATCGGTGGTCACGTTGAGAGCGTTCATGCGATCTGGCCGCAGCCAGATCCGCATGCTGTAGTCGCGGGCGCCGAACATCTGCACTTCGCCGACGCCGGGCAGACGGGCCAGCGCTTCCCGCACCTGAGTGCTGGCATAGTTGCTGACGAACAGCGGCGAGAGCGTTTCCAGCGGTGAATAGAGGCTGACGCCCATCAGCAGGTTACTCGCCCGCTTACGCACCTGCACCCCGTTCTGCTGCGCGTCGGCAGGCAGCTGCGCCAGCGCCTGGGAGACGCGGTTTTGCACGTCAATGGCCGCCAGATCGGCATCGGTACCGGCCGCAAAGGTCAGGCTCAGACTGTAGTTACCCTCATCGGAACTGGTGGATTCCATATACAGCATATGGTCCACGCCGTTGAGCTGGGTTTCCAGCAGCGCGGCGATAGCCTCAGCCACATCCGCCGCGCTGGCGCCAGGCCAGCTGGCGCTAACATTCACCACCGGCGGCGTAATTTGTGGATATTGCTCAACCGGAATCACCTTCAGCGCCACCGCACCAACAAACGTCAGCAGCAGCGCGATCACCATCGCAAAACGAGGACGGCGGATAAAAAACGTCAGCATCCTTTCACCTTCCCTAATTCAATAGCTGCACGTTGGCGCCGTCACGCAGGCGCTGAGCGCCTTCCGTCACCACCCGCTCGCCGGCGTTCAACCCTTTCGTCACGACAAACTGCTGTCCCTGCTGCCCGTCGAGCGTTAACCGACGCTGGGCGACGGTGGCGTTATCCGTCACCACCCAGCTAAAGAACCCCTGCGCATCCTGCTGGACGGCCGCCACCGGCACCATCAGACTCTCCTGCGGCTGACGCGGGCTGAAAATCACCGACACGCTGCCGCCCGGCAGCAGGCGATGCTGCGGATTCGCGAATTCCGCCCGCAGCACCACGCTGGCGGTGCGGCTGTCGATCCGGTTATCAACGGAGGTCAACACCCCCTCCTCACGCGTCCCCTCGGGGGCAATCTGCGCGACCCACGCCTGCTTCATCGCGCTGATATCGGCGTGCTGCCCGGCTTTGCTGTAAAACGCAGCCTCATCCAGGGCGAAAGAGACGCGAACCGGGTCAAGCTGCACGATGTCGACCAGCGTGCCGCTGCCCGGTCCCACCAGGCTGCCAACGTGAAAGCGGCTGTGGCCGATGCGCCCGCTCACCGGGGAGTCGATGCGGGTGTAATCGAGGGTGATTTGCTGCGTCGTCACGCGGGCTTTGGCCTGCTCAACGGCGGCAGCGGCAACATCGCGCTGCATCCGGGCGTTATCGACATCGTTACGGCTAATGGAGTGGTTATTTTTCAGTTGCTGATAGCGGCTTAGTAGCTGCTGGGCCTGACGTAATGACGCCTGGGCGCTTTTCAGCTCGGCGCTGGCCAGCGCCAGCGCGGCGCGCGGCTGGGCGTCATCGAGGGTAAACAGCCGGTCGCCCTGTTTGACGTACTGCCCGTCCTGGAAGTGGCGCTGCACAATACTGCCTTCGGTACGCGCGCGAATGTCCACGTCATGAATGGCTTCGATACGGCCGGGGATCTGGCGCTCAGCCGCATATGACTGGCGTTCGACAGCGGTCGCGCGGACCGGAGTTGCGGGGGCTGCGGTCGCCGTTAAGGCGTAACCGGCCAGGCCAACGGTCACCAGGACCAGGCGCATGATGTTTCTCATTGCGATTCCTTGCGGATGGTGCAGCGCCCTCCCCGGATGGCGAGGGCGCTGGCAGGTCAGACGGTTTTACGTAACGGGCGGGTCAGACGCTTCTCAACTTCCACCACCAGGAACATCCCCAGGCCAATGACCAGGGTGATCAGCCAGTAGCGCAGCGGCAGCGACTCGGTGCCAAACATCGTCTGCATAAACGGCAGGTAGATAATCGCCAGCTGCAGGAGCAGCAGCACGCCGCTGACCATCCAGATCCCTTTGTTGCGCAGGAGGCCAACATTCAGCGAGAAACTGTCGCTGCTGCGGCAGTTAATCATGTACAGCCACTGGGCGGTGACCAGCATCTGCAGCAACACGGTACGGATAAACTCCGGGCTATGGCCGCGCGGCGCAAGCCAGGCCTCAAGAATAAAGGCGGCAACGGCAATCATGGTGCCGACGAAGGCCACGCGCCAGACGGCGAAGGCATCCATCACGTGCTGGCCGGTTTTACGCGGCGGGCGATGCATCACGTTGCGCTCCGCGGCTTCAAACGCCAGGCCGAAGGAGAGCGTGGCGGAGGTCGCCATGTTCATCCACAGAATCAATACCGGCGTCAGCGGAATGATGTTCCCCGCCAGCAGGGCAATGATAATCAGCAGCCCCTGCGCCAGGTTGGTGGGCATGATAAACAGGATCGTTTTCTTCAGGTTGTCGTAGACCCGACGCCCCTCTTTGACCGAACTGGCGATGGTGGCGAAGTTATCGTCCGTCAACACCATGTCGGCGGCCTCTTTGGTCACTTCGGTCCCTTTGATGCCCATCGCGATACCGACATCGGCCTGGCGCAGCGCCGGGGCATCGTTGACGCCATCACCGGTCATCCCGACCACTTCGCCGCTCTCCTGCAGCGCTTTCACCAACCGCAGTTTATGCTCCGGACTGGTGCGGGCAAAAATGTCGTACGCCACCGCCGCTTTTGCCAGCTCGCGGTCATCCATATGCTCCAGCTGATAGCCGGTCATCGCCTGGCTGCTGTTGGTGATCCCCAGCATCTGGCCAATGCTCATCGCCGTCTGCGGGTGATCGCCGGTGATCATCTTCACGCGGATCCCGGCGGTCTGGCAGGCATGGATAGCATCAATGGCCTCCGGACGCGGCGGATCCATCATCCCGGCAATACCGAGGAACACCAGCCCCTCGCGCAGGTCATCATGGGTCAACGTGGTGCTGCCAGCGACTGCCGGTTTGCACGCGGCGGCAACCATGCGCAGCCCCTGGCTGGCGAAACGAGAAATCTCATTCTCCCAGTACTGCAGTTCGAACGGGGCGACTCCCTGCTTGGTCATCTGCTGGCGGCACATCGCAAAGATAACGTCCGGCGCGCCGGTGATTAACACCCGCTCTTGCTGGTCGATTTTCTGGTGCGTCGCCATGTACTTGTACTGTGAGTCGAACGGAATTTTCGCCACCAGCTGCGTCACCACCGCCGGCAGTTTTGCCTTCGCCGCCAGTACTTTTAACGCCCCTTCGGTAGGCCCGCCGGTGATCCCCCACAGGCCGCGCGCGTCCTGCACCAGCTGGCTGTCGTTACACAGGTCGATGGTGCGCAGATAGGTATCCAGTACGCTACCCGCTTTAATCTGCACCGGCTCGTCGCTGCCCTCGAGATAGATATTGCCCTGCGGCTCGTAGCTGTTCCCTTCCACGCGATAGCAGCAGTCGGCGGTGATAATCGCTTTCACCGTCATTTCGTTCATCGTCAGGGTGCCGGTTTTATCCGAGCAGACCACGGTCATCGCCCCCAGGGTTTCGACCGTCGGCAGCTTACGGATAATGGCGTGTTTACGCGCCATCGCCTGAACGCCCAGCGAGAGGATAATGGAGATAATGGCCGGCAGCCCTTCCGGTACGGCAGCCACCGCGAGGCTAATCAGCGACAGCAGCAGCTCGCCCATCGGGATATCGCGCAGCGCCAGGCTGAAGACAAACAGGGCGGCCATCATCGCGAGAATAATGACGAAAATCGCTTTACCCAGCTTATCCATCTGCACCAGCAGCGGCGTGCGGTGCTTCTCGATGCCGGCCATCATCTGGTTGATGTGCCCAAGCTCGGTATCCTGCCCGGTCTCGGTCACCACCCCCACGCCGCCGCCGGCGCTGATGGTGGTGCCAGAAAAGAGCATGTTGGTACGGTCGCCGAGCGGCAGCTCCCCTTGCAGCGCGGCGGTGGTTTTATCCACCACCGTCGATTCGCCGGTGAGGATCGCTTCTTCCACCCGCAGGTTGTGGGTTTCGATAAGACGCATATCCGCCGGCACGCGGTCGCCCGCCCGCAGAATGACGATATCGCCCGGCACCAGCTCGCGAGTCGGCAGGGTTTCGTGCTTGCCGTTACGCTGCACCCGCGCGTTGCTCGACAGCATGTTGCGAATACCCTGCAGCGATTTTTCGGCGTTGCTCTCCTGAACGTGGCCAATCAGCGCATTGATCACCGTGACCCCGAGGATCACCAGGGTATCCACCCAGTGCCCCATCGCGGCCGTGAGCACGGCGGCGGCCAGCAGGACAAAGATCAGGACGTCGTTAAAGTGGGCGAGGAAACGCAGCCAGGCCGGCTTGCTTTTCTTTTCAGGTAAGGCGTTAGGGCCAAAAGATTTCAGGCGCTCAGCCGCGTCGGCGCCAGACAGGCCCTCAGCGCGGCTTTTTTTCTGGGTCAGCACCTCGTCAACGCTCTGCTGGTACGCCTGCCGAGGCGTAGCATCACCGGCGGGTGTTGTATTATTAGAGTTCATCATTTTGGTCAAAATAAGTTTTCCTTTTAAATTCCGTGATTCGGAAAGCCTGAAATCATTTCTGGCCAATGAATAAATACATCGCAAGCGGACACGAACAAACGTGATTTAGTGCAATATTTAAACTCTCGCAAAATTAAAAAACTATGATAAGTTAATTCTTCATAGCAAATATCGCAGAGTAATATTAAACCCTAATCAAACGAGGTTAATATGTTTGGAATCTACCGCGGACGCCGCCTGGCACTGTACATCCTGCTAGCCATCATTATCGCTACCCTGGTGGGATATAGCACCTATACTTTTGTAAAACTGATGACCGGATAATGACGTTAACTGACATTTTAATGCTATTAATTTAATTACAAATAACACTCAAGTTATTAACGAAGAGGTGGAGATAAATAATATAAGAGCTACGACGAATGACGTAAAATAATAACAAGGGAAAGCATATTGCGTTAACCGGTCTTTTCCCGGACAATATGTTTTTTAACTGATGATTAACAAAATAATGAAGCATCCGCTCGAAACGCTACTGTCTGCCGCCGGTATTTTATTGCTGGCCCTGCTCTCATGTTTACTGCTGCCAGCCCCCTCACTCGGGCTGACGCTGGCGCAAAAGCTGGTTGATACCTTCCATCTGATGGATCTCAACCAGTTTTACACCCTGCTTTTTTGCCTGTGGTTCCTGGTGCTGGGTACGATCGAGTATGTGGTATTACGTTGGATCTGGCGTCGCTGGTTTTCTCTGGATCGCTAGGCCGGTAAAATCACGCATCCCGGCCACCAGCGCCTCGCACCAGGCCGCATAGTCATGGCCGCTGGATGACGGATGGAAGCTGACCCGATAGCCTTTTTCACGCAGCGCCTGCTCAAACGCGAGGGTATGACTGAAGACCCCGCCGTCAGGCCCTGAGGTCTCAAACCGCCCTGCCTGCAGCCAGAAGCGCACCGGGTAGCGCGGCGACTGTTGATACTGGCGGGTTAACCAGCAGGCCTCTTCATCTTTTGGCGCCCACCAGTAAGACCCCGACAGGCTCAGGACATTGGCAAACTGGCGCGGATAGCGCAGCGCCACCCACGAGGCCGCGAGCCCGCCGTAGCTGGAGCCCGCCACCACGGTTTTTTGCCGCGTCAGGTTCAGCCCCTGCTGACGCAGCCAGGGCAGCAGTTCATGGGCCATAAAGTCGGCAAAGAAGGGATTCGGCTGCAGCTCCTTCATCCGTCGCGCCTGATCGAGGCTATCGATAAACACCACGTTCACCGGCGGCAGCATATGGTGGGCAATCAGATTGTCCAGCACGTTGGCAAAGCGGTATTCATCCTGATAGGTTTTGCCATCAAGCAGCAGCAGCGTCCAGCGGGCGGGCTGCGGCAGACGTGGCCGATAGATCCGCACTTCCCGGGTATTTTGCAGAAAATCACTGCGCAGGTGGTGGCGAGTCAGGGTGCCGTAGCGCAGCGGTTGCGCCATCCGCCGTGGAGTACAATAGCGCGCCGGATCCAGCGCCAGCAAAGAATGGCGGCCCCAGCGATCGCTGGCATGGTTGACGGTGTGTGGATTGAGCGGATCGGCCTGAGCGCTGATCAGAATCGCTCGCCGAAGTTCATCCCCTTCCCCGTCAACCTGCGGCACATCCGGCGCCGGCTGATACTGCATCAGCGTATCAGCCGGGACAACATAGCTGCGAAACCAGACGTCAGAACCACCAAGTCGGAATAACGGGTCGTGCTCCCCCGCCGGCGATCCCAGCAGGAAGACATTGTTCTTCGCTCCACGCCACAGGAAAGTGACCCGCTTGTGCCCCGCCTCTACCGGCTCCACCATCGGCGTACCTTCAAGCTCACGCTCCTGCCAGAAAGCCGCGGTAGAACCGCCTGTCGCCAGGGTCTGCTTCAGCGCCTGCAAACGTGGGCTGATGGGATCCTGGGTCTGGCTTTTGCTCAGCGCGGTGGTCTCTTTCATCCGCCAGCAAAAACGCCAGCTGGCCCCTTCCTGGCCGTGGAAAACCAACGCCGAAGGGCGATTCACCGGCAGAGAAAACAGCAGCTGCTGCTCGCCGTCCGGCGGCCCGTCGGTCAGCAGCGTGCGCAGGCGTCGGTTATGTTCATCCAGCAACCGGGCGTCGGTTACGCCGTAAATCGTCGCCGTGACGTAATTCTCACCCAACATCGGCAGGTCAAAACAGACTTCACCGCTGGCATCGAATTTTCCCTGTAACTCCCCCTGCAGAGAGGGGGAATCGCCGTCGATCGCCGCCGCAGGCCGTGCACTCACCCCTACCTGCAGACCACTCCATGCCATCTTCATCGCCCGGTTTACTCTTGTCAGAATTCAGCAGTAACGCTAATGCAAATGGTAATGATTTGCAATAACACATCAAGTAATGGCAAGTCCGTTGGCGCTCCGCCGGTTACCCGGCGGCGGTCAGTTAGTGGGCGCTGTTGTGGTTATCTTTGCGGTAGGCACCCGGCGGCTGATGAAACGTGCGGGTGAAAATGCGGGTAAACGTCTGCTGCGAGTCAAAGCCGTATTTCAGGCAGATGTCATAAACCCGCTGATCGGTGTCACGCAGGTCGCGCGCCGCCATCCGCAGTTTACGTTCGCGGATATAGCGCCCCAGACTCTCCCCTTTGTACTGTAAAAAGAGACGTTGCAGATGCCATTTCGAATAACCGGAGTGGCGAGCAATATCGTCAATACGCAGCGGTTGATGCAGATTGTCATCGATCCAGCCGACAATCGTCTCAATGACTTGAGCTGAAATAGTCATCAGTTCTCTCCCCCGTTGAAGCACACTGGCAATTACTGCCACCAGCGATGAAATGATTGTGTGTTATCGGCAACCCAAACCGGCTCGCCCTGCATCGGCGTTAACAGCCGCCATGGTCGGTCTTTGCTCGCCGCAGCCAGCTTGATGTACGGGTCGTCCCAGCTGTGTTTTGCCAGCACGAAACGCCCGGCATGCCCCGGCAATACCGCGCGAGCGCGCAGATCGTCGGCGGCCTGCGCCGTTTCGTCAGGCATCATATGAATGTATTTCCAGTCCTGGTCGTACTGACCGTTCTCCAGAATCGCCAGATCCACGGCGCCAAACTGTTCGCCGATGGCTTTAAAATGCGGGCCGTAGCCGCTGTCGCCGCTGTAGTAAATCTTCTGCTGCGGGGTGACGAACATAAAGCTGGCCCACAGAGTCTGATTACGTTTCAGCCCACGCCCGGAGAAATGACGCGCCGGCAGTACATGAACCGTCAGTTCATCACTGACCGGCACCGCTTCGTTCCAGTCAGCTTCGCTGATTTTCGCCCCGTCCATGCCCCAGTAACGCAGATGCGAGCCGACGCCAAGCGGCGTCACCACGCGGTTGATTTTCGGCATCAGCGCTTTGATGGTGGCGTAGTCGAGATGATCATAGTGATCGTGGGAGATAATCAGCAGGTCGATCTCCGGCATGTTCTCTGCCCGCCAGGGATAGTCCCCGGAGAAGGCTTTATTGAGGAAGGAGAACGGCGCGGCGTAGCTGCTGAAGACCGGGTCGATCAGGATCCGCTTCCCGGCCAGTTGCAGATACCAGGAAGAGTGGCCGAGCCACACCATCACATCCTGCCCTACCGGCAGGCTGGCAAGATCGGTCTTCACCAGCGGCAGCGGCTGCGCCGGGCGCGCATTTTCACGTTTAACGACCAGAAATTCCCACCACGCGGCCAGCATATTTTTCTGTCCGGTAAAGCCTGGCGTGGGCAGCTGATTATGGAACTGGTTGTCACGATAGTTCGGCGACTGTTCCACCAGGCTGAGCTGAGCACCCTGCGGCGCACGACCAAACCCGGCATTTAACACAAACGGCAAAGCGGTTGCTGAGGCTAATAACATGATGGCGACCACGCTTAGAGTGACACGGTTCATAACCTGACCAGATGAAACCCTCTATCCTGAGGGTTGTGTGATAACACTTGATTATGAGTGAGTAAGCACTCATTATTAGGAAAGCAGCGAAAGTCGTCAAGACGATTTTCAAATTTTGACATACACCGTTGCAGTGCCATGTCCAGGCATGCTTAGATCGGGGTTTCATCACATGTGAGGTAAATTGTAGTGGCTCGTCCTAAGAGTGAAGATAAAAAGCAAGCGTTACTGGAGGCCGCAACCGCCGCCTTTGCCCAGTCGGGCATCGCCGCCTCAACCTCCGCCATTGCCCGCAGCGCCGGGGTGGCCGAGGGAACGCTGTTCCGCTATTTCGCCACCAAGGATGAGTTGCTCAACGAACTGTACCTCACCATCAAGAGCGGCTTAGTCCAGTCGATGATTGGCAAGCTGACGCCAAACGAAAAGCGGCCGAAAGAGAACGCCCGCAACATCTGGAACAGCTATATCGACTGGAGCATCCGTCATCCGATGGAGCACAAAGCGATCCGCCGGATGTCGCTGAGCGAGCGCATCACCGATGAAACCCGGAACCAGGTCAAAGAGATGTTTCCTGAGCTCAACGAGATGTGCCAGACCTCCATCAAACCGGTCTTTCAGAGCGAAACCTTCAGCGCCTTTGGCGATGCGCTGTTCCTTTCGCTGGCGGAAACCACCATTGAATTTGCCAGCCATGACGTGAAACGGGCGCCTGAAATCATCGCCCTCGGGTTTGAAACCATGTGGCTGGCCCTCCACGTGAAAGAACAGTAATGGATAATACTTCGCTGCACGCTTGCGCCCATCGTCTGGCCCTGGCCTACCCGTTTACCGAGCACTGCTGGCCGTTTGGCCCGGAGTACGACGTCTTTAAAGTTGGCGGGCGCATTTTTATGATCACCGTGACCCTGCGCGGTCGTGCGCTGGTCAATCTGAAAGCCGAGCCGCAAAAATCCCTGCTCAATCAACAGATTTACCGCAGCATTGAGCCGGGTTACCACATGAATAAAAAGCACTGGATCACGGTCGTGCCCGGTGAGGATATCAGTGAGGATCTGCTGGCCGAACTGGTTGATGATTCCTGGCATCAGGTGGTGAACAAGCTGGCAAAACGAGATCAGAAACGGCTGCGCCCGGAGCGATTTTCAGGCTAACACGATAAGTGTTATCGCATTTTTGTCTCTTATCATTCCCTCGCCTTCGCTGTACTCTTCTGTCACTAACCGCTCCGTCAGGGACGGGTTAACTTGAGCATGAAATAGTGAGGAAGAGTTATGGATATCATCTCCGTTGCCTTAAAGCGCCACTCCACAAAAGCCTTTGATGCCTCGAAAAAACTGACTGAGGCGCAAGCCAGCAGCCTGAAAACCCTGCTGCAATTCAGCCCGTCGAGCACCAACTCTCAGCCGTGGCACTTTATTGTCGCCAGCACCGACGAAGGGAAAGCGCGGGTCGCGAAAGCCGCCAGCGGCACCTACGTCTTCAACGAACGCAAAATCCTCGATGCCTCTCACGTGGTGGTGTTCTGTGCGAAGACCGTAATGGACGATGCCTGGCTGACCCGCGTGGTTGACCAGGAAGAGGCCGACGGCCGTTTCGCCAGCCCGGAAGCCAAAGCCGCGAACCATAAAGGCCGCGTGTTCTTTGCCGATATGCACCGCAAAGAGCTGCAGGACGACAATCACTGGATGGCGAAACAGGTTTACCTTAACGTCGGTAACTTCCTGCTCGGCGTGGCGGCCCTGGGGCTGGACGCAGTGCCGGTAGAAGGCTTCGATGCCGCAATCCTCGATGCCGAATTTGGCTTAACCGAACAAGGTTTCACCAGCGTGGTCATCGTCCCGGTGGGCCACCACAGCGTCGAAGATTTCAACGCCGCGCTGCCGAAATCACGCCTGCCGCAGGCGACGACCATCACCGAGATTTAACCCTCTCGCGCACGCCGCTCGCCGGCGTGCCAGATTTTTTCTGCATACCGGCCCAGGATCGCCAGCGACACCGCCAGGATCAGGAAGAACACCACCTTGTGCATGCTCTCCCAGAAATACTCGAAAAAGCGGGTGTAGAGATTAATGCCGAGGAACGTCAGGCCAAATCCGCGCAGCATCGCGTCTTCGGTTTTCAGACTGATGTAGATACAGATCCCCGCCGCTATGCCAAATAACAGCGCCCACGGCAGCCGCTGCGCCTGAGAAATGCTGTACCAGCGGTCGGGGTCGTGATAGCCGAAAATCGACAGGATCCACAGGGCGATAAACAACCAGGTCAACCCCATCGCTTTACTGACGGTCAGCAGCCGACGCTGCTGCAGCCAGTGGCGCAACAGCCAGCACAGCGCCAGCATCACGCCGGCAAACAGCACAAAGCGCAGCGGGTAGCTCATGCCTAGCCAGTAAGCGCCCCACCCCGATACGTAGCCGGTTTCCGCGCCAAACCAGTTACCCAGCGCCAGCAGAAAAAACAGCCACACCAGCCCGGAGCGGGCCGCGATACCAATGGCGCCATAAATGGCGCAGCCCACCAGAAACAACGGCGCGATGTGGCCGCTGCCGTTATCCAGCCGCTCGCCGAGTTGCCAAATCGCCACCGCGGTAAAGACCACGCCGACAAACAGAATCGCCTCGGTGCTGTAGTGCCAGTGCTGCTCCCGCCGCTGGCGACGAAAGCCCCACAGGTAGCAGCCGAGCGCAATTGCCGCCGGCAGCACGATGCGCGC
Organism: Klebsiella sp. BIGb0399; assembly: GCF_003752615.1. Classification (NCBI taxonomy): domain Bacteria; kingdom Pseudomonadati; phylum Pseudomonadota; class Gammaproteobacteria; order Enterobacterales; family Enterobacteriaceae; genus Klebsiella; species Klebsiella sp. BIGb0399. The sequence goes on along the minus strand of NZ_RKHT01000006.1, from coordinate 375,308 downwards.
CAGCGCCGAGTCGCGGAACATCACGGCCAGCCACGCCAGCAGTTCGTTATCGGCAAACAGACTGCCCAACGCAATCAACAGGCAGGCCAGCGCCGTCCAGAAGGCATAGCGGCTCAGGCGCTGCCAGTCAAAAGGCGTCACCTGCAACGTGCCCGCCAGCCGCTGGTGTTCTGCCTCGCTCAACGTCCCGGCGGCCTGCCACTCATCCAGCGCCCGGGCAATCACCCGATGTTGTTTTCTGGTTACGTTCATCTGCATTCCCTGTGGTTATCAGTAGAGGGCATCCTGCTTATCCAGCCAGGCCAGCGCCTGTTCGCCCGACTCGTCCATCGGCAGGTAAACCAGCAGCCGTGCGCCATTACGCGGGGCGGAATACCAGTACATCTGCTGCAGGCTGAAACGCCCGAGCTGCGGATGGTTGAAGTGTTTGACCTGATTCTCCACGCCGCGGACCTCATAACGTTGGTGCCACAGCGCTTCGAACTCTGCGGAAGCGGCGAAGAAGCGCGCCAGTTTATTTTCCCACAGCGGATCGCCCCGATGCTCGGCCATCGCCGCGCGGAAATAGGAGACAAAAGTCGGCAGCACATCGCGGTTTTCGATGCGGAAGCGCCAGGTGTCATTGGTCAGATAGAGGTAAATACAGTTGCGGTCTTCTTCGGCAAGCTGAGCGAAATCAATCCCCATCAGGCGGCAAAAGCTGTCGTTCCACGCGACGATATCGAAGTTGGGTTTCTGGATGCTCGCCGGCTGCGGCATCAGGCTGTCAATCAGCCGGCGGGTTCCCGGGCTGATGGCATCGCAGACCACGGCCGACGGCGCCTCCGGTGGCGTCAGTCCGGCCAGCACGAACAGGTGGCGGGTTTCCAGCGGGCTGCACTGCAGGGCGTTCGCCACCCCCACCAGCACTGCTTCCGACGGGTTCACCTCGCGCCCCTGCTCCAGCCAGGTGTACCAGGTGACGCCGACATCCGCCAGCATCGCCACTTCCTCACGGCGCAGGCCCGGCGTGCGCCGCCGTCCGACCCGCGGCAGGCCAAGCCGCTGCGGATCCAGGCTCTCGCGGCGGGCGCGCAGAAATGCCCCCAGCTGCTTACGGCTGTCATCGGGGGCGATCGACAGAGCTTCCCGTTGCGGCATTCCCGTCATATTTCCTCCAGCATGGTAGTACCAATACCAGTATAGACAGGAACTGGTACCCGTTTAATTTATCGGTAATGCTACGACCATCCGCTGAATGACGCAATGGAGCGATCCGATGAATTCGTCTGCTGTTTCACCCGGCCGTGCCGGTTTACTGCTGCTGTTGACCGGTCAGATGCTGCCGCTGATCGACACCTCAATTACTAACGTGGCGCTGGATTCGATTACCCACTCCCTCGACGCCAGCGCCACCCAACTGGAGCTGATTGTGGCGCTGTACGGCGTCTCGTTTGCGGTGTGCCTGGCGATGGGCAGCAAGCTAGGAGATAACTACGGCCGCCGCCGGCTGTTTATGTGGGGCGTAGTGCTGTTTGGCCTCGCCTCCCTGCTGTGCGGCATCGCGGGCTCCATCAGCGAACTGCTGGCGGCCCGCACGCTGCAGGGCGCAGGGGCGGCGCTGATCGTGCCGCAGGTTCTCGCCACCCTGCACGTTACCCTGAAAGGGACCGCCCATGCCCGCGCCATCAGCCTGTACGGCGGGATCGGCGGGATTGCCTTTATCGTCGGGCAGATGGGCGGCGGCTGGCTGGTATCGGCGGATATCGCCGGGCTGGGCTGGCGTAACGCCTTCTTTATTAATGTCCCGATCTGCCTGCTGGTGCTGGCGTTTAGTCAGCGCTATGTGCCGGAAACCCGCCGCGAGGCCCACGCCGCCATTGACTGGCAGGGGACCTTCAGCCTGGCGCTGATCCTCTGCTGCCTGCTGTTTCCGATGGCGCTGGGCCCGGAGCTGCACTGGCCCTGGACGTTACAGCTGATGCTGCTGGCGGTGCTGCCGCTGCTGGCCTGGATGCGGATGAGCGCGCTGCGTAAACAGCAGCGCGGCGAGCAGCCGCTGCTGCCTCCGCGCTTGCTGAAGCTCACCAGCATCCGCTTCGGGATGGCGATCGCCCTGCTGTTCTTCAGCGCCTGGTCCGGCTTTATGTTCTGCATGGCGCTGACCATGCAGTCCGGGCTGGGGATGTCCCCGTGGCAGTCGGGCAATAGCTTTATCGCCCTTGGGGTCGCCTATTTTGTCTCGGCGCTGTACGCGCCGAAGCTGATTGCGCGCTACAGCATGGGACGCATTCTGCTGACCGGGCTGGGGGTACAGATAGCCGGTCTGTTGCTGCTGATCGCCACCGTTCAACACTTCGGCCTGCACACCGCCGCGCTGGCGATGGTGCCGTCAACCGCGCTTATCGGCTACGGCCAGGCGCTGATCGTTAATAGCTTCTATCGTATCGGGATGCGCGACATCAGCGCCTGCGATGCCGGTGCCGGCAGCGCCATTCTGAGCACCCTCCAGCAGGCAACGCTGGGGTTAGGCCCGGCGATCCTCGGCTCGCTGTTTTTAACCCTCGCTCAGCGCAGCGGCGGTAACTATCCCCAGGCGCTGATCGACTTCCTGGCCGTCGAGGTGGTAATGATGCTGATATTAGGCGCCATTGCCCTGCGATTGCGCCGCCATCTGAGCGTTCACCCGGTGGCAGCGGCCTCGTAAACCCGGCGCATCACGTCTGATTTGCATAATATACATCCAGCGGTCATCATACCTGCTGGATGTACAGGAGACGTTATGCAGGAATTAATATCGCAAATTGCCGCATTAGGCATCAAAATCACCGCAACTACTTCACTCGTCATTATCTTCGGCATTATTTTACTGACGGCGATCGTCGTTCATTTCATTCTGCACAAAGTGGTGCTGCGCGCCTTCGAAAAACGCGCGCGGGCCAGTAGCCATTTGTGGCTGCAAATCATCACTCAGAACAAACTGTTTCACCGCCTCGCCTTTACCCTGCAAGGGATTATCGTCAACGTTCAGGCGGTACTGTGGCTACAAAAAGGCAGTGAAGCTGCCGATATCGTCACCACCGCCGCCCAGCTGTGGGTGATGATCTATGCCCTGCTCTCTTTCTTTTCACTGCTCGATGTGGTGTTCAATCTATCGCAGAAGTTCGCCACCGCTTCGCAGCTTCCGCTCAAAGGGATCTTCCAGGGGATTAAGCTGGTCAGCGCCATCATCATCGGCATTCTGGTGATTTCGCTGCTGATTGGTCAGTCGCCGGCGATTCTGATCAGTGGCCTGGGCGCCATGGCCGCGGTACTGATGCTGGTCTTTAAAGACCCGATCCTCGGCCTGGTAGCCGGGATTCAGCTCTCCGCCAACGACATGCTGAAACTCGGCGACTGGCTGGAGATGCCGAAATACGGTGCCGACGGCGCGGTAATTGATATTGGCCTGACCACCGTGAAGGTGCGTAACTGGGATAACACCATTACCACCATCCCTACCTGGTCGATGGTTTCAGACTCTTTTAAAAACTGGAGCGGCATGTCCGCCTCGGGCGGTCGGCGCATTAAGCGCAGCCTGAATATCGATACCACCAGCATCCATTTCCTTGATGAACAGGAGCAGCAGCGCTTAATTCAGGCAAAACTGCTTAAGCCCTACATGGATTCTCGCCATCAGGAAATCAGCGAGTGGAATCAGCAGCACGCCGCCGATAGTTCGGTGCTGAATCTGCGTAAGATGACCAATATCGGTACTTTTCGCGCCTATTTGCAGGAATATCTCCGCAATCACCCGCGGCTGCGCAAAGATATGACGATGATGGTTCGCCAGCTGGCGCCGGACGCCGACGGCCTGCCGATCGAAATTTACTGTTTCACCAGTACGGTTGTGTGGGCCGAGTATGAGGAAATTCAGGCCGATATTTTCGACCACATCTTCGCCGTGGTTGACGAGTTTGGCCTGCGGATCCACCAGTCGCCGACCGGCAACGATATCCGCTCGTTAGTGGCGGTGGGCAGAAGCTAACGATCAGGTACTGGCGCGGTCAATGACGCGCCAGTCCATCATCACCCGCTCGGCAGCGGCATCAGGATTATCGATTTTCTTCAGCAGCAGCGTCACCGCCTCGCGGCCAATCTCGCGGGACGGCTGTTCAACGGTGGTCAGCTGCGGCGAGACCATCTCCGCCAGTTCAGTGCCATCAAAGCCCATCACGGCAATATCGTCCGGCACCCGCAGCCCGGCCTGGGCTATCGCGCGTAACGCCCCCGCCGCCAGCGAATCTGCCACCGCAAACACCGCATCCGGCAACTCTTTCGCAGCCAGCAGCGTCTCCATGGCGGCTTTACCCGCGGCGGCGCTGAGATCGCTGGCATAGGCCACCTGTTGATAGCCCATTCCCCGGACATGCAGGACGTTTTTGTACCCGCGCTCGCGCAGGCGAGCATAGCGATAGCTCAGATCGTGGTTGATCAGGGCGATGCGCTGGCGCCCGCTCTCCGCCAGGCGTGACACCGCCCCTTGCGCCGCATCAATGTCGTTGATGCCGACGCAGGAAATCGTGCCGCTATCGGCGTATTCAGCGCACTGCACCCACGGCGCCTCGCCGATCATCATCGTCAGCTCCGGCAGACTGGCAAGGGCATTCATGGTAATAATACCGTCAACCACTTTGCCCGACAGCAGCCTCAGCCCCGAAGTGGAGCGCGCCAGATCGGAACCCGAATTACACAGCAGAATGCGGTAGCCGTGCTTTTCCGCTTCTTCTTCAATCCCCTTCACCACTTCCGCGCAGAAAGGGTTGGCGATATTCGACACCATCACCAGAATCATGTAGCTACGCGCCGTGCGCAGCTGGCGCGCCAGCAGGTTCGGCTGATAATTGCTCTCTTTTATCGCCTGCAGCACGCGTTCACGGTTCTTCGGCTTCACGGTATCACTGTTATTCAGCACCCGTGAGACGGTGGCCACCGACACCCCCGCCAGGCGAGCAATCTTCTGAATTGACATAACGGCTGCATTTCCTGCGATAAAAGTTATTGTGCGAAGGCTATCATAAATACGCCGTCGATGGAGGCGTGGCGGGAGAAATCGCGATGTTCACCGCGACCTGTCGCCAGCCGTTACGGGGAAAACAACAAATAATCGGGGCTATTTTCCGGGCGCGGTCAGCGCGATGATAGCGTCGTAAACCTGAGCGCCGGGACGGTGCTGTTTTACCGCCTGGCCTGACATAATAACTACGTTAAGGATGATGCCACCATGAAGATTAAAATTACGCTTCTCGCTATCGGCTGTTCACTCATTGCGCTCACCGGCTGTACCTCGTCTAAATCGTCACCAGAGCGTCACGCCTACTATTTCGTTGCCCACCGTTCCGATTTTGTCGGCGGCAATTACGCCGTGAACCGCCAGGAGAACTATCGTCTCAATCTCCCGACCTTCACCGAGGCGTATCAGCGCGGTCAGAAGGATCGGAGCAGCGGCGTCAGCGAAAGCGCGGCCCGCAGCAACGCCGAGGCGATCAAGCAGCAAATCGCCAAGGGGAGCCAGACGCAGCACGCCTTTAACGGCAACAGCAGCGATAAATGGGAACATCAGATGGAAAATAAAGACGCCGTGCTGTTCGGCAACGAACTTTCCGGCGCCTATCTGGATGGTTATCTCGGGGTGAAATAACGCCCACTGCGCCACCCCGGTGGCGCAACGTTTGCCTGCTATCGCGCGACGCGAACCCAGCGCTGCTGCTGGTGACTTTGCAGAATGGCGTCAATGATGTACATCACATCCGCCCCCTCATAGAACGAGGCGAATCGCCGCTGCTCTGCCTCCGGCATCTTCCCGGCACGCACCGCCTGATAAAAGCTCAGCATCATATTTTTAAAGGCATCCGGCCAGCCCTCGATATGGCCGCCGGGAAAATGGGCGCTGGCGGCGACATCGCGCTGCATCAGTCCGGGATCGTCGCTGAGCAACTGGTTTGGCTGCGCGCGCTGCCCAATCCACAAGCGTTGCGGAACCTCCTGATCCCACGCCAGCGAGCACTGGCTGCCGTTTAACTCCACCGCCAGGCGGTTCTTTCGCCCTGCGCTGACCTGCGATACGGTAAAGCAGCCTTTGCTGCCGTCCTCAAAGCGAAACAGCACCGACCCCATATCTTCGGTATCCACCTGCCGCGCTTCATGCTGCCGATCGTCTCCCGGCTGGCTGAAGGTTGCTTCGCCCGAAACCGCCGCCTGGCGCGTCGGCCAGACGATGGAGAGATCCGCCATCACCTCGGTGATGCGTTTCCCGGTCATGAACTGTACCGTGTCGCACCAGTGGGAGCCGATATCCGCCACCGCCCGTGAGGCACCGCCCAGCGCCGATTCCACCCGCCAGTTGTAGTCGGTTTGCCACAGCATCCAGTCCTGCAAATAGCTGCCGTGCGCTGAAAACAGCCGCCCGACCTGCCCTTCGCGCACCATGCTGGCGGCCTGCTGGACCATGGCAAACTGGCGGTAGACAAAGCTCACGCCGTGCACCACGCCGGCGCTTTCCGCCAGCGACACCAGCTCACGCGCCTCCTCCGGCAGCATACACAGCGGCTTTTCCGAGAACAGATGCAGCCCGGCGCGCAGCACCTGACGGTTAATCTCCGCGTGCAGATGATTCGGCGTACAGTTATGCACCACCTGCAATCCCGGATGCGCCAGCAGCGCCTCAACCTGCCCGTAAGCATGAGCGACATTCAGCTGCCGCGCTTTGTGCTGCGCCTGAGCCAGGTCGCTGTCACACAGCGCCACGACCTCGATATCCCCCACCCGGCGCAGCGCCTCGATATGTGCCGGGCCAATAAACCCGGTGCCAATAATGCCGACCTGAATCATCCTTGCGCCTCCTTGCCGTTGGCAAAATCATCAAACGCCCGCCCGGAGACCGGAATGATGTGGCGGCGGATAAACTCGCTGCCCTCACGCGCCCCGGCTTCAGCATCCTTCAGACAGCATTCCCACTCCAGCACCGCCCAGCCGTCGAAATCGTACTCGGTGAGCTTGCTGAAAATACCTTTGAAATCAATCTGCCCGTCGCCCGGCGAGCGGAAGCGCCCGGCCCGCTGCAGCCAGTTCTGGTAGCCGCCGTAAACCCCACTGCGCCCGTCGCGGCGGAATTCAGCATCTTTGACGTGGAAGGCTTTGATCCGCTCATGATAGATGTCGATGTAGGCCAGATAGTCCATCTGCTGCAGGTGTAAATGGCTGGGATCGTAGAGCATATTGCAGCGCGGATGGTTATCCACCCGCTGCAGGAAGCGCTCAAAGGTTACGCCGTCGTGCAGGTCCTCGCCGGGATGGATCTCGTAGCACAGATCGACCCCCTGCTCATCGAAGCTATCGAGCAGCGGCCGCCAGCGGCGCGCCAGTTCATCAAAGGCCTCATCAATCAGCGTCGGGTTGTGCGGCGGCCAGGGATAAAACTGCGGCCACGCCAGCGCGCCGGAGAAGGTCGCGTGGGCCTGCAGACCTAAGCGCCCCGAGGCGATAGCCGCCTGGCGCACCTTCTCCACCGCCCACTGCTGCCGCGCCTGCGGCTGACCGCGCAGCGCCGCCGGTGCGAATGCGTCAAACGCCGCGTCATAGGCCGGATGGACCGCCACCAGCTGCCCTTCAAGATGCGTGGACAGCTCGCTGATGGTCAGGCCATGCTCCGCCAGCCGCCCGCGAATATCATCGCAGTAGATCTGGCTCGCCGCCGCCTGCTCGACATCAAAAATCGCCGGATGATTACACGGGATCTGCAGCGCCTGATAACCCAACCCGGCGGCCCAGGCCGCGATCCCGTCCAGGGTGTTAAACGGCGCCTGCGGCCCGATAAACTGTGCCAGAAAAATCCCCGGTCCCTTGATCGTTTTCATACCACCTCCTTAAAATCAGTGCTGCTCTTTCTCGTTGTACTGGAAAGAGAAAAGGAAAATCAGTGCAATAACTGCAGCCGCCACCGCCGGGATCCACCAGAAGGTGACCCACGCCTGCGGCACGGTCTGCCCGGCCACCAGCTGGTTATACAGCGCGCCGGAAATTTGCGAGCCCAGCAGCATGCCGATGCCGTAGGTAAACATGACGATCATGCTTTGCGCCTGGCCTTTGACCTTGTCCCCCGCCACGCGGTCGGTATAGATAAAGCCGACGACAAAGAAGAAGTCATAGCACACGCCGTGCAGCAGGATGCCGAGATAGAGCAGGAAGCGCCCCTCTTCACTCACGCCGAGAGCAAAGAAGGCGTAACGGACAAACCACGCCGCCATCCCGACCAGCAGCATGTACTTCACTCCCAGACGGCGGAACAGCAGCGGGATCACCAGCATAAAGGCGATTTCCGACATCTGACCAAACGACATCGCAGTGCTGACGTCCGCCACGCCCGCATCCGCCAGATAAGAGGCGGTATAGGCGTAGTAGGTCCCCAGCGGAATAGAGATCAGCGTGGCGCAGAGCGAGAAGATAAAGAAGTGGCGCGTCTTCAGCAGCGCGAAAGCATCGGCGCACAACAGATCGCGAAATTTCACCGGGATGCCTTTGGCCGGTGCTGGGGTATGCGGCAGCGTCAGGCTATAGACCGCCAGCACCACCGAGCACAGCGCCGCCAGATTAAAGATAGTGGTGGTGTCAGAAATCCCGGTGACCCCGATACAGATCCCGGCAACGATCCAGCCGATGGTGCCGAAGACGCGCACCACCGGGAAGGTCTTATCGACGTTGCTCAGGCTGTGGAAGGCGATATTGTTGGTCAGCGCCAGCGTCGGCATATAGCACAGCGTATAGCCAAACAGCAGGCCGATCAGCAGCGCGCCATTCTGCGCCACCAGCGCCTGCGGGACGAACCACAGGATCACCGCGCCCGCCAGGTGCATCACCGCCATCACCTTCTGCGAAGCAAAGAAGCGGTCGACCAGCATCCCCAGCACAAACGGCGACAGGATCGAGGCAATCGGCCCGGCAGAAAACGCATCGCCAATCAGCAACGCCATATCGTAGCGGGTCATCACCAGCCCCAGGGTCACCGACCAGCTTCCCCAGATAAAGAACTGCATAAACATCATTAACGACAAACGCGGCACCAGAAACCGGTGCTGCACGCAGGCACTTTCACGACCTTCACTTGTGGATACCATGTTCACACCCTCAAAAAAGTAATCGATTACAAAACATCTCGAAATAGAAAGTAATCGATTACAAAAAGAAGATCCTTAGCGATATGCGTTAAGCGCGAAGACGATCACAATAATAAGCAGAGTGCCCCGACGGATGCCGGGGCAAGAGATATTACGCCGGACGGCGCAGCAGTTTGAAGACCACAAACAGGAACAGGATCCAGACCGGCAGCAGAATGGCCGACAGGCGCATGCCGTCGATGGTGCACATCAGCACCAGGATCAAGGCCAGGAAAGCAATGCACAGATAGTTGCCACCCGGCGCCAGCAGCGCTTTGAACTTCGACTCGCGGCCTTTACGTCGCTGCGCGGCGCGGAATTTCAGGTGCGCCATGCAGATCATGATCCAGTTCAGCAGCAGCGTCGCCACCACCAGCGCCATCAGCAGACCCAGCGCTTTTTGCGGCAGCAGGTAGTTCAGCAGCACCACCAGCGAGGTGATCACCCCGGAAAGGATCAGCGAATTGACCGGCACGCCGCGCTTGCTGACGCGAGCGAGAAACTTCGGCGCGTTGCCCTGAACCGACAGGCCGAACAGCATCCGGCTGTTGGAGTAAACGCCGCTGTTATAGACCGACAGCGATGCCACCAGGATGACGAAGTTCAGTGCAGAAGCCACCACGTTACTGTCAAGATTGTGGAAAATCATCACAAACGGGCTGCTGTCGGATTTGATCTCTACCCACGGGTAGAGCGCCAGCAGGACCACCAGCGAACCGATATAAAACAGCAGAATACGGTACACCACCTGGTTGACCGCCTTCGGAATGCTCTTTTCCGGATTCTGCGCTTCCGCCGCGGTAATACCGATCAGCTCCAGGCCGCCGAAGGAGAACATAATCACCGCCAGCGACATCACCAGGCCATGCCAGCCGGTGGCAAAGAAACCGCCATGACGCCACAGATTATCAAAGCCGGCTTTACTGCCGCCGTGGCCGCCAAACAGCATCCACAGGCCAAAACCGATCATGCCGATAATCGCCAGCACTTTGATCAACGCAAACCAAAACTCCGCCTCGCCGTACAGGCGGACGTTCACGAGGTTAACGGCGTTGATAATCACGAAGAAGGCCGCGGCCCAGACCCAGGTGGGGACATCGGGAAGCCAGTACTGCATATAGATGCCGGCGGCGGTCAGCTCCGCCATGCCCACCAGCACAAACATCACCCAGTAGTTCCAGCCGGAGAGGAAACCGGCAAACGGGCCCCAGTATTTATAGGCAAAGTGGGCGAAGGATCCGGATACCGGCTCTTCCACCACCATTTCGCCAAGCTGGCGCATGATCAAAAACGCTACGATCCCGGCGACCGCATAGCCAATTAACACCGCCGGACCGGCCATTTGAATCGCCGGACCAATCCCAAGGAACAAACCGGTACCGATGGCACCGCCCAGAGCAATTAACTGAATATGTCGGTTCTGTAAACCGCGATGAAGCGCCGGACCGCTATCTGCTGCGGTATCTGGCTGCGTTGACGCGTCTTTCACGTCGGTCACCTGTTAGTTTTTATGAAGGGGCACCTTTTTACACTTCTGCTGGCCCTACTTCAAGTTACAGATGCGCTGGCTTCGTTCGTGGATGACTCGATAGCGAGGAGCGAGCAGACCTGCCCGCTCCTGCATAGTGACTTAGAAGTCGTAGCCTACCGACACTTTGAACGTCCGTGGTTCGCCACGGAACAGATAGGTTCCGCTGTCATCCGCGCCGGACCAGTAGTTCTCATCCGTCACGTTATCCACGCCCGCACGCACCGTCATCTGGTTCTGATTCTCGTTCAGCGCCAGACGATAGCGCACGCCGAGATCGAGGGTGGTGAAGCTATCGATCTTCTTGGTGTTCGCCTGATCGGCGTACTGCGATCCGGAATGGTTGAGGCGGGCTGTTGCGGTCAGGCCATCGATGGGCTTGATGTCGTACTCTGCGCCCAGCACCGCATAGAATCCCGGTACGCCAATCGCGGTTTTACCATCGTTGATGCCATCTTTGGTTTTCGATAGCTCGGCTTCCAGCCAGGTGGCGCTGGCATTCAGGCGCAGGCCATACATCGGTTCGCCGAAGACGTTAAATTCAACGCCGCGGTTACGCTGCTCGCCGTTAAGGCCATAGTGTTTCTGGCTATCAAGGAATGCTGAGGGCATTTTAATCTCAAACAGCGCCAGCGAGCCGCCAATGCGGCCAAAATCAGCCTTCACCCCGACTTCATTCTGTTTGGAGTGAATGATGCCGATACTTTCACCATAGTTGGTCGCGGAGGTCGGAGCATTACTTCCCGGCTGCAGCGCTTCGGTATGGTTAGCGTATAAAGAGATAACCTCCCACGGCTTGTAGACCACCCCATAGGTTGGCATCCAGCGGCTGTCGTCATACGCATCGCTTTGCAAACCGGTGGTTTTGTCGTAGTTACGCACCACCACTTTTTGATGACGTGCGCCAACGGTAAACAGGAGCGTATCGTCCAGCACGCCCAGCGTATCGCTCAGCAACCAGCCCTGCGAACGGGTACGACCGCTGGTGAGCGGATCGTAATAGTCACCGCCGAAAGATGAATTCGCGGGAGGGGCAACCTGCTGGGTATCGTAGATATTTACCTGCGGGTTATCCGCAGCTTTAGACATCCGCCATGCCGTTTTATCGTTCTGGGTTTTCGCCGAATAGCCGACGTTCACTTTGTGCGAGACAAAACCGGTAGCAAACTCCCCGCGTATTCCGGCCATACCGCTGGCGGTATCAATGTAGCGGTTGGTATCCAGGCGTCCCGCGGTGGCGTTACCCTCGCGATCGATCAACTTAGACGCGCTGTATAAACCAATCTCATGGGCATGCTGAGCGCCCAGCGACGCATAGGCCGTCCATCTATCGACAATGTCGTACTCCACTCTCAGCATACCAAACTCATTTTCGATATCGCTGTAGGCCCAGTCTTGCGTGTAGTTATGGGTATTACCCGGGAGGCGCGGGATAAAATCGACAGCAGAAATGTTGATTCCCATCGGACCGCCATGGAACGTTTTCTTCTGATAACCAAAATCAAAAGAGCTCCGTAGACGTTCGCCGCGATAATCGAGGCCAATAGAGGCCAGGGTGGTTCTGCGCTTGTCATTCTCGACCGCCGCCTCACCTTCGCGATGCACCAGGTTTACCCGTGCGCCAAACTGGTTATCGTCACCAAAGCGGCGCCCTAAATCCAGCGAACCACCAACCTGAGAATCAGAGGTGTAATCCACACCGACGTGAGCCGTCGGGGTATCTTCCGCCCGCTTAGGCTCGAGGTTAATCATCCCCCCAACGCCTGAACTGGCGGCGCCGTTAAGCAGAGAGTTCGCCCCCTTAAAAATTTCTACCCGCTCAAGCATGGCGGTATCCACCACCTGACGCGGTACCACGCCAGCCAGCCCGCTGAGGGTCATATCATCGCCATCGAATTTGAGGCCGCGAATACGGTAGGTTTCAGCGTAGTTACCATAGCCCTGTACCGGCTGGACCCCGGCATCGTTACTCACCACGTCGGTAATGGTGTGCGCCTGCTGGTCCTGAATCAGCTTAGAGGTATACCCGATGATGCTAAACGGGACGTCCATCGCGTTTTGTTCACCCAGCATCCCAAGACGACCGCCGTTCGCTACCTGTCCGTCGAGATAAGCCGGCACCGCCAGATCGCCGCCAGATTTAAAATCACTGTCGGGAACCGCCTGGACAACCATCGTTTCTTCTGTTTTCTTGCGCTCGGCGTCGTTTTCCGCCGCCGTGGCGGAATGGGCGATCGCGCCAATGGTTAACGCCAGCAGCGTTTTCCGTAGCGGGAAAGCCGGATAGTGAGAGGTATGCATAATGTGTCCCATCGGTGAGGAAAGTAAAACAAAGGGCCCGCTGCCGGGCCCGAATTTCTTATTTCGCGTTCAGGTCGATACGGACAACGCTGTCCGGGCCTTTGGTCGAATGATCTTTGTTAAACGGCTGTTTGACGGTGACAAACAGCGTCTGGCCGTCGGCGGAGAGCAGCAGGCTGTTCGGGTTCGCCGGGATCGCCCAGCTGTGCTTCAGGGCATAACTGGTGCCGTCGAGGCTGATAACCTTGCCGGATTCGCGCTGGGAGATATAAATCTCATTGCGTACGGGGTTGAACTGCACCGCCAGCGAGTCGCCCACGTCCAGTTGCTTAATCACCTTGCCGCTATGAATGTCCAGCACCAGGGTGGTTTTGGCTTTCGAGTTGTCGGTGACGAACAGGCGGCCGGTCTTGCTGTCTTCGGCAAGGTTCAGCAACAACGCGGGCTTATCGCCGAGCGGTTTCCAGCGCTGCTCAATGCGGTTAGTGCGCGGGTTGATCACCAGAATTTCACCGCTGCCGTTGGCGGCATACAGACGTCCGGTTTGCGCAGAATAGTGCAGACCCGTCATCCATTTGCCGGTGTTTTTAATCCGCGTTTTCAGCTTCAGCGTGGTGGCATCCACCACCCAGATTTGCGCCGGATCGGCAACGGCGCCGACATACAGGGTGTTATCCAGCAGCAGGATCTGGCGCGCGCCGTACGGCAGGTCTTTGTCATTGCGCTCGCTGAACAGCAGGCGTTTTTTCACTTTACCGGTAGCGGTGTCGATGGCGCTGATGCCGCCATCCAGCGAGTTCGTCACGAACAGCGTGCTGCCGTCTGGCGTTATCTGTACCGCAAAGTTTTTCAGGTCGGTGTAGCTCAGGCCGATCGTCTTCAGGGTTTTCGGGTCGAGCTTATACACCGCCCCGCCCTGCACATCTTTAAACCCTTCCGCGCTGGCAACGTACAGGGCATCGCCCTTCGGGCTGAGCGCCATTTCGTACAGCCCCTCCGCCAGCTCGCGTTTCAGCGGCTGTGCGGCGGTAGTGGTGGTGGTTTTCTCTACCGCAGGCGGGGTGACAGGGGCGGAGCGGTGGGCAGCGCAGCCGCTTAAGACAGCAGAAATCGCCAGAGCTAATACCGGTATGGTGTATTTCATTGTGGAGATCCTTAACAAAATCAATGAGCCAGTGGTAGCTCCGCGCCGATATTATGATTTTCCGGCCTGACGAGAGTGAGCCCCACCCTGTGCCTTCGCTGTTTCCCTGTGAGCAAGTCACTGGCGCAGGTCAGTCCATGCTTAGCCTGCAAACAAAAAGAAGAATGAGAACTATACGCATTATCGAATCTCAGGCAAGTGCAATCACCCTGATTAAGAGGTAAAAACGATAATATTTTTAATTTACATCATGATATGTCGATAGTTTTGTCGCCAGATTACCGCGGGGTCGACTGCCGGTTTAGCGCTATTCAGAGGCGCAGCCCAACGCCTGTGATATAAGGAATCTGGCAAAGCGAAGTAGATATGCTTCCCGCATAAACTCAAATAAAATAAACAATCCCAAGAAAAGTTAAGAAGACCAAAGATAAAATAAACTCACCTGCATTGTACCGTTCATCACCTTACTCCGGGCAGAGTCGACACCAGGTTAATACAATTAAAGTTAATTTCAGTTTATTTCTCTGGCACAGCTGTTAACGTTCAACGCCAATATAAGACTGCTGTAGTTGTAGTAATGCGCGGATAACAGAGCGGCAGTTTCTGCCCCGCAGCAGGTGGTGAAGAACCACCAACGGACAAGGGAGTTGTGCTGTGATAAATACTGGAATCAAAATTTTGCTGGGACTGACGGCCTGCCTGGCAGGGGGAAATGTCTATGCTTCGTGCGAAATGGTGCAGCGTTCAGACCTTTCCGTACCAGCTTCACCGATAATCGGTACTGTAGCGTTGAATGCCACAGTATCTGCACCAGCCGATATGCCGCTAGGTACCATACTTTATCGAGGGGTATTCAACCGTCCGATTCAGGTAGCCATAAAATGTACTGAGCAGGGCCAGTTTTATACCTTACAGAAAATGGCAACATCGGCTGGCACTCTGGGCAAAGCCGAAGACTTTAACTCCCCCGTCCCTGTCGGCTCGGTAGTTTTTAAGACATCCATGCCCGGCGTGGGGTTTGCTTTAAATAGCGGTTACACCGTTTATGATGTTCCGCACGCAGCAGCAGTATGTGTTAACTCTAGTAATTGTATCTGGAACGGTGACAGCATAGTAAATGCCGCATCAATTATGTATTTAATCAAAACCGGGCCGATTACCCCGGGAACTATCATCGGAGCCTCACTTCCCGTTTATTCGGAACTGTTCGGTCAGGATGGTTTCATGGTCACGACAATGGCAATGCCATTTACCGGCAGTATTACCGTGCCCCCCCCCAGCTGCACCACGCCGGATGTCGCCGTAGAGATGGGTACCTGGAGCGTGGGAGATTTTCGCGGAAAGGGCTCGGGTACTGAGTGGCAAGATGCCAGCATCCGGATGACGGGGTGCGACAATTTTTACGGTTATCGCGCAGGCCATAATCTGGATAATGGCGGAACCGCTAGTCTGAGCGAACCGGTCTACAAAAATAAATATACCGTTAGTCTCTCCCCCCAGTCCGCGGCCATCGACAGCAACAGCGGCATTATGTCCGTCGCGGAGGGCGATAATTCAGCCAGCGGCGTGGGCATTCAAATAGGAATGGGGTCAGTGGCTAGCGCGGAATCCCGGCTGGTAACATTTGGTAATCCTTACCAGCAAGATATATCCAGCGCGGGTAGCACCATGACGTTTCCGCTGGCAGCCCGCTATATTCAAACGAATGAACGCCTCAGGCCAGGAAAGGCTGACGGAAAAGTCACTTTTACCATTGCATATAAATAGCTGAGCGTTTAATTACCGCCAAAGATCAGCTTTTGATTGTTTGCTTTACTACTTTTGATACAAACCACCTGACGGGAGCTGCTGCTGAGACATCTGCCATAATTTATCGCATGCTTCGCCCCCTGCCAGCGCCAGTCTGAAGTAAAAAAACATTCAAAAAAATACGATTAATAACAAAAACCAACCGCCCTCCAATAGTGGATTCACTATTAACCAAAGATTTATTAAGAATAAAAAACAAAACTTCAATTTCATTTTCTCTCTCTAGCCACTAACATACGCAAAATAATATTCATTAAGCTATAAAATTGCCCAAAACATCATGGCGCAACACCTGAAGATAACGCAATCAAATACAAAAAATTCAGCCTGGAGATAAAGTTTTTATGCGTTTTAATTTTCACATTAAATATTTATTGTCATTGTCCATGCTGTGCTCGCCATGGGCTAACGCTATAGTGCAATGTCAGCAGGATATTCCTGAAAAAAAAGAAACGTTAAGCATCATTGCAAATAATATAACCATCGGACCCGACATGCCATTAGGCACCGTGTTATATGGCGGTACCATTTCCGCTCCGATTGAATTACATCTGAAATGTAGTTCACCGACCCCTGAGAGCGGCAGTGTTAAATGGATGTTAGGTTTAGAGTCAGTCAATTTCCCTTTATCTTCCTGGTCCGGGTCGCCATTCGGCGGCCAAATATATGAAACCAATATTCCCGGCGTTGGTATTGCCGTGTGGTATGCCGGAAAAGCCGTGACAAAAGAATCCCCCGTGATGGCGTTTGAGAATCTAATTACCACCACCGAAAATCAAGCATTTTATTTTGGCATGTCCAGCATCTTTGATATTTCATTAATGAAAATAGGTAATACTCCTCCCGGAAATTACACCATTGATTCTTCCTCGTTCCCGAGCATGGTGAAATACTATGAAGCAGGGTCGAATATGGCTGGAAACTTCCCGATCATCGCCAGACGTTATCAGTTATCGGGCTCAATCAATGTCTCAGCCAGAACCTGCACGACGCCGGATGTCAAAGTTCCTCTGGGGACACATAGCGCGTCAGTGTTCTCCGCCGCCGATGGCACACCGTGGGTGGACGCATCGATTAGACTGACCGATTGCCCTGTTTTTTCGGGCTATCACTCGGCTTATAGTCGGGTCAATTTAGCCACGGGTGATATTCCCCCCACAACCAATAACCAGATCAGCATCAGCCTTGCGCCTGTGAACGGTATTTTTGATGCAGAAAATGGCGTGATTAATATTACGCCATCCGATGAATCGGCCAGAGGTGTTGGTATACAGATTGCTCATGGTACGCCCGGTACACCATCCCCTGAACCTTTTGCTTTTAACCGCCCGTCTGTCGTTAATTTGCCTAAAACGGGCGACAGTACAATAACCTACCCACTTGTTGCGCGTTATGTTAAGACATCATCGGCATTTAGTTCAGGGAAGGCGGATGGGCGCGTCACGTTTACGGTTAACTATTACTGACGCTCCGGTAACAGGTCAGCCGCACATTAGTAGCGCACCATCACCGATTTCAGTTCGGTGTAATCATCGATAAACGCGCTACCGAATTCACGCCCTGTGCCCGACCCTTTCATGCCGCCGAACGGCACCGCCGGGTCGAGAAAGGTGTGCATGTTCACCCAGACGATCCCGGCGTTAATCGCCTCAGAGTAGCGCAGCGCCTTGCGGATATTATCCGACCAGACGCTGGCGGCGAGGCCAAACGGCGAGGCGTTGATGCGGGACAGCGCATCCGCTTCGCTCTGGTAACCGATAAAACTACACACCGGGCCGAACGTCTCTTCCTGCATCAGGGTGCTGTTTTCGCTACGCACCTTCACCGCCGTCGGCAGGACAAAATAGCCCTCGCCGGGCAGCGCTTCGCCGCCGCAGACGATGGTGTCGCCCTCTTGCCGCGCCGTCTCAATCAGCTGCAGGACTTTCTCAAACTGCTGCCGGTTGGCCAGCGGCCCCATTGGCGTTTGCTCGTCCAGCGGCGAGCCGGGACGCAGCGCTGAAAGTCGCTGTTTCAGTAGCTCAAGAACCGCATCCAGCTTGCCTTCCGGCAGATAAAACCGCTCGGCGGCGGCGCAGATTTGCCCCTGGTTGAGATAGCCCGCTTCGATAATGCCGTCGGCCATCGCTTCGGGGGTGAGATCGTCGAGGAACAAGGCGGCATTTTTACCCCCCAGCTCCAGAGTGACGCGTTTCCCGGCCCCGGTCGCCGACTGCTGGACCTTCCCGCCGGTGACCACCGAACCGGTAAAACTGACCTTCGCACAGGCCGGGTGGGTAATCAGCCGCTGGGCGATATCCCCCCCGGCGCCGTTAACCACGTTGATCACGCCATCGGGGATCCCTGCCGCTTTGGCCAGCTCCGCCACCCGCAGCAGGGTCAGCGGCGTATATTCGCTCGGCTTCAGCACGATGGTGCAGCCGCACACCAGCGCCGCCGCCAGCTTCCAGATAGCGATCATGATCGAAAAATTCCACGGCACGATCCCCACCACCACGCCCAGCGGCTGGCGACGGGTAAACGCCGTGTACTTCTCGCCGGCCATCGACGGAAGCGACACATCCAGGGTTTCCCCGGTGACTTTCCCGGCCCAGCCGGCAAAGTAGCGCAGGAACGCCACCGATTGATCCAGCTCGAGCATCCGCGCCAGGGAGATGGTTTTCCCGGAGCACAGGCTCTCCAGCTGCGCCAGCTCCTCGCGATGCGCTGCCAGCTGGTCCGCCAGTTTCAGCAGCAGCGTGCCGCGCTGTAGCGCCGGCATCTCACGCCAGACGGCAAACGCCTGGCTGGCGCTCGCCATCGCCTGGGCCGCCTGATCCGCGTTCGCGGATGTCACGTTCGCTATCGCTTTACCGGTGGCGGGATTGACGACCGTCAGCGTCGGTCCGTTGCCCGGCAAGGCTTCCCCGGCAATAAACTGGCCATGGGGTTGGCGTAAAAACGCGGTTACTTCAGCAAGCAAGGTTACGTCGCTCATCGGTGGCATCCGTGGTTTCAGAAAATGTTCCCCATCCCACCACATCCGGTTCGCGCAGCCTATCGTTCTAAAGTACGTCATTCTTTCGGACGATATTCAGCCCCCCGCCGCCATGCTGTGATGGGTGCCTTAGCCAGGCGAGACAGGGTAACGCTATGAATATCAAAATCGATGCGCTGAACTACTATGGCGCCACCAAAAAATACCAGCTGCATTTTCCGGCGCTGCAGGACGATATCGAAGCCGACGTGGTGATCATTGGCGGCGGCTTTTCCGGGATCAACACCGCGCTGGAGCTGGCGGAACAGGGCATCACCAACGTGGTGGTGCTGGAAGCCCGCCATTTAGGCTACGGCGGCACCGGGCGCAACGGCGGCCAGGTGATGGCCGGTATTGGTCACGACATTGAAGCAGTAAAAAAACATGTGGGGAAAGAGGGGCTGGAGACGCTGTTTAAAATCTCTAACCTTGGCGCGGGGATCATTCGCGAGCGCATTCAAAAATACAATATCGACGCCGACTTCGTCCCCGGCTACGGCTATCTGGCCTACAACCAGCGTCAGCTGAAGACGCTGCGCCAGTGGGAGAAAGAGTTCAAGGCCGCCACCCCGGATGAAGATATCGCCCTCTATACCGGCAGCGACGTGCAGCAGGTAGTCGGCTCCGACGTGTACTGCGGCGCGCTCAAGCACATGGGCGGCGGGCAGATCCACTCGCTGAATATGCTGCTGGGGTCGGCGCAGGCGGCGCACTCGCTGGGGGTGAAGATTTTCGAATCCTCGCCGGTGGTTGAGGTGGATTACGGTAAAACGGTCCGCGTCCGCACGGCGATGGGCAGCGTCAAGGCCGCCAAACTGCTGTGGGCCTGCGACAGCTTCCTCAACAATATGGAGCCGGAGATTTACAACAAGACCCTGGTGACCTACTCCTATCAGGTGTCGACCGAGCCGCTGTCCGATGCGCTGATTGAACGCATCAGCCCGCTACGCGGCGCCTTCAGCGATATTCGCCCGGTGATCAACTACTACCGCATTACCCGGGAAAACCGCCTGCTGTTTGGCAGCGCCACCCGTTATCTTGAGTATACGCCCAACGATTTCGCCGCCTGGAACCGCACCCTGCTGGCGGAGGTCTTCCCCTATCTGAAGGATGTCAAAATCGACTTCGCCTGGGGCGGCCCGATGGCCTGCAGCGCCAACCTGTTCCCGCAGATCGGCACCCTGCGCGAGCACAATAACGTCTTCTACGTTCAGGGTTACTCCGGCTTCGGCGTTACCCCCTCGCACATCGTGTGCAAAATTCTCGCCGAGGGCATCAATGGCGGTTCCGATCGCTACCGCCTGATGAGCAGCATTCCCCACGCGACAATCCACGGTCGTGACAGCCTGCGCACGCTGCTGGTCACCGCCGGAAAACTGATGCATCAAACCGCCGGTTACTGGAAAGGCCGGAGTTAACCAGGAGAACATCATGCACGCATTTAAACTCGATCAACCCGTTCCCGAACTGCAGCCTATCGGCAGCGTCAGCCTGCTGGGCGCGACGCCGACCGCCGGCGATCCGCAGGTAGCGGGCGCCATGATTTACGGTGAACCGCAGGACCCCTTTACCTGCGGTCTGTTTTCCTCCACCCAGGGGAGCTTTACCATGACCTATCCGTTTACCGAACACGCCACCGTCCTCGAAGGCGAAGTGGAGCTGACCGTCGCCGGCGGCCAGCCACAGCGCTTCGTGGCGGGCGACAGCTGGTTTGTCAAACAGGGCACCGAAGTGGAGTGGAAAATCCTGACGCCGCGCTTCGTTAAGCACTACCTGGCCAACGTCGAAAGCCGCTAATGCCCCCGCTACTCCCCGGCGCACGGCGGCGGGGAGTAGCATCTGCTCTACATCACAGAATCAACCGCCGTTCTCCACCTTCAGGACGATATTCATTGAGCCGGATGCCAACCTAAATTATGACTATCCGGAATGGTGCTTGCTTTGCGCCACTCCCTGCCCTTCCCTATTTTGTGCAGAGGTTGACTATGTTCAGTAAAAGACTCGCCAGCCATCTCGAACGCGGCGTCGTCGGCTTTCCCACTACCCTCGCCAGCTCCGTCGGGCTGATTATGGCCAGCCCGGTGATCCTCACCGTGACCAGCGGTTTTGGCATGGGCGGCGACACCTTTGCCCTGGCGGTGCTGCTGGCGTTTATCATGATGCAGGCACAGGTCACCACCTTTGCCGAGGCGGCCACGCTGATCCCCACCACCGGTTCGGTCTATGACTATATCGCCTGTGGGATGGGGCGTTTTTTTGCGATCACCGGCGCGCTGTGCGCCTATCTGATCGTCCATATTTTTGCCGGAACCGCAGAAACCATTCTCGCCGGAGTGATGGCGCTGGTGAACTTCGAATCCATCAGCAGCCAGATGGCGGTGCACCAGAACACCTGGATGGTGGGCGTCGGGATGGTGGTGGTGTTCGGCCTGCTGAACGCCATTGGCGTGGAGATCTTCGGCAAGGTGGAAGTGGTGCTGACCTTCGGGATGTGGAGCACCCTGACCATCTTCGGCCTGTGCGGTATTTTTATGGCGCCGGTGACCCACCTTTCCGGCTGGTTCGGAACGCCGCTGAACGTCAGCGACCTCTCCGGGCTGTTCGGCTATATCGGCATGGCGATGTTTATGTTCGTCGGCTGCGAACTGGTCACGCCGATGGCCCCGGAAATTAAACAGGCCCACCGCACCATTCCGCGCGCCATGGCGCTCGGTCTGTTCGGCGTCGCCAGCTGCATGTTTATCTACGGCGCGGCCATTAACCGCCAGGTCGAAAACGTGGTGCTGGATGCGGCGACCAACGTCCATCTGCTGGATACGCCGATGGCGATCCCGGCCTTTGCCGAGCGGGTGATGGGCCATGCGGGCCAGTACTGGCTCGGCGTCGGGCTGCTGCTGGCGGGCTGCGCGACCATCAACACCCTGATGGCCGCCGTGCCGCGCATTATCTACGGGATGGCGCTGGACGGCGCCCTGCCCCGCTTCCTCACCTGGCTGCACCCGCGCTTTAAGACGCCGGTCATCGCCATTGCCATCGGCGTGGCGATCCCTTGCCTGCACGCCTGGTACCTGAACGGCGATATCGACCGGATCGTTCCGCTGATCCTCGCCGCCGTTTGCGCCTGGGGCGTGGCCTATCTGCTGGTGACCCTGTCGGTGGTGCTGCTGCGTATCCGCCGCCCGGACCTGCCGCGGGCCTATCGCTCACCGTGGTTTCCGCTGCCGCAGATTATCTCCAGCGTCGGGATTATTATCGCCATCATCAACATCACCCCGCCGGGCATGGACAGCCGCGACGTGCTGGTGCCGTTCGGCATCATGCTCGGGCTGACCGCCGCCTACGCGCTGTTCTGGACGGTGTGCGTTCAGCGGGTTAACCCATTCCGCCCGGTGCCCGTCGAAGAGGTGGTGGAACGCGCCATCGGCAACTATGAGAAACAAAACCATGGGGAGATGACGCCCGATGTCCTCCGTCCCCTCATTTAGCACGCCGTTAATGAATGCAGTCCAGCGCGATCTCGCCGGCTGGCCAGGCGAAAAGCTCAGCGAGCGCAGCGCGGTACTGCACCTTAACGCCAGCACCGATGTCACCGTCAGCGTTCGCCAGAAACGGCTGTTTATGGCGAGCATTCACAGTTGCGAATTTGTCGTTGAGGGGCCGGTCTCCCGGCCCGCTCAGGGGAAGATCCGCGCCCATCAATCCGGCTGGCTGAAACGCCAGCCGGTCACCTTTCGCGGCAGTAAAACCGCCGCTGAACTCGCCCGCTATCTCAACGGTTTTCCCCGCTTGCAGCAAACGCTCAGCGAACTGGACTATCGCCGCTTTACCTTTACCCTCGACGACCAGCGCTGGCGCTGCTGCATTGAGCCGTGGGCCGCCAGTGAAGTGGTCTGCAAAATGCCGCCGCTGCGCCGCTATCTGCGCCTCGAAAAGCAGCAGCGCATGCTGCTGTTGAGCGTCATGAGCATGATGCATCAGGCGGTCAATCAGTGGATGCAGGAGACGCTAACAACAGAAGAGCGTTCGCAGGAGAACGCTTCTCCGCGCTGATTGCGGAGAAGCGTGGGGCCGTTAGTTCAGGCCAAACTGACGCGCCAGGGTATCAAGCGCCTGGCGCTGAAAAGCGCTAAATGCTTCACGCGGTTGCTGCTGTTGAATAAATTCCAGCAGCGGATCCTCCACCGCGGTTCTCACGCCGCTCAACGCTTCCATCACCGCCAGCCCGCAGAACGGCACGTAGGATTCGGCGTAGCCCCCTTCATGCACCATCACCAGCTTACCGTCGCACAGCCGATCCGCCGCCGCCTGTACCTGTTCAGTCATCGCGCGGAAGCTGTCGCTGTGCAGCTGCATCCGCGCCAGCGGGTCCATGGCGTTCGCATCGTAGCCGCAGGCCACGATAATCAGCTCCGGTTCAAAGCGGGTCAGCGCCGGGATCACGATGGTCTCCAGCGCATAGCGCCAGCTGTCGTCTCCTGCGCCGGCCATCAGCGGAATATTGATGTTATAGCCTTCGCCCGCGCCGGTGCCGCAGTCGTCTTCCCCGGCATAGCCTGGCGGGAAGCAACCGTCCTGGTGCAGCGAAATAGTCAGGACATCGTCGCGTTGCAGATAGATATGCTGCGTCCCGTTGCCGTGGTGCACATCCCAGTCGAGGATCGCCACTTTGCCCAGGCCATGCAACGCCTTCGCCCGCTCCACGGCAATGGGAATATTGGCGAGGAAACAGAAGCCCATCGACTGGTCAGGCAGGCAGTGGTGTCCCGGCGGCCGCGACAGCGCGTAAGCGTTATCCAGTTCACCGCGTAATACCGCCTCTACCGCGGCGCTGGCCAGCCCGGCAGACAGCGCGGCTATCTCGTAGCTGCCCGGCCCCAGCGGTGCCTCTTTCCCCAGCATGCCGCCGCCGTTATCGCTGATCGCCTTAAAGCGCTCAAGATAATGGGCCGGATGAATGCGCTGCAGATCCTCCTCGCTCGCGGCCGCCGCGCTGTACAGCTGCAGCTGGGCGGTCAGACCCGAAACATCCATCAGGTTTTTCATTCGCCGCTTAGTCTCCGGCGACTCGGCATGGCCTCCCCCTGCCGGCGGCTGTACCCAGCCCCCGACCGGTAAGGTCACCGCATGCAGGCCGGTGCTGTGCCAGAAACAACGCTCATCAAAGAAGAAACCGGTTTTTCTTTTCACTCTATCCTCCTGTTAGATCACGCTTTCCGGCGGGCGAAGCCGCCAGAATCAATCCTGCCGAGAGCAAGGCGCAGCCGCCTGCCGCGGCCAGCAGCGCGTCGGCGCTGGAAAAATGTTGCAGCAGCGTCCCGGCCAGCGCCGGACCGGCGGCCATACCGCCGCCAATCACCAGATTGATGCTGTTCATCAAGCGGCCGCTGTTATCCAGCCCGGCGACGCGGGCGAGAATAAACGGCAGGACAAAGGTCCAGGTGAATTTGAACAGCACCGCCGCCAGCGCGAAGCGCAGCAGCAGCGGGTGGCTGATAAGCAGAACAATGCTGAGGATCAGCAGTCCGTAGCCCAGCCAGACCGCCATGCGGTCCGGGCGCTGCGTGCCGCGTAAGGCCGCGCCGCCGGCGCCAAGAATGCCGAACACCGTCGCCACCGCCAGGACCAGGCCAATCTGCGACGCCGTCAGGCCTGCCGCGCTCCCGATGGTGCCGATAAAGGTCCATACCGCGCTGAGGCTGATATAAAAGGTCAGGACCGCCAGCACCGCGAGAAGCTTACGCAGCGGCGCGACGGCGGGCTGCCGGCGGGAAGCCGACATCGGCTGAAAGCGCGGTGGAAACGCCGCTACCAGCGGCAGGCAGCAGAGCATGATGGCGGCGAGGATCAGATACACCACCTTCAGGCCGAAACTGGCAAACAGACCGGGGAGGATCAACAGTCCCACCATTCCCAGCAGCAGCTGGCCCAGCACCCAGAAGGCATACACCCGCGAAGGATTGGCGGTGCCCGCCGCGCAACTGATGCACAGGATCATCAGCGTGCCGCCGGCCAGCGAAGCGATAAAGCGGGCCAGCAGCAGCGTTTCATAGTGGCTTGCCGCCGCCGAGGCCAGGTTCGCCAGCAAAAACACCACTCCGGCCGCCAGCGCCACGCGGCGCCAGTTGAGGCGGCTCATCCACCACCATGCCGGGAGGGTCGCCAGGCTCATCGCCCCCAGCTCAGCCGAGAACAGATAGCCGATGTGCCCGGGGGACAGTCGCCACTCGCTGGCTAACTGCGCGGCCACCGCCGGAGCGGTCATCAGGATCCCCGGCGCAATCGCGGCAAAAATCACGATGGCGCACAGCAGGCGAGCGGTAAATACCAGGCCGGTCGGCCGGGATAAGCTGTTTTCAGTAACGGGTGTACTCGACATCGTGATGCGTGCTCCAGTCAAAAAAAACCGCCCCCCGGACAATAGCCCAGGGAGTGATACCGTCTGGCATCAGGAAAATACCGCCATTGACGGCGGCGCGCGGGATGCGATGAGTCAGATTACAGATGCAGCGTGCGCTGAGCGGATGGCATCCAGGTTCGGGAAACGAGCTCGGTACGATTGACCACGTCGGTCTTGGCGAAAATATTGCGTAAGTGGGTTTTCACGGTGGAGAGCGAAATATCCATCTGGCGGGCGATCAGCTTATTACTGGCCCCTTCGCGCACCATACCGACCACTTCACGCTCTTTGGCGGTCAGCATCATTGGCAGGTCATCTTCCTGCTCGAGACAGTCGTGAATAGCCAACTCCACCAGCGGCAGTACCGCCTGGGCGCGCAGGCGCTCTTCGCTGGAGAACGGCGCGTCGCGCATTAAGGAGATACCGGCAATAATGCGTCGGTCGCGGCGGATAAAGACTTCCGTCATGTCGCGGACGTTATTCGGCAGCATAAACTCGTGATAATAGTGACGGTGGCGGTCGCACACCCCCGGCGTCATCGCCGCCATGGTAATCGCCTGGTGGCTAAAGCGGGATGGCAGCAGCGGGTCCAGCGGCTGAAAACATTCCAGATATTGTTGATGCGTATTGGCCGAAATATTATGCAAAATATAGTCTTCGGGTTTTAAACGCTGATTAACCCGATAAAAAACCGCCGATGACAGTGGAATTAACTGTGAAATAGTCTGTAAACAACGGGCAATTATCGCATCATTACGACTGGCTTTTAATAAAGCAGACATGATTCCCCTCCCGTCGAGGTGAAAGTGCGTTAAACGCGGATGAAGACCAGATAGATGAAGCATACATTTCACATTTAAGTAACACAATCATTAACATATTAACAGTGTGATATGGGTTACAAAAAATTATTCAACACACTGTTAATTAAAGAGTTAATAATCCACATACCGTGTTGTTATCGACATTACATTAAAACATAAACAAAAGTTATTAACCTTATGGCCGCTCGCCGCGTCAGGGTTTTGCTCCCGCCGTTTTTTTATCAGTAACTCGTCCTTTAGAACGAGTGATTTTTTTAAGCGCTACTCTATACCTAATAAATATTTTCTTATCCGCTGCTTAACCATTCCCGGAAGCGCAGCTTTGTGCTGCCCAAATAATAGCGTTCGCCGGAAAAATAAATACGGAGCCATTGATGCTGAATATCGCCGCGCTACGCCAGCAGCAAATTCCGCTGGCCATTGAACCCCGGGCAACGGTGCCCTTTCATATTCTGATCAAGCCGATTGGCCCGGCCTGCAATCTCGCCTGTCGCTACTGTTACTACCCGCAGGGCGACACCCCGGTGCAAAAAATGGACGATGCAATGCTGGCGTCGTTTATTCGCCGCTATATTGCCGCCCAGCCCCCCGGCGCACGGGAGATCAATTTTGTCTGGCAAGGCGGCGAGCCGCTGCTGGCCGGCCTGAGCTTTTATAAAAAAGCGCTGGCGCTACAGCAGCAGTATGCCCCGCCGGGAGTGACGATCAGCAACAGCCTGCAAACCAACGCGACGCTAATCAACGATGCGTGGTGCCGCCTGTTTCATGAGCATCGCTTTACGATTGGCGTCAGCCTCGAAGGTAGTGAAGCGCTGCAAAACCAGCACCGCCCGGATAAGCGCGGCCAGGCCAGCTATCCGGCGGCGCTGCGCGGCATCGCCCTGCTGCATCAGCATCAGGTGGAATTCAATTTACTGGTGGTGGTGCATGACGCGATGACCCGCCATGCGGCCGCCATTTACGACCACGTTGTCAGCCTGGGCGCTCGCTATCTGCAATTTCAGCCGCTGATGAGCGAAGGCGACGCCCTGCAGCAGGGCTACCAGCTGAGCGCCGACAACTGGGGACGCTTTATGGTGGCGGTCTGGCATCAGTGGCGCAAACGCTGCGATATGGGGCGGGTGTTCGTGATGAATATCGAACAGGCGTGGGGGCAATACTTCACCCATACCAGCGCCACCTGCGTCCACGCGGCCCGCTGCGGCAGCAATCTGGTGATGGAGCCAGACGGCCAGCTGTACGCCTGCGACCATCTGATTAACGACCGTCATCACCTCGGCGCGCTCAGCGAACAGACGCTGGCCCAGGCGGTCGATAGCGCCACGCACCTGCCCTTCGGGCGCGAAAAAAGCCGCCGCCGGGAGTGTCAGAGCTGCCCGGTGAATATGGTCTGCCAGGGCGGCTGTCCCGCCCATCTCAACGACGCCGGTTACAACCGGCTGTGTGCCGGCTACTTCCGCTTTTTTAACGCAATCCTCGCCCCGTTGCGCCCGTATTCCCGGGACATGAACGGCCTGCGGGCCTGGCGAGCCGCCTTTGTCGACAGCCAGCAGCCTGCTGGCTAACCGATACCACTCCCGTGTCGCGCCGTCTGCTTAGCGGGTGCGCCACCTTCCGAGCCAGTACAGGAGAATACGCAGTGAATAAAACAGCAGTGGCCGCCACCCTGGGCATGATCCTCTCCGGCGCAGCGCACAGTGCGCAAACCGAACGCCCCAACGTGATCGTTATTATCGCCGACGACATGGGCTATTCCGATATCAGCCCCTTTGGTGGCGAAATCCCGACGCCCAACCTGCAGGCGATGGCCGAACAGGGCGTGCGTATGAGCCAGTATTACACCTCGCCGATGTCCGCCCCGGCGCGTTCGATGTTGTTAACCGGCAATACCAATCAACAGGCGGGTATGGGCGGCATGTGGTGGTACGACAGCACCATCGGTAAAGAGGGCTACGAGCTGCGCCTCACCGACCGCGTCACCACCATGGCGGAACGCTTTAAAGATGCCGGCTATAACACCCTGATGGCCGGGAAATGGCACCTCGGTTTCGTGCCCGGCGCCACGCCGAAAGACCGCGGGTTTAGCCACTCGTTCGCCTTTATGGGCGGCGGCACCAGCCATTTTAACGACGCGGTACCGCTGGGCACGGTCGAGGCGTTCCACACCTACTACACCCGCGACGGCCAGCGCGTGTCGCTCCCCGACAACTTTTACTCCAGCGAAGCCTACGCCAGCCAGATGAATGAGTGGATCAAACAGACCCCGTCGGAACAGCCGGTGTTCGCCTGGCTGGCCTTTACCGCGCCCCATGACCCGCTGCAGGCGCCGGACGAGTGGATCGCACGTTTTAAAGGCCAGTATGAACAGGGCTACGCCGAGGTCTATCGCCAGCGCATTGCCCGCCTGAAGGCGCTGGGGATCCTCCATGACGACACGCCGCTTCCTGGCCTCGATCTCGATAAAGAGTGGGAAGCACTGACGCCGGAGCAGCAAAAATACACCGCCAAAGTGATGCAGGTCTACGCGGCGATGATCGCCAATATGGACGCGCAGATAGGCTCGGTGATGGCGACGCTGAAGCAGACCGGGCGTGATAAAAACACCGTGCTGCTCTTTTTAACCGATAACGGCGCCAACCCGGCGGAAGGCTTTTACTACGAATCGGAACCGTCGTTCTGGAAACAGTTCGACAACAGCTACCAGAACATCGGGCGCAAAGGCTCATTCGTCTCCTACGGCCCGCACTGGGCCAACGTCAGCAACGCCCCTTACGCCCGCTACCACAAAACCACCAGCGGCCAGGGGGGGATCAACACCGACTTTATGATCTCCGCTCCCGGAATTGTGCATAACGGTAAGATCGACACCTCCACCATGGCGGTGTACGACGTCGCCCCGACCTTATATGAGTTCGCCGGTATCGATGCCACTAAACCGCTGGCGAAAAAACCGGTGCTGCCGATGGTCGGCGTCAGCTTTAAGCGCTATCTGACCGGCGAAACCCAGCAGCCGCCACGCTCCTCCTACGGCGTCGAACTGCATAACCAGGCCGCCTGGGTTGACGGCGACTGGAAGCTGCGGCGGCTGGTGAAAACCTTCCCGCAGGCCGGCGATGCGCCATGGGGGCTGTTCAATCTTAAACTCGACCCGCTGGAGACCCACGATGTCGCGGCGCAATATCCGCAGCGGGTGCAGGCGATGAGCGATGCCTATGCGGCGTTTGCCAAACGCACCATGGTGGTCCACGCCGACGGCAAGCTGATTGACTACGCCGGTATTGACAGCAAAACCGGCCGCTATCTCGCCGTCGATCCCCAGACCATGGAGGCCGTTCCAGCCCCGCAGGCCATTCCTGTGAGCCAGGGCAACTGAACGACCCCGGCTCTCGTTCTTCCGGACGATAGCCGGGATCTGGCCCCCTTTTTAAGGTAGGAAAAACGCAGGTAACGGGAGAAACAGAATGGCTAGAGTGGTGGTGGTAACCGGCGGTGGAACCGGCATCGGCGCCGCCTGTGCGCGGCAGATGTCGGCGGCGGGCGATACGGTCATTATTATCGGACGCCGCCTCGCCCCTCTGCAGGCGCTGGCACAGGAGACCGGCGCGCTGGCGCTGACCGGCGATGCCGCCAGCGGTAGCGACTGGCAGCACCATCTGCTGCCGGCCATTCTCGCGCAAGCGGGCGGTATCGACGTCTTGCTGTGCTGCGCCGGCGGAATGGGCAACAGCGCGGCGGCGCAGACCAGCGACCAGCAGTGGCGTCAGGCGCTGGAGAGCAATCTCGACAGCGCTTTCGCCAGCGTCCGCGCCTGCCTGCCGTCGTTGATGACCCGTCGTGGCAACGTGCTGTTTGTCGCCTCGATCGCCTCTCTCGCCGCCGGTCCCGAGGCCTGCGGCTACGTCACCGCCAAACACGCGCTGATCGGCCTGATGCGCTCAGTCGCCCGGGATTATGGCCCACAGGGGGTACGCGCCAACGCTATCTGCCCCGGCTGGGTCACCACGCCGATGGCCGACGAGGAGATGCAGCCGCTGATGGCCGCTCAGGGCATCAGCCTTGAGCAGGCCTATCGCCAGGTGTGCCGCGATGTGCCGCTGCGCCGTCCCGCCAGCGCCCAGGAGATCGCCCTCGCCTGTCAGTTTCTGTGCTCCCCGCAGGCATCGATCATCAGCGGCGCTACCCTGGTTGCCGACGGCGGCGCCAGCGTGGTGGATGTCCCGACCCTGGCGTTCTCTTCCCCTTAGTCAATAAGCAAAAAGGAACTCACATGACCGCAGAAGCCGTATTTATTCAGGTCGGCGCCCTGGCCGATGGTTTTGCCCCGCACGGCAACGTGTTGCCCGTCGCCACGTTACCCAGCGGGGAATCTCTGACCTTTTATCTGCCGGACGGAATCCGCCATCAGCTGCAGATTGCCGATGCACACAACCTTATCTGGAACGGGCAGCCGGTTGCCGGGCGCATCACCGCCCTGCGCCCCGACGTACTGTTTATCGACTTTCTCGATCCCGATCGGCAGCACGCCAGCATCAGCGCGGTGTGCAATCTGACGCAGCACAACGCCACCCTGGTTTACGGCGCGCTGCCCACCGAGCAAGCCGCTCGCCTGGATGCCTTCAGCCGCGTCGAGCAGGGTCTGCCGCTGACGGCGGTTGAGGTGAGTTTCCATTTTGCGCGTCTGAACCGCGAGCCGGGGCCGCTGCCGGCGTTCAC
The DNA here is from genome assembly GCF_003752615.1 of Klebsiella sp. BIGb0399. Lineage (NCBI taxonomy): Bacteria > Pseudomonadati > Pseudomonadota > Gammaproteobacteria > Enterobacterales > Enterobacteriaceae > Klebsiella > Klebsiella sp. BIGb0399. The sequence goes on along the minus strand of NZ_RKHT01000006.1, from coordinate 344,406 downwards.
CGGGGCGCTGGTGGGGATGCGCAACCAGTACACCTACAGCCCGACCGAGCGCTACGAGCATATTTATCTCAACGATAATTTCTATGCCTGGCAGTGTCTGGATGGGGTGGAAAAGGGGCTGGCGGATGTCGACCGCTGTCATTATGTGCAGGTGGCAGACGATCTGACGCTGTTCGTCTGGCGGGAAAAAATCATCCCGACGTTAGGGGTGATCCTGATCGATCTTCAGCAGATGCGCACCGACGGCAAGATCCTCGGCTATCAGGGCAGCGATTTTGCCGCGCTGAGTAATTTCCCGGTCGGGGCCAGCGCGGAGATCCTCAATGTCACGACGCATCGGTCATAACCGGCGATAACGGGACTGACGTTGAAACACCGGAGCCGGCTGGCTCCGGTGCCGTAGGTCAGGCGCTGGCAATTTCCAGACGCGCCAGCTGCGCGGCGTTGAGCGTCAGCTGTGCCGCACGGGCAAAGCTTTCCACCTGAGCCACGCTGGTCGCACTGGCGATCGGCGCACTCACCCCTTCACGATGCATCAGCCAGGCCAGCGCCACTTCGGCGGGTTTCGCCTTGTGCTGGGCGGCCACCTCGTCCAGCGTATCGAGAATGCGCATACCGCGCGGGTTGAGATATTTACCAATGCCGCCGCGCTGGCTTTGCGTCAGATCGGACTGCTGGCGGTATTTACCGGTTAAGAAACCGGAGGCCAGGCTGTAGTAGGTGACGACGCCAATATCGCGCGTGGTGCACAGGTCGCACAGCGCCCCTTCAAACGCCGAACGGTGATAAAGATTGTACTCCGGTTGCAGCACCTGCCAGGCCGGCAGCCCCTCTTTGCGTGCCACCTCCAGCGCGGCGGAAAGCTGCAGCGCATCGAGATTGGACGCGCCGGTAGCGCGGATTTTCCCGCTCTGCTGCAGGCCATGAAACGCCTCCAACGTCTCCGCAAGCGGGGTTTCCGGGTCCGGCCAGTGAGCAAAATAGAGGTCGATATAATCGGTGTTCAGACGACGCAGCGATGCTTCCACAGCCTGTTGGATCCAGGCTTTCTTCAGCCCTTTTTGCCCCGGAAGCCCTAAATCAGCCCCCACTTTGGTGAAGATTTTCACCTTATCGCGCATGCCGGGACGCGCCTGCAACCAGCGGCCGATAATGGTTTCAGATTCGCCGCCCTGATTGCCATCCACCCAGCGGGAGTAGACATCGGCGGTATCAATGGCGTCAAAGCCGTGATCAACGAAAGCATCAAGAATGGCAAAACTGGTTTTCTCATCGCAGGTCCAACCAAAAACGTTGCCGCCAAAGACCAGCGGGGCGATGGAAAATCCGGTTTTGCCCAAGGGACGTGTATTCATGCCGTTCACTCCTTATCGCTTATATTCTGCATCCTTCGGTACACCGCAAGGGCTGGAAAGGACAATCATGGGATAGTAAGAAAAGGAATCTTGAGGCGGGCTAATCCGTGCCCGCCGGACGCATTACCACATTATGTTCCGGAATAGACGTCAAAGCTAAAATATTTACCCGACAGTTTTTTATAGGTCCCGTCGGCCAGAATGGTGGCAATCGCGCCGTTAATTTCCTGACGCAGGGCGTCGTCTTCTTTGCGCAGGCCAATCGCCGCGCCGGCACCGAACAGCGTATTATCCTGCAAACTTCCGCCGACGAAGGCGAAATCTTTGCCCTGAGGCTGCTGCAGGAAGCTATAGTCCGCCATCATCCCGGACAGCACCGCGCCATCGATACGCCCGGATTCCAGATCCCGCACCACGCTGTCAGCTCCCTGATAGGCCACGATATTGATGCCCGCCGGGCGCCAGTGCTGGTTGACGTAGGTTTCCTGCGCCGACCCTTGCTCCACGCCGATGGTTTTGCCTTTCAGCTGCTCTGGCGTGTTGCCCGTCAGGGTGTTTTTGCGCGCCACGAGGAACACCGGGCCGTTATACAGTTTATCGGTAAAGCCAATCTGTTCTTTACGCTTTTCGGTCATATACATCCCGGAGAGAATCGCGTCGAATTTGCGCGCCTTCAGCGCCGGGATAATGCCGTCGAAATTGCTTTCGACCCACACGCATTTTGCCTTGAGCTGCGCGCAGATAGCGTTGCCTAAATCAATATCAAACCCCGCCAGCTTGCCCTGCGGGTCTTTCCATTCAAAGGGCGCGAAAGTGGGATCGACGCCAAAGCGAATTTCCTTTTGCCCTGCGGCCAGCGCCGATGTTGAGGCCATCAGCGCAACCCACAGCAGAAGAGATTTTTTCATTTTTTATCAGCTCCAGAGATCAACGGCAGTGTGTTTCAACTAACCGGGCGAAGAATGACGCGCCGGTGGTAATAATGTCATCGTTAAAGTCATAGCCAGGGTTATGCACCATGCAGCTCCCTTTACCGCCCTTCTCGCCGTTGCCCAGCAGGAAGTAACAGCCGGGACGCGCCTGCAGCATAAAGGCGAAATCCTCGCTGGCGTTCATCGGCGCCACCGAAGGCAGCACCTGCTCGGGGCCAAAGACCTCCAGCGCCAGCGATTTGGCGAACGCCGTCTCCGCGTCGCTATTGGTCAGCACCGGATAAGAGTCGTAGACCGCAACCTCGCTGGTTGCGCCATAGCTCTTGGCGGTGAACTCGGCGATCTCATGGATACGTTTAATCAGCAGATCGCGCACTTCCGGCTTCATCGCGCGCACGGTCAGCTCCATCACCGCGCTTTCCGGGATGACGTTGGAGGCAATACCGGCCTGGAAAGTCCCGACGGTGACAACCGCGGTTTCTCCCGGCGGCACGTTGCGGGCAACAATGCTTTGCAGCGACATCACCAGCGCCGAGCCGGCGACAATCGGGTCGATGGCACGTTCCGGGTGAGCGCCGTGACCGCCGTAGCCGTGAATGGTTATCTTCACCGTATCCGCCGAGGCCATAAAGTTACCGGCATAGAAGCCCAGCTTGCCGACCGGCAGCCCCGGCATATTGTGCAGCGCGAAAACGCTATCGCAGGGGAAGCGTTCAAACAGACCGTCTTTAATCATCAGATCCGCCCCGCCGATGGCCTCTTCCGCCGGCTGGAAAATCAGGTGCACGGTGCCGTTAAACTGGCAGGCTGGCGAGGCAATATACTTCGCTGCCGCCAGCAGGATGGTGGTATGACCGTCATGGCCGCAGGCGTGCATTTTTCCAGGAACGGTGCTGGCCCACGGCAGATCGGTGGTTTCAAAGATCGGCAGCGCGTCCATGTCGGCGCGCAGACCAATCGTGCGCCCCGGCTGGCCTTTTGTTAATGAGCCCACCACTCCGGTTTTACCCAATTCACGAGTGACCGCGTAGCCCCATTCCGCCAGTTTTTCCGCCACCAGCTCGCTGGTATTAAACTCCTCCAGACTTAATTCCGGATGGGCATGTAAATAATGACGGATCGCAATCATTTCATCTTCAGCGGCTTTAATTTCTGGAATCACAAAATCGGTCATGCCGGTCTCCGGGAATAAGGAATAAATGTCCTGAATAAATCAGGCTTCAGACAAACGGTTGCTGGGGAGCGAGAAAGTCGGAAGCAGTAGCGTCAACGAACAGGTTCAGACAATTAACTTATCTGGATAACTATTTAATGCAAGTAGGATTTCTGATTTCTGCAGCCGACCTCATCGCATTTACTCATGATTATTCAGCATGTTATCTTTCAGCGTCGTCAGAAATGAAGTTGCCAAAACACCGCCAGCCATCACGGAACATCCACAACACAAATCACGCAATATTCAGTTAAACAGACCATGGTTAAGGCTAAGTTTAAATATAAACTTTTAATACTTGGATTATTAACGCGTTTTTACTCTACGATTATCGGTCTTAAATCAGCGTGTCATTAGCAGGGATGAACTCAAGCAGCGTCATGGTTGCAGGATGCACAGACGCGCTCGCCCCGTGGCGTTATGCAGGCCCCGTGAGCGAGTGAGAGATAATGACAGCGCTTTATGAATGACCTGCCGAATACAGTAGAACTTAACAATGAAATATCAGGCTCTTATCATTGCATCAGCGCTGGCGATGGCCGGCTGTAGCGCACAGGGCGACACTGCCAGTCAGCAGCGCGCCAGTATCCAGAAAATACGTAGTGAAACGCTGAGTAAACTCTATACGCTGCACCCGGAAGCGCGCAGCGATATTCAGCACTCCGACGGCTATGCGGTATTTTCCAGCAACAGCAGCAAAATTTTGGTCTTCGGATTTGGTAGCGGCTATGGCGTGGTGAAAAATACCCACACCGGCAAAGATACCTATATGAAAATGGCGCAGGGCGGCGCGGGTCTGGGCGTGGGCGTGAAGCAGCAGCGGACCGTGCTGGTATTCCATGATAAAGAGGCGCTGAATCACTTTATCACCCAGGGCTACGTCGTTGGTGCCGATGCTAACGCGGCCGCCAAATATGACGATAAAGGCGTCGCCCCGGTCGCCGCGTCGGCCAACGGCATCGCCAAAGATACCGCTTCGCTGCCGTCGAAGGTGAATGTGTACGAAATCACCGAGAAAGGCTTGGCCGCCCAGGCGATGCTCAATGGCTATAAATACTGGCCAGATGATGAGCTAAATAAGTAATCATCGGTATGGTCAGCGCAAGAGGTTGTCACGCAGCCTCTTGCGCCAGCGACCGGTGTCATTTAGTTCAGGAACTGCAGATTAAGTCCGGCGAAAATTTGCCAGCGAGGCTGCCCCGGGCCACGGTCGGCAACGCTACCCTGTGGCTCAATGAAGAAGTTGTATACCGTTTTTTGGTGTTTTATCACCTGGCCAATCCCCAGCCCCAGCGGCACGCTGTAGTTATCGTTGTGAAGGTTGTAAACCCAAATCGGCGCAGAGCGAAGGTAAGTCCCTCCCCCCAATTGGTAGAAAAGAAACGGTTGAAACGTAGCCAGATTAACATCGCTACGATCATCATCGCCGGCAAAGCTATGTTGCCACGACGCGAGATAACCATACTGGAAGGTTGGACTGCTGGCATCAAACAGCACGTTGACCAGACCACCGGACCATTTCCCCGATCCAACGGCATCATCGGAGGCGGTAGGCGCGGTAATTTGTGGCCCGAAACCAAAACTCACCGCCGGGTTGCCGGTATCAATGAGCCAGGACGTAAAGAGGTTAAGATCGCCAACGCCGGTCTTGTGGCCGCCGGTCGGAGGAGCAGGATAGGTGTTGACCGGCAGCGATGCACGTAGCAACCAGTCGCTCTGCCCTAAAGAAAAGGGGGTCGCGTATCGGAACCAGAACTGATTGGCGTCTTTGTTTGTGCCGCTGACATCGCCAATATAGTAGTTCTGCATGTTGAATGCGGTCATGTTGGCAAGCGGGTTGTTGGCCTGCGCCGCGCTGCCGCCGCTATCCGCCGCCCAGCTATTACCTGCCAGCAAAGCCAGTGCACTGAAAGCCACTATATTTTTCATTGATATACCAGAGTCGAAGAGGTTATTTGAAGCGTAGACGATTTATGAAAACGGGAAGGGCCAGGGCGGGATTTAATGTTATTTCAGTGGATTATGGTGCTGCAGACGATAAGCGATGTGTATCGTTCTGGTGCGTTCGGGGGAAATGACAAAATACCCGCTTGCGTAAGCTCACATTGTAAAAGGGCAACCTCGTCAAATAACACAAGGCTGCCCTGGGGGATGACGTGAAATACTGGCTGACTCTCGCTTAGTGCGACAATAGCCCGTTCACCAGAATCGAGGTAATGATGCCGCTTGCCGCCGCAATCAGCACATAGTTGCCGTCAATATAGGACCAGTGCTGGCCCTGCGGGGGTGCAGGCAGACCGCGATCGTTCCAGTCATTCACCCGATAATCATTGCCGCGGTAATGTTCCGGTGCCGGCTGTCCTTTACGGAAATCATGGCCATTCCACGCAAAGTGGTCTTGCTCATGACGATCCTGATGCGGCTTACTTTGCCCACGATTATCGGCATGCTGGTCGCGATCCGGGCCACGGTTATCGCCGCCCTGATAGCGGTTGTCACCATGTCCCTGCGGGCCATTATTACCCTGCCCCTGCTGGCGATTAGCATCCGGGCCACCACGATTGTCGCCCTTCTGCCACTCTTGCTGTTGGCCAGGTTTATAGTTGTCATTCGGGCCATCGGCGTAGGCCAGTGAACTGAATGCACAAGCTAACATGACGGCCAGAGAAATCATCTTTTTCATAGTACACCTCCTGATATGGCTTTATTTTTACCGCCAGAATGTGGAGGAATAGTGAGTATCAGGATATCCAGGAGGATTCCTGGCAGATTGGATTCGCGTGAAAATAGCCGCTACGGCGAGCCGGGAAACACGATCGCCAATAAAAAAGGCCGCTTTCGCGGCCTTTATCAGGGATATTGTCAGTACTGGCTAGGTGACGTTGATTATTCAGTGACTTTATTTTTTAAGTCTTCAGCGCCCTTTTTGGTATCGTCCCAGCCTTTAGCTGCACCGTCTTTAGTGGCATCCCACCCTTTTTCGGTGGCGGCTTTGGTTTTATTCCAGCCTTTTTCCGTGCCTTCTTTGGTTTTATCCCAGCCCTTTTCCGTCCCTTCCTTGGTCTTATTCCAGGTTTTTTGAGCGCCTTCGCTCACCTGGCTGCCGACGCTATCGCTTTTGCCTTGTGCCGCATGTTCGGATTTCAGCTTCAGCTCATCGCCCTCGTTCTGGGCCTGATGCAGTTTTTCCTTGGCGGTATTCGCCTGTTCATGAGCCGCCGCGACGGTATCATCAGTTGCGTGTGTTGTCGCAGCAAAAACCGGGGCTGCTACCAGAATCGCAGATAATGCAATTATTGCTTTTTTCATCATGTCCTCTCTAACGTTCTTAATGTTATGAGTCACCTACAGAATGGCATAACATTCCGGTCATGACTTTAGGGATAGTTCTTAAAACTATTTCTGGCCGCATTCACCCGTTTTCAGGCTAAACCTTTCGACATTCCGGTACGGGCGTATACCTTCCAGTAAGTTTGTAACATTCCATTAAAATCCATGGCCATATACCTGCCGTTTATTTTCATACGCGAATAATTATCAAAATCATTCTATTATAAATTCGCAACGGTACTCATTTATGGCAATGAAATCAGTAAGATCGCTCATATTATTCAACGCACTCATCGGCACTCCTTTGCTGAGCTATGCCAGTCAGTATCCGCTTACGGTCACCGACCTCGACGGCCGAACCATTACCCTCCAGCATGAACCGCAGCGCATTATTTTGCAGGACGGACGGGATCTGATGGCGCTGGCGCTGCTGGACCGCGATGACCCGTTTAAACGGGTGGTGGCGTGGAATAATCTCGCGAAAAAACAGGATATTGCCACCTGGGAAATGCTCAAGCAGAAGTGGCCGCAGTCGGCCGCCATTCTGGATATGGGGTTCAGCGACAAAGGCAATGTCGACCTGGAAAGCGTGCTCTCCCGCCAGCCGGACCTGATGATTGCCCAGTTGCGCGCGAAGCCGGCGCTGACCGAAAGCGGCATCATCGGCAAGCTGGCGGCGCTGAATATACCGGTGCTGTTTGTCGATTATGAGATCAACCCGGCCAGGGACACCGCGCCCAGTATCGACCTGCTAGGCCAGGTCCTCAACCGCGAAAGCAACGCCAAAGCCTATACCGACTACTACCGCCAGCATCTGCAGGCCATTGTGCAGAAAACGGCGGCTATCACCCCGAAAGCGACGGTGTTTGTCGAAGCGCTGGCCGGCAATAGCGATGCCTGCTGCTTCACCCACGGGCATAGCGGCTGGGGCGGTCTGGTCGAGGCGGTGGGCGCCAACAATATTGGCTCACAGGTGCTGCCCGGCGCCTCCGGCTTTGTGTCGCTGGAAAAAATTATCAGCATGAAGCCCGACGCTTACATCATGACCGGCTCAAAACGCGGCAACAGCCAGGTGCTGCCGCTGGGTTATCAGGTCAGCCCGCAGGCGGTCAATACCCAGGCTCAGACGCTGCTGTCACGCACCGGCGTCAGCAATATCCCGGCGGTAAAAGGCCAGCACGCTTACGGGGTTTACCATCATTTCTACAACCACCCGTGGAATATCGTGGGGATGGAGTATCTGGCGAAAGATATCTATCCGCAGCCCTTTAGCACCCTCGATCCGAATGCGACCTACCACTACATCGTGCGCCATTTCACTACGCTGCCCGATCTGCCGTTCGTCTTTTCCTGGAAACAAGGTGAGTAACCCCGCATGAGTTCAACCACTGAACCCGGTATCCGCACGGCGACCATCGACGCGGATGACGTCATGGCGCACTATCGCCGCATCCTGCGCCGCCGCCTCGGCCTGATGCTGGTGCTGCTGCTGTTGATAGTCGCTTCCCTGTTGCTCGATTTTGTCCTCGGGCCGTCCGGCATATCGCTGCATACCCTGTGGCAAACCCTGACCGCTCCCGGCAGCACCGGCGCCGGAACCCAGGTGATCGTCTGGGATATCCGCCTGCCTTACGCGCTGATGGCGGTGGTGGTTGGCCTCGCGCTGGGGCTGGCGGGAGCCGAGATGCAGACCATCCTCAATAATCCCCTCGCCAGCCCTTTCACCCTCGGGGTCTCCTCGGCGGCGGCATTTGGCGCGGCGCTGGCTATCGTGCTGGGGATCGGCATTCCCGGCATCCCCGCCCAGTGGTTTGTTTCGGCCAACGCCTTTATCTTCGCCCTGCTGGCGGCGCTGCTGCTGGACGGCATCACCCGCTGGACCCAGGTCGCGACCTCGGGGGTGATTCTGTTTGGTATCGCGCTGGTCTTTACCTTCAACGCGCTGGTGTCGATGCTGCAGTTTGTCGCCAACGAAGATACCCTTCAGGGCCTGGTGTTCTGGACCATGGGCAGCATCGATCGCGCCTCGTGGCAAAAGGTCGGGATTTTGCTGGCGGTGCTGGCGGTGGTGATGCCCCTGTCGATGCTCAACGCCTGGAAACTGACCGCGCTGCGCCTCGGTGAAGACCGGGCCGTCAGCTTTGGTATTCACGTCCGTCGCCTGCGGCTGACCACGCTGCTGCGCATCAGTATTCTGTCGGCGCTGTCGGTGGCCTTCGTCGGGCCGATTGGCTTTATCGGACTCGTGGCCCCGCATATCGCGCGCCTGATGTTTGGCGAGGACCATCGGTTTTATCTCCCCGCCAGCGCCTGCATCGGGGCACTGGTGCTCTCGCTGGCGTCGGTGGCCTCAAAAAATCTGCTCCCCGGCGCCATTATTCCGGTCGGCATCGTGACCTCGCTGGTCGGCGTCCCCTTCTTCCTGAGCATTATTTTGCGCCATCGGGGGAACGTATGAGCCAGCACGCTCCAGAACCAACCGGGCTGACGATCGGCCATTTCAACGCCGGTTATCCAAAACGCCAGGTGATCCGCGACCTCACGGTTCCCCACCTGCCACGTGGCAAAATCACCGCCCTGCTCGGCCCTAACGGTAGCGGGAAATCAACCCTGATGCGGGCCATTGCGGGTCTTGGCCCCTCCACGGGAGAGCTGTCGCTGGCCGGGGAAAACCTGCTGACGCTGCCGTTCGCCCGGCGAGCGGAAAAAGTGGTCTATCTGCCGCAAACCTTGCCGGCCGGGGTACATCTGCATGTGCTGGAGTCGATTATCGTCGCCCAGCGTGCGGCGGGCGGCCTTCATCAGGCCGATAACCCGGCAGAAGTGATGTCCCTGCTGCGCCTGCTGGGCATTGAGCACCTGGCGCTCAGCTATCTCGATCAGCTTTCCGGCGGGCAGAAACAGCTCGTCGGTCTGGCACAGTCGCTGATCCGCCAGCCGGCGTTACTGCTGCTCGATGAGCCCCTGAGCGCATTGGATTTAAATTACCAGTTTCATGTGATGGACCTGGTGCGCAAGGAGACCCGCCGTCGGCATATCACCACCCTGGTGGTGGTGCACGATATTAATATTGCCCTGCGGCATGCCGATCATATGGTGATGTTAAAAGAGGGGCGGCTGCTGGCCGACGGCCCGCCGTCGCAGGTGATTACGCCGGAGATTTTAGCGGCGGTGTACGGCGTTCGCGGCCGTGTGGAACCCTGTTCTCAGGGGATCATGCAGGTGATTATTGACGGTCTGGCAATCCCGGCGGGATAAGCAAACGGCCCGGGTTTTGTCGCCCGGGCCGTTCGTCGTCTGCCAATTAATGGTCGAGATAGAGATAGTTTTCCCAGCTCTTCATGCGGATCAGGATCTTTCTGATCAGCAGCAGTTCTTTCATATGGTCGGAGTAGACCGCCGCTTCAACCGTCGCCCCTTGCGGTAGCTTATAGTTTTTGAAGCGATCGTCGGTGACCTTCATCACCACCAGCGCACGCCCCTGGGTGTTTAGCGCCGCGGTCGTCAGCAGTTTTCCCTGTCCCTGGAACTGGCTTTCACCAATTGCCGGCAGCACAGCGGCCACTTCGCCCTGGAAGACGGTGCCCGGGATCGCCGGGAACATCAGCTCAGCCGTTTCGCCTTTTTCCAGGCGCTGCAGCGAGTTCTGACGGAAGGCGGCCACGTACAGTCGATCTGCAGGTGCCACCATCGGCACAAACGTCATCACCGGCGCCAGTCCCAGCGCGGTCGACATGGTGCCAGGACGCAGGCCAACGGTGCTGACATAGCCGTCGGAAGGTGCGCGCACCACGGTGTTGTCGAGTTTAAACTGGGCCTTGCGCAGTTGCGCCAGCAGCGAGGCGACGGTGGTATTCTCCCCCTTCACAACCGAGTTCAAATCGTTCTTCGCCCGCACCACTTCAGCCTGGGCGGCTTTAACGCTGGCCTCATCGGCTTTCCAGGTCTGAAGACGGGTATCCACCATCTGATCGGAGAAGGCGCCTTTGTTGTGCCCTTCCTGATAACGCGCATATTCGCGCTGCGCCTGGTCACGTTCGGCCACCGCTTTATTGAGGTTGGCCTGCGCGCTGTTCAGTGCGGAATTCAGCGACAGCGCGTTCTGGCTGGCCTGTTTCACCTGCGCTTCCAGATCATCGACCTTCGACTGATACGGCGTCGGGTCGATGGTAAACAGGATGTCATCTTTATGCAGCATCTGGTTGGCTTTCACCGGCACCGTTAAGACACGACCGCGCACCTGCGAAACAATCGGGACGGTACGAAAAACCTGATTCCCCACTTCGGTAAACGGCGCGTTATAGTTCATACCAAAAATCACGCCGCCAATCAGTATCACGCCGCCCAATACCGCGGTCGGTACTGTCCATTTATTTAATGGAATGTGGAATATTTTAAATATCGCAATACACAGCGCGGCATAGGTCAGAAGCATTAACGTTTCCATTATTTTGCCTCCTTTTCTTTCAGCAGCGTTAATTCCTGCTGTACCCCGTCAAGGCGGGCCAGCACCGTTTCTAAGCGCTGATGCAGATCGTCCTGGTTTTCTTCGATTCTTTTCATGCCCCAGCCCCGGTCATCGCGCCACAGGGTGGCCCAAATCCACAGCAGCGGCCACAGCACGTGCAGGGTAAATAAGCTCACCCACCCGGCGTAATGAATCGCATCCTGATGCGGATGGTTTCTTTTTTTCGCAATTTCATAAGGGATATCATGAATAACAATTACCCCGTAAAACAGGATCAGGACTACCGCAACCAGGATAGCCAATGCTACATAATCCAGGGTCATAGAATAACTCCAGAGAAAATTTAAAAATAAATGGAAAACTGAATTAAGGCGTAGTGATACCAGGAAATAATTAATTGTTATTTCCCGCTCAGTTATTAATCAGAATTTTTCAGGGATTTTCCGGTCAATGGAAATAAGCTGCCCTTTTTTCACCGTAATATATCCCCCCGCTTTCAACGCCGCCAGCACCTGATAGACATAGCTTCTTGAAAGGTTCGTTCGTTTAATAATAAACGCGGACAAGCTTTCACGCTTTCCGGTATCAATTTCGCTGCGGTACAAATAGCGTGACAACATCGATTTGATGGTCTGAAACCCAGACAGATTGCCCCTTTCGTTGCTGGCATCCAGGGTGAAGACGCTCATGTAAACCAGAATCTGCGCCAGCTCTTTCATATACTGCGGTGACGAGTGGAAGAAAATACGTTCAAAGTCGCTGACCGCCACTTGAGTAAACCGGCATTTTTCCAGGCACTGATAGACTAATTTGACCGACGGACAATAGTACTCCAGTAACCCCAGCGGCATATTTTCGATAACAATCCCCAACAGGTTTTGCTCATCGTCAACGGCGAGGGTCATTTTCCCTTCCAGCACAAAGTAGATAAACCCCTCTGCGGGCTGGAAACGGTCTCCGGCGGCCAGTTCCACAGACTCACCACAGGCGATAACCTCAGGCAAGTGGGTCGTGAGTTCCAGCGTCTGGTAAAAAGAGTGGATATTGCCAAAACGACTCGTCATCTTTTCGTGCGCTCTCCTTTACCAACCGGCAGCGGGCAAATCATTGCTGTAGAAAATATACAGAAGAACCTCAGGCAGTAAAAGTCCACAGCTGGAGTTCTGCCGCTATCGTCTTGTTTTATCGCCTCCAGAGGCTCGTTTCTTGCCCTGCCTCGCACTTTATCAGCCCCGGGATTCCGATCGCTGGCGGGCTATGCTTTAATTAGCTAAACCGTTTTAATTAAGTTTAGCAAGAAGGTGGAATGAATATGAAAACGAACGTATGGGTACTGGGCGACGCCGTGGTGGATCTGCTGCCGGAATCGGAAGGTCGCCTGCTGCAATGTCCCGGCGGCGCACCTGCCAACGTGGCGGTGGGGATCGCCCGCCTCGGCGGCCACAGCGGGTTTATCGGCCGCGTCGGCAACGACCCTTTTGGCCGCTTTATGCGTCAAACCCTGCAGCAGGAGCAGGTCAACGTCAGCCATATGCGACTCGACGAGCACCACCGCACCTCCACCGTGGTGGTCGAGCTTGACCCCCGCGGCGAGCGAAGCTTCACCTTTATGGTCCGCCCCAGCGCCGACCTGTTCCTGCAGCCGGACGACCTGCCGACCTTTGCCGCCAACGAGTGGCTGCACGTCTGCTCTATCGCCCTCAGTGCCGAACCCAGCCGCAGCACCACCTTCGCGGCGATGGCGCAGATCAAACAGGCCGGCGGACGGGTCAGTTTTGACCCCAATATCCGCCCGGACCTGTGGCAGGACCCGGCGCAGCTGCACGCCTGTCTCGACCGCGCCCTGGGCCTGGCGAATGTGGTGAAGCTCTCCGAAGAGGAGCTGGAATTGATCAGCGGCAGCCCTGATTTAGCCCAGGGCGTCGCGATTCTGAGCCAGCGCTACCAACCCGATTTGCTACTGGTCACCCAGGGAAAAGCCGGCGTGCTGGCGGTGTTCCAGCAGAAGCTGGTGCACTTCAGCGCTAAGCCGGTGGTCAGCGTCGATACCACCGGAGCAGGAGATGCGTTTGTCGCCGGGCTGCTCGCCAGCCTTGCCGCCAATGGGATGCCGCAGACGCTGGAGGCGCTGGAACCCACCATCGCCCTCGCGCAGACCTGCGGGGCGCTCGCCACCACCGCCAAAGGGGCAATGACCGCCCTGCCTTATCAGCACGATCTTCAGCGCCAGTTTTGATCCCCCCGGGCCGCCCATCGCGGCCCACTTTGTTGCATCCATCACAATTATTAAACCGGTTTAGCAAATTATATTCACAGCGCGCAATTATCGCGTTTAACATAGCGCCTAAACCGGTTTAGCAAAAACACATAATCTTCATTTTCACTTTTGGGATGCGACCAGAATGTTCAGAAAAAGCACACTCGCAGTTCTTATCGCTTTGCTAACCGGCGCCGGCTCAGCCCATGCGCAGACCGATCTCAGCAGCATCGAAGCGCGTTTAATCGCGCTGGAAAAACGGTTGCAGGATGCAGAAAACCGCGCACAAACGGCGGAAAACCGCGCCGAGTCGGCAGAGAAAAAAGTCCAGCAGTTGACCACGCAACAGCAACAAACCCAGGACACCACCCAGGAGGTCGCACAGCGCACCGCGAAGCTGGAGAAAAAATCCGCCGAGACCAGCGGCTTTGAGTTCCATGGCTATGCCCGTTCCGGGGTGATCATGAACGACTCCGGCGCCAGCACCCAGTCCGGGGCCTACATGACGCCGGCTGGGGAAACCGGCGGGGCCATCGGCCGTTTGGGCAACCAGGCCGACACCTACGTTGAAATGAATCTCGAGCATAAACAGACTCTGGAGAACGGCGCGACGACCCGCTTCAAAGTGATGGTGGCCGACGGACAAACCACCTACAACGACTGGACCGCCAGCACCAGCGATCTCAACGTTCGCCAGGCGTTTGTCGAGCTGGGCAACCTGCCCACCTTCGAAGGCCCGTTCAAAGGATCCACCCTGTGGGCCGGGAAACGCTTCGACCGCGACAACTTCGATATTCACTGGATCGATTCCGACGTGGTCTTCCTCGCCGGGACCGGCGGCGGGATTTATGACGTGAAGTGGAACGACAGCCTGCGCAGCAACCTCTCGCTGTACGGGCGCAACTTCGGCGATATCGATGAGGCCAGCAACAGCGTCCAGAACTACATCGTCACCATGAACAACTTCGCCGGGCCGGTGCAGATGATGGTCAGCGGCTTGCGGGCGAAAGACAATGACGATCGCAAAGATACCAACGGCAATCTGGTGAAAGGGGACGCGGCAAATACCGGGGTGCATGCGGTGCTCGGTTTGCACAACGACAGTTTCTACGGCCTGCGTGACGGGACCAGCAAAACCGCCCTGCTCTACGGGCATGGGTTGGGGGCTGAGGTCAAAAGCATCGGTTCCGACGGCGCCCTGCGTCCGGGAGCCAATACCTGGCGCTTCGCCAGCTACGGCACCACGCCGATCAGCAAAAACTGGGCTATCGCTCCGGCAATCCTCGCCCAGAGCAGTAAGGATCGCTATGTCGATGGCGACAGCTACCAGTGGGCCACCGTCAACATGCGCCTGATTCAGGAGATCAACCCGAACTTCGCCCTCGCTTACGAAGGCACCTATCAGTACATGGATCTCAAACCGGAAGGCTATAACGACCGTAATGCGGTGAACGGCAGCTTCTATAAACTCACCTTCGCCCCGACCTTCAAGGTCGGTAACATCGGTGACTTCTTCACCCGCCCGGAGATCCGTTTCTACACCTCGTGGATGGACTGGAGCAAAAAACTGGATAATTACGCCAGCGACGACTCGCTGGGCAGCAGCGGCTTTAAATCCGGCGGCGAATGGTCGTTCGGTATGCAGATGGAAACCTGGTTCTGATAAACCACGCCTGACACCAGAGCAAGCCGGGGCAGCGAGCACCATGCGCCGCCCCGGAACAATAATGACGCAGACACTGCGCCCCCGTGAATACGGAAACAATAGCTAATACATTCAGAGGGTACTATGGATTTTGAACACATTTCCCGCTCGCTGCTTCCCCTGTTGGGAGGCAAGGAAAATATCGCCAGCGCCGCGCACTGCGCCACGCGCCTGCGTCTGGTGCTGGTCGATGACTCGCTCGCCGATCAGCAGGCCATCGGTAAAATCGAAGGGGTAAAAGGCTGTTTCCGTAACGCCGGACAGATGCAGATTATTTTCGGCACCGGGGTGGTGAATAAAGTCTACGCCGCCTTTATCCAGGTGGCTGGGGTTGGCGAATCCAGCAAATCGGAAGCCGCCGACATGGCGGCGAAAAAACTGAATCCGTTCCAGCGCATCGCCCGCCTGCTGTCGAATATCTTCGTGCCGATCATTCCGGCGATCGTCGCCTCCGGCCTGCTGATGGGCCTGCTGGGGATGGTCAAAACCTACGGCTGGGTCGACCCGAGCAACGCGATCTACATTATTCTCGATATGTGCAGCTCGGCGGCGTTTATTATTCTGCCAATATTGATTGGCTTTACCGCCGCCCGCGAGTTTGGCGGTAACCCCTATCTGGGGGCGACGCTCGGCGGCATTCTGACCCACCCGGCGCTGACCAACGCCTGGGGCGTTGCGGCGGGTTTCCACAGCATGAACTTTTTTGGTCTGGAAGTGGCGATGATCGGCTACCAGGGGACGGTGTTCCCGGTGCTGCTGGCGGTGTGGTTTATGAGCATCGTCGAGAAGCAGCTGCGCCGGGTGATCCCTGACGCGCTGGATCTCATCCTCACGCCATTCCTGACGGTGATCATTTCAGGCTTTATCGCCCTGCTGATTATCGGCCCGGCCGGACGCGCGCTGGGTGACGGCATTTCGTTTATTCTCAGCACGTTGATTACCCATGCCGGCTGGCTGGCAGGGCTGCTGTTTGGCGGTCTCTATTCGGTTATCGTTATTACCGGGATCCACCACAGCTTCCACGCCATCGAGGCCGGGCTGCTGGGCAATCCCGCCATCGGCGTGAACTTCCTGCTGCCGATTTGGGCCATGGCTAACGTCGCTCAGGGTGGCGCCTGCCTGGCGGTGTGGTTTAAAACCAAAGATGCCAAAATCAAAGCCATTACCCTGCCGTCGGCATTTTCTGCGATGCTGGGGATCACCGAGGCGGCGATTTTCGGGATTAACCTGCGCTTTGTGAAGCCGTTTATCGCCGCGTTAATCGGCGGCGCGGCGGGCGGTGCTTGGGTGGTATCCATGCATGTCTATATGACGGCGGTGGGCCTGACGGCGATCCCCGGCATGGCGATCGTGCAGGCCAGTTCGCTGCTGAACTACATTATTGGGATGGTTATCGCCTTCGGCGTTGCCTTTACCGTCTCTCTGCTGCTGAAATACAAAACGGACGCTGAATAATGTCACTTCCCTCACGGCTGCCTGCGATTTTGCAGGCCGTTATGCAAGGCCAGCCGCGTGCGCTGGCCGACGAGCACTATCCTCGCTGGCACCATGCGCCGGTGACCGGGCTGATGAACGATCCCAACGGTTTTGTGACCTTCAACGGTCGCTACCACCTGTTTTATCAGTGGAACCCCCTCGCCTGCGACCATACCTTTAAGTGCTGGGCGCACTGGAGCTCCGCCGACCTGCTGCAGTGGCAGCATGAACCGATCGCCCTGATGCCCGACGAAGAGTATGACCGTAACGGCTGCTATTCCGGCAGCGCGGTGGATAACAACGGGACGCTGACCCTGTGCTACACCGGCAACGTTAAATTCAGCGACGGCAGCCGGACCGCCTGGCAGTGCCTGGCGACGGAAAATGCCGACGGCACCTTCAGCAAACTCGGCCCGGTGCTGCCGCTGCCGGAGGGCTACACCGGGCACGTGCGCGACCCGAAAGTGTGGCAGCACGAGGGCCGCTGGTACATGGTGCTGGGTGCTCAGGATCGGCAAAAGCACGGCAAAGTGCTGCTGTTCAGCTCCCCCGACCTGCACCAGTGGACTCACGAAGGCGAAATCGCGGGCTACGGGATCAACCACCTCACCGACGCGGGCTATATGTGGGAATGCCCGGACCTGTTTCCCCTCGGCGACCAGCAGATCCTGATTTGCTGCCCGCAGGGCGTCACCCGCGAGGCGGAACGTTTTCTCAATAGCTACCCGGCGGTGTGGATGGCCGGCGATGTCGATTACGCCAGCGCCCGCTTCAGCCACGGTGAGCTGCACGAGCTGGATGCCGGGTTCGAGTTTTATGCCCCGCAAACCATGCAGACCCCCGATGGCCGTCGGGTGCTGGTCGGCTGGATGGGGGTGCCGGATGGCGAAGAGATGCACCAGCCAACGCTGGCTAACGGCTGGATCCATCAGATGACCTGCCTGCGCGAGCTGGAGTGGCACAACGGCACGCTGTATCAACGCCCGCTGCGCGAGCTGACCGCCCTGCGCGGCGACGCCCACGGCTGGCAGCCGCAGCCTCTGCCGCTGGAACCGATGGAAATCGAACTGGCAACCGCCGGCGACGCGGCGTTCAGCATCGATTTCGGCGGCGCGTTAACGCTGGAGCGCGATGCCCACGGCATTCGTCTCGCGCGACGCAGCCTCGTCAGCGACGAGATGCTCTATCGCTACTGGCGCGGCGATATTCAGACGTTGCGGATTTTCATCGACCGTTCAAGCGTGGAAATCTTTATTAATGACGGTGCGGGAGTGATGAGCAGCCGCTTCTTCCCGCGCTATCCAGGGGAAGTGGTGTTCAGCGGTGCGACGCCGGCGACATTCTGCTACTGGTCGCTGAGGTCATGCATGGTAGTATAAGCGTTTTACTTTCAGGCGCATGCTGTCGTGATGAAAACCAAACGCGTTACTATTAAAGATATCGCCGAGCTGGCGGGTGTCTCAAAGGCGACCGCCAGCCTGGTGCTGAACGGTCGCGGTAAAGAGCTCCGCGTGGCGCAGGAAACCCGCGACCGTGTGCTGGCGATCGCCCGCGAACAACATTACCAGCCCAGTATTCACGCCCGCTCGCTGCGGGATAACCGTAGCCATACCATCGGCCTGGTGGTCCCTGAAATCACTAACTACGGGTTTGCCGTTTTCTCCCACGAACTGGAAATGCTGTGCCGCGAGGCCGGCGTTCAGTTGCTCATCTCCTGCACCGATGAAAATCCGGCCCAGGAGAGCATGGTGGTCAATAACATGATCGCCCGCCAGGTTGACGGGCTGATTGTCGCCTCGTGCATGCACAACGATGCCGATTACCTCAAGCTCAGCGAGCAGCTGCCGGTGGTGCTGTTTGACCGCTGCCCCAGCGAGAGCACGCTGCCGCTGGTGATGACCGACTCCGTCAGCCCGACGGCGGAACTGATTTCGCGCATTGCGCCGCAGCATCGCGACGAATTCTGGTTCCTCGGCGGGCAGCCGCGGCTGTCGCCATCGCGCGATCGTCTGGCCGGTTTTACCCAAGGGCTGGCGAACGCCGGGGTGGAGCTCCGCCCCGAGTGGGTGATTAACGGCAACTATCATCCCAGCTCCGGCTACGAGATGTTTGCCGCGCTCTGCGCGCGCCTTGGACGACCGCCAAAGGCACTGTTCACTGCGGCCTGCGGCCTGCTGGAAGGGGTGCTGCGCTATATGAGTCAGCACCATTTACTGGATTCCGGGATCCATCTGGCGAGCTTCGACGACCACTATCTGTACGATTCGCTGTCGCTGCGTATCGACACCGTGCAGCAGGATAACCGCCAGTTGGCCTGGCACTGCTACGATCTGATAAGCCAGCTGATTGAGGGCAATACGCCCGAGCCGCTACAGCGCTACCTGCCGGCGACGCTGCAAATTCGCCATCGTTGATTTACCCGCGCGATGTGAGTGATGGCATTGAAAAACGTCAGATGAGTCTTTAGCAGATAATTGACTTTGCCGCGTTAAACTGACGCGGCATCGAATGCGTCGAGTACGCTACTGGCGTAGTGCCATCATCACTTCCGGCGCACCTTCAAAAATGAACGGATTGAGGAACATCCTTCCCCAAAATAGTTTTCTATCTACTTCACTTAGTTCTACCTCATCGCAAATGGCTTTCCAGTTCATACGGACCGTTTCGAGATAATGCGAAATAAGCTCAGTGGCTTCACGTTCACTCAGCAAAAATCGGGAAGCTGCCGACAGGCATACGGCAAGATTACTCATCCGATTTTCACCAACGATCAGCATCGCCTGCGTGGCTTCATTGCCTGCGCGTCCTTGAGGACAAATATCATATGCAGGCGTCAGGCTAAGCGCTTTACCATCCCAGAATGCCGCATGATTTCTGGCATGATCGTCGGTGTTGCCGCAAATAACGTTGAAGACGAGACGACCAAACAGTTCCCGTAGCGTTTCTTTAGGTGCGCTAAAACGCTGGCGTATGATATCCGTCAGCTCCTCGTAGCTTGCATACCTTGCCATCATCTCATCAAGGCCCAAAATGGTCAGCGCAGAAACCATCAGGCGACGCTGCCATCCGGTCTGGCTTCGCAGGCGATCGAAACGCTCAATAAGCAGAACATCTTTACCGGCTGTATGACGAAAGAGAACAGGTGCAACATTTAAACCAACGCTGGCAGCCAGGCGCATGGCGATATATTCACCTTTAACAACGTTATAGGTGTCCGTCGAAGAAGAGAATTTGGCAATAAATTTACGCTCCCCGAATTCAATCATCGCTTTTGGCCGCGCGCCACCAAGTGAAGTACCATGAAATAACGCCTGTTCAAGATCAACGGTTAACGGTATACCGTTTTCCACCATCGACGCGGCCTGCATAAGTTCTTCAAGCGATGCCCCTCGCGGCGAACGTGGAACGTACTCCGTCGATGAACGCTGGAAATCAAGGCCACCAATCCGGTCAGAGCCGGACTCAAGTAAGTAGGTCATTTCATCCAGCGTGTTGGGATCGCTATTTCTCCCTTGTGCCCCCATCAGCCGGTTCAGAATCACTCTCCGCCCCCAGGCGTCAGGTGCAGCATCGCGTAACGCACTCGCCTGCAGTAAGCCTGGCGCAGGGAAAATAGCGCCTCTGACCAGCGGAAGTTCCGGCGCATAAACCGCTATCGCCTCTTTTCGCTCCAGATAACTGCGACCGTAGTTGAAGATAAAACGATGGTTATCCCTGCTTAATACGCCTGCGACAACCGGCTCCGTGGCGCCGGGAAACCAGATCCAGACATACACCTGTGCAATATGATTATCAGAAATCATCATTTATCTCTTTCCTTGAGTGATGGACTGCGCGTGGCATCAGCGACAGCGTTTTCTCGGCGTTTGCGAGATGCAATGACATAGCCGATCTGTCGGGTGTAAACAGCGGCACCCCCACGATGGTCGCCAGTTCAAACACGGCACCAATCGCACATCCCATATCCCCTTCTTCAGCACGATAGACGAGCCCGCGCGATACGCCGGCACGTTCCGCCAGCTCTTCAATGGTGAGTTTGGATTCGATGCGTGCGGTACGGATCATCATACCCAGCAGTCGGGCAGCATCGCGACTGTAACGGGAGTAGGTTCGAGCTGAAGGCTTTGCCATGGTGAATCTCTTGTCTTATTAATAGCGCATATCTTGCAAGTATATCCTGTTTATAGAACATCACAATTCAACCGACTGAAGCAGGCACAATGTAATGATGTCCTATAAATGACTCAAAAGTTAATAATACGCACTATTAATAGAACAAATTCATGCATCAAGGCCGGTGATCCGCACCAGGTGGACGGTGAGCCACAGCAGCTCGTTCCCGCCGAGGGTCATATCGAGCTGGGCCTTGACGTAATCGCGGATCAGCAGCGCGCAGCGGTAGGCTTCCGGGTACTCCTTAATCACCTGCACCAGCAGGAAACTGTCCCGCGCGCCGTCCAGTTCCCCTTCCTGTAAACGCTGCAGGAAGAACTGCATATGGACCAGAAAGCGCGAGTAGTTAATCGATTCGGTGTCTATCTCCTGCTTAAAGTGATACTGCACAAGATTAAAAATATCCTTCAGCATTTTCACCGACTGCATGGTCTGTGCCACGTCATCGCCCTCGCTCTGGCCGTTGACCAGATGAAACGCGATATTGCCGGCTTCCTCTTCCGGTAGTTCAATGGCGTACTGCTGGCGAATAATCGTCACCGCCTCGCTGGCGATGCGGAACTGCTGCGGGTAAAAGCGCCGGACTTCCGGCAGCAGGCGGTTTTGAATGGCGATCCCTTTGCGGCTGCGCTCGATGGCAAACGTCAGGTGGTCGGCGAGGGTAAAGAAAATCTGCTCGCGGACCTTGCTGGCCAGCTGCATATTGGCACGGGAGAGAATCATCGCCGCCATTTCGATCACCTCATCCGGGATCGCCGACAGCGCCTCCAGATAGCCGCTGCGCGTGCCCAGCGTCTGGGTCACGAACAGCTTCTCGATCTTCTCCGCCGCTATCTCATCCCCCGGTCGGCTGTTAAAGCCAATGCCTTTCCCCATGACGATAACCTCCCGGTTATCGTCATCAGCAGAGAGCACAAGGCTGTTATTGAGCACCTTCTGAACAATCATGGTTGAGACTCGTGGTGGTTGCCGTTTTGCCTGATGACATCCTTATACCACCAGAAGCTGAGCTTGCGGATCCTTTGCAGACTCTTCAGCGACTCCTCGCCGCGGTCGACATAAATAAACCCGTAGCGCTTGGCATAGCCCTGGTGCGTGCTGACCACGTCAATTGCCGCCCACGGGCAGTAGCCCATCAGCTCGACGCCGTCGGCAATCGCCAGGCGCATTTGCTCGATATGCGCCGCAAGGAAAGCGATACGGTAATCATCATTCACCGTCCCGTCGTGCTCCAGCTTATCCGGCACCCCCATACCGTTTTCGCTGATCAGAATCGGCAGGCCGTAGCGCTCGCACACTTTGCGCAACGTCAGGCGCAGGCCGACCGGGTCCACCACCCAGCCGTAGGGCGTTTTATCGACCCACGGATTTTCCGCCGGACGATACACCCCGGTTTCCCCCAGCATAATTTGCTGATCGCCGGCGCGCGGCGCGACATCATTGCCGTCTCCCCGGCTGGCCACGATAGTGGCCGTCGAGTAGTAGTTGATGGCGATAAAATCAGGGCGCCCCTGCTGTAAAATCAAAGCATCTTCCGGCAGCATTTCCGGCGCGAGGCCGCGATCCTCAAGATAGGCCCACGCCAGGGCGTTGTAGCGCCCGTGCACCGCAACATCGAGAAAGCTCCAGCAGCGCAGCGTTTCCCAGTTATGCGCGGCGATGGCATCTTCCGGTTTACAGCTGCCGGCGTACATCGAGGTGGTATTGATCGCCGGGCCGATGCGCAGCCCAGGAAACTCACGGTGGCACAGGGCAAAGATCTGCGCCTGAGCCAGCATCATATGGTGGTTATGCTGGTACAGCGCCTTTTTGTCCGGCAGCGCCCGATCGGCAGGTACGCCAATTGCGCCTGGGTGGAGGATCATGGTGTTCTGTTCGTTGATCGTCAGCCACAGCGGTACTTTATCGGCAAACTCGTTGAACAGCAGCCGGGCATAGCGGACAAATGCTTCGCCGGTCTCGCGACGCATCCAGCCCCCTTTGAGCTCCAGCGCCCACGGCAGGTCAAAGTGGTACAACGTGACGATCGGCGTGATCTGGTGGCGGACCAGCGCGTCGATCAGACGGTGGTAAAATGCCAGCCCGGCGGGGTTAACCGGGCCGTCGCCGTCGGGGATCACCCGCGACCAGGCCACCGAAAAGCGGTAGGCCTTCAGCCCCATCTGCGCCATCAGAGCAACATCCTCCTCCACGCGATGGTAGTGGTCGCTGGCGACACGAAAATCCGCCGTGCCCGGCGGGTGGCTGAGCATATCGACAACTGACGGTCCCTTACCGTCTTCGTTCCACGCCCCCTCGACCTGATAGGCCGAGGTCGAAGCTCCCCACAAAAAATCGTCCGGGAATCGGGCCTGCTGTTGGTAGATCATGCCTGAGCCTCCTTCGCGGATTGCACCATCAGCGACTCGCCATAATTCACCTGTGTGGCGGCGGTAACACTGAGCTGGCAATGTTCGTCGCCATTGACCACCACCACCGGGGTAATCACATCGTATCCGGCACGCTCGATGGCGGCGATATCAAAGCGGATCAGCTCCTGCCCGGCTTCCACCACATCCCCGACTTTCAGCGAGGAGCTGAAGTGCTGGCCGTTGAGGTTAACGGTATCAATCCCGATATGCACCAGCAGTTCAAGCCCACTTTCGCTTTGTAAACCAACCGCATGGCATGACGGCAGGAACATCATCACCTTGCCGTTAAACGGCGCTTTCAGGCATCCCTCCTGCGGGCGAATCGCGACCCCTTGCCCCAGCAAGCCGCTGGCAAAAACGTCATCATTCACGTCGCTTAACGGCACGACCTGACCACGCAGCGGGCTGAGCACCTCGATGTCGCCATCGTTTTTCGGGCTGATGACAGGCGGCGGCGTCGGCTCAGCCGCATCTTGCTCCTCGGACGCATCTTTAAAGGCGATAAACCAGGTCAGGGTAAAGGTCACCACAATGGAGATCGCGCAGGTTACCAGCGCATGGACGATGTTCATCGGGTTTTCACCGATAAACGCCGGCAGCGCCGCCAGGCCAGGCGAGACAAAGGCGTAGCGCACCAGCCCGCTAAAGCCCGCGTACATCCCGGCGCAGCCGCCGCCAATCATCGCGGCAATCATCACGCGGCGGAACTTGAGCAGCACCCCGTACAGCGCCGGTTCGGTGATCCCCAGCAGCGCGGTAAAACCAGATGACGAGGCCAGCTGGCGCAGGTTGCTATTTTTGGTTTTCAGCGCCACGCACAGCGTCGCCGCGCCCATCGCCACGTTCGACGCCAGCATCCCCGGGCCGTTAATCATTTCGAAGCCATTTTTACTGAGCTGCCCGGTGGCAATCGGCGTCATCGCCCAGGCGGTACCGGTAATAATCAGGAAGGGTTGCAGGGTGCCCATCAGCATCGGGATTAACCAGCTGGCGTGGCGGTCGATAGCGCCTGCTCCGGCGGCCACCAGATCGTTAAGCAAAATGCCCGCCGGCCCCACCACCACCAGCGCCAGCGGCGCGGTGATCAACAGGATCAGCATCGGCTTGATGAAAAACTTGATAATCGAAGGCGACACTTTTTCGGCAAAGCGCTCCACCCACGACATCAGCCACACCGTCAGGATGATCGGCAGCACCGACCCGGCGTAATCGGAAAGCAGCACGTTGATGCCGACAAAATCGACCGCTTTACCGGCCGCCAGCATCTGGCCGATGCCCGGATGCAGCAGCACGCCGGCGAGGGTCATCGCCAGAATCGGGTTGCATTCAAACTTCAGCGACGCCCCGTAGGCCAGCAGCACCGGCAGGAAGAAAAAGGCGGCGTCGGCAATGATATTCAGCAACTGCCAGGTCGAGCTGGTTTCGCTGATCGCTCCCGTCAGTTTGAGGATCGCCAGCAGCGCTTTGATCATCCCCGCGCCGGTAATCGCCGGGATAACCGGGGTAAAGGTGGTGGAAATGACGCTGATAATGCGCGCGACGATACCGGCCGGTTTGGCGTTTTTATCGCCGCCGGCCGGGTTTTTCTTCTCCGGCAGCGCTTTATTGAGCAGGCGGTACACCTGCTGCACTTCATTGCCGATGACAATCTGGAACTGGCCGCCCTTCTCCACCACGCTGATGACGCCGGGAATGGTGCCAATCTGCGCATCGTTGACCTGCGCGCGGTCGTTGAACTCCATGCGCAGCCGGGTTGCGCAGTGGGTGAGCATACGGATATTTTCCGCACCGCCCACCGCGTGGAGGATTTTTTCTGCTGTTTCGTTATAGTTCATAGTGTTCCCTGGTGTTGGGGCAAAAAAAAAGACCAAAACAGAGACGCTCCCCATATACGGGAGAGCATTCCTATTTTGGTCTTGCCTGCTTTCGCAGTAGCACGCCATCATAAAAATGGGTTATTTCGGCGGATTATCTAAGCGGCCTTTGCCGATTTCAATGGCGACCGAACAAAAGTGTGAACTGGATTAAGTAAATTCTTAAGTCAATATCAACCCAGAGCCTGGTGGCGTAACCAGCTCTGCAAAAGTTTCGCGTTCGCCGTCATATCGCTGTCCTGGCGCACGCAAAGGTAGTAATCCCGGCCATCCTCGATGGTGGCGTCGATGATTTTCACCAGCTCGCCGCTGTTCAGATAGGGCGCGATCAGCGGTTCGCGCATCAGGGCGCAGCCGAGGCCCGCCTGAACGCCCGCCAGGGTCAGCAGGCCATCTTCAAACAGCGGCCCCGTCGAGCGCGGCGGGCGTTTCACCCCCTGCTGAACAAACCACTGGTTCCACGTCGTGCGCTCCTCGTCATGGAGCAACGGCATCTGCAGTAGCTGTTCCGGCGTATCGATATGCCCGTGCAGGCGGATAAACGCCCGGCTGCATACCGGCACCATTCTGCCGGATATCAACTTTTCGCTCTGATATCCGGCCCACTGCCCGTCGCCAAAACGAATCGACATGTCCGATGCATCGCTCAGATAGTTACGATGGTTGGCATAGACCACGTTGATTTCGGTATGGGGGTTGGCGTGGACAAAAGACGGCAGGCGAGGAATAAACCAGCCCATCCCGAACAGCGGGATCAGGCTGATCGTCACCTGCTGAGTTTGCACCTGATCCACCAGATGCTCGGTGGCCTGGCGCAGCACATTAAACGCCGCGCGGATCGAGCGGTAATACTCCCGCCCCTGCTGGCTCAGGGTCAGCCGCCGGCCCTGCCTTTCGGTCAGCGAAATTTGCAGGTACTCCTCCAGCACTTTCAGCTGATGGCTCACCGCCGAGGGTGAAATAGCCAGCTCCCGGGCGGCCTGCGTCACGCTGCCCAGACGGGCGATAGCCTCAAACGCGCGCACCGCCCGCAGCGGCGGATCGTTGGTCAACGTGCTTTCGGTGGTGAGTTCCGGCCCCGCCAATGATTCTGTTTTTTTCATATGTTGATTTTCTTAGTGCAGTCCACGTTTTTGTCACTCATTTAATATTATTAAAAATCATAAATATACAAATAATCACAAACTTCATAAGAAAGAATATATCCGTATTTTACAATTTAATTCATTTATTAGATGGTAGCCGTAATTTGAGCACATTGTCGGGTTATTCAGTTGGACACTCTCATACAACAACTTATAAACGGGGTCATGCTCGGCAGCATCTACGCCCTGATCGCCCTTGGCTATACCATGGTGTATGGCATTCTGCGGATTATTAACTTCGCCCACGGCGATATCCTGATGGTCGGCGCGTTGACCACGCTGTCCGGGATGAATGCGTTGAATGCCCATTTCCCCGGTCTGTCGCCGCTGGCGCAACTGGTGCTGGCGTTGATGCTGGCAATGATCGTCTGCGGCCTGCTGGCCATGGCGGTGGAGCGCTTTGCCTACCGTCGCCTGCGCAACGCGCCGCGCCTGGCGCCGCTGATCTCCGGGATCGGCGTTTCGGTGCTGCTGCAAACCGTGGCGATGATCGTCTGGTCCCGTAACCCGCTAATGTTCCCGCAGATCCTGCCGATGGACCCGATCGCCGTGACCCACGGCAGCGCCGGACACCCGCCGGCGATCGTCACCGTGACCGGCATCGTCACCGTCGCGCTGGCGCTGGCGGTGATGCTCGGCCTGTGGCTGCTGGTGGAATTTACCCGCCTGGGCCGCGGCATGCGCGCGGTGGCGGAAAACCCGCGTATCGCCACGCTGATGGGCGTTAACCCCAACGCCATTATTGCCCTGACCTTTGCCATTGGCGGCGCGTTTGCGGCCCTGGCCGGGGTGATGATGGCCAGCAACTACGGCAATGCCAGCTTCTCGATGGGCTTTCTGCCCGGCATTAAAGCGTTTACCGCCGCGGTACTCGGCGGCATCGGCAACATTCGCGGAGCCATGGTCGGCGGCCTGCTGCTGGGCCTGATCGAATCCCTGGGCGCCGGTTATCTCGGCGACCTGACCAACGGCGTCTTCGGCAGCAACTATCAGGATATCTTTGCCTTTATGGTGCTGATTCTGGTGCTGGTCTTCCGCCCTGCCGGTTTGCTCGGCGAACGCGTCGCGCACCGGGCTTAGGAGAGAACAATGACAACAGCACAACTCGATACCCCTCTCGTCTCCCGCCGCTTCTGGTCCGGCATGACCCTGTTCATCTGCGCGCTGCTGGTCGCCCCCATCGTCGCCAGCCAGCTCGGCGGTAACTATTGGGTGCGGGTCATCGACTTCGCCCTGCTGTACATCATGCTGGCGCTGGGGCTGAACATCGTGGTCGGCTACACCGGCCTGCTGGATATGGGCTTTATCGCCTTTTACGCCGTCGGCGCCTATCTGGCAGCACTGCTGGCCTCGCCGCATCTGCTGGAAGTATTCCCGGTCTTAAATCAGTGGTTCCCGGATGGCCTGCACACCTCGTGGCTGGTGATTATTCCGCTCGCCGCGCTGGTGGCGGCGGGCTGCGGTATCGTGCTCGGCGCGCCAACGCTGAAGCTGCGCGGCGACTACCTGGCGATCGTCACCCTCGGGTTCGGCGAAATTATCCGCATTCTGATGCGCAACCTCGACCGCCCGGTCAACATCACCAACGGCGCCAAAGGTATTTCCGGGGTCGATACGCTGAATCTGTTCGGCCTGAAGTTTAGCGGCGTCTATCACTGGTTCGGCGTTAAAGTCCCGGCGCTGTGGCTGTGGTACTACCTGCTGATGCTGGTCATCGTGGCGATTATTTTCGTCTGTCTGCGCCTGCAGCACTCACGTATCGGCCGTGCCTGGCACGCCATTCGTGAAGATGAAGACGTTGCCCGCGCGATGGGCATTAATCTGCGCAACTACAAGCTGCTGGCCTTCGCCATCGGCGCCTCCTTCGGCGGCGTCGCCGGGGCGTTGTTCGGCGCATTTCAGGGCTTCGTTTCGCCGGAATCCTTCACCCTGCAGGAATCGATTGCGGTGCTGGCGATGGTGGTGCTGGGCGGGATGGGCCACATTCCGGGGGTGATCCTCGGCGCGGTGCTGCTCACTGCGCTACCGGAGCTGCTGCGTAGCCAGGCCGCCCCGCTACAGCAGGCGCTGTTTGGCGAGGTGCTGATCGACCCGGAAATTCTGCGCCAGCTATTTTATGGCCTGGCGCTGGTGCTGGTGATGCTGTTACGCCCGCAGGGCATCTGGCCCGCGCGCCATCAAGGAGCCAAAGCATGAGCCTGTTAAGCGTGCGCCATATGTTCAAGCGCTTCGGCGGCCTGACGGCGGTCGATAACGTGTCGCTGACGATCGATGACGGCGAAATCTACGGCCTGATTGGCCCCAACGGCGCAGGCAAAACCACCTGCTTCAACCTGATTACCGGGCTGTACCCGGCGGACAGCGGCGAGTTTGCCATCGCCGGAGAGCCCTATTCGCCGAAAAATATCGAGAAGGTCACCGCCGCCGGGATCGCCCGTACCTTTCAGAATGTGCGGCTGTTCAACGAGATGTCGGTGCTGGAAAACGTGATGGTGGGCCGCCACGTGCGTACCCGCAATGGTCTGTGGGCCGCCCTCTCCCGCCATAAACGCGCCCGTGCCGAAGAGGCGCAGACCCGCGAGCTGGCGTGGCACTGGCTGGAGTATACCGGCATCGCACAGTTCGCCCACTACCGCGCCTGCGACCTTGCCTATGGCCACCAGCGGCGGCTGGAAATTGCCCGTGCGCTGGCTACCGAACCGCGCCTGCTGGCGCTGGATGAACCCGCCGCCGGCATGAACGCCGCCGAGAAGATGGCGCTTGGCGAACTGCTGCTGCGGATTCGCAACGACGGTAAAACGCTGCTGATGATTGAGCATGACGTCAAGCTGGTGATGGGGATCTGCGATCGCCTGATGGTGCTGGATTACGGCAAAACCTTAACCAGCGGCACGCCGGATACCGTCCGCCGCGATCCGGCGGTTATCGCCGCCTGGCTGGGAGGCAATGCCCATGTCTGATTTATTAACCGTTAACCAACTTGCCGTCCATTACGGCGGTATCCAGGCGGTACGCGACGTCTCCTTTAGCGTTAAAGAAGGCGAGCAAACCACGCTTATTGGCGCCAACGGCGCGGGCAAAAGCTCAACCGTTCGCGCCATTACCGGGCTGGAACCCTTTAGCGGCGACATCCTGTTTAATGGCAAGCCGATACGCCAGCGCCGGGCCGACGCCCTGCTGCGCGAAGGGCTGGTGATGGTGCCGGAAGGTCGCGGCATCTTTGCCCGTATGACGGTGCTGGAAAACCTGCAAATGGGCGCCTGGCTACGTCGCGATAGCGCGGCGGTCCGCCAGGAAATGAGCGATATTTTCGCCGCTTTTCCGCGCCTTGCCGAACGTCAGCATCAGCTGGCCGGACTGCTTTCCGGCGGTGAACAACAGCTGCTGGCGCTCAACCGCGCCCTGCTCAGCCAGCCGCGTCTGCTGATCCTCGACGAACCGTCGATGGGTCTGGCGCCGTTGATGGTAGAGAACATTTTCCGGGTGATTGCCACCCTGCGCCAGCGTGGCGTGGCCCTGCTGCTGATTGAGCAGAACGCCCGTCTGGCGCTGGAGGCAACCGACAGCGCCTGGGTTATGGACAGCGGCAGCATCGTCGAGCGCGGTCCGTCGCAGACGCTGCTGGCCGACGACCGGATTGCACAGATTTATTTGGGCGAAATGCCCGCTTAACACACCAACCAGCCTCAGGGAAAAACAATGAAAACAGCAACAATCAGTGCGCTCAGCGCCGCTATTCTGCTCAGTGGTTTTGCCTCATCCGCCGTATGGGCGCAGGCGCAAGAAACCGTGATTATAGGCCTGGCAGGCCCGCTGACCGGCCCTTCCGCGCGTATCGGCAAGGACCTGGAAAACGGCGCGCAGCTCGCCATTGACGATATCAACAAACAGCACCCGACCATCGGCGGCAAGGCGGTAACCTTCAAGCTGCAATCGGAAGACGATCAGTCCGACCCGCGTACCGCCGTTGCCGTCGCCCAGCGCCTGGTCGACAGCGGCGTCGCCGGCGTGGTCGGTCACTGGAACACCGGCACCAGTATTCCCGCCGCGCGCGTCTATCATGATGCCGGGATTGCCCAGGTGGCGCCGGTTGCGACCGGGCACGCCTATACCAAACAGGGCTTCGACACCAGCTTCCGCGTAATGGGCCACGACGATGACGGCGGCCAGTTTGCCGGACAGTACGCGGTACAAACCCTGAAGGCCAAGCGCATTGCGGTTATCGATGACCGTACCGCCTTCGGTCAGGGGCTGGCGGATGAGTTTATTAAGTCGCTGGAAGCGCAGGGTATCAACATCGTTGACCGTCAGTATGTCGATGACAAAACCATCGACTTCAGCGCCGTCCTGACCGCGATCCGCAGCAAGAACGCCGATCTGATTTTCTTCGGCGGCGTCGATAGCCAGGCCGCTCCGCTGGCGCGCCGCATCAAACAACTGGGCATGAACGCCACCCTGATGGGCGCGGGCGGTTTCGTCAGCCAGACCTTCCTCCAGCTGGCGCAGAAAGAAGGCGACGGCGTGGTCGCGCTGGAGCCGGGATTGCCGGTCGATCAGATGCCCGGCGGCAAAGCCTTTGAGCAGGCTTACCAGTCGCGCTATCACACCCATATCGAGCTGCACGCGCCGTTCGCCTACGACGCCACCCGCGTGCTGGTCGCCGCCATGGAAAAAGCCGACTCCGTCGACCCGGCCGACTACCTGCCGGCGCTGCGCGCCATTAGCTATTCCGGCGTCACCGGACAAATCGCCTTTGATAAAGAGGGCAACCTGAAAGCGCCAAGCTTTACCGTTTACAAAGTCGTCGACGGTAAATGGCAGCCGCAAACCGTACTCGGTGGCGCAAAAACGCAGTAACGCAGTGAGGCAATGTGATGAGTGATAATAATGAGCTGGGCATTCTCGCCCGCCGCAAAATTGAAGCTGAAATAATCAAGCCGATTTACGACATCCTGGTGCGCGAGATAGGTAAAGCGCGCGCCCAGGCGGTCATCGGTGAAGCCATTGAAAACGCCGCCATTGAGGCGGGAAAAACCTTTGCCAGCCAGGAGCCTGACGGCGCGAATATCCAGAGCTTTGTCGCCCTGCAATATCTGTGGGAGAAAGACAACGCCCTGGAGGTCAAGGTACTGGACGCCGACGACCAGCAGTATAACTACAACGTTAACCGCTGCCGTTACGCCGAGATGTATCACGAGATGGGGCTGGGAGAGATTGGTCACCTGCTCTCCTGCGCCCGCGATGACAAATTTATCGTCGGCTACGCGCCGGAGGTGGAGCTGACCCGCACCACCACCATTATGCAGGGCGGAAAGTGCTGCGACTTCCGCTATCGCGTGAAAAAGGACAAACCATGATAACCGTCAACGGCGAGCGCCTGTGGTCAACGCTGAGCGAGATGGCGAGGATTGGCGCCACCCCGGCCGGCGGCGTGACCCGGCTGACCCTCAGCGACGAGGATCGCCAGGCGCGCGACCTGCTGCGCGAGTGGGCGCGGGAGGCCGGTTTTCCCTGCGAAGTCGATAGCATGGGCAATATGTTTATCCGCCGCGCCGGTAAAAATCCGCAGCTGGCCCCGGTATTGACCGGTTCGCATGTCGATTCCCAACCGCTCGGCGGCCGCTATGACGGCATTTACGGCGTGCTGGCCGGGCTGGAGGCGCTGCGCACGCTCAACGAGCGCGGCGTTGAAACCGAACGCGATATCCTGCTGGTCAACTGGACCAACGAGGAAGGGGCGCGCTTTGCACCGGCGATGCTCGCCTCCGGGGTCTGGGCCGGGCAGTTCAGCGAAGCTTACGCGCTGGCCCGTGAAGACCGCGACGGCATCAGCGTCGGCGCGGCGCTGGAGGCTATCGGCTATCGCGGCGAACGTCCTACCGCCGCCTTCCCGCTGCACGCCTGCTACGAAGTGCATATCGAACAGGGGCCGATCCTGGAACAGGAAGGCATTGATATCGGCCTCGTCCACGCGGCGATGGGTCAACGCTGGTTCAACGTCTCGCTGGACGGCTTTTCCGCCCACGCCGGAACCACGCCGATGGGCAGCCGCCGCGATGCCCTGACCGCCTTCGCCGAACTGGCGCTGGCGGTTGAGCAAATCGGCATCGCCCACAACCCCGACGGGCGGGCGACTATCGGCATGGCGCAGGTGATACCGGGATCGCGCAACGTGGTGCCGGGGCGCGTGGAATGCAGCGTCGAGTTTCGCCATCCGCAAACCCCGGCGCTGGAAGCCATGGAGCGGGAGCTGCATCGTGCCGCTGAAGCGCTGGCAGCGCGTGGCGTGACAGCAAACGTCGAGCGGATTTTCGATTATGCCCCTATTGCCTTTGATGCCGGGTGTCTCGCCCGTAGCGAACAGGCGGTCGCGGCACTCGGCTACAGCGCCAGACCGATGGTCTCCGGCGCCGGTCACGATACCTGCTATATCAGCAAGGTCGCGCCCGCCAGCATGATTTTTATCCCCTGCGAGAAGGGAGTGAGTCATAACGAAGCGGAGAACATTCAGCCCGGCTGGGCAGAGAAAGGGGCCAACGTGCTGCTGCACAGCCTGGTGCTCGCCGCGTCATAAAAGTCACCATCCAGTCTCTTTATCGTCATGGCGCCACGCGGTGCCATGACGTCACTCCGTTGCACCACGACGCTCGGCCCTGCGCTAAAGGATCGGCAACATCAAGCATAACCAAATCAAAACAATAAGTTATATTGTTTAACCCGATGACCTAAAACACATTTATTTCTGTATTTTCTGCTAAGATCAGGCAATAGATAACATATAGTAGAGTCACTGAGCGCTCATAGCGCCATCGCTCGCCGTGGTGATTTCGTGTAACCGCGCTCAATTTGTTCTTTTTTACTGCTGACGCTTCGGGTTCGTGTGAAAACAAAAAAGAAATCCACAACGTCGTCCAATGTCCTGCGCTATATCTGGGGCTCCGCGCTGGCGACCATTTTTTTAACCACCATAACGTCCTTCTGGCTACTTTCCGGCTCCTGGTCGATGTGGAAAAGCGCCCATAACAACGTCATTCAGTTTGACGTTTTTTACCGCGTGCTGCAGGTCTCCAACGACCTCGCCGGCGAGCGTGCCTTTGTCAACGAGCTGGTGCTTAGCCCGGCGGCAGAAAAAGAACAACGCTGGCAGGCGCTTATCGAACACCGAAAAATCACCGACCGCGACCTGCAGACGATCCCAAAAGACCTGCTGTCACCGGCCCTGATGGCCGATATGGTGCAGCAACTGGAACATTCCCGTCGTCTTGCCAGTACTTTCCGTACCCAGGTACTGAGCGACCCGGATACCGCCAACCACACCATTCTCGACATGGTGGTGGCCACCGACTTCTACCATAAAGCGTTGTTTGAGCGGACCTCTGAATTTCTGCTGCTGGAACCCAGCGCCCTCGGCCCGATCCTGCGCGCCCAGGCGCTCGGGGAATTGCGGGACGCCACCGGCCGGCTCGGTTCACAGGTGCTGATCCCGCTCGCCACGGACACCCCAATCCCCCAGACCAACCGGGAAGCGCTGATCCGTGGCATCGAGAGAATCAATACCGCCTGGTGGATCCTGCAAACCCAGGGCGATGAATCCACCTATCTGCCGCATTTCCAGAGTAAGCTGGATAGCACGCGCCGCGCCTTCGAAAAAGAGGGTATTGCCTTAATTAATCAGCTAAAAACTGAGAGTGATAATGGTATGCCCTACAGCGTGGATGCCGAAGGTTTTGCCACCCGCTACCACGCCAGCCTCAGCGCCTTCGATAATTTGCTCGATACCTATATGACCGGCGTGAAAGATCACTACACCGCTACCGAGCACCAGGCATTGCGGAGTTTCCTGTTACGACTGGTGGTGCTTGGGTTGATCTATGCCCTGACCATCGCGATGATTTTCTACATTCGCTCCCGGGTGTTACGACCGATTCTGCGCTTAAACGATATCGCCGCGGCGCTGATTGCGGGTAAACAGCTGCATGTGCAGATCGATGACGACACCGCCGAAGAGGTGCAGGAACTGTTTTCCTCGCTGGGCACTTTAGGGGAGAAACTGCATGAAGATGCCCTGCTCAGCCGTAAATATCAGCGCGAGTCGGAAGAAGACCCGCTGACCCACCTGTATAATCGCCGGGCCTTTACCAACCAGGCCAATGCCCGCATCAGCCAGTCCAGCAAGGCGCTTCCGGCGTGGTTAATCATGCTGGATGTCGACCGCTTTAAGTCGATTAACGATAACTGGGGGCACCCGATGGGTGATGAAGTGCTGGTGGCTCTCGCCAATACCTTGCAGAAGTGCAGCCGCCCGGAGGACGTGGTGGGCCGTCTGGGGGGAGAAGAGTTTGCGGTGCTGCTGTTAGCCAAAACCGCGGATGAGGTTGCCCGCTACGCCAGCACTATTCAGCAGGAAATCCGCAAGCTGACGTTCCATACCACCGGGAATCACACCTTTAAAGTCACCGCCAGTTTCGGGGTCTCCCGGGGCTGGCAGTGCCCGCTGACCGAGCTGCTGTCGCAGGCCGACAGCGAGTTGTATAAAGCCAAAAACAGCGGCCGCGACCGGATTTGCGGCCTCCCCTGAGTACCGCCTGAACCGCAGAACCCGGCATAACGCCAGGTTCTGCGGCCCGGTCGATCAATGCTTCTTGCGGTTACGGCGCATATCGATCGTCACCGCGGCGACGATAATAATCCCTTTGATAATATCCTGAACGTAAGCATCCACGCCGACAAAGGTGAAGCCGCTTTTGATTAAGCCGAGGATCATCGCGCCAATCAGGGTGCCGGTAATTCGCCCGACTCCGCCCATCAGGCTACTGCCGCCGATCACCGCCGCGGCAATGGCGTCCAGCTCATAGGACATGCCCATGCTCGACTGGCCGCTGCTGACGCGCGCCGCCAGCACCACCCCGGCAAGGCCGGACAGCGCCCCGGCGATGGTATAGACGATCACCAGATACTTATTCACGTTGATGCCGGACACTTTTGCCGAGGTCATGTTGCCGCCGATGGCGTACACATATTTACCGTAGCGGGTGTGCTTCAGCGCGATGTGAAACAGGGCGGCAATCACGAAGAAGATAATCACCGGCATCGCGCCCTGACCAATCGAGGTAAAGCTGTCAGACAGGAAGCTAATCGGGTTTCCCTGGGTGTAGTACTGCGCCAGACCACGTGCAGAAACCATCATCCCGAGGGTGGCAATAAACGGCGGAATACCGGTGCGGGTGACCAGAAAACCGTTGGTTAACCCGCACAGCAGCCCGACGCCAATCCCGGCGCAAATCGGGATCACCGCCGGCAGATTCACCAGCGCGGGAAACATCGGCGACAGGCTATCCGAAGTCTGCGCCAGGCTGGCCGCCACCACGGCCGCAAGGGCAATCACCGACCCGGAGGAAAGGTCTATCCCGGTGGTAATGATGACCTGCGTCACCCCGACGGCGATAATCCCGATAATCGCCACCTGCAGAACAATCAGAATCAGTCGGTTGGTGTTCATCAGGAAGGACTGGTCCCGGACAAACCAGCCGGCGATTTCAAAGGTCAGGGCAATCGCCACCATGACGATAAATATTCCGGTATCTTTCGGCAGTTTATGGCGCAAATTCCCCAGAAAAGAGGGACGCTCAGTTGCCGGTGCTGCGGTCAATTTCATATTGCTCATTCTCTACGCCTCAATGGGATGCCAACGACAAAATGGTTTCCTGATCGGCCTCGTCTTTATTGAGGATGCCGGTGATCCGCCCTTCGTGCATGACCATCACGCGGTCACTCATGCCAAGAATTTCCGGGAGTTCTGAAGAGACCATAATGACGGCGACACCGCGGTTCGCCAGCTCGCTAATCAGATGATAAATTTCAGCTTTCGCCCCCACGTCAATGCCGCGGGTCGGTTCATCGAGTATTAATATTTTCGGCTGCGCTAACAGCCAGCGGGCAATCAGGACCTTCTGCTGGTTGCCGCCGCTGAGGTTATTAATAATCTGATCCATAGTCGGGGTTTTAATATTCAGACGGCGGATCTGTTCCATGCAGTCTTCCGCCATCTTCATATGTTTGACGAACCCGCTCTTGCCAACATATTCCGGCATATTGACGATGCTCATGTTCTCCATCACCGAGAGCACCAGGAACAGCCCGGATTTTTTGCGGTCTTCGGTCAGCAGCGCCATCCCTTTTTCAATCGCCACGGAAGGCGAGCTAATCGTGACCGGCAGGCCATCAATCAGCACGTCGCCGCTGTCAAAGTGGGTCATGCCAAACAGGCTTTCCATCACCTCGCTGCGCCCGGCACCGACCAGCCCCGCCACGCCGAGGATCTCCCCCCGCCGGACGCTGAAGTTAATGTCATCAAAATACCCTTTGCGCGACAGATGCCGAACCGTCAGGACATCCTCGCCAATGGTGTTGTTGAATTTCGGGAACAGCTGGGTTAATTCGCGGCCCACCATCTGGGTAATTAACGACTGGCGGGTAAATTCCGCCGTCTGTTTGCTGCTGACCCAGGCGCCGTCGCGAAAGACGCTAATTTCATCGGTGATGGTGAAAATCTCGTCCATCTTATGGCTGATGTAGATAATGGCTTTGCCCTGCTCGCGTAAATCACGAATGATCGTGAACAGGTGGGCCACTTCCCCTTCGGTAAGCGCCGATGTCGGTTCATCCATAATCACGATATCGGCATTCCACGACACCGCTTTGGCAATCTCCACCATCTGCTGGGCGGCAATGCTCAGGTCGCCCACCAGCGCATCGGCGGAGAGGCGGATATTCAGTTTGTTGAGCAGCGCCTGGGTCTGGCGGGTCAGCTGGCGATGGTCGACAAAGCCGTATTTCATCGGCTCCCGGCCCAGCCAGATATTTTCCGCCACCGTCATATGCGGCACCAGATTCAGCTCCTGGTGGATCATCGAGATCCCCGAGCGCAGCGCATCCATCGTATCCTGGAACTGCACCGGCTCGCCTTTCACCCGAATCGCGCCTTTATCGGGACGGTAGATCCCGATCAGGCACTTCATCAACGTGGATTTTCCAGCGCCATTCTCCCCCATCAGCGCGTGCACCGTTCCCGGGCGCACGCGTAATGAGACATTGTCGAGCGCCTTCACGCCGGGAAAGAACTTGCTGATACCTTCGGCTTCAAGTGCAAAAGCGTTCATACTTCACCCTCCGTACCGCCGTTCCCGGCCCGATTATTTTTGGTTACGGCTGACGAAGTCAGACATATTCTCTTTGGTAATCAGCTGGTAAGGCACATCGATGATTTTTTCGACTTTCTCGCCGTTGGCCAGTTTCACCGCCGCATCCACCGCGCCTTCGCCCTGCCCTTTCGCGTCCTGGAAAATAGTGGCGATCATCTTGCCGTTTTTCAGCATCTGTAATGCGTCTGGGGTGCCGTCGACGCCGGCAATCAGGATGTGGTTCGGGTTACTGCCCAGCGCCTGCAGGGCACCGATCGCCATCTCATCGTTGTTGGAGGCGATGGCCTGAATATCTTCCCCGCTGGTCATCCAGTTACTCACCACGTCCACGGCATCGTTGCGCATAAACTTGGCGGTCTGTTTCTGGACGATTTTAATATCCGGGTATTTCGCGACCACCTCTTCCACCCCTTTGGTGCGGTCGCGGGTAGATTCGTTAGCCAGGTCTCCCAGCAGAATCGCCACGTTGCCTTTACCGTTCATCGCTTTCGCCAGCGCTTCCATCTGCAGACGACCGGCCAGCACTGAATCGGAGCCGACGTAGGCCATTTTGTCGGTCAGCGGCACCTGTGGACGACGGTTAACGAACACCAGCGGAATACCGGCTTTAGTGGCCTGGTCGATAATCGGTTTCACCGCGTTGGTATCGACCGGGTTGACGATGATCGCGTCAACGCCCTGGCCAATGAAGTTCTGCACCTGCTGAAGCTGCTGCGCGACATCGCCCTTGGCATCTTCAACCTGCGATTTCACGCCCTCTTTCTGCATCTCTTTCTGCATCGCGGTACGCAGAATAGTCAGGAAGTTATCATCGAAAAGCGCCATCGAGACGCCTACGGAAAGGTCTTTGGCCATCACGGCGGCGGGCAACATACAGATTAACAAAGAGGCAACAATCGTTTTCTTGATGTTCATAGTTGATCCTTGGGGTTCGGTGATATGCCGGTGCATTGAGATAAAATGAAAAATTCATTTCGTCATGTTGCTTTCTGATGCCGATCGACGCCAGGAGCAGAGGGACAACCTCTGAGAGCCCTGTTTTTGTTCATGTTTATGATTACTGCTAAATTCAGTTGATTTTTAATGAATTATTAAAACAGCAGTTCATTAACCATGCGATTTGTCGACAGCCTCAATTCAGTTGTTTTGTTTCATTAACATCAAATATGAAACTTTTATAATTAAATAACTGAAATGAAAATTTTAAAACCGCCTGGTAACAGAACTTTGACAGATATCTAACATTGCTGCATAAACGAGCAAAAAATGAGAGGCAGGTTACAGATTGCGCATAAGTCAGCACCCGGAAGGTGGCATTTAAGCAAACAAGATTTCTCACATTAACTACGTGGTTAATTGAAACGTCAGGCACTATTTTCACCCCGCCGTGACGGTGAGATTCCCAAAGCTGGCGCAGAGGCATAGACTGCTCGCTTCCGTCATTATTTCGTGCAGGCAACCTGCCATGTCCCGTCGATTTTCGCTTAAGCTCGCCCTCCTGACCGTGGCGCTCGCCCTGCCCGCGCTGGCGCAGGCCGCGCCAGATATTGAAGTGGGTTTTTCACCAGAAGGCTCGGCCCGGGCGCTGGTGCTGCAAACCATCAATCAGGCCCACACCTCGATCCAGATGATCGCCTACGCGTTTCAGGCGCCGGATATTGCCCGCGCGCTGGTGGCTGCCGAGGCCCGCGGGGTGAAAGTGCAGATCGTGGTCGATAAAAAACGCAATCGCGTGAAGGCCAGCCAGGCCATGATGCAATATGTTGTTGAGGGCGGTGTGGCGCTGCGGGTAGACGGCCATTATCACATTCAGCATGACAAGATGATGATTGCCGATGGCGACACCGTGGAAAGCGGATCGTTTAACTATGCCCCGTCCGCCGAAACGGAGAACAGCGAAAACGTCGTGGTTATCCATCATCAGCAGGCGCTGACCCGGCAGTTTATCGCCCACTGGCAATCCCGCTGGGATCAGGGAGTGGCCTACGCCGGTTAACTTTGCGCAGGATGGCAGGATTATGCGTGGGGGATGTTCAGAAACGCCCCTCGCCATGCGTGCGCAAGGGGCGTGATCTTTCAGAGCAGTTTATTTCTGCGGACGCATCGCCGGGAACAGGATCACGTCGCGGATGGTGTGGCTGTTGGTAAACAGCATCACCATACGGTCGATACCAATCCCCAGACCCGCGGTCGGCGGCAGACCATACTCCAGCGCCGTCACGTAGTCTTCGTCGTAGAACATCGCTTCGTCGTCACCGGCCGCTTTCGCGTTAACCTGGTCCTGGAAACGTTGCGCCTGGTCTTCCGCATCGTTCAGCTCGCTAAAGCCGTTACCGATTTCACGTCCGCCAATGAAGAATTCAAAGCGGTCGGTGATTTCCGGATTAACGTCATTACGACGCGCCAGCGGAGAAACTTCTGCCGGGTATTCGGTAATAAAGGTCGGTTGAATCAGGTGCGCTTCTGCCACTTCGTCAAAGATCTCGGTGACGATACGGCCCAGGCCCCAGCTCTTCTCAACATTAATACCGATGGATTTGGCGATGGCTTTCGCCGCGTCGAAGTTATCCAGATCCGCCATTTCGGTTTCCGGGCGGTATTTCTTGATAGCTTCACGCATGGTCAGTTTTTCAAACGGCTTGCCGAAATCGAAGGTCTGATCGCCATAAGGCACCTGCGTTTTACCCAACACGGTTTGTGCCAGCGTACGGAACAGCGATTCGGTCAGTTCGATCAGATCTTTGTAATCCGCATACGCCATGTACAGTTCCATCATGGTGAATTCTGGATTATGGCGAACGGAGATCCCTTCGTTACGGAAGTTACGGTTGATTTCGAACACCCGCTCAAAGCCACCAACCACCAGGCGTTTCAGGTACAGTTCCGGCGCGATACGCAGGTACATGTCCATATCCAGGGCGTTGTGATGGGTGATGAACGGACGAGCAGACGCCCCGCCGGGGATCACCTGCATCATCGGGGTTTCGACTTCCATAAAGCCGCGGGCGACCATGAACTGGCGCATCGTCGCGAGAATTTGCGAACGGACTTTAAAGGTGTGACGCGATTCGTCGTTGGCGATCAGATCCAGGTAGCGCTGACGATAGCGAACTTCCTGATCCTGCAGGCCGTGGAATTTATCCGGCAGCGGGCGCAGGGCTTTGGTCAGCAGGCGCAGTTCGGTGCAGTGAATGGAGAGTTCGCCGGTCTGGGTTTTAAACAGCTTACCGCGAGCGGCGATGATGTCGCCAAGGTCCCACTTTTTAAACTGGTCGTTGTAGATGCCTTCCGGCAGATCGTCGCGCGCCACGTACAGCTGGATGCGGCCGCCGACGTCCTGCAAGGTAACAAAGGAGGCTTTCCCCATGATGCGGCGCGTCATCATACGACCCGCTACCGAGACTTCAATATCTAACGAGGTGAGCGCGTCGTTATCCTTGCCATCGAATTCAGCGTGCAGTTGGTCAGACGTATGGTCACGACGAAAATCGTTCGGGAACGGGATACCCTGCTCACGCAGCGCAGCCAGCTTTTCACGGCGGGTTTTCAGTTCATTATTAAGGTCAATTGCCTCATCGGCACTTTGTGCTTGTTGTTCAGACATGTTGGTTCCTCATAACCCTGCTTTCAATCTTGCTTCGATAAATTGAACCAGGCCACTATCCGGCGCAGCCTGGTGCGTGCGGGT
Source organism: Klebsiella sp. BIGb0399 (assembly GCF_003752615.1). Taxonomy (NCBI): domain Bacteria; kingdom Pseudomonadati; phylum Pseudomonadota; class Gammaproteobacteria; order Enterobacterales; family Enterobacteriaceae; genus Klebsiella; species Klebsiella sp. BIGb0399. The sequence continues at coordinate 303,178 of NZ_RKHT01000006.1, read as the reverse complement.
CTCTGCACCAGTACGCCGCCGATCTCTGACGTCACCGCCAAAGAGCGAACGATAGAATATTTACGATCCTGGCTTTACTTAAGGCTGATATCACTCAGCAATTACAGAATTAAAGCTTTTTCATTCACTGGCTCGCCATCTCGCCAGAATATCCTCCTCCTAACAGATGAATGATGCAAGACGCAGATCGGCCAGCGCCTCGCCGGGCACTATTGGTAGCCCGGACAAGGCGCAACGCGCCGCCTCCGGGACAGCGGTAAGTTTGCTCCCAGGATTCCCCCGGTGGCGCTACGCTGACCGGGCTACGGGCTAGCACTATTGGTAGCCCGGACAAGGCGCTACGCGCCGCCTCCGGGACAACCGCCGGTTTGCCTCCTGGCTTCCCCGGTGGCGCTACGCTGACCGGGCTACAGGCTTGCGCTATTGGTAGCCCGGACAAGGCGCTACGCGCCGCCTCCGGGACAACGGCCTGTTTGCCCCCTGGATTCCCCCGGTGGCGCTACGCTGACCGGGCTGCAAGCTTGCACCGTCGGTGACCCGGACAAGGCGCAATGCGCCGCCTCCGGGACAGCGGCAAGTTTGCCCCCTGGGTTGTTCCCCGGTGGCGCTACGCTGACCGGGCTACAGGCTTGCGCTATTGGTAGCCCGGACAAGGCGCAACGCGCCGCCTCCGGGACAACCGCCGGTTTGCCCTCTGGCTTCCCCGGTGGCGCTACGCTGACCGGGCTACGGGCTTGCGCTATTGGTAGCCCGGACAAGGCGCAACGCGCCGCCTCCGGGACAACAGCCAGTTTGCCCCCAAGATTCTCCCGGTGGCGCTACGCTGACCGGGCTACGGGCTTGCGCTATTGGTAGCCCGGACAAGGCGCTACGCGCCGCCTCCGGGACAGCGGCAAGTTTGCCCCCAGGATTCCCCGGTGACGCTACACTGACCGGGCTACGGGCTTGCGCTATTGGTAGCCCGGACAAGGCGCTACGCGCCGCCTCCGGGACAACCGCCGGTTTGCTCCCAGGGTTCCCCGGTGGCGCTACGCTGACCGGGCTACAGGCTTGCGCTATTGGTAGCCCGGACAAGGCGCTACGCGCCGCCTCCGGGACAACCGCCGGTTTGCCTCCTGGCTTCCCCGGTGGCGCTACACTGACCGGTCTACAGGCTTGCGCCGTCGGTGACCCGGCGTTTACCCACGCTGCACACCGCGCCGAAGGCCAGGATGACAATCACCGCCACACACCCCAGCGTCCACTCCCCGATTTGCGAGAAGAAATGCTGCCAGGCGGTAATCGCCGTCTCGCTGAGCTGGGATTCGGTGGTCTGTTGCGCCACGATCCCCGCCAGCCAGTTGGCCACCGCTCCGGTCGCCAGCATATAAATCCCGGTCAACACGCCGGTCACCCCCGGCATGTTCAGACGGGTGATCTGCGCCATCGCCACCGGGTCGATAAACAGCTCGGCAAAGCCCATCAGCGCCAACCCGGTGACCATCAGCCCCATTGAGGCCTGCCCATCGGCGGCACCGTGGCGGGCGTTGAGGGCCAGCACCATAAATCCGCAGCCCATCAGCACCAGACCAAAAGCAAACTTCAGCCAGACGCGAAACGCCGAGCGGGTGCTGCCTTCCGGGCGCATCAGCCATGCCAGCACCACCCCTGCGGCCATCACCGCCACCGCATTCACCGACTGGAACAACGCCGTCGGCACTTCAATATTCAACAGATGACGATCGACAAAACGATCGATAAACAGGCTGATCGAACTACCGCCCTGCTGCGCCAGAACCCAGAACAGGGTGCCGGTCAGCATCAGCAGTACGATTTGCCACAGCGCCCGGCGGTGTTCCGGGGAGGAGATCATGATCCGCGCCACCATCTGGGCGGCAAACACGCAGACGATCGCCAACAGATAGCCAGACCAGTTGTTTTCCAGCAGCAACGTGAAGAAAACCGGCGCGACGCACAGCATCACCACCAGCCAGCCCCAGGTGGGCAGCACAAATTTCACCGCGCACAGCGCCTGTTTATCGACGCCGCGGGTGTGGCTGAAATGCCGATGGCCGCTCAGGAAAATCAGCAGCCCGATAAACATACCGATCCCCGCCAGCGCAAAGCCGATGTGCCAGCCGTACCATTGCGCCGTCAGACCGCAGGCAATTGGCGCCGCGATGGAGCCGACGTTCCCTGCCGCGTACAGCAGTGAAAAACCGCCGTCGCGTCGACGATCGTCGGTGGCGTACATCTCGCCAAGCAGGCAACTGATGTTGGATTTGAACAGACCATAGCCGCAGATAATGATCGCCAGCGCGAGGTACAGGCTCCAGGTGGCATCGGATTCGACGCCCAGCACCACATGGCCGAGCGTCATCAAAAGCGCACCGGCAATAACTGCCGTGCGATTGCCGAGCAGGCGGTCGGCAAGCCAGCCGCCGAGAATGGGGGTCACGTAAACCAGAGAAGCGTAAGCACTGAACAGACTGATGGCGTGGCTGTCATCAAAGCCAAGTTGATGGGTGAGATAGAGGATGAGTAAGGCACGCATGCCGTAAAAGCTGAAGTATTCCCAGATTTGGATCGCTACGATGTAATAGATCGCGCGCGGTTGTGAGGGTGTTTTCATGAGGTCTCCTGCAGCGTGAAAAAAGGGAAGTGGCAAGCCACTTCCCCTGGAGCTTCAATTACTTATTGTTTTCTTCTTGCAGCACTTTAACGGTGTAACGACCATCCGCCTGACGATAGGCACCGTGGATGTCGGTTTCGAAGCCCGGGTAGTGGGCGCCGATTTCGCACAGCATCTGCAGGAATTCCAGGACCGGACGGCTCTCTTCGGTGATCATTTCACCTGGCATCACCAGCGGAACTCCCGGAGGATACGGCAGGATCATGTTGGCATTGACACGGCCAACCATCTCTTCGAGATACACTTCTTCAGTTTTACCGTGCAGCTCTTTCTGGAACGCAGCGTACGGTGTTACCACCATGGCCGGCAGCACTTCGAATGCGCGGAACATCAGGTCCGGCAGGTTGTGGTGCGCGATCAGTTTGTGAATGTTCTGCGCCAGTTCCTGAACACGCATGTTTTCATAGAACTCTGGATCTTCACGATACAGTGACGGCAGCATGTTTTTCACACGCAGGTTCAGGTCGAACGCACGTTTGAAGTCGGTCAGAGCACGCAGCAGGCTCAGTGCTTTGGTTTTGTCGATACCGATGCTGAACAGGAACAGCAGGTTGTACGGACCGGTTTTCTCAACCACGATGCCGTGTTCGTCGAGGTATTTCGCCACGATGCTGGCCGGAATACCGAACTCGCCCATGGTGCCGTCTTTCTTCATCCCCGGAGTCAGCAGCGTGACTTTGATCGGGTCGAGGTACATGTGTTCGTTATCGATGTTTTTGAAACCGTGCCATGCGCTATCGGATCGCAGCGGCCAGCATTCCGGGCCATCGATATGTTCCGGCTGCCAGACATCGAAGAACCAGCCTTCAGACTCGCCTTTCAGACGTTTGATCTCTTTACGGAACTTGATAGAACGTTCGATAGAGCCATCAATCAGACGTTTACCGGCGTTGCCTTTCATCATTGCGGCAGCGGTTTCTGTTGACGCCACGACACCGTAATGCGGAGAAGTGGTGGTGTGCATCATATAGGCTTCGTTGAAGGTCTCTTCGTTGACATCACCTTTTACGTGAATCATCGAAGCCTGAGAGAAGGCCGCCAGCAGTTTGTGCGTGGACTGGGTTTCGTAAATCACTTTCCCTTCAACACGGCCACCGCTCATCCCGCATTTCCCGGCATAGATTGGCGAGAAGTTGGTGTAAGGCACCCAGGCGGAGTCAAAGTGGATGGATTTCACATCCAGCGTTTTCTTGATGAAGTCGGTGTTGTACAGCAGACCATCATAGGTGGAGTTGGTGATAACGGCGTGTACCGGCCAGGTAGCGTTCGGCGTCTCTTTCACGCGTTTAGCGATAGTCGCGTGCTGGAATTCGCTCTGCGGAATACCACCGAGGATGCCGTAAGCGTTACGGGTCGGACGGAAGTAAATCGGCGTAATGTCGCTCATCATCATCAGATGGGTCAGCGATTTGTGGCAGTTACGGTCAATCAGCACGGTGCTGCCGGCTGGTGCAGAGTACATACCGACGATTTTGTTCGCGGTTGAAGTACCGTTGGTCACCATGTAGCTGCGTTCTGCGTTGAAGACACGCGCGATGTACTCTTCCGCTTCTTTGTGCGGGCCGCTGTGATCCAGCAGTGAACCCAGTTCAGAAACTGAAATCGAGATATCGGACTTCATGGTGTTAGAACCGAAGAAGTCATAGAAGATGCTGCCTACCGGGCTTTTCTGGAAAGCGGTACCGCCCATGTGGCCAGGAGTACAGAAGGTATATTTGCCTTCACGCACATATTTGAACAGCGCTTTGGTCAGCGGCGGCAGAATAGTGTCGATGTACTCATCGGTATTCTGTTTGATTTTATCAGCGATATCATCGGCGGCGCCCAGTGCATATTCGAAGAAGCGCACCTGCATACGCAGATCGTTAAGGCTGACGTCCAGGGTAGAGTAGGTATTGGCGAAAGCATACAGCGGCATATATTCGTTCAGTTTGCTGATTTCTTCGCACAGTTCGAGATTGTACTTATCCCAGTCGAAGATCACGCCGCACAGGCGGGCGTTATTTTCGATCAGCTTCAGTAAATCTTCGCGGTCGTTCGGATAGACAATACGGAAGTCCAGGCGTTCAAGGGCGCGATGCAGTTCACGGATAGGCTCTTCTTTAAAGTAGACGCCCATGTGATTCATGATTGCGATAACGTTCATAGTCGAATCTCCAGATATGGAGAGCCCCTCCCGTCACGAGATGACAGGTGCAGGAAGGAGCTCCAGGAAAAGGGGTTACTGATTAATGTGCGCTGGCGGCAGAGCTGTCAGTGTTGTCATTTTCGTGCTGACGCTGGTGCATTTTGCGACCGTAGAACATCAGGATGATCAGGCTGACGATAAAGGTACCGGCCAGTTCGAAGGAGCTTGCACCCATCAGGGCGATGAAGCAGAACGCACAGCCCAGTACGGAACAGATCAGGCTGACAAGGTTGCGAATGTTGATGCCTTCGAAGCGAATCAGGTCAACGCAGGAGTAGAAGTAAGGCAGCATGGTCAGCAGTACGGCGATACCGGTGAGCTCACCGAACAGGTCAGAGGCTTTACCACCGCTGGAGTTCATCAGGGTGATCAGCACCATCAGCGCGGTCATTTTCACCGCGGCCAGCAGCAGGCCTTTTTTCGGGATACCGTTGTTATCAACTTCGCCATACACTTTCGGGAAGTTACCGTCGTTAGCGGCACGTACACCGGCCTGGCCCACCAGCATCATCCAGGAACCAAGAGAGGTCAGACAAGCAAAGGCGGTGAAGGCGGAAACCACTGGCGCAGCCCAGCCACCGAGAATAGTCGAAGCACTGATCGCGAACGGTGCACCGGAAGCTGCCATCTGAGCGGCAGGGTACATACCGGCGATAACCTGAGTTGCTGCGATATAAACCACACCCGCCATCGCGGTGCCGAGCATGGTTGCCAGCGGAACGGTACGTTTCGGGTTTTTCACCATACCGGTACTAACGGCCGCGGATTCAACACCCACGAAGGCCCACAGGCAGAGCAGAATACTTTTGATAACCGCGTGGCTGTCCGGGGTGCTGGATGTGTTCCAGTTCGCCTGATAGGTCGCGGCATCAAACCAGTGCCAGCCGATAACCGCAGTCATCACCACCGGAATTAATACCAGCACCAGACCGATAGTGGTCAAACGGCTGACCCAGGTACCGCCGAGCATATTCACGAAGGTAAATATCCAGACGATCGCAATACACGCGATACCGGCTGGAATCGGGTTATTCAGAATCGGGAAGAAGGTCGAAAGATAAGAGACGGCGGTAATACCGATTGCCAGGTTACCAATCCAGTTTGCATGATAATAAAGGACACCGGTCTGGAAACCGAACGCGGGAGATATTTCCCCGGCATAGGCAATTGGGCCACCCTGCTGTGGGTTTTTGGTTGCCAGTCGGGCATATACATAAGCCAGCGACATTGCCCCAATAATAGAAATAACCCAACCCCAGATAGCAATACCACCGATGCTGGCAAGGTTCGCAGGTAATAGTGCAATACCGCTCCCCATCATATTACCAGCGACCACGCCGGTACAGGCAAATAGCCCTATCTTCTTGGCAGAACTCATGTTTGCTTTTCTCCTAAGTTTATTTTGGAGGTACAGATCATGATATAGAACCTTTAATTGACCCGACCAACTGCCAACCAGATTAAGGATTCATAGGTAAAAAGTCCTAAAGATAAAGTGAAATAACTACAAACATCAGACAAATGATATTTTGACATTTTTATGGCAACATATCAGGATGACATGTTGATATCATAAAAAGATAAACATTGATTAAAAACAGTTAGTTAGAGATGGGGTTTGATGTTGGAATTGTGTTATTGGAGGGGATTTTATTGCTCAATAGATATAACAACTCAAGCTCTCAGAAGAAACATAAATTTAACCTCATCATGTTCATAATATTGCGCATGATGAGGGTTTACTTAGAACTTATCCCATTAGACTATTTTATTTGCCATTTTGGCCCTGGGCAGTGCTCACCATCCTCACGTACTTCGTGTACGCTCCGGTGGTTTCGCTCTGTCCGTGTCCAAACTGGCTGCAACAATATTCGCCTTATGGGATATGCTCCTATTCTGCAGAGAGGAAGTTATCGAGATACGGCACGACGCGGGTCACTGAGGTCTGGAATACCGCATTTTCAATCCAGTACAGTGTGTTTTCACCAGGACGTAAATTAAACGCGGTCAGATAGGCATCGGCTGCTTCCCGGTTCTCTCCTTTCATTTCGTAGACTTTGCCTAACAGCACGTAATTCACCCACGACATTTCCAGATCGATCCCGGTATTAATAGCTTCATACGCCTCGTCGACTTTCCCCTGACCTAAGAGATCCACTGTTTTAATTTGATAAAATACCGCCATGTTTTTTATCCCCGGCATCTCGCCGACCCGTGAGATTTCAGCATACAGCGCGTTGAGCTGTTCTTTATTCAACGGTTGCTGCGAATGGCGTAAAACATCAACCAGCGTTTTTTCGGCATAGGCATAACAAAACTCCGGTGAGTCTTTGGTCACATCGTCAAGCAGTGCGCTGGCCTTACCTAATGAATCAACATCGCCGTTCATTAATAGTTGATGTGACTCGTAGAACTGAGTCAGCGCCGTACTGTGCGAGGGCTGATATTGTTTCAGCATCGCCTGCATGCGATCGGACCAGGGCTGCTTAAGCGCTTCCGACAGGCTGCTCAACAGATCGTTTTGAATCGCCAGCTGGTTATCGCTGGTGATGAAATAACGCTTGTCCATCATCATCGAGCCGTCGGCGTTATCGACCATCTGCACGGACATAAAACACTGCTGCGCGCGATAGTGGCGCTGGTTCACGAACTCAATGGTCAACGATTTGCCCGAACTGCTGGGCTCGTTGATGTTGTAGTCGGTTTTGTCATGCACCATAAACGTCGAGAAGGTGTTGAGCGAGGTCGCCACCAGGCTGCCTAAGCCCACCGCATAGGCGTGCTGCGACGCCCAGTTAGTACAGGAGCCGCCTTTCAGCAGGTGAATATCGATATCACGCGGGTTCAGCAGCAGGCGGGCTTTGGTCACCGGCGGTCGCGACTCCATCGTCGACAGCGCGACCAACGCCACGCAGGTCCCGAGAGCCAGCAGGAACAGGATCCAGACGCCAAAGGTGGTGATGCGTCGGCGTTTTTCTGATTTAACCGGCGTCGGCTGACTGTGCAGCCCCTCGTCAGAGAGTACGGGCGCAGCAGGTTCACTCGCCACAGCCGTGGCGGCAGCGGCGGTGGCGGTCGGCGGAGAGATAACCGGCGCGGGGGCTTCCCCTTCTTCCGTACACCAGATCACCGGTACAGTGAGCTTATAGCCGCGCTTGGGTACCGTCGCAATATATTCGGGGCTACTATCATCCCCATCTTTCAGCGACTTACGGAGCTCAGAAATGCTTTGTGTTACGACGTGGCTGGTCACCACGTTACGGGTCCAGACATTATCAATGAGCTCGTCCCGGCTGAGAACTTCATCAGGATGGCGAGCAAAAAAGACCAAAAGATCGATTAAACGCGGTTCAAGAGTAAGCTGACGCCCCTTCCGGCTAATTTGGTTATCGGAGGGGGTAACCAGCCATTCTCCCACGCGAACAACAGGTTGTTGCATAAAAAAGCGCCCAAAACGAAGAGGGAAAGGCGCGATGATAGCACATTTCCCATACCTAATAATGATAGGGGTCATTACCTTGAACGCGTTATATCAATCTACAATTATTTAACTTATCCAGTTTTTATACCCAGACATCGCAATCAATAACCGATTAACTCCTGTTTATTTTATCAAGAAACCGTTCAGAATTACCGATCGATACCGCCGCGGAAGCGCCGTTATAGCACCAGAAGGTGCGGTTATCGATACTGTGCCACCGCGCGTTCCAGCGCGCCAATGTCCGGGCTGGATAACAGCGGTTGAAGCTGCAGTAACGTCTCTTCGGGTAATTCATAGAGTCGGAGCTTCAACAGTCGCGCGATATCCGCTTCAGGAAAACGCCGCTTAATCTCGCAGGCCGGGTTGCCCCCCACCACCGTATAAGGCGGGACATCTTTAGTCACCACCGCCCCCGCGGCCACCACCGCCCCTTCGCCAATCGTGATGCCCGGCATAATCATCGCCCGCATGCCAATCCAGCAGCCATCTTTCAGCACGGTATCGCCGCGAGGCTGATAGGCCTCTTTGACGGAAGCCGTAAACGGATAGAAGCTGATCCAGTCGAGCCGGTGGGTACTGTTGCCGCCCATCAGGATGACCGCTTCCGCGGCGATGCAGACAAAATTGCCGATAATGAGCTTATCGACGTGGCCTAGCGGCCCCCACTCCTCGCTGGCACTATCGTCATGCAGATGACGCACGACGCAACGTTCAAAGCCCCGATCCCAAAAATCGCTGTAGTAGCTATGGGTGCCATGAATAATTATATTCGGGTTCTTGACCGTCTTGTGCAGGCGTTCGGTTATCGCCCAGTGTTTGTCTGCCATCGTGGCATTCCTTCTTGCTTTTTATATGATGACTGCATGCAGGTGAATCATCATAAGCTAAAAGATTCGACGCCGGAACAACCACTTAATAGCGTGAAGGGACACCATCAGGGCAGGTTTTAAAACGCCGATGAAGCCACATATATTGCTCTGGCGCCATCAGGATGCACTGCTCAATAATTTTATTCATCCAGCTGGCCGTGCTTTCTGCGCTCTCAAGCGGCGGGGTAGATTCTGGCGTCAACGAGATCAATTCATAACCACCACCATTAGGTTTGCGGCGCGGAACAAAAGGGACGATCGCCGCTTTAGACATTTTAGCCAGAATCCAGGTGCCGGTCGTGGTGGCCGCCTGCTCGACGCCAAAAAATGGCGCGAACACGCTGCTTTCCGGGCCATAGTCATGGTCCGGCGCGTACCACAGGATCTCCCCCTCTTTCAGAACCCGCACCATCCCTTTCAGGTTTTTGCGATCCAGCATGGTCTTATTTGAGCGTAACCGCCCGCGGGTCTGTAACCAGTCAAGCACCGGGTTATCGTTGGGACGGTATACGCCAACGCCCGGCGTATGCATGCCGAACATCCGCGCCCCCAGCTCGAGGGTCAAGAAATGCACGCCGATCAGCAACACCCCCTGCTTTTGTTGCTGCAGGTTAATCACTTCTTCGACGCCGCTGGTCTCGGTCCAGCGTGCAATGCGGCTGGCAGGCCAGAACCACGCCATGCCCGTTTCCATCAGCCCCATCCCCAGGGATTCAAAATTTTGCCGCACCATCTCATGGCGCTGAGCGGCGCTCATCTCAGGAAAGCACAGCTCGAAATTGCGCTCGGCAATATTGACGCGACGCTTCATAAAGCGCATCGCCAGGCGCCCCATCGCCGTGCCCAGGCGGTAGATGAGCGGATAAGGCAGCTGCACCGCCAGCCATAGCAGACCCGCCCCCAGCCATATCAGCCAGTATTTTGGGCGAAAAAAAGAGAGTGAAAATTGCGGTAAAGGCGACATGGCATTCCTGCTTATTCAATATAAGGAAGACGACAACATGGCATGGCGCACGCGGGGTATCCCACAGCGGAGGCGGTTTTATTTAATCGATGGCAATATTGTCGTCGCGAATAATAATAAAATTATATCGCTGAACCGGGCGCAGGATACTCTGTTGTGTGTAACAAATTTATTATTAATTAAATTATTCAGTCATTCGTGAAATAGCATATCGCCAGTCCACATAAAAATATCTTTTTTATTATCTATGGTTGTCATTCAACAACGTGAACATCCGCTCGCCCCCTTACGGAGGCGAACGGCGAATTTACTGCACCCGATCCGCATCGGCCGTGGGCAGGCTCGTCAGGACCATCCGCGAACGGTGGCTATAGTAATAGATCCCGATCAGCAGCACGGTAAACGGAATGCCGAACCACAGCGTCATGCGGAAGAAATCGGTGAACGCCGTGGAGATCAGCAGCGCCAGCATCAGACAGGCTCCCAGCAGCGGAGTCCAGGGATAGCCCCACAGCCGAAACTTCAACGCCGTTTGCCGATGCTGACGACGGAAGAACAGATGGGTAATAAAGATCATCAGCCAGGTGAAACAGGCGCCATAGACCGAAATGGACATCATGGCGGCAAACGCCTGCTGCGGGTAGAGCACGCTCAGCACGATGGAGATCATGATCCCGACGCACGAGATAGCCAGCGCGTTCACCGGGATCCCACGCGCGCTGATCCGCCCAAATCCGGCCGGTGCCTGGCGGGCCCGCGACAATGAGAACATCATGCGGGTGGTGATATACAGCTGGCTGTTCATCGCCGAGAGCGCCGCAATCAGGACAATAAAGTTAAAAATACCGCCGGCATACGGCAGATGAATCACGTTCATCGCTACCAGGAAGGGGCTTTCGCTGGTGCCGGACTGACGCCACGGCACAATCGCCAGCATCAGCGCGATCGACAGCATATAGAAGATAAACAAGCGCAGGATGGTCCCTTTAAACGCCGACTTCACCGCCACTACCGGGTTTTTCGCCTCGCCAGCCGCCACGGCGATCATTTCGATGCTGAGATAGCTGAAGATAGCGACAATGGTCGCAAACCACATGCCGCTCACCCCAAACGGCATAAACCCACCGCTGGCGGTAAAATTGTGCAGGCCGTAGGTCGGGTTAGCCGAGAAAGCGAGGATCCCCAGGCCAATCAGGATAAACGCCACGATCGCCAGCACCTTGACCGTCGAGAGCGCATACTCCACCTGACCGAACCATTTCACACCGATGACATTAATCACGATAACCACGGCAGAGAACAACAGCACCCACGGCCAGACCGGCGTATCCGGGAACCAGAACTGCATATACATCCCGATCGCGGTAACTTCGGTCCCCACCGCCAGCACCACGCAGGACCAGTAGGAGTAACGCACCAGAAATCCGCACAGCGGGCTCAGGTAAAACTCGGCATAGTCACCGAAGGAGCCTGGGGTCGGATGCTCTGAGGTCATTTCCGCCAGACAGCCCATCAGCAGCAGCGCAATCACGCCGCCAATCAGGTAGCTCAACAACACCGACGGCCCGGCCATTTGAATCGCATAGGCGCTGCCGAGGAACAGCCCGGTGCCAATCGCACCGCCAATCGCCAGCATCGACATCTGCCCGGCGGTCAGCTGCTTCTGCAGCCCGTCCTGGCGCTGCGCAATCTCATCAAAACGCTTACGATCTTTCATCGGTTCCTGCCTTAGCGACGGGCGGTGGTGACATCGAGGATCGCGGCGGTGACGTAATCAATATTGTCACCATTAAGGCCGGGCAGACACATCCGCCCTGGGGCCACCAGATAAATGGAATAGCGCTCACGCAGTTCGCTGACCTGGCGTTCGTTGAGGCCGGTATAGCTGAACATGCCGCGCTGATCGCGGATGCGCCGGTAGTCCAGCGCAGAGGCACCCTGCTCCAGCCCGGCGGACAGACGCTGGCGCATCTGCTGGATCCGCTCGCGCATGGTGGTGAGCTCCGCCTGCCACTGCTGACACAGTTGCGTATCGGCTAATATCGTTTCAACAATGCGGCTACCGTGGGTCGGTGGGCAGGAGTAGCTCCGGCGGATCAGGGTTTTGAGCGCCCCCTGCACATTTGCAGCTTCGCTGGCGCTGGCGCAGCGAACCGTCAGTCCCCCGACTCGCTGGCCGTACAGGGCAATGTTTTTCGAAAACGAGTTGGCGACGATAAAATCCAGATCGCTCTCCAGCGCCAGCCTCAGCGCATAGCAGTCCTCCTCCAGCCCGGCGCCAAAGCCCTGATAGGCGATATCGAAGAATGGCAACAGCCGCTGCGTCTGCATCATAGTCAGCAGGGTCTGCCACTGGCCGGGGTTCAGGTCGGTGCCGGTCGGGTTATGGCAGCACGGATGTAACAGCACCGCCGTCCCGGCGGGCAACGCCTGCAAGGCCGCCAGCATCTCGGCAAAGCGCAATTCGCCGCTCTGGTTGTCGAAATAGGGGTAATGGTTGACCTGAAGCCCCGCGCCGGAAAAAATGGCCTGATGGTTGGCCCAGGTCGGGTCGGAAACCCAAATCTCTTTCCGTTGTAAAAAATGCACGAGCAGGTCTGCCGCCAGCTTCAATGCCCCCGAACCGCCCACGGTTTGTACCGTCGCCAGCGCGTGCTGCGCAGCGCCTGGCCCCAACAACAACGTCTGGATCTGGCTGGCAAAGCGCGCACTGCCTTCAATCGGCGGGTAACCGTGCGGCTGCTGCAAAGCAAGCAGTCGCTGCTCTGCCTGCTGAACGGCCCCCATCAGCGGAATCGCCCCGCGCTCGTCGTAATATAAGCCAATGCCTAAATTCACTTTTCGCGGATGGCGGTCCTGCAAATACGCCTCCATCAGCGACATAATAGGATCGGGAGTCGATAGTTTAATTTCTGAGAACATAGGTATCCTTAGCCATAATTAATTATGGCCAGCAGGTGAATATTTATTGTTGTTTTCAGGCCGTCGCGCTGACGGTGATCTCTATTTTCATGCCGGGCACCACTAATTTATCCACAATAACCGTAGAACGGTTCGGATAAGGTGCATTGAAATAACGCCGATAAATATCATCCAGCATTGCCACATCATTAACATCGGTAAGATAAATAATGACCTGTAATACATTATCGCTATGACTCCCGGCCGCCTGAAGCGTGCGGGCGAGATTATCAAAGGTCAATGTGATCTGCTTTTCCGCCGCGCCGGTTTCGATGGTGCCATCGGTGCGGACCGGGCCGTGTGCAGTAAAAAGCATCCCGCCACCGCGCGTCGCCCAGGAAAAGGGCTGGCCGATATCCGGCAGGTCGGTCTGAATTACGTCTCGCATAAAGGCTTCCTGTAATTGCAAAGTACGCTAAAAAGTGCGCCATCAGTGGCAAACAGCGCATCAAGGATGGAGTAGTGATTGGCATTCTCTATTGCCATTTTCCCGATCGACCTTCCCTGCTGGCACAGCTGTTGGGCATAGTATTCACTCTGTGCTATCAGCTCTGGTCGCTCGCGACTCCCGTAAAACAGCGTCAGCGGCGCGGCCTGTGCCGGCACATGGCGCAGAGGGCTAAGCTCGCGCACTTCCTGCGCCGTCAGCTGTAATTGGTGATTCACCGCGGTGGTCAGCAGCGGTTCGAGTTCAAAAATTCCGCTGATCGCCAGCACCGCCTCCACGCCCGGATGTGCCTGCCAGCAGGCTGCCAGATGCCCACCGGCAGAGTGACCGCTGAGATACACCGGGCCAGCCACGCCCGGCTGGCGAGCAATGGCATCCAGCGCCGCGCCAATTTGATGGTGGATCATCGTCAACGTGGCCTGCGGCGCTAACGAATATTCCGCCAGCATCACATCGAAACCCAGCGCCAGCGGGCCGGTGGTAATAAAGGCAAAATCCTCTTTATTACAGGATTGCCAGTAGCCACCGTGGATAAATACAATGGTTCCCGCTTTCTCTTTCGGAGAAATAAACCAGTCAATACGCTCCCGCGCCTTTTCACCATAAGAAAAAGTCATGATATTTTCGCAACGTTGATAAGCCAACTGACTCCGCCGCTGAAAGTCAGCCAGTATTTCCGCTTCATTATCTACGGTGGTGCTGTTGTCATAACTTCCGACGCTGAGTTTCATATATTAAACTTTGTTTATTATTTAAGATGTGGCTTAACTATTAGCAATGAGAAAATTTATTGTCAAGCGTGGTTAAAGTGGAATGCGTGAAGGTTAATAGAATTTAATTTTTCGCCTGAATAAGTTTTACCAGTGAAACTTTTCCCGGGTGATTAGGCCATTGAGAGGGGACTGATGAGGTGTCACCATTCACTTTTCGCCACCGACATCTTGCTGTTGACCTCCTCCACGCCATCGTACTGTGACCGAGTCAACGTCCTGAGACACCGCTAAGGGTGTCCCGATTGTGCAAACACCGGGAAACGTCCATACTCAACAGCTTAAATGAGCCATTATTTTGATATTAATTTGGCCGTAGCAATGTCGGGTCTTAAAATATATAGAATGGGATGCAGACCAATGAAATATAAATTAGTTAAGCAGCTTGTCCATGATGATGTCTTAAGAAACAGCTTCATTAACTTAGCCATTAAGACCTTTGATCTCTCTTTTAAGGCATGGTACAAGCAAGGCTACTGGACTGAATCCTATATTCCTTATGCTTTCGTCGACAATAATAATAAAGTCATTGCCAATGCCTCCGCCAATATCATTGACCTGCAGTGGCAAGGCCAGCCCAGGCGCTATATTCAGATTGGCACCGTCATGACCGCCATCGACCATCGGGAAAAAGGATTAGCCAGCCAGTTAATAAACCAGATTCTGGCGGACTGGCAGGACCGCGTCGACGGGATTTTTCTGTTTGCCAACTCCACCACCGTTGATTTTTATCCAAGATTTGGGTTTGAGCGCACGGATGAATACCAGTACACCCTGCCGGTTATGCCGACCGCCGGGGATTTTCACAAGCTCGATATGGATAACGCGGGCGATGTTGAACTTCTTAAATCTTACTACCAGAAATCCAATCCGTTTTCTCAACTCACCGCGCACAATAACTTCGGGTTGTTGATGTTTTATTGTTCAGCGTTTATGAAACACTGCATCTATTACTCGGAGAAAAATAAAGCCGTGGCGATAGCGATGCAGAGCGAACATGCGCTGCTGTGCTTTGATATTTTCTGTGACAGTACGAGTTCGATGTCCACCATCGTGAATGAACTGGCCTCGGATCAGACCCGGCAGGTTATTTTAGGTTTTACCCCGAAGGAAGACCGGGCGGGTGAATATGACAAGATAGAGATCGATGATTTTCTGTTCATCTATTCAGCAAAAGAGAATATTTTCAAAGACCGTAAACTGATGTTCCCCACCCTCGCGCACGCCTGAGCGCCATTCAGCCATTCATGCTGCCCGGGCGGCGTGAACGGCCGGGCGTCAATCCGTCAGGGCGTGACCACGAATAACGATTTACAACGTGGGCACATCAAGGCGGCACCGTTTTTAACCTTGCTGAGCGGATGCCGTGATTTATGTCGGCATTCCGGACATCTTACCGTCGTCCCTGCAGAGGAACGAAAACGCTTCACTGCGTTATCAAAGAATGACATAGACCTTACCCGCTGATTGAGTGTGGTTTATCATAGCACTGGCTGATTAAAAAACACACAACCCATACTGCCGATGGCGCAGCGAAACAGGGAGAAAAAATCAGGAGATGGTGAGGATGGCGGAAACAAGACGCGTACCATCTCCGATCGAAAGGCGTTTTTGCGGGGTCATGCCATACGCCGGTCGCACAACGGCGACCGTTATCTTTTCAATATCAATGTATTATATCAGTGCCTATACAAGGTGCCGTCACTGTGTCCAGATCCAATCCGGCCTGCTTCAATTAAAATTTCATCGATAACGTCTTCAAGGCATGCTGAACCATGGTTCTCACAAATCCGATGAACCTGGGTCAATATTTCCTCCTGGGACATCTCTCCGCGCAGCGCCGACATCAGCATCACCGATGCCCAGCGCCGAACTTCCGGGTGCGTAATCATGCGATTTACCTCCAACCGACCATCTACCACTATAAATTATAGGCGCTATGATGCCGTTCATCACCGCGATGCACGATAATTCCCTTGCGGCCCTGGCGCCAGCCTCACCGGCGCCAGGACTGTGGCAAACGCGTACCGACGCTATTTTTGCGCGCGGCGCGAGACGTAGTCCCGGGGGGCTTCCCCGGTGTAAATCTGCCGCGGACGGTAGATATTCAACGGCGCTTCGTGCATTTCGTTCCAGTGCGCAACCCAGCCCAGAGTGCGCCCGACGGCGGTAATGACCACAAACATCGAAGAAGGCAGCCCCATCGCTTTCAGGATCACCGCGGTGTAGAAATCGACGCTCGGCGACAGGCCGTTCTCAATAAAGTACGGATCGGTCAGCGCCACCTCTTCAAGGGCCATCGCCACCTGCAACAGCTGATCGGACATTCCCAGCTCCGCCAGCACCCGATGGCAGGTTTCACGCAGGATCGCGGCCCGCGGATCGAGATGTTTGTAACGTGAATTACCAAAGCCCAGGCGACGGAAGGCTTGCGGGTCCCGTTTCGCTTTGCTCATGAACGCCGGCACCTGGTCCACGCTCTCGATAGCGTCCAGCATCTGCATGCTCGCCTCGTTGGCGCCGCCGTGCATCGGCCCCCACATGGAGGCCAGACCGGCCGCCACGCAGGCAAACAGGTTAGCTCCGGAGGAACCCGCCGCCCGTACCGTGGTGGTGGAAGCACACTGCCCGTGATCAGCATGGAGGACCAGAATCTGGTTCATCGCCTGCTCAATCACCGGATTCACAACGTATTTTTCCGCCGGGATCGCAAACAGCATATGCAGGAAATTCCCGGCGTACGCCAGGTCGTTCCTCGGGTAGACCGCCGGCTGTTCGATAGAAAACTTATAGCTCATTGCCGCGATGGTCGGCATTTTGGACAGCAAGCGGGTGGCAGCCAGTGCGCGATGGTCCGGATTTTCGACGTCCAGCACATCATGGTAGAACGCCGCCAGCGCCCCCACCATGGCGCACATCAGCGCCATCGGATGGGCATCGCGGCGAAATCCGCTGCACATTTTCGACATCTGCTCATGGACCAGCGTATGACGGGTAATTTTCTCCCGGAAGGCTTGATAGTTCGCCTCATCCGGCGCCTCCCCTTGCAGCATAATACAGGCGACCTCAATGAAGTCGCACTGCCGGGCCAGCTGATCGACCGGATAACCCCGGTGCAGCAGGATGCTGTTTTCGGTATCAATATAGGAAATGGCCGACTCACACCCGGCGGTATTGCTAAAGCCGGGGTCGAAGCTGCACATTCCTGACGATGCAAGCGCCCGGGCATCGAGACCTACCTGCCCCAGCGTTCCGGACACCGTATTCAGGGGGATGGACTGCTGCCCATCCAAAGAAAGTGTTACTGGCGTAGTCCCCATCTTTTCAATTCCCCCTCTGCAGCATATCGTGAGCACCCTGAAGCCATTCTTCAGGCCGAATTTCCAACATAGCCAGAGTGCTGCGGCTATTCTTTGATATAAACGGTTAAAAGCGTGATAAAAAGCGGGTTTTAGCCAATCAATATGATCATCACTGAGTAAGGATCGCCGTGTTAGCCGATACGCTTATTTTTATCGTCGCCGCCATTCATATCTACATCCTGATTCTCGAGATGTTTTTATGGCAGAGCAAAATGGGCCGCAAGGCCTTCAACCTCAGCGCCGACTTTGCCCGCGATACCCGGGTGATGGCCGCCAATCAGGGGCTGTACAACGGTTTTTTAGCCGCCGGATTGTTGTGGGGATTGTGGGGCGCAGAGCAGGGTCTGGAGTTTAAGGTTTTCTTTCTGATCTGCGTGATTGTCGCCGGGATCTTCGGTGCCGCGACCGCCAGTCGGAAAATACTGTATGTGCAGGCGCTGCCTGCGGTGGCAGCGCTGATTGCGCTGTGCGTTCGCTAGCCTGGTGCAAGATCGGCGTGCTAAAGAATGCCTAATTCAATCAATGCCGCGAAAGCAAGCAGGATGAACAGAATAACGGAAAGAGGTGTGTTCATATGTTGCCTCCCTGGCACGACCATTCTTATTTTTATCATGAGCATGATCTTTCCGTAATTCGTTGAGATAGTTCACAAAAAATTTGATTTAAGCTTATCATCTTACGGAAAACAGCGGTCAGGCGGGCAACAGCTAACACAAGGAGAGTAAACAATACGATTTATGGATGATAACTGCCGCGAACAGCCAGAGAAAAACCGCCCGCAGGCGGTTTAATAACCAGAAGGTGAGCCTATTTTGCGTAGCCTAAAAACTGCCCCTCTTTCATCACCGCCACTTTGCCGGTCGTATAGGCAATGATGGTGTACAGCCCCTGGGAATAGGTCGTCGCTTTTGCATTCACCTCATCCTGCGCGGCAGGCTTGCCGTCCACCGTCAGGATGCCCGTCGCGTCACGCTTAATCGTCATTCCGTCATAGTGCTTTGTAAACGCGACAGATTTTTTGGCTGCCTGCGCTTTCTGTGGATACATGGCCTGGGCATTTTCTAAGGCCTGTTTTTCCGCCGCGTTCATGATCGCGGCCTGGCGATTCTGTTCTGCGATATAGCACGCATCCCGGCTAACCCCCTTCGCCTCACAATTTGCCATCCGGGAGGCTTCACTTGAGCAACCGGCCAGCGCCGACACCATTGATGCAATAACGATTAACTTTTTCATGCAACCCTCATTAACGTGTTTTCAGTTGTGGACGTCGGCTCTGATGGCCTGTTAATCCGCGAGCGAATATCCGCGATCTGAAAAAGGCAGACGTTGATGTAAGTCATGCCACAGAGGGGGTTTCATTAAGATTTTTCTGCAACATCGATGGTTGTTATCAGGGTTGGTTGTTGAGGATGCAGATCGGGGAAATTGCGGTGATGTTTGATGTTAACGACACAACTACGACACAAGGAGAAAAGCTGGATGGGGAAATATTAGCAATAACATTGAGATTAAATGGTACGCCCTACAGGGTTCGAACCTGTGACCTACGGCTTAGAAGGCCGTTGCTCTATCCAGCTGAGCTAAGGGCGCATTAAAATGCGGGGGTTTCGTGGAGTGAAACCGCCTGGAATTATACGGTCAACGCTCGGTGAGTCAATGCCTTTTGCCATCATACTGCCGCGATAACGCTAACTTGCCTGGATATACTGCAAAGGTTGGTCAAAGTTCAGCCAACGCCGATTTTCAGCACTTCTTCGCCATTTTCGACAATAAACCGTCAAAACAGGCCATTTATCGGCCAAATACCCCTGATAAAAAGAGTGTCTTTAGCCTTCTGTTCTGTCAAAGAGGGATAAAATCTTAAACGAGGACTGACAGCGGGGCTGGCTTCTGACAAAATATCCGCATCCCCCTTTCGTTACGATACAGATGGAATCCTCTCTCTGATGGCAGCAAAAATTATTGACGGTAAAACGATTGCGCAGCAGGTACGCTCTGAGGTTGCGGAAAAAGTGAAGGCTCGCACCGCGGCCGGAAAACGCGCCCCAGGGTTAGCCGTCGTGCTGGTCGGCAGCAACCCGGCATCGCAGATTTATGTCGGTAGCAAGCGCAAAGCGTGTGAAGAAGTGGGTTTTATCTCCCGCTCATACGATCTCCCGGAAACCACCAGCGAGGCGGAATTACTGGAGCTTATTGATACCCTGAATGCCGACAACACCATCGACGGTATTCTGGTCCAGCTGCCGCTGCCTGCGGGCATCGACAACGTCAAAGTGCTGGAGCGCATTGCCCCGGACAAAGACGTCGACGGTTTCCACCCTTACAACGTCGGTCGTCTGTGCCAGCGCGCTCCGCGTCTGCGCCCGTGCACGCCGCGCGGCATCGTTACCCTGCTTGAGCGTTACAACATCGACACCTACGGCCTGAACGCCGTGGTTATCGGGGCGTCAAACATCGTGGGTCGTCCGATGAGCATGGAGCTGCTGCTGGCGGGCTGCACCACCACCGTCACCCACCGTTTTACCAAAAACCTGCGCCAGCACGTCGAAAATGCCGACCTGCTGATCGTCGCCGTTGGTAAACCAGGCTTTATTCCGGGTGAGTGGATCAAAGAAGGCGCTATCGTTGTTGACGTCGGTATCAACCGTCTGGAAAGCGGCAAAGTGGTCGGGGACGTGGTCTTCGAAGACGCCGCAGAGCGCGCCTCTTACATTACCCCAGTGCCTGGCGGCGTCGGCCCGATGACCGTTGCAACACTCATTCAGAACACGCTGCAGGCGTGCGAAGAATATCACGACATACAGGAGGCCTGAGATGGCAAACTTTTCTCTGGGCAAACACCCACACGTTGAACTGTGCGATTTACTGAAGCTGGAAGGCTGGAGTGAAAGCGGCGCGCAGGCAAAAATTTCCATTGCCGAAGGTCTGGTGAAAGTAGATGGTGCGGTAGAAACCCGCAAACGCTGCAAAATCGTCGCCGGCCAGACGGTGAGTTTTGAAGGCCAGAGCGTGACCGTAACCGCCTGAACCTGAAAAATAAAAATGCCCGGCTTGCCGGGCATTTTTTTAGCGCTTACTTACGGCGCCAGGTGGTACCCTGTGGGCCATCTTCCAGCACGATCCCCATCTCGTTCAGACGATCGCGCGCCGCATCCGCCGCCGCCCAGTCTTTCGCTTTACGCGCATCCAGACGCTGCTGGATCAGCTGTTCGATTTCCGCCACTTCACCGTCGTCAGCCTGAGCGCCGCTTTGCAGGAACAGATCTGGCTCCTGCTCCAGCAGCCCCAGCACGCCGGAGAGCTTGCGCATATGCGCGGCCAGGGCGTTCGCCGCCGCGGCATCTTCCGTCTTCAGGCGGTTCACTTCACGCGCCATATCAAACAACACGGAGTAGGCTTCCGGGGTGTTGAAATCGTCATCCATCGCCTCGATAAAGCGCGCTTCAAAGGCTTCGCCGCCGCTGGCTGCGACCGACGGGTCGGTTCCACGCAGCGCGGTGTACAGACGCTCCAGCGCCGAACGTGCCTGCTTGAGGTTCTCTTCGCTGTAGTTCAGCTGGCTACGATAGTGGCCGGACATCAGGAAGTAGCGAATGGTCTCGGCGTCGTAATACTTCAGCACATCACGCACGGTGAAGAAGTTACCCAGCGATTTTGACATTTTCTCGCGGTCAACCATCACCATCCCGGAGTGCATCCAGTAGTTAACGTACTCGCCGTCATGCGCGCAGGTCGACTGGGCGATTTCGTTCTCGTGGTGCGGGAACATCAGATCCGAACCGCCGCCGTGGATATCAAAATGGTTACCCAACTGCTTGCAGTTCATCGCCGAACATTCGATGTGCCAGCCCGGACGACCGTTGCCCCACGGGGAAGGCCAGCTCGGCTCGCCCTCTTTCGACATTTTCCACAGAACGAAGTCCATCGGGTTGCGCTTCACGTCAACCACATCAACGCGGGCACCGGCCTGCAGCTGGTCGAGGTCCTGGCGTGACAGCTGGCCGTAGTTCGGATCGGTCGGGACCGAGAACATCACGTCGCCGTTGTCCGCCACATAGGCATGGTCACGGGCAATCAGTTGCTCGGTGATCTCAATGATCTCGGGGATATGATGGGTGGCGCGCGGTTCAACATCCGGACGCAGAATATTGAGCGCATCGAAATCCTTGTGCATTTCAGCAATCATGCGATCGACCAGCGCCACAAAGCTTTCGCCATTCTCATTAGCGCGCTTAATGATTTTGTCGTCGATATCGGTAATGTTGCGCACGTACTTCAGCTGATAGCCAAGAAAACGCAAATAACGCGCCACGACGTCAAAAGAGACGAAAGTACGGCCATGACCAATATGACAGAGATCGTAAACGGTAATTCCACACACGTACATGCCCACTTCCCCGGCATGGATAGGTTTAAACTCTTCTTTTTGGCGCGTCAGTGTATTAAAAATTTTTAACATCGAAGATTCCGTGTAGACGTGTGTGGATATAAGTCGCGTATTCTAACCTTAATTCAACCCCGAAGCAGCACACAATGCAAGGTGATCGAACCCTGCGGTTATGCTATAACAGCCCCCTATGTCATGCCCAATTACGGGCTTAAGCACCACAATCACCGGAACAGGATGCAAAAATGGTTACTTTCCACACTAATCATGGCGATATCGTAATCAAGACCTTTGACGACAAAGCGCCGGAAACAGTTAAAAACTTCCTGGACTACTGCCGCGAAGGTTTCTACAACAACACCATTTTCCACCGTGTTATCAACGGTTTCATGATCCAGGGCGGCGGCTTTGAGCCGGGCATGGAGCAGAAAAACACCAAGTCCCCGATCCAGAACGAAGCCAACAACGGTCTGAAAAACACCCGTGGTACTCTGGCAATGGCCCGTACTCAGGCGCCGCACTCCGCTACGGCACAGTTCTTTATCAACGTGGCTGATAACGACTTCCTGAACTTCTCTGGTGAAAACCTGCAGGGTTGGGGCTACTGCGTATTTGCCGAAGTGGTTGAAGGCATGGACGTAGTCGACAAAATCAAAGCAGTTGCGACCGGTCGCAGCGGCATGCATCAGGATGTGCCGAAAGAAGATGTTGTGATCAAAAGCGTCACCGTTAGCGAATAATTCGTGGCGACACTTTTTATTGCGGATTTGCATCTGCAAACAGAAGAACCGGCGATCACCGCCGGTTTTCTACGCTTTTTAGCCGGTGAAGCCCGCAAGGCGGATGCGCTGTATATTCTTGGCGATCTGTTTGAAGCCTGGATCGGCGATGACGACCCCAACCCGCTGCATCAGGAGATCGCTGAAGCGATCAATGCCTTAACCCAGTCCGGGGTGCCCTGCTACTTTATTCACGGCAATCGCGATTTTCTCGTCGGCCAGCGCTTCGCGCGCGCCTGCGGCATGACGCTGCTGGATGAAGAAGAGGTGCTTGACCTCTACGGTCGTCAGGTCCTGATTATGCATGGCGACACACTGTGCACCGACGATGCCGGCTACCTGGCGTTCCGTGCCAAAGTGCATACGCCGTGGATCCAGCGACTGTTTCTGGCCCTGCCGCTGTTTATTCGTCGTCGCATCGCCGCCAGAATGCGCGCCGACAGCAAAGCCGCCAACAGCAGCAAATCGCTGGAGATAATGGACGTTAACCCGCAGGCCGTGGTCGATACCCTGCAGCGCCATCGGGTACAGTGGCTGATTCACGGGCATACTCACCGCCCGGCGATCCATACGTTAGATGCCAACGGCCAGCCGGCGTTTCGCGTTGTCCTCGGCGCCTGGCACAGCGAAGGCTCGATGGTCAAAGTCACTCAAGACGACGTCGAACTGATCCCGTTCCCGTTTTAATTTCCGCCGCATTTTCACCGCTTCTCAGGTGACGCAACCGTTTTCCTTACCGAAAGATCATGTTATTCTCTGTGGCCTCTAAAGCAGTGTGAAGCACACCCACAGGAGTTTTAAGACGCATGTCTTCCCGCAATAATTCGGCGCGTATCGCCATCGTGATGGGGTCCAAAAGCGACTGGGCTACCATGCAGTTTACCGCAGAAATCCTTGATGCCCTGAACGTTCCGTACCATGTTGAAGTGGTCTCCGCACACCGGACGCCCGATAAACTGTTCAGCTTCGCCGAAGGCGCGGAAAGCAACGGCTATCAGGTGATTATTGCCGGAGCGGGCGGCGCGGCGCATCTGCCGGGCATGATTGCGGCGAAAACCCTGGTGCCGGTATTAGGCGTCCCGGTACAGAGCGCGGCGTTAAGCGGCGTCGACAGCCTCTACTCTATTGTTCAGATGCCGCGCGGGATCCCGGTTGGTACGCTTGCCATCGGCAAAGCCGGTGCTGCCAATGCCGCCCTGCTGGCCGCGCAGATTCTGGCACAGCACGATGCGGAGCTGCATCAGCACCTGAGCGCCTGGCGCCAGGCCCAGACCGATGAAGTCCTCGAAAACCCAGACCCGCGGGGTGCGGCATGAAGCAGGTTTGCATCCTCGGCAACGGTCAGTTAGGGCGCATGCTGCGCCAGGCCGGTGAGCCGCTGGGTATCGCCGTCTGGCCGGTCGGCCTCGAAGCCGACCCTGAAGCGGTGCCGTTTCAGCAGAGCGTGATCACCGCTGAAATCGAACGCTGGCCGGAAACGGCGCTGACCCGCGAGCTGGCACGCCACCCGGCGTTTGTTAACCGCGACGTCTTCCCGATCATCGCCGACCGTCTGACGCAAAAACAGCTGTTTGATAAGCTGGGGCTGGCCACCGCACCGTGGCAACTGCTGGCGGATAAAAATGAATGGCCGGCGGTATTTGCGCGTCTTGGCGAACTGGCTATTGTGAAACGTCGCGTCGGCGGTTACGACGGACGTGGGCAATGGCGCCTGCGTGCAGACGACATCGCGCAGCTGCCGGACGAAAACTACGGTGAATGCATCGTTGAACAGGGCATCAACTTTTCTGGCGAAGTGTCGCTGGTGGGCGCCCGCGCTCACGATGGCAGCACGGTGTTTTACCCGCTGACCCGCAACCTGCATCAGGATGGCATTCTGCGCACCAGCGTGGCCTTCCCGCAGGCGAATGCCCGCCAGCAGGACCAGGCGGAAAGTATGCTCACCGCCATCATGAACGAACTGAACTACGTGGGTGTGATGGCGATGGAATGCTTTGTCACCGCCGAAGGCCTGCTGATTAACGAGCTGGCGCCGCGCGTGCACAACAGCGGCCACTGGACGCAGAACGGCGCGTCTATCAGCCAGTTCGAGCTGCATCTTCGGGCTATTACCGACCTGCCGCTGCCGCCGCCGGTGGTGAACAGCCCTTCAGTGATGATCAACCTGATCGGGACCGAGCTGAACTACGACTGGCTGAAGCTGCCGCTGGTACATCTGCACTGGTACGACAAAGAAGTGCGTCCGGGCCGCAAAGTCGGGCACCTGAACCTGACCGACAGCGACACCGATCGCCTGAGCGCCACCCTGGAAGCCCTGAAACCGATCCTGCCGCCGGAGTATGCAAGCGGCATCTTCTGGGCGCAGTCTCAGCTCACCTCGCTCTCCTGAGCCGTTCGGGCGGCTAATGCAGGCTACGCCTCTGCCGCCCGGATGATAACGGCTATTTGCCGGGGAATTGATCTTCACCCTTCCCCGGCATGCCATCTGGCGCGTAGAATCCCCTCCTTGCTTTAAAAATGCTTTCAGTTTTGACTTCAAAAGGATGACCCATGAAAAATGGGACGGATTACCGCGCCATTCTCACGGCGGATACGCCACTCATTGACGTCCGCGCCCCGGTAGAGTTCCAGCAAAGCGCGCTGCCTGCGGCGCTTAACCTGCCGCTGATGAACGACGAAGAACGCGCCGCCGTCGGCACCTGCTATAAACGTCAGGGGGCGGATGCCGCGCTGGCGCTGGGCCATCAGTTGGTTCATGGCGAGATTCGGGAAAGCCGCCTCGCCGCCTGGCGTGAAGCCTGCTTGCGTTATCCGCAAGGCTATCTGTGCTGCGCCCGCGGCGGCCAGCGCTCGCACATCGTGCAGCAATGGTTGCGCGACGCCGGGATTGACTACCCGCTGATTGTCGGCGGCTACAAAGCGCTGCGCCAGGCCGCGATCCAGTCCACCGAAGAACTGGTCCAGCGCCCGATCGTGTTGATCGGCGGCTGCACCGGCAACGGCAAGACCCAGCTGGTTTGCTCCCGGCCCGACGGCATCGACCTCGAAGGCCTCGCCCATCATCGCGGTTCATCCTTCGGCCGTACCCTGCGCAAGCAGTACGCTCAGGCCACCTTTGAAAATCACCTGGCCGTCGAGATGCTGAAAAAGGCCGAACAGCATCGTCGGTGGGTGCTGGAAGATGAAGGCCATATGATTGGTGCCAACCATCTGCCGGAGTGTATGCGTAACCGGATGGCGCAATCGCCGCTGGCGGTAGTGGAAGACCCGTTTGATATCCGCCTGGAGCGCCTGCGGGAAGAGTATTTTGACCGTATGCACCGTGACTTTATGGCGGCATATGGAGAGGAGCAAGGCTGGCAGGAATACAGTGAATATCTGCATCACGGTCTGTTTGCCATTCGCCGCCGCCTGGGGCTGCAGCGTTTTGCCCAGCTTACCGCCCTGCTCGACGGGGCGCTGGCGGAGCAGTTACGCAGCGCCAGCACCGACGCCCATTTCGCCTGGCTGGTTCCGCTGCTGAACGAGTATTACGATCCGATGTATCGCTATCAGCTGAGTAAAAAAGCGAGCAACATTATCTTCCGCGGCAGCTGGCACGAGGTCGCCGCCTGGCTGGATAACTAGCATAAACCGGCATCCCGGCTGAGCGCAGCGCCAGCCGGGATAGAGGGTGACTTAGAAGTCGTAGCGTAGACGCACCAGGTTCATATCTCCCAGGTTGTCGGTGCTGGACGTAAAGACGTGTTCGTAATCGACGCGGAAGCCATAATCCAGCTGGACGCTGATCCCCAGACCGTTATCAATGCGCTGATAGTTGCGGCCGTTGACGTATTCCAGGCGGTCACCCATAAAGTACGGCTGAATGGTTTTCACCGCGTACTGACCAACCGGAATGGTATAACCGGCGAAATACTCAATCCCCCAGGCATCCCCGGCGAAATAATCATAAACGTCGGTTTTCTTGGTGGTCATAAAGTTCTGATACCAGCCGCCGCCGAAGGAGAAGGTCCAGTTATCCGGTTTCCAGCTCAGCGCGGTACCGAGGATATTCTGGTCATAGGTTTTGTTGTCCGAGGTTGACGGGTCACGCATCTCGGCGCGAGTGTAGTTCCACGCGGTACCCCAGGTCAGGTCCTTGGTGATGTGATAATCCACGCCCACCGAACCGCCGCCTTTACGCTTATAGCGCAGGCCATTTCCCGGCAGATATTCATTATCTTCAAACAGATAAGAGGCATAGAGATCGACATCGCCCGCGCTTTTCTTGTACTTCAGCATATTGCGCGAACGGTAGGAGCCATCGTAATCGCCGTTGATCCCGTTCCCCGGCGCCTGGGCCACCATGTCGTAATCCCAGATATCGGTTTTCGCCCCAACCACATCATAATAAATGCTGTTTTGCTGGCCGTAGGTTAAGGTCCCCCAGGTATCGCTCTTCAGCCCGGTATAGAGCATACGGCGTGAGGTGTCATTGGCGCCTTCCGCGTAGTGGTTATCCCAGTCAAACAGCGCCGGAATATTCACCCCCAGCTCGTAATAGCTGATCCAGCTAATATCATCAAACAGATAGTAGTCAGCAGCGAAGCGAAAACGTGTCCCGCCATCAAAGCCGTTTCGTTTATAGGATCCCTTGTCACCGTCGCCAGACATCATGTTGAACTGCGGACGAATACTACCGCCGACGGTAAAGTTCAGGCGGCTCAGCGGATCGCCGGCCTGCGGGTCCTGCTTCAGCAGCGTAATTTCGGCCTGGGATGCAAAAGAAGTTAACGCCAGTGTTGCGCCGATCGTTATCGCCAGCGTTTTTATTTTATGTGCCATGCTTTTTCCTTGAGTAATAAGCAACCTTATAGTTTCAAGCTGAATATTAACCGCGAATTGGCATGACGTGTTGTCGGGTTTTTAATGTTTAGTGCTGTTAAAAATCAGTCACTTATCATTTTATGCCCTTAAAAAAAATGCGCCAGCATTTCTGCCGGCGCATCATCAAACTGTCACGAAATTAGTGGCTGAACTGGCGGAACAACGCCTTGCCTTTTAACAGGCGTAAGCCCAGCCAGCCGCCGCACAGCGAGAGCAGGAAGGCCCCGCACAGCGGCAGCATTACCCACAGCCGCCAGTCAGGGGTCCACGGGAAATCAAACACCTTCGTTTGCAACATCGCCAGCGCGACCTCCGCGCCGATGGCGGCGACAATTCCGGAGACCACCCCCAGCAACGCGAACTCCGCCCATAAGGTGGTTCGCAGCAGGGTTTTCCCGGCCCCCAACGTCCGCCAGACCACCAGCTCCTGATAGCGCTGGCGCAGGCCCACCTGCACCTGTGCCAGCAGCAACAGAATGCCGCAGGCGGTAACCAGCACCACCATCACCTCCAGCGCCCGGCTGACCTGAGTCAGCACCTGGCCCACCTGACGCAAAATAGCGCCAATATCCAGCAGGCTGACGGTCGGGAATTCGCGGTTAAGCTGGGTCAACAGCGTCGTGCCGTTATCCCAACGAAAGCTGGTCAGCCAGCTCTGCGGTTGACCATCGAGCGCTGCGGGCGGGAAAATAAAGAAGAAGTTTGGCCGCAGGCTCTCCCAGTCCACCTTCCGCACGCTGGTTACCCTGGCGCTGAAATCCTGGGTATCGCCGGTAAAGGTCACGCTGTCGCCGAGCTTCACGCCCAGCCGCTGCGCCAGCCCCTCTTCAATCGACACTTCCCCGGCTTTTGGCGGCCAGGTACCGGCCACCAGTGGGTTATGGTCCGGCCGCTCGCTGCGCCAGGTGAGATTCAGCTCGCGGTTCAGCGCTTCGTCTTTATTGCCCTCTGCCGACTGACCGTTAATTTGCGTGAGGCGGGCGCGTACAATCGGATAAAACTCGGTGGCCGTCACATGATGTCCGGCAAGGAACGCTTTCACCGGGTAGACCTGCTCCGGCGCGATGTTGATCAGGAAGTAGTTAGGGCTTTCCGGCGGCAGCTGCTGCTGCCAGCGATCCAGTAGATCGCCGCGCAGCACCAGCAGCAGCGCTAATAACATAAACGACAGCGAGAACGCCGCCAGCTGGCTCAGGGTCGACCACGGCTGGCGCAGCAGACGGTTCACCGCCAGGCGTAACGGCAGCGCCTTCAACGTTACCCGCTTCAGCAGCCACAGCAGCCCCCAGCCCAGCAGGCCGCACAGCAGCGCCAGCACCACCGCTCCCGCCAGAACCGCCCACAGCAACGGACTGCCGCCCATTAGCCACGCCAGCAGGATCACCACAATCACGCAGACCAGCGGAATATAGCGCTTCAGCGGCCAGACGTTGGCGACCACATCCTGGCGCAATACTCGCAGCGGCAGGGTGGCCAGCAGCAGCCGATACGGGCGCAGCCCCACCAGCAGCGAAATCACCACCATCGCGCCGATGGCCCACAGCCACGGCCAGCCGCTGGCCGGCGGCAGTGCAGCCGGCAGTACTGGTTTTAGCATCACCAGCAAGATTTGCTCCAGCCCTACCCCCAGCGCACCGCCGGTAATCACCGCCAGCGCCAGCAGCATCAGCCACTGGCCGACGATCAGCTTACGCAGCTGCGCTCGCCCGGCGCCAAGGGTTTTGAGGATCGCCACCAGGTCGTAACGGCTGCGGCAGTAGTGGCTCATGGCCACCGCCACCGCGGCAATCGCCAGCAGCAACGTCAGCAGTGCCGACAGCAGCAAAAATTGCTGCGAGCGCTCCAGCGATTTGCCTAAAGCGCTGTCATCCTGTTCGAGGCCAATCCAGCGGTGTTCCGGCCCCAGTTTTGGCAGCAGCCACTGTTCGTAATCCGCCAGCTGCGGCGCGCTCCCGGCAAACTTATAGCGCCACGAGACGCGACTGCCGGGCTGCACGGCCCCGGTTTTCGCCACGTCGGCGGTATTCATCATCAGCCGGGGAGCCATCTGGAAGGGGTTAAACCCGGCATCCGGCTCCTGAATGACCTCGCCGGCAATCCGCAGCGTGGCGTCACCCACATCGATGGTATCGCCGGTTTTGAGATTCAGCAGCGCCATCAGACGCGGCGCCAGCAGCACGCTGCCGGCCTGCGGTTTCAGGCCCGCCGGCTGGGTATCCAGCTTGCCGTAAAGCGGATAGGTATCGTCCACCGCCTTCACATCTGCCAGCTGCGGCGTGTTGCCGGCAAAGGTCATGGTGGCGAAATTGAGCTGCTCGCCGACGGTCAGGCCGATCCGACGCGCCTCGTCAATCCATGCTGCGGGCACTTCACGTGAACTACGTAGCGTGCGGTCCCCGGCCATAAATTCGCGGCTTTGCTGACTGAGCCCCTTTTCCATCCTGTCGCTTATCGACCCCAGCGCCAGCACGCAAGCCACCGCCAGGCTTAACGCCAGCCAGACGATCAGCAGCGAAGGCGAACGCCATTCGCGCCAGAACCAGCGGGCAATCATGCTTCCTCCTGTAACTGGCCATCCACCAGCCGCAGGCGTCGATCGCAACGGGCCGCCAGCAGCGGATCGTGGGTCACCAGGATAAGCGTGGTGCCGTGTTCGCGATTGAGGGAGAACAGCAGATCGGCAATTTTGTCGCCGGTATGGCGGTCAAGGTTACCGGTCGGTTCGTCGGCAAACAGCAGGGCCGGGCGACCGTTAAAGGCACGGGCCAGCGCGACCCGCTGCTGCTCGCCACCAGAGAGCTGCGCCGGAAGATGGTGAAGGCGTTTGCCCAGCCCCAACTGCTCCAGCAACGCCTGGGCGCTGCCCCGGCTCTGGTTGTCGGTCTCACCGCGCAGCAGTGCCGGCAGTTCAACGTTTTCGAGGGCGTTAAGGGTTGGGATCAGCATAAACGATTGGAAGACAAAGCCGACATGCTTCGCGCGCAGGCGCGCCCTCGCCTCTTCATCCATAGTATGCAGCGGCTGCCCCAATAAGGAGACTTCACCGCTGCTGCCATCGTCCAGCCCGGCAAGAATGGCCAGCAGCGTTGATTTACCGGAACCCGACTCGCCAATCAGGGCGATGGTCTGCGCCGGTTTGACAACCAGCTCAACTCCGGTAAGGATGGAAAGCTGATGCTCTCCCTGACCGACGGACTTCTTAAGATGATGAACTTCAAGTATGTTTTCCGCTGGCATTTGCCTTTCCTGTTTTTGATTTTTTTTGTCTGCCGCGCCACGGCGGCAGAGAAGCTATTAGTGCTTGGCGATAGCCTTAGCGCTGGCTATCGGATGGCGGCCACCGCCGCATGGCCTGCGCTGCTCAATGACAAGTGGCAGGACAAAACGCCGGTGATCAACGCCAGCATCAGCGGCGACACGTCGCAGCAAGGGCTGGCAAGACTGCCCGCGCTGCTCAAACAGCATCAACCACGCTGGGTGCTGGTCGAACTAGGCGGCAACGACGGATTGCGCGGTTTCCCGCCGCAGCAAACCGAGCAAACTTTGCGTACCGTTATCCAGGATATCAAAGCCGCCAACGCCCGGCCGCTGCTGATGCAAATTCGCCTGCCCGCGAACTATGGCCGTCGGTATAATGAAGCCTTTGGCGCTATCTATCCGGCCCTGGCCAAAGAGTTTGATATTCCTCTGCTGCCCTTTTTTATGGAGGAGGTCTATCTGAAACCACAATGGATGCAGGATGACGGGATCCACCCTAATCGTGATGCCCAGCCTTTTATTGCCGACTGGATGGCAACCCGGTTGGCTCCCTTAGTTAATCATGACTCCTGATCCTCAGGCGTCGCTTGCAGGTAAAGTTATGCAAAAATCGGTTTTAGTTACCGGCTGTTCCAGCGGTATTGGTCTTGAAAGCGCGCTCGATTTAAAACGTCAGGGCTTTAACGTGCTGGCCGCCTGCCGCAAAGCGGAAGACGTGGCGCACATGCAGACCCTCGGGCTGACCGGTGTGCTGCTGGACCTCGACGATCCCCAGAGCGTGGAGCGCGCCGCCGAAGAGGTCATCGCCCTGACCAACAACCGTCTGTACGGCCTGTTTAACAACGCCGGATACGGGGTATATGGCCCGCTCGCCACCATCAGCCGTCAGCAGATGGAAGCGCAGTTTTCCGCCAACTTTTTTGGTGCCCATCAGCTGACGATGCTGCTGCTGCCGGCCATGGAGCCACACGGCGAGGGGCGCATTGTTATGACTTCCTCGGTGATGGGGATCATCTCCAGCCCCGGTCGCGGTGCCTACGCGGCCAGCAAATATGCGCTGGAAGCCTGGTCCGATGCGCTACGCATGGAACTGCGCTACAGCGGCATTAAGGTCAGCCTGATTGAGCCCGGCCCCATCAGCACCCGTTTTACCACGAACGTGAACCAGACCCAACGCGACAAGCCGGTGGAAAACCCGGGTATCGCCGCACGCTTTACCCTCGGCCCGGAAGCGGTAGTGGAAAAAGTGCGCCATGCTTTCACCAGCGAGAGACCAAAATTGCGCTACCCGGTCACCATGGTGACCCACGCGGTGACGCTGCTTAAGCGTCTGCTGCCCACGCGGATGATGGACAAAATTATTCAGGGCTGAGTTGAAGCTCCGGCTGCCGCCCCCATGTATATACCCAAAATAATTCGAGTTGCTTGTAGGCGGCAAAGCCGTAAATCCCCAGGAGCTTACACAGGTAAGTGACTGGGGTGAACGGGTGCAGCCAACACCCAGGCAGCTTGAAGGATGAAGGGTATACCCAAAATCGACTAAAGAGATGCGCTCATGTCAGTACAGAATGTTATCAATATCACCGAAGCTAACCTGCACCAGACGCTGGAACAATCCACGACTGCGCCGGTACTGTTTTATTTCTGGTCAGCACGCAGCCAGCACTGCGAGCAGCTGACGCCGGTTCTGGAAGGACTGGCCGCGCAATATAACGGTCAGTTTACCCTGGCGAAGGTGGACTGCGACGCCGAGCAGATGCTCGCCTCTCAGTTTGGCCTGCGCTCCATCCCGACGGTTTACCTGTTCCAGAACGGCCAGCCGGTTGACGGCTTCGAAGGCCCGCAGCCGGAATCGGCCATCCGCGCGCTGCTGGATAAAGTCCTGCCGCGTGAAGAAGAACTCAAAGCCCAGCAGGCGCTGGCGCTGATGCAGGAAGAGAAATATCTGGAAGCACTGCCGCTGTTGAAAGACGCGTGGCAGCTGTCAAATCAGGATAGCCAGATTGGCCTGCTGCTGGCGGAAACGCTGATCGAGCTACAGCGCTCTGACGAAGCCGAAGCGGTGCTGAAAACCGTGCCGATGCAGGATCAGGACACCCGTTTCCAGGGGCTGGTCGCGCAGATTGAACTACTGAAACAGGCCGCGGACACCCCGGAAATTCAGCAGCTGCAACAGCAGGTTGAACAGAATCCCGATGATGCGTCCCTGGCGGCCCAACTGGCACTGCAGCTGCATCAGGTCGGTCGTAACGACGAAGCGCTGGCGCTGCTGTTCAGCCATCTGCAGAAAGATTTGGACGCCGGTGACGGCCAGGTTCGTAAAATGCTGCAGGAGATCCTTGCCGCGCTGGGTACCGGCGACGCGTTAGCCGCGAAGTACCGTCGTCAGCTCTATTCCCTGCTGTACTGATCGTCACGCCCCGCACGTCTTCCCGGTGGCGCTTCGCTGACCGGGCTACGGATCTTACCCTGTAGCCCGGCACCGCCTCCGGGGCTGTAACTTATGCACTTTTTTTCAACTGCGTCACCACCAGCTGATGGCGAGCGTTGAAGAACTTCCGGTAGGTCAGATACCCGGCGATAATCGTCGACAGACTGGCGGTCGACAGCAGCATAAACGTCACCATAATCTGATACTTAATCGCCTTCACCGGGTCGATCCCGGCAAAAATCAACCCCGACATCATGCCGGGCAAACTCACCAGCCCAACCGTTTTGGCCGAATCTATCGTCGGTATCAACGAGGCGCGAATGCTGTCGCGAATTAGCCCTGCCGCCGCCATTTTCGGCGTGGCACCAAGGCTGAGCTTCTCCTGAATTTGCTGCTGCTCGCTGCTAAAGCGCTGGCCCATATTGTTGTAGCACAGCCCGACCGCCACCATCGCGTTGCCGGCCACCATGCCGGCGATGGGGATCACCTGCATCGGCACAAACGTAATCGACCCCGAAAAGACCAGCACCGCCAGCGTCAGCCCGGCGCCGGTGGTAATCGCAATAAATGACGATATAAAGGCCTTATCAATATATTTACTGCGCTTTTGCGCATTCCACGCCGCGTTAAAGCAAATAAACAACACCATTAACAACGTCAGCAGTACGTGGTTAACATTAAAAATATATTTCAGAACGTAGCCGACAATAATCAGCTGGACCACCGCCCGACACACGCTCCAGATAATATCTTTTTCCAGCGCCAGCTTTTCCCGATAGCTCACGATAATAGCGATCAACACCAGAACCATCGAAAGCGCCAGCGACTCATTGGTAATATTATGCCCGTTCATGGCTCACCTCCTGAACATTACCCGCCGCCGGCTGCAAGGTTATCACTTCATCGGCATGGGCAATCTCATTGCTATCGTGGGTGACCCACAGCACCGCCATATTTTTTTCCTTCACATAACCATGAATAATATCGTTGACGTTGCGTTTATTGTTTTCATCCAGCGCGCTGGTCACCTCATCCAGCAGTAAAATCTGCGGCAGAAACTGCAGATTACGGATTAACGACACGCGCTGTTTTTCACCGCCGGAAAGCTCGTGGATCGATTTTTCTAGCGTATTCGCGGCAAGATCGAAGCGCTGTAAATCAGCGATCAGCGCCGCAGGGTCCGGTTGCTGCTGACGGATCTGCCAGGGGAATATGAGATTGTCATACACCGAGTCGCCAAACAGCGCCGGGGTCTGGGCGCAATAAGAGACCTGCTGGCGGTAAGTTTCCGGAGAGAGCGTCGTAATATCCCGGTCCTTAAAAAAAAGGTGCCCCGACGTTGGGCTAAGTAACGACGCGATAATTTTTAGCAACGTACTTTTTCCACAGCCGGAAGGTCCGGTGATCAGCGTAAATTCGCCCGCCCGAAGCTGAAGATTGATATTATTCAGGATGATCGTCTCATCGCTGCGAAAACCCACATTTTCAAGACGCAAAATAGCGTTATTGTCCGTCATTATTGATCCACTTAAGTTTGCAAAACTCTGGTAGTTTACTCCACTTTTCTTTCACCAGGATGAGGAGAAAGATATACTCAGTTTAAACATGCGCTTTTTTTCCCGGCGCGTCATCAGGCTATAAAACAGGAGGTTTTTGATGCTGATTTTTATCCCAGTCCTCATTTTTGTCGCACTGGTTATTGTGATCGCCGGCGTAAAAATTGTCCCGCAGGGCTACCAGTGGACCGTCGAGCGTTTCGGCCGCTATACCATGACGCTACAGCCAGGCATGAGTCTGGTGGTGCCGTTTATGGACCGCATCGGCCGTAAAATTAATATGATGGAACAGGTGCTGGATATTCCCTCGCAGGAGGTTATTTCCCGCGATAACGCCAACGTCACTATCGATGCCGTCTGTTTTATTCAGGTTATTGACGCGCCAAAAGCGGCCTATGAGGTCAGTAATTTGCAGCTCGCCATCATCAACCTGGCGATGACCAACATTCGTACGGTCCTCGGTTCGATGGAGCTCGACGAAATGCTCTCCCAGCGCG
The DNA here is from genome assembly GCF_003752615.1 of Klebsiella sp. BIGb0399. NCBI lineage: Bacteria > Pseudomonadati > Pseudomonadota > Gammaproteobacteria > Enterobacterales > Enterobacteriaceae > Klebsiella > Klebsiella sp. BIGb0399. Next base: position 267,690 of record NZ_RKHT01000006.1, on the reverse strand, counting down.
ACAGCATCAACACCCGCCTGCTGCATATTGTCGATGAAGCCACCAACCCGTGGGGCGTGAAGATTACCCGCGTCGAAATTCGCGACGTGCGCCCGCCGGCGGAGCTTATCTCCTCCATGAACGCCCAGATGAAGGCCGAGCGTACCAAACGTGCCTACATTCTTGAAGCCGAAGGGATACGCCAGGCGGAAATCCTTAAAGCCGAAGGGGAAAAACAGTCGCAGATCCTTAAGGCGGAAGGTGAACGCCAGTCGGCCTTCTTGCAGGCCGAGGCCCGCGAACGTTCCGCCGAAGCGGAAGCCCGCGCGACGCAGATGGTCTCATCGGCGATTGCCTCCGGGGATATCCAGGCCATTAACTACTTCGTTGCCCAGAAATATACCGATGCGCTGCAGAAAATTGGTTCCGCCGATAACAGCAAAGTGGTGATGATGCCGCTTGATGCCAGCAGCCTGATGGGCTCGATTGCCGGGATCAGTGAATTGATCAAAGAAGGGTCCGGCGAACGGAAAAAATCATGATTGCGCTCATTATTGCCCACCCGCATCTTTTCTGGCTGAGCCTCGGCGGGCTGTTGCTGGCGGCGGAAATGCTGGGCGGCAACGGCTATCTGCTGTGGAGCGGCGTCGCTGGCGTGATCACCGGGTTGTTGACCTGGATGTTACCTTTCGGCTGGGAGTGGCAAGGGACGCTGTTTGCCACCCTGACTATGCTGGCAGCCTGGCTGTGGTCGCACTGGCTGCGCAGGCAGGTGGCGCGACAGAAGCCCGCCGATGCGCAGCTCAATCAGCGAGGAAATCAGCTGATTGGCCGCACCTTTATGCTGGAGAATGCTTTGGTGAACGGACGCGGTCATGTTCGCATCGGCGACAGCTCATGGCCGGTGATCGCCGATGAAGACCTTGCCGCCGGCAGCCGTATTGAGGTGCTGGCCGTCGAAGGGATTACGCTACGGATCCGCGCCGTGACGCCTCGCGGCTAAGCCTGGGCCTTGCGATGGCAGCAGCCGGAAAGATTGTCGATAATCGGGCAATCCGCGCTGTCATCGCCGGGGCAGGATTCCGCCAGCGCCAGCAGGTGGCTGCGCATACTTTGCAATTCGCTGATGTGCCGCTCGATATCGGCCACTTTCTCCAGCGTCCGTCGTTTGACGTCGGCACTATGCCGCGACGGATCGTTAAACAGAAAGATCAGTTCACGACACTCCTCAAGATTAAACCCAACCTGCCGCGCCTGGCGCAGTAAGGTCAGTTCATCCAGATGCCGTTGGCTGTAGCTACGGTAGCCGTTATCGCTGCGCAGCGGCGGCGTGACCAGCCCCTTCTCTTCATAAAAGCGGATCGCTTTACTGGTTAAGCCGGTTTTTTTTGCCACATCGCTGATATTCACATGTCCTCCACCAGTTGGCCGCCTACAGAGCATCATTATACCCCACTTCCCTCCATCGCCACCACGCAACGTCTCAGAAAACCGCCCTCTTTTCTGAGTAGCGCGTCCGGAGCATCATTTTTTGTAACAATCGCCTGTTATAAGTGATCGTTTTCGCAATTTTGAATCTTTTATCTTTTAATTCTACGCGGGTAGAATTATTAATTTATGCGAAAAATACAATATCTACGCGAGTAGAATTCAAAAAGTTAAAACCTGTGACTTTTGTCGACAGATTACTTCAAGGAGTTCTTATGAACACACATTCATCCTCTGTTCCCCTGACTGACAGCCAGCAGGCTGCCCAAGAGCGTCTGGAAACACCCGAAGGGCGCCAGGAATTCTGGCGAGCGACATTTTCCTGCTGGTTAGGCACGACAATGGAATATGCCGATTTTGCCCTCTACGGACTTGCCGCTGGCATTATCTTTGGCGATGTATTTTTCCCACAAGCCACCCCTGTCATGGCGCTTCTCTCCAGCTTTGCCGCTTATTCCGTTGGTTTTATTGCTCGCCCCATCGGCGCGCTTCTGTTTGGCTGGATAGGCGACCGGCACGGTCGTAAAATTGTCATGGTGATCACCATCGGCTTGATGGGATTATCAACTATGTTAATCGGCTTAATTCCCAGTTACGCGCAAATTGGCGTATGGGCACCAGCATGCCTGGTTATTCTGCGATTCTCTCAAGGGCTAGGGGCCGGAGCAGAACTTTCCGGCGGCACCGTGATGCTTGGTGAATACGCCCCCGTGAAGCGCCGCGGTCTGGTCTCTTCCATTATTGCTCTCGGTTCCAACAGCGGCACCTTACTGGCTTCTCTGGTCTGGCTCATCGTATTACAGATGGACAAAGATGCTTTGCTCAGTTGGGGATGGCGCATTCCTTTCCTCTGTAGCATTCTCATCGCCGCGACGGCGCTGTTCATTCGCCGCCATATACGTGAAACACCGGTCTTTGAACGCCAAAAAGAGCTTCTCAGAGCTGAACGTGAAAAATCGCTGCTCCGCGGCCAGGAAATGAAACAGCACGACACTCGTAGCTTCTGGCGGCGTACCCGTGCGTTCTGGATGATGGTCGGCTTACGCATCGGCGAAAATGGCCCTTCCTACCTCGCTCAGGGCTTTATCATTGGCTATGTCGCAAAGGTTCTGATGGTTGATAAATCGGTCCCAACGGTGGCGGTATTTATCGCGTCTATTCTGGGGTTTGCCATTATTCCGTTGGCGGGTTGGCTTTCCGATCGCTTCGGCAGACGCATCATCTATCGTTGGTTTTGTTTATTACTGATCCTTTACGCATTTCCGGCCTTTATGCTCCTCGACTCCCGTGAACCGTGGATTGTTATCCCCACCATAATTACCGGTATGGGACTCGCTTCGTTGGGTATTTTCGGTGTCCAGGCGGCCTGGGGCGTTGAGCTTTTTGGCGTAACTAACCGCTATACCAAAATGGCCTTCGCCAAAGAGTTGGGCTCGATTATGTCGGGCGGTACCGCGCCGCTGGTGGCCTCGGCGCTGCTCTCGTTCTACGGACACTGGTGGCCTATTGCAGTCTACTTCTCATTGATGGCCACCATTGGTCTGGTGACCACCTTTTTCGCCCCAGAAACGCGCGGACGGGATCTCAATTTACCCGAGGACGCAATTTGAGCGCAGAGAACGGTGGGTGTGCGCTCTTTACCGAAGATTTTTGGGTTACAACACCTTATGCTGTGCGGAAAAGAGAATGCTCTGAACTCAACCAGGTAGGTGCCTCGTGACCCAATCACATTCACAACGCGTAACACGTTCCGATGTCGCAAAAGAGGCGGGAACATCTGTCGCCGTCGTGAGTTACGTTATTAATAACGGTCCACGCCCCGTCGCTGAAGCAACCCGACAACGCGTATTGCAGGCGATTAAGAAAACCGGTTACCGACCCAATGGTATCGCCCGCGCTCTGGCTTCGGGGAGCACGCAAACCTATGGGCTTGTGGCTCCGGATATCTCAAACCCGTTTATTGCCTCCATGGCACACGCCCTGCAGCGCGAAGCGTTTGCTGACGGAAAAGTTCTCCTGCTGGGGGATGCTGGCGACAACAGTGGGCGTGAGCGTGAACTGATCAACAATATGCTCAATCGCCAGGTCGACGGTCTGATTTATACCAGCGTTGACCGGCATCCGTATATTGAGTTGATTGAGCAAAGCGGCACCCCCTGCGTGATGTTAGATCGCGTCGATGCTGGATTAAACGTCAGCGTTATTCAGGTGGATGAACAGCTGGCGGCCTGGCAGGTGACGAAACATCTTATCGATCACGGCTACCGCGATATCGGCATTATCTGTGGCCCGCGTGAAATGCTCAACACCCAGGATCGTATTCGGGGATGGCAGTTAGCGCTGGAAGAATCGTCGCTCGCTGTCACTCCGGCCTGGATTTTTTCGACCAACTATACGCGGGCTGGAGGCTATGAAGCGGCAAAGCGTATGTTGCAGGGTAATCCTCCGCGTGCATTGTTCGCCACTAATGAGCAGCAGGCACTCGGCTGCTTACGCGCGCTGGCAGAGCACGGGCTGCGTGTTCCCCAAGATGTAGCGCTGGTCTGTTTTAATGCAACACAAGAATCGGCTTACAACGTCCCTTCCTTAACAGCCGTCCGCCAGCCCGTCGACAAAATGGCTCGGGCGGCGGTCGACATGCTGAAAAATTGGGATGGCAAGGTTCGCCGCGTTGAATTTGAGTTTTATTTACAAGTGGGAGAGTCGTGTGGCTGCCAGGGAAATGAAGTACAACCTGAGACAAGATGAAAATGAATCCATGCGCGTGATTATCGACTGCGATCCGGGAAACGGTGTTCCGGGCGCCAATATCGATGACGGTCTGGCACTGGCGCTGGCGATTGCCGCACCGCAAATTACTCTGGAAATGATCACCATTGTGGCAGGTAATACACCGGTAGAAACCGGCTACGCCGTCGCCAGAGACCTCGTCCAACAGTTAGATATCTCCGTTTCGGTTTACCGCGGCGCCGCCCGAGCCCTTAGAGAAGACCCGCACCCCTGGCGCGAAAAACTCGACCATGGCGTGGATCGCTCTGGCTTACGCCAGCTATGGTCAGACGTCCCCCCGCCACCAACGTGCCATGCCGTGCGGCCTCTGGCGCCTCAAGCCATTGGCGAGCTAATCTACAATTATCCCGGTGAGATAACACTGATTGCCACCGGGCCACTCACTAATGTGGCAATGGCGCTGCAACTCTATCCCGAAATCGTTCATAAGGTTAAAAACATCGTGATCATGGGAGGGGTGTTCAACGTTACGGGCTATATAAAGGACACAAATTTTGGTTTGGATCCTGAGGCGGCACACTGCGTCCTCACCAGCGGTGCACCTGTCATACTGGTGCCGATGGATGTCACCACGAAAACACAAATGCTTCATAGCGATCTGGATCGTCTGACAGCGGTAAAAAACGGACTTAGCCGCTACCTGGCCCAGACCATTCGCCCGTGGATCACCTACTCAATGCAAACCCGTAACCTGCCCGGTTGTTGGATTCATGATGTTTTAACCGTTGCCTGGTTACTTGATCCGACAATGGCGACGACGACAGAAGATTACCTCGATGTCTCTCTGGAAGGCATCACTCGCGGTATGACCTGCCGCTATGGGCGTGATGGTCTGCGCCTGGATGTAGGTATCCCCGAACCGCAAGGCACGACAATACGCATTCTCGAAAGTATCGATAACAACCATCTTCTGGCGCTGCTCGAACACTATATTCACCGTTACAACACCTAGTGTTCCGGCATTGGCAAGAGGAATGTCATGCGCTTCGCGGGCAGGTTTTTATGGAGGAAAAATGAATACGTTAGCGACCATCTTATCCGGTGGGGGAGAATCTATTTTCATTACGCTATGCAAAATTGGTGTGGCTTTTATTCTCGGTGGAATCATCGGCCTGGAGAGAGAATCAAAAGGTAAGCCGGTTGGCTTTAAAACCTGCGTGATTATTTCCGTAGCCAGTTGCGTTCTGACGATCGTCTCGATCCAATCAGCAGAATATTACGCTGAGATCTCTGTCAATATCCGCAGCGATCCTATGCGACTAGCGGCACAGATCATCAGCGGCGTCGGATTTCTCGGCGCGGGCGTGATCCTCCACCGACATGATGATGCGATATCCGGGCTGACGACAGCAGCAATAGTATGGGCTTCCGCAGGAGTAGGCATTACCAGCGGCGCGGGTTTTTATCTTCATGCCCTTCTCGCCACAGGATTATTCCTGTTGGCAATCAAGCTCAGTTATTTCGTCATCTTTTTACAAACTAAAAACCAGTCACCCGGTAAAGTAAAAATCCGTATTATTCTTGATGAAAAATCCGGCTTAAAAACGCTAATAGAGAGTATTACGCAGCAAAAAAATATTATCGAAGCCATCACGATTCGTGATTTAAAAAAAGGAAAAATAGAGGTCAACCTCAAAGTAATAATTAGAAGAAAAATGACCTTACCCGAACTGTACAGCAACCTTTCCTCTCTAGAACATGTCTGCGCGATTGCGCTGGAACACTAAAAACGTCCCCCACATAAACACCTTGACCTTCCCCTTGCTGGAAGGTTTAACCTTCATAATACTCGATGAAAGGGTTGGTTCGGTCAGTCATTGACCGGGTAATTATACAGGAGATTTAGTATGTCTAACACTATCGACCTGACGCTCGACGGCCTCAGCTGCGGTCATTGCGTCAAACGCGTTAAAGAGAGCCTGGAGCAACGTCCTGACGTTGAACAGGCAGAGGTGACCATCACCGAAGCGCACATTACCGGCAGCGCCAGCGCAGAGGCGTTAATCGACACCATTCAGAAAGCCGGATACGGCGCGGAGCTCAGCCACCCAAAGGCTAAACCGCTGGCGGAATCGATAACCCCGTCGGAAGCACTGACAGCGGCCTCTTCTGAGCTTCCGGTAGCCCATGATGAAGATGACAGTCAACAGTTGCTGATCAACGGCATGAGCTGCGCCAGCTGCGTCTCCCGGGTATCAAACGCGCTTGCCGCGGTGCCGGGCGTGGTACAGGCACGGGTAAACCTCGCGGAACGCACTGCGCTGATTATGGGCAGCGCGTCCGCCACTGAATTAGTCAAGGCGGTGGAGAAGGCCGGCTACGGCGCAGAAGCGATCGAAGATGACCTGGAACGCCGCGAACGGCAGCAGGAAACCGCCATCGCCACCATGAAACGTTTTCGCTGGCAGGCGATAGTCGCGCTGCTGGTCGGTGTCCCGGTGATGGTCTGGGGGATGATCGGCGACAACATGATGGTCTCCGACGATAACCGTTCCCTGTGGCTGGTTATCGGCCTGGTCACCCTGGCGGTGATGGTCTTTGCCGGCGGGCACTTCTATCGCAGCGCGTGGAAAAGCCTGAGAAACGGCACCGCCACCATGGATACGCTGGTGGCGCTAGGAACCGGCGTCGCCTGGCTCTACTCGATGAGCGTCAACCTGTGGCCGCAGTGGTTCCCGATGGAAGCGCGCCATCTCTATTATGAAGCCAGCGCGATGATCATCGGTTTGATTAACCTTGGCCATATGCTGGAGGCCCGCGCCCGCCAGCGCTCCTCCAAAGCGCTGGAAAAACTGCTCGACCTGACGCCACCGTCGGCACGGGTTGTCACCGAAGAAGGCGAAAAAAGCGTACCGCTGGCTGATGTGCAGCCGGGGATGACCCTGCGCCTGACCACCGGCGACCGCGTCCCGGTAGATGGAGTGATAAGTCAGGGCGAAGCCTGGCTGGATGAAGCCATGCTGACCGGCGAGCCGATCCCCCAACAGAAAGCGGACGGCGATACGCTGCATGCCGGTACGGTTGTTCAGGACGGAAGCGTGCTCTTTACCGCCAGCGCCGTCGGTAGCCAGACCACCCTCGCCCGTATTATTCGCATGGTGCGTCAGGCACAAAGCAGCAAACCGGAAATCGGCCAGCTGGCGGATAAAATCTCTGCCGTGTTCGTGCCGGCAGTGGTGGCGATTGCGCTGTTCAGCGCGGCCATCTGGTACTTCTTCGGGCCGGCGCCGCAAATTGTCTACACCCTGGTAATTGCTACCACGGTGCTGATTATCGCCTGTCCTTGTGCGCTGGGCCTGGCGACACCGATGTCGATTATCTCCGGGGTCGGTCGCGCCGCTGAATATGGCGTACTGGTCCGCGACGCCGATGCGCTGCAGCGCGCCAGTCAGCTGGATACTATCGTGTTTGATAAAACCGGTACCCTCACCGAAGGTAAACCGCAGGTGGTGGCGGTGAAAACCTTTACCAACATTGATGAGGCCACCGCACTGCGCCTGGCGGCGGCGCTGGAGCAAGGTTCCAGCCACCCACTGGCCCGGGCGATTCTGGATAAAGCGGCCGACAGCCAGCTGCCGATCGTCAATAACTTCCGGACCCTGCGCGGGCTGGGGGTCACCGGCGAAGCGGAAGATCGCACGCTGCTGTTGGGTAACCAGGCACTGCTCAATGAACAGAACATTGCCACCGCCGAGGTAGAGCACGAGATAACCACCCAGGCCTCGCAAGGGACCACGCCGGTACTGCTGGCGGTTGATGGCCAGGTTGCTGCGCTGTTCGCCATTCGTGACCCGCTGCGTAGCGATAGCGTCGCCGCGCTGGCTCGCCTGCATCGCCAGGGCTACCGTCTGGTAATGCTGACCGGGGACAACCCGACAACCGCCAACGCCATCGCCAAAGAGGCAGGCATTGACGAGGTCATTGCCGGCGTGCTGCCGGATGGTAAAGCCGATGCGATCAAGCGTCTGCAAAGTCAGGGACACCAGGTGGCGATGGTGGGCGACGGTATCAACGATGCCCCGGCACTGGCCCAGGCTGACGTCGGAATTGCGATGGGTGGCGGGAGCGATGTAGCCATTGAGACCGCGGCGATTACCCTGATGCGCCATAGTCTGAACGGCGTTGCCGATGCGCTGGCCATTTCGAAAGCCACGCTGCGCAACATGAAGCAGAACCTGCTGGGGGCATTCGTTTACAACTCGCTGGGTATTCCGATTGCTGCCGGGATTTTATGGCCGCTGACCGGCACCCTGCTCAACCCGGTAGTGGCGGGCGCAGCCATGGCGCTGTCGTCCATTACCGTGGTCAGCAACGCCAATCGTCTGCTGCGCTTTAAACCGAAAGACTAGATGTTATAACCCATACGCGCTAGCATGAAGGCTTCACACTACGGAGCGCGTATGGGCCTGTTAAACCGAATAAAAATGCTGTGGCGAGCCGCCGTCGGCTCGTCTTATTCCTGGCCTGCTTTGGATATCACCCTTCCCGGAAAGCGTTATCTGCATCTGGTTGGCAGTATCCATATGGGCACCCGCGACATGTCCCCTCCCCCTGCCAGACTGCTGAAAAAAATTCGCCAGGCCGACGCGCTCATCGTCGAGGCGGATATTTCCGGCAACGAAACCCCCTTCAGCGACCTTCCCGTCTGTCCTCCCCTTGCGGAGCGCTTAACCGCGGAACAGATCGTTGAGCTGGAAGCCCGCGCGGCGGAAATGGGGCTTTCGACGGCGCTGTTTGACAGCCAGCCGTTGTGGCAGGTCGCCATGGTCCTGCAGGCAACGCAGGCTCAGAAGCTGGGACTGCGCCCGGATTACGGTATTGATTACCAGTTGCTGATGGCGGCGCGCGAGCATCATGTGCGGGTGATGGAGCTTGAAGGCACCGACAGCCAGATTGCGCTGTTGCGCGACCTGCCGGATGGCGGGCTGGCGCTGCTGGACGACACTCTGACCCATTGGCACACTAACGCCCGTCTTCTGCAGGTGATGATCGGCTGGTGGCTGGAGCAACCGCCGGCCAAAGGTGCCACCGTTTTGCCGACCACCTTCAGCCAGTCGCTGTACGATGTGCTGATGCACCAGCGCAACCTGGCGTGGCGCGAGACGCTGCTGGCGCTGCCGCCGGGGCGCTATGTCGTCGCCGTTGGCGCGCTGCATTTATACGGGGAAGGAAATCTGCCTGATATGCTGACGTAAAAAAATGGCCAATATTTCTATTGGCCCGTCAAAGAGGAATTTCATCATTATTATTATCCCGGAATTTACATTCCGGATCGTTCGATTGTCGCTCAAAGTAACCATCACTGCCAATACTATTGCGCAAGATAGTACTATTTTTTACACATTCGACAGGCGTATCCTGAGCGCACCTGAGATCGGTTGGTAAGAAGGACAGATATGACTCCCGCCGTTAAGTTACTCGAAAAAAACAAGATTGCCTTTAAGATTCACAGCTACGATCACGACCCCAATGAAACCAACTTTGGTGACGAGGTGGTGCGCAAACTGGGGCTGAATGCGGACCAGGTATATAAGACGTTGCTGGTCGCGGTGAACGGGGATATGAAGCATCTGGCCGTGGCGGTGACGCCGGTGGCCGGGCAGCTGGATTTAAAAAAGGTGGCCAAAGCCCTGGGCGCAAAGAAAGTGGATATGGCAGACCCGATGGTCGCCCAGCGCGTCACCGGCTATCTGGTGGGCGGTATCAGCCCGCTTGGGCAGAAAAAGCGCCTGCCAACGGTAATCGATGCCCCCGCCCAGGAGTTTGCCACCATCTATATTTCCGGCGGCAAACGCGGGCTGGATATTGAGCTGGCGGCCAGCGATCTGGCGAAGACCCTTGGGGCCACCTTCGCCGATATCGCCCGTCGCGATTAATCTCGCCCCCGCGCATACATCAGAAAACCCCGGAGGCGGCGCAAGCGCCTGTCCGGGCTACAAAACCCAAAACCGCACAGGCCTGTAGCCCGGTCAACGTAGCGCCACCGGGGCATTCCCGGAGGCGGCGCAGGCGCCTGTCCGGGCGACAAAACCCAAAACCGCACAGGCCTGTAGCCCGGTCAACGTAGCGCCACCGGGGCATTCCCGGAGGCGGCGCAGGCGCCGTGTCCAGGCGACAAAACCCAAAACCGCACAGGCCTGTAGCCCGGTCAGCGCAGCGCCACCGGGGCATTCCCGGAGGCGGCGCAGGCGCCGTGTCCGGGCGACAAAACCCAAAACCGCACAGGCCTGTAGCCCGGTCAGCGTAGCGCCACCGGGGCATTCCCGGAGGCGGCGCAGGCGCCGTGTCCAGGCGACAAAACCCAAAACCGCACAGGCCTGTAGCCCGGTCAGCGCACGTAGCGCCACCGGGGCATTCCCGGAGGCGGCGCAGGCGCCGTGTCCAGGCGACAAAACCCAAAACCGCACAGGCCTGTAGCCCGGTCAGCGCAGCGCCACCGGGGAGTGCCTCCGGCGTTACTGCCAGCTCACCTCGCCTTGCGGCTCATAAGCTGCCGCGTCCAGCGGCGAGTTCTTCTGAATATACTCTTTCAGGACTTCGGCATCGATAAACCCGGTATTGACGTAGCCGGGCTTGGTATCAATATGCGGATAGCCATCACCGCCGGTCCCGTTGAAGCTCAACGTTGCCATACGGTAGGTCTTCGCCGGGTCGACCGGTTCACCTTTGATTTTCAAATCATTGAGCTTGCCGTCTTTCGCCACGAAGCTGACGTTAGCGAACTGCGGATAAGCACCGGAATCCGGCTTCATCTGCGCCACCGCCGTCAGATACTGCGTCACTTCCTGGCCGTTCATATCGACATACACCAGCACGTTGCCGAACGGCTGCACCTTCATCACATCTTTATAGGTGATGTCGCCGGCCTCGATGGAATCACGGATACCGCCGCCACTCATTACGGCGAAATCGGCATTGCTGCGCGCCATTTGTGCCGCCAGCAGCAGATGTCCCATATTGGTCTGCACAAAACGAACCTTGCTGCGATCGCCCTCAAGATGCCCGTTGACGCTGCCGATTTTCACCTGCAGCTGCGCTTTGCCCTTATTCTGGAACGGCGTCAGCAGTGACAGCATTTGCGGGTTCTCGACAATTTGCGGCGTATAGAGCACACGTTCGCTCTGGCCGTTATCGTAGGTGACCTTCTTCTTCAGGTTGACCGGGATCAGCTGATAGTGCACCAGCTTCATTTCGCCGTTGCGGAACTCAAAATCCGCGCGGCCTACGTATTTGCCCCACTCATGGGCCTGAACGATCCAGATACCGTTCTGCTTGTCCGGCGCGCACGGCGTTCCCGGCACATAATCGACCTGCTTTTTATTCTCCGACGCCATACAGACCGGATCCTGCGAATGGCCGCCGACGATCATCGCCAGCGATCCCGCTGGCAGGCTACGGGCCATTTCGACATCGCCCGGGGCATTCGAACCGTGATTCCCGTTGTCATAGTGGCCCATGTGGGTGGTCGCCAGGATCACATCCGGTTTTTCAGTCTGCTGCAGCTCCTGGATAACCAGTTTGGCTTCATCCGCCGGCTTGCGGAATTCGATATCAGTGAAATACTCCGGGTTACCGATTTTCGCCGTATCATCGGTAGTCAGGCCAATGACCGCAATTTTCAATCCACCGCGTTTAAACAGCGCCCAGGGTTTGAACAGCCGCTCGCCGGTGCTTTTCTGGTAAATGTTGGCAGAAAGGAACGGGAATTTAGACCACTTTTCCTGCTGGCGCAGCACGCTGAGCGGGTTATCGAATTCATGGTTCCCCACCGCCATCGCGTCATAGCCAATCAGGTTCATGCCGCGAAAATCCGGCTCGGCGTCCTGCAGATCCGACTCTGGCACGCCGGTATTAATATCGCCGCCGGATAACAACAGAACGCTGCCACCCTCAGCCGCAACCTCTTTGCGAATACCATCCACCAGCGTTTTTTGCGCGGCCAGACCATATTCCCCGTAGTCACTACGCCAGAAATGGCCATGGTGATCGTTGGTATGCAGGATGGTGATGTTATAGGTTTTATCCTGCTCGTAAGCCTGTGCAGACAAGCTCCCCAGCGACAGCGCGGCGAGTAACCCCAGCGCCACGCTCCGTTTTAAAAAATGCATCTCTCTCTCCCTGACTCAATATACAAGTGCTGAAAGTATAGCGAGTTACATCCCCTGACAAATATGTTTTCCGAATTGAGACTTCCTTCAAACCTTAGGGGCAGGTATGTTAGTCAGATAATAATTACACCTGCATCCACAATAACACTCTCTAAGTGAACCTATGGCGACGAATCAGACTATCCAACCCTTATCCGGCCCCGCTGCTGCGCCGCAAAAAGCACGCACGTCATTTGGCATCCTGGGGGCTATCAGCCTTTCCCATCTGCTTAACGATATGATCCAGTCGCTGATTCTGGCGCTTTACCCGCTGCTACAGTCGGAATTTTCCCTGACCTTCGTGCAGATCGGCATGATCACCCTGACCTTCCAGCTGGCCTCTTCGCTGTTGCAGCCGGTGGTCGGCTACTGGACCGATAAACACTCGATGCCGTGGTCGCTGCCCGTCGGCATGTGCTTCACGCTCTGCGGCCTGGTGCTTCTGGCGCTGGCGGGAAGTTTCGGGATGGTGCTGCTCGCTGCCGCGCTGGTGGGTATCGGCTCGTCGGTGTTCCACCCGGAGTCGTCGCGCGTGGCACGCATGGCCTCCGGTGGCCGTCACGGTCTGGCTCAGTCGCTGTTCCAGGTGGGCGGTAACTTCGGTAGCTCACTGGGTCCGTTGCTGGCGGCGGTGATTATCGCTCCCTACGGCAAAGGCAACGTCGCCTGGTTTGTTCTGGCCGCGCTGCTGGCTATCGTGGTACTGCTGCAAGTCAGCCGCTGGTATGCCGCGCAGCACCGAATGAATAAAGGCCAACCTAAGACTATCGTCGCCAGCCCGCTGCCAAAGAATAAGGTGATTCTGGCGGTCGGGATCCTGCTGATGCTGATTTTCTCGAAATATTTCTATATGGCGAGCATTAGCAGCTATTACACCTTTTATCTGATGCATAAATTCGGATTATCGATCCAGAATGCCCAGATTCACCTGTTTATCTTCCTGTTTGCCGTCGCGGCAGGCACGGTGATTGGCGGGCCTGTCGGCGATAAAATTGGGCGTAAATATGTTATTTGGGGCTCTATCCTCGGCGTCGCGCCCTTTACCCTTATTTTGCCGTATGCCACGCTGGAATGGACCGGGATTTTAACCATGATTATTGGTTTTGTCCTCGCGTCGGCGTTTTCCGCTATTTTAGTGTACGCTCAGGAGCTGATGCCGGGGCGTATCGGCATGGTTTCTGGTCTGTTTTTCGGTTTTGCCTTTGGGATGGGTGGCCTTGGCGCCGCGGTGCTGGGGCTGTTAGCGGACCATACCAGTATCGAACTGGTCTATAAAATCTGCGCTTTCCTGCCACTTATCGGCATATTGACGATATTCCTCCCTGACAACCGCCATAAATCTTAAATATCCGGCGGCTAAAGTGAAACTTTGGCCGCCAACATCCCTGATACCATCAGCACTTCTGCGTATTATCTGCCGTCGTTTTCCCGTCTGTGCTTTTTTGCGTGCTAATTCCCTTTTTCTGCATAATTCAACAATTATTCATAAACAAAACAGCCAAAACTGTCATAAACTATTACTCGGTTTTTTAGGTTTATACGCAAAATCATTCGGGTTAGTTCAAAGCGAACGCAGAGGCGCCTGATGGATGCAGTGCCTGAAAATGGACTGGCTCACCACATACAAGGAGACGGAATGCACCACGCAACACCGCTTATCACCACCATTGTCGGCGGGCTGGTCCTCGCTTTTATATTCGGCATGATTGCCAATAAGTTACGTATTTCTCCACTGGTGGGATATCTGTTAGCAGGTGTGTTATCCGGTCCCTTTACCCCAGGCTTCGTTGCCGATACCAAGCTAGCGCCAGAACTGGCCGAGCTGGGCGTCATCTTGTTGATGTTTGGCGTCGGGCTGCACTTCTCTTTAAAGGATTTGATGGCGGTAAAGTCCATCGCCATTCCCGGCGCGATTGCCCAGATAGCTGTGGCAACGCTGTTGGGTATGGCGCTGTCAGCCGTGCTAGGCTGGTCGTTGATGACCGGCATCGTGTTTGGCCTGTGTCTTTCTACCGCCAGTACCGTGGTGCTGCTGCGCGCGTTGGAAGAACGGCAACTGATTGACAGTCAACGAGGGCAAATCGCCATCGGCTGGCTGATCGTCGAAGATTTAGTGATGGTGCTGACCCTCGTTCTGCTGCCCGCCGTCGCCGGGATGGCAGAAAAAGGCGACGTCGGCCTGGCCTCGCTGGCCGTCGATATGAGCATCACCATCGGGAAAGTGATCGCCTTTATCGCCATTATGATGCTGGTTGGCCGTCGTCTGGTGCCGTGGATTATGTCCCGCAGCGCCGCCACCGGCTCCCGCGAACTGTTTACTCTGTCGGTGCTGGCCCTGGCGCTCGGCATCGCCTTCGGGGCGGTTGAGCTGTTCGACGTCTCCTTCGCGCTCGGTGCCTTCTTCGCCGGCATGGTGCTGAATGAATCCGAACTCAGCCACCGCGCCGCGCACGATACGCTGCCGCTGCGTGATGCCTTTGCGGTTCTGTTCTTTGTCTCCGTTGGCATGCTGTTCGACCCGATGATCCTGCTGGAACAGCCGCTGGCGGTCCTGGCAACCCTGGTGATCATTATCTTCGGTAAGTCTGTCGCTGCCTTTTTCCTCGTGCGGATGTTCGGCCACTCGCCGCGCACTGCGCTGACTATCGCCGCCAGCCTTGCGCAAATCGGTGAGTTCGCCTTTATTCTGGCCGGGCTTGGTATGGCGCTGGATCTGCTGCCGCAGGCCGGACAAAATCTGGTGCTGGCCGGGGCGATTATCTCGATCATGCTCAACCCGGTGCTGTTCACCCTGCTGGAAAAATACCTCGATAAAACCGAAACCCTCGACGAGCAAACCCTCGAAGAAGTCCTCGAAGAGGAGAAACAAATTCCGGTCGATATATGCAACCACGCGCTGCTGGTCGGCTTCGGGCGCGTCGGGAGTCTGCTGGGTGAAAAACTGATGGCGCAGGGGATCCCGCTGGTGGTGATCGAAACCTCCCGCACCCGGGTGGACGAACTGCGCGCACGGGGTATCCGCGCCGTGCTGGGCAATGCCGCCAATGAAGAGATCATGAATCTGGCGCATCTGGATTGCGCCCGCTGGCTGCTGCTGACCATCCCTAACGGCTATGAGGCCGGAGAGATCGTCGCCTCAGCGCGAGAAAAATGCCCGAACATCGAAATTATTGCCCGCGCCCATTACGATGATGAAGTGGACTATATTACCGAACGTGGGGCCAATCAGGTGGTCATGGGCGAGCGAGAAATCGCCCGCGCGATGCTGCTGCTGCTGGAAACGCCGCCGGCAGGTGAAGTGGTCACCGGATAACGGTTGTTTACGGCGTCTTAGCAGGCCTCTCCAGAACGGAGAGGCGCTTGCGCAAAGGATGTCTGTCCCTGTAGTTCCCCTCCAGCCCGGCGAGGGGACAACGCACTTAACGTTCCCAGTATGCCTCTTCCAGGCTATCTTCCCGTTCCGGCAGGCCACGGCTTAAGCGCGGCGAATGCTGGTTTAAGACCTGATAGCTCACCCGGTTAGCATATTTGCACACCTGCGCCAGCGACGAGTAGGTCAGCCATTTGCACTTGTGCTTGCTGGAGTTCGGAACGTTGTTGCGGTGATAGTTGTTAGCAGTGATGTCATGCAGCAGCGCCGCCAGCGCGCCATCACCCGCGCCGTTGGTATTCATGATTTTCTCAGGGCCGCCCATGTAGGGCGCAATATGCGAGTAGATCCGCAGCGGATTCTCACAATCCTGATGACGCATGGCGCGGCTGAATTCAAACTGGTTAAATTCGGCAATCGCCCCTGGCAGCAGCGGATGTTGGGTTTTACGCCGGGCTTCCTCTTCGGTGAAACCAGCCATATACAAGCCCGCAGGCCCCGCAGTGCACAGTACCAGATCCACCCACTCCAGCGCCTTATCGGAGGCCAGCAGCGGATCGGACAGGCCGGTTAACGCTTCCGCCTCTTCTTCGTTCATCGCCAGGATGGAGACGTGCTCCGTCAGGAACTGTTGCCACCATTCCGGGTTGTCGGCAATCACATACTTGGTGCCCAGCGTCAACACCACCGGGACGTCATGCTTTTTGGCATATTCGATGGCTTTCATCGTGGCATCCGGCATCGGTTCACCCGGTTTGCAACGCACCAGATAAGAGGTCAGCACCAGCGCGGAGGCGCCAGCAATCACCGCTTCCGGGACACTTTCCGGACGCAGCTTATTCATGTGGCCCGGGCTGATCGCAAAGGTGCGTTCGCCGGCATCGCTAATCAGAGTAAAACAGCGGCCAATCGCCCCGTCCACGCCTTGCAGGTAGTTCAGGTCGGTACGGCTGGAGGTGTTGCACAGATAGCGGTAGGCGTAGCCGCCGATTTCGATATTGCTGCACATGACGCCGAGCAGCACCGAGCGGTCATCCGCCAGCACAGAATAGTTGTGCATGGTATTGCCGATCGTCCCACCGGCAAACTGATGGGTAATCAGGTTATCGCGGAGCAGTTCCTGATACAACGCTTCGGCGACGTCATCTTCAATCACCAGAGAGTGGCCGGCACTCAGGCCATAGCGCTGGATAAACGCCTCATCGACTTTCGCTTCGATATCGACCAGCGTTTGGTCGATACCCACCACCCAGGCGATGTTAGATTCATTTTCCGGCTGAATTTGTTGCAGCAGCGGATCGCGCGCATTAACGGGAAAATAGTGTTTGGATTTGCGTTTACCGGGAAATTTCATAGTGGTGATTTAGTGGCTGTGGACAAGCGAGGAATAATAGCATATTCCCCGCGCCACGCACGATCAGCGATATGCCGCCGTCAGGTCCACCATCATTTCAATATGCGCGTCGTTATCATTGAGCGCCGGAATGTATTCATATTTCTGCCCGCCAGCCTCCAGGAAGATTTCCTGATTCTGTACCGCAATCTCCTCCAGCGTTTCGAGGCAGTCGGCAGCAAAGCCCGGACAGATAACCTGAATGTGTTTGACCCCCTTCTCCCCCAACATTTTTAAAGTCTCGTCGGTATAGGGCGTCAGCCATGGTTCGCGGCCAAAGCGCGACTGGAAGGTCATCATGGCGCGGTCCGGTGAAAGACCCAGCGCCGACACCAGTTCACGCGTGGTATCGCGACAGCGCTGCGGGTAGTCATCCCCTTCATGGGCAAAGCGCTGGGGGATCCCGTGATAGGAGAGCAGCAGCACATCGGGCTCGCCATGCACCGCGAACGAGGCACGAACGCTTTCCGCCAGCGCCTTGATGTAGCTGGTGTCATCGGCGTAATCACGAATAAACGACACGCCCGGAACCGCCCGCTTTTTGGCCAGAATGCGCGCCAGTTCATCCCACACCGCCGCCACGGTGGAACAGGAGTATTGCGGATACATCGGCAGCACCACGATATGGTTCACGCCCTGTGCCAGCAGTTCATCTACCGCGCTTTCCAGCGCAGGCGAGCCGTAGCTCATGCCTAAGGCCACCGGCGTATCGGGTAAACGTGCGGCCAGCGCCTGCTGCTGCCGGCGGCTGTAGACCAGCAGCGGAGAGCCTTCTTCCATCCATACCGATTGATATAGTTTTGCGACCCGCGGTCCACGTAGCGGCAGGATCACGCCACGCAGTAACGGCCACCACAGCAGACGAGGCGTATCCACCACGCGCGTGTCGCTGAGAAACTGTCGCAGGTAGCGCTTCACCGCATCGGGCGTGGGCGCATCGGGAGTGCCTAAGTTGGCTAACAAGATACCTGTTTTCGTCTGCTGCATTACCGCCTCTTAACCATTTGAATCGCTGACAATTGTAGCTGAAATGGCGCTAAACGGAACCAATCATAGAAAAAGGTAGAATGAGAGGTGTTCTCATCCCGCCGTGGCAGGATGAGAACCAACGGGATTAACCGAGGATTTTTTCCAGTTCTACGCGGACTTCAGCAACCGCTTTGGTGCCGTCGACTTTCGCGTATTGGGTGTTGCCCGCTTCAGCTTCTTTCTGATAGTAACCGATCAGCGGAGCCGTCATCTGATGGTATTCCACCAGGCGCTTACGTACGGTCTCTTCCTGGTCATCTTTACGCGTGCTCAGGTCTTCACCGGTCACGTCGTCTTTGCCTTCCACCTTCGGCGGATTGAATTTGATGTGGTAAACGCGGCCAGAAGCTGCGTGTACGCGACGACCGATGATGCGATCGACGATCAGCTCGTCCGGTACGTCAAACTCCAGTACGAAATCAACCGCGATACCCGCTTCTTTCATAGCGTCAGCCTGCGGAATGGTGCGCGGGAAACCGTCCAGCAGGAAGCCGTTACGGCAGTCTTCCTGAGTGATACGCTCTTTCACCAGCGCGATAACCAGTTCGTCGGTTACCAGCTTGCCTGCGTCCATGATGTCTTTCGCCTGTTTACCCAGCTCAGAGCCAGATTTCACAGCAGCGCGCAGCATGTCACCGGTAGAGATTTGCGGAATACCGTATTTCTCCATGATGAACTGAGCCTGAGTTCCTTTACCCGCGCCCGGAGCGCCAAGCAGAATAATACGCATTACGAAAATCCCCTCAAAAGTCGATTCAATTTTTCAAAAACGATAAACCATACCACCAGAACGCAGATGGCTCAAGGAAGGCAGAGCGGCTGAAACGGTTAATGGAGGGTTTATTTTGCCTGAAAGGCAGATTTTAGACGATCTGAGAAGAGGCCCTCAGCGGCCCGCGTCTCTGATGAGTCGGGGCCGCTGAGGGCAAACAGCAGGGAGATTACGATGCCAGCAGCTGATTCATCCGGCGAATAAACTGGTTCGGATCTTCCAGCGTACCGCGCTCCGCCAGCAGGGCCTGATCGAGCAGCAGCTCAACCCACTCGCTGAACCGGGCATCTTCCTGGGTATCCGCCGCGCGTTTCACCAGCGGGTGCGCCGGGTTCAGTTCGAAGATGTACTTCACTTCCGGCGCGGACTGGCCCGCAGCGGCGAACAGCTTCGCCATCTGGGTGCTCATTTCGTCCGCGTCAGTGGTGACGATAGCCGGGGTATCGGTAAGACGGTGCGTCAGACGGACCTCTTTCACACGCTCGCCCAGCAGGGTTTTCACGCGGTCAACAAACGGCTCCAGCGCCTTTTCTGCCTCTTTGGTGCTTTCATCCACCTCATCGGCCAGTTTTTCCAGCGACTCGTCGGTTTTCGCCACTGACTGGAAGGCTTTGCCATCGAACTCGGTCAGATAGCTCATCATCCACTCGTCGATGCGCTCAGACAGCAGCAGGACCTCGATCCCTTTCTTACGCAGCAGCTCCAGGTGCGGGCTGCTCTTCGCTGCCGCATAGCTGTCGGCGGTGATGTAGTAAATCTTCTCCTGCCCTTCTTTCATGCGGGAGACATACTCTTCCAGCGACACGGTCTGGGCGGAGGAGTCGGTATGGGTAGAGGCAAAACGCAGCAGCTTCGCGATAGTCTGCTGGTTCGCATTGTCTTCCGCCGGGCCTTCTTTCAATGCCAGACCAAACTGCTGCCAGAAGGTCTGATATTTTTCGGCGTCGTCTTTCGCCAGTTTCTCCAGCATCTGCAGCACACGCTTGGTCAGCGCGGTACGCAGGTTGCGGGTGACGCTGCTGTCCTGCAGGATTTCACGCGAGACGTTGAGCGGCAGATCGTTGGAGTCCACAAGGCCACGGACAAAGCGCAGGTAGTTCGGCATAAACTGCTCGGCTTCATCCATGATGAAGACGCGCTGCACGTACAGCTTCAGACCGTGTTTATGATCGCGGTTCCACATATCCCACGGTGCCTGGGAAGGGATATACAGCAGGCTGGTGTACTCCTGCTTGCCTTCCACACGGTTGTGGCTCCAGGTCAGCGGGTCGCTGTAGTCATGGGCGATGTGCTTATAGAATTCGTTGTATTCGTCGTCTTTAATTTCCGACTTATTACGGGTCCACAGCGCCTGAGCTTTGTTGATTTTTTCCCAGGAGATCACGGTTTCGCCGTCAACCTCTTCACGCTTTTCGATCTCTACCGGCAGCGCAATATGGTCGGAGTATTTGCTGATGATCGAACGTACGCGCCAGTCGTTAAGGAAATCATCTTCGCCTTCACGCAGGTGCAGAGTGATTTCGGTACCGCGATCGGCTTTGGTGATATCGGCCACGGTGTAGTCGCCTTCACCGGCTGACTCCCAGAACACGCCGTTTTCTGCGCTATCGCCCGCCGCACGAGTGCGCACGGTGACTTTATCCGCCACGATAAACGCCGAGTAGAAGCCGACGCCAAACTGACCAATCAGCTGGCTGTCTTTGGCCTGGTCGGAGCCCATTGATTCGAGGAACGATTTGGTCCCGGATTTGGCAATGGTCCCGAGGTGGTCGATAACGTCTTCACGGTTCATCCCGATACCGTTATCGGCGATGGTCAGGGTGCGGTTGTCTTTATCAAACGAAACGCGCACGCGCAGTTCACCGTCACCTTCGTACAGGTCGGGCTGGGACAGCGCGCGGAAGCGCAGCTTGTCCGCCGCATCGGAGGCGTTGGAAATCAGTTCACGCAGGAAAATTTCTTTATTGGAATAAAGAGAATGGATCATCAGGTGCAGAAGCTGTTTTACCTCTGACTGAAAACCACGAGTTTCTTGTCCTTTCATCTAAATCAACCTCAACAATGCCATTGTTAATGGTAAAAAAACCGATGAAGGGGAGATGGGGACGGGAGGGGAAATTTTCAAGCGGAGGCCCCGAAAAGCGCCTCCGTTTGGTTAAAAACGAATCTTATGTCGCCCGGCCAGGGAGTGGGACAGCGTGGTGCCGTCGACCATTTCCAGCTCGCCGCCGACGGGAACGCCATGGGCAATGCGGCTGGCTTCTACGCCATACTGCGCGCAGAGCTCGGCGATATAATTGGCGGTCGCTTCACCTTCCACCGTGGGGTTGGTGGCGAGGATCACTTCCTGCATCGATTCGTCACGCAGGCGCTGCTCCAGGCGATCGAGCCCAATGTCATCCGGTCCAATCCCATCGAGTGGTGACAGGTGGCCCATCAGGACAAAATAGCGGCCCGAAAACTGCCCGGTCTGCTCAATCGCGTAGATATCCGCGGGGCTTTCTACCACGCAGATCTGCCCGTTTTCACGGCGGCGCGGGTTGCTGCAAATATTGCACACTTCCTGCTCGGTGAAAGTGCGGCAATCGGCACAGTGGCCGATTTCCGACATTGCACGCGTTAACGACTGCGCCAGACGCATCCCGCCGCTACGATCGCGCTGAAGCAGCGTGAACGCCATGCGCTGCGCTGACTTCGGGCCAACGCCCGGCAGACAGCGCAATGCTTCCATAAGCTGAGTTAACAGCGGGCTGGTTTGCATCAGAATGGCATCTTAAAGCCAGGCGGCAGCTGCATACCGGAGGAAACGGAGGCCATCTTCTCTTTCTGGGTCTCTTCAATGCGACGCGCCGCATCGTTGAACGCCGCAGCCACGAGGTCTTCCAGCATGTCTTTGTCGTCTTCCAGCAGGCTCGGGTCGATTTCCACGCGACGGCAGTTATGTGCGCCGTTGATGGTCACTTTAACCAGACCGGCACCGGATTCACCGGTGACTTCCAGCTGGGCGATCTCTTCCTGCATTTTCTGCATTTTGTCTTGCATCTGCTGGGCCTGTTTCATCAGGTTACCCAGGCCGCCTTTTCCACCAAACATAGGCTTCTCTCTCAGTAAGTCATCGTTAAGGATGCTGACCGCAAGTTAAACTTGCAATCAAATGGGGCGAATACTCTCTTCATCCAGGTCCGCATCGAAGAACCGACGCAGCGTCTGAATGTTGTTATCCGCAATAATCGCTTCGCGCGCTTGCGCGAGCTTCTCTTCATAAATTGCCTGCCGCCACTCCAGCGGCGTGCGCATCGCAGGATTATCGTCTTCTACGATGGTCAGTTCAACCGGTGAACCGTACAATATGCCAAGCGCTTCGGCCAGCTTTTGCTGCGCACCGGCGGAATTCAGATGCCGCTGGCTCGGACGCAGATGCAGGCAGATTCGCTGACCCTCCTGCTCTTTCCAGGAATTCAGCGCCACCTGCTCCACCAGCTTCGGTACGGCAAGCTGATGGACCTCTGCCGCCCAGCTATCGCGCTCGACGGCTTCCAGCGCCAGCCTGGCCGCCAGCTCCGGCGTTTTTTCATGCTCCAGCGCTTTCTTCAGCGCTTTCGGCGTCGCCACCTCTTCTTTCACGGTTTCGACGACGGTGGTCGATGTCCAGCGATAGGCTTCTTTTTTAGCCGGTGCTTTTTCCTGTACCGCCGCGACGGCAGGACGCGCCTGCACGCGCTCGGTAATCGAACTTAAGCGCTCCAGCGCAGCGTTATTCACCGGCCGCGCGCGGGATGCGGCTGCCGGTTCACTCTTTTTTGGTGTGGGTGCTCCCTGACCACGCTGCAGCTGGCTGCGAGCCGCCAGCACCTGGCTGGTGGTTTGCGGCAAATTCTGCGGCGGTTGCGACTGCCCGACGGGGGCTGACGGCGCGGCGGCCTGAACCGGTGCGACCGGTATCGCTGGCGCGGGTTTTACCTCGGGTTCTGGCAGCGGCGTACGCGGATGAAACGCCAGCGCACGCAGTAACGTCATTTCGACGCCCATGCGTCGGTCTGGCGCATAGGGCAGCTCTTTACGGCCAATTAACAGCGTCTGATAGTATAGCTGGACATCTGCAGGCGGCACGGTGCGCGCGAGTTCGCGCATGCGCAGTTCAATGGCGGCCATGTCCGCGCCCAGCGCCGAAGGCGACAGCTGAACCATCGCAATGCGGTGCAGCAGGCTCTGCATCTCAACCAGCAAGGCTTCCCACTCAACACCGCGGGAAGCGGCATCGTTGACGCCCGCCATAACGCGTTCGCCATCGGCAGCCACCAGCGCTTCAATCAGCGACAGCGCCTGATCGTCGTCGAGCGTACCCAGCATGGTACTGACCGACTCCGCCGTCAGGCGGCCATCGCCGCTGGCAATCGCCTGGTCGGTGAGACTTAACGCGTCGCGCAGGCTGCCATCCGCCGCACGCGACAGCAGCTGCAGCGCGCGGGATTCAAAGGCAATCTGCTCTTCACCGAGAATATGTTCAAGCTGATGGCGGATCTGTTCGACATCCAGCGCCTTAAGATGGAACTGCAGGCAGCGCGACAGGATCGTCACCGGCAGCTTCTGCGGATCGGTGGTCGCCAGCAGGAATTTGACGTGCGCCGGCGGCTCTTCCAGCGTTTTTAACAACGCGTTGAAGCTATGGCGCGACAGCATATGGACTTCGTCGATCAGATAGACCTTAAAGCGGCCACGGGCCGGCGCGTACTGGACGTTATCCAGCAGGTCGCGGGTATCTTCGACTTTGGTTCGAGAAGCGGCATCGATCTCAATCAGATCGACAAAGCGCCCCTGCTCTATTTCCCGGCAGTTATCGCATACACCGCACGGCGTGGCGGTAATACCGGTTTCGCAGTTCAATCCTTTCGCAAGCAGGCGGGCGATCGAGGTTTTCCCTACGCCACGGGTGCCGGAAAAGAGATAAGCGTGATGAATGCGCCCTAACGATAAGCCATTCGCCAGTGCGGTCAGCACATGTTCCTGGCCGACGACGTCAG
Source organism: Klebsiella sp. BIGb0399 (assembly GCF_003752615.1). Lineage (NCBI taxonomy): Bacteria > Pseudomonadati > Pseudomonadota > Gammaproteobacteria > Enterobacterales > Enterobacteriaceae > Klebsiella > Klebsiella sp. BIGb0399. The sequence continues at coordinate 243,701 of NZ_RKHT01000006.1, read as the reverse complement.
CAAAGGTTTGTGGGCGCCATTTACGGGCTAAGACCTGATAACTCATGGGCTGGCTCTGAAACGCTGGAAGGTGAAATCACGAGGGGGTCATGCTATCACAGCCCCGCCCGATCGGCGAGGCTATGTATCTGGAAATGCTTCGAGCCTGTCTCAGTAGACGTAATTGGCGCAGGCAGTTTTAACACGGACAGCGCGGAAAAACCGGAGCGTACATGTAGTACGTGAGGATTTTGAGCACTGCCCAGGTTCAACATGACAAGCAAAATAGTCTAATGCGCAGGCTCTTAGTGGCCCGGGAAAGGAACCAGGCTATAGCAATTGATGCCCAGTTTTTCCAGACGCTGCTCACCGCCCAGATCGAACAGATTGATAATGAAGGCTGCATCATGCACTTCGCCACCCAGACGACGGATCAGCTTCACCGTCGCGTCAATGGTGCCGCCGGTTGCCAGCAGATCGTCGACCACCAGCACTTTATCACCGGCTTTGATCGCATCAACATGGATTTCCAGCTGATCGGTGCCGTATTCCAACTCGTAGCTTTCGGCAATGGTTTCACGCGGCAGCTTACGGGGTTTACGTACCGGCACAAAGCCCACACCCAACGCCAGCGCAACCGGGGCGCCAAACAGGAAACCACGCGCTTCGGTCCCAACCACCTTGGTAATACCCGCGTCTTTATAACGCTCGGCCAGAAGTTCAATGCTGAGCGCATAGGCTTTCGGGTCTTCCAGTAAGCTGGTGACATCACGGAAAAGGATGCCAGGCTTCGGGTAGTCCTGGATGCTTTGGATGCTGTTCTTCAGATATTCAAGCTGCTGTGCAGTTGCGGTCATAAGTTTATGCCTGATTAAAACAGTGTTACTCACGGGCGTGCAAAATGGGCCAAAGAAACATTTGTTCAACCTTTGACCAGGCATGCCCGCGCTCGAAAACGCCAGAATTTACTGTCTGTCAGCGACAATTGCAACCTTCATTATTGTGCATCAGTGCTTTTGTTGCTTTGCATCAACCACCGGAATGCGCCACATAAATATCAGCAGGCAGGTCAGTATTACCAGCAGCAAGATGCGCACCCATGTAAGCTTAACCAGCCACAGCGAAAGGGCAAAGGTCAGCAGGATCATGACTATCGCCCGCGGCTTGGCGCCAGGCGGCATCGCGCGGTACTGCTGCCAGTGGCGAAGATAGCCGCCAAACCAGGAACGATACAGCAACCAGTAGTGAAAACGCGGTGATGAACGGGCAAAACACCAGGCCGCCAGCAGAATAAACGGCGTGGTTGGCAACAAAGGCAAAAAGATGCCCAGCGTCCCCAGGGCTACCGCCAGCCAGCCAATGATGATTAAAATAATACGTGGCATAATGCGAATCGTTATCAAGCAGAGATGGCTACTGTAGCACAGTTGTTTATCGAGGTAGGGAGGAGTTCATTGAAAACAACCCGGCTTTTACAAACGCTGGAAAATCAGCTGGCCCAGTTGGCGGTACAGCTTGCACCGCTGGCGCAGCATGCGACGCTCAGCGCCCGTTTCGACCGGCAGTTGTTTCGCACCCGCAGTACATTGATGCAGTCTTGTCTTGAAGAAGCGCAGCAGCATTTTGCTGAGCTGCGCCAGGCGGTGGAGAACCAGCAGCTGCCGCAGGTGAGCTGGCTGGCGGAACGGCTGGTCGCGCAAATCGCCGCCCTGAACCGGGAGGCGGCCACCTGGTCTCTGCGTCAATGGGATAGCGCTTCCCCCGGACTGCAACGCTGGCAGCGGCGGCGGTTGCAGCATCAGGAGTATGAACGTCAGCTGCTGGCGATGAGAAACGATCGCCAGCGTCAACTGGCGCAAGCGACAACGCTTGAGGATCAGCAACGGCTGGCCAAAGAGGTGGACGCCTATGCCGGACGCCTGGCGCGCTGTCGCGATGCACTGGAAAAAATAGAAGCCGTACTGGCACGTATCACGCGCTAACAGAAGGAAACGCAATGTCCCTGGAAACCGCCCCGGATGAGGTCAAACTGGCCGTTGATTTGATTATGCTGCTCGAAGAGAACCAGGTCCCGGCACGGACGGTGCTGGGTGCACTGGAGATAATCAAACGAGATTATGAGAAAAAACTAAGCCAGCCAGGCACCCAGACCAGCGAATAAAGCAACGCTAACTCACATCGTTAATCAACAAGGGCGGCACCCTGGCCGCCCTTGTTGATCGTCAATCTACCGCACTTTAACCGATAGCCGGTGACGGATCGTCGCCTTTGACTTCCCGCTTCAGCTCGGTCACTTCATCACCTTTTTCATTACGCAGATGCACTTCCAGCTGGTTGAAGGCGATATTAATGTCGTTCTCACGGCACAGGCGGTCAATCGCCCGGTTCAGCTCATCCACCGTGTAGCTACGATCGCGCAGTTCACGCACGTACAAACGCAGCTCATGATCCAGCGTGCTCGCGCCAAACGTGGTGAAGAATACCGATGGCGCCGGCTCCTGCATCACTTTCGGGTGTTCGTGCGCCGCCTGAAGCAGGACCTCTTTCACCTTATCGAGATCGGAGCCATACGCCACCCCAAGGCGGATCACCACGCGCGTCACGGTGTCGGACAGCGACCAGTTGATCAGGCGCTCGGTCACGAACGCTTTGTTCGGGATGATCACCTCTTTACGATCGAAGTCGGTAATGGTGGTGGCGCGAATACGGATTTTGCTGACAGTACCGGAGAAGGTACCGATCGTCACCGTATCGCCGATGCGCACCGGGCGTTCGAAGAGGATAATCAGGCCGGAAACGAAGTTCCCGAAGATCTCCTGCAGGCCGAAGCCCAGACCAACGGAGAGTGCCGCCGCCAGCCATTGCAATTTATCCCAGGAAACCCCCAGCGCGCCGAACACCGTCATCGCACTGATGGCGATGATCGCGTAGTTCATAATCGAGGTGATCGCATAGGAAGTCCCCTGGCGCATATTCAGCCGCGAGAGGATCAGAACTTCCAGCAGACCCGGCAAGTTACGAATCAGCGCCCAGGCCACCATCGACGCGACAATAGCAAACAGCAGGCTGCCCATCGTCACGTTACGCACCACGCTGGCGCCTGCTTCGGTGCCGCTGTAGTGCCACAGCGTAATGCTATCGAGATAGGCAAACACGGTAATCAGATCGGACCAAATCGCCCAGAACACCACGCCAAACAAGGCGACCATGACCAGCATGGTAATACGCAGCGTTTGTTGGTTAACCTGCTCCAGAGCAATCGTCGGCTCTTCCTGCGGCTCAGCCCCTTCGGCCCCCTCTTTCACCAGGTGCTGACGACGAGCCAGCGCACGGCGCCAGGCGATACGTCGCGCGGCAACGCTCAGGCCACGCAGCACGGTCTGGTACAGCAGGTTCCACAGCATCACCAGATAGACGGTTTCGATCCAGCGGCCCGCAAGACGCAAGGTGGTATAGAAGTAGCCCATTGCCGTCAGCACCATCAATGCAATCGGCACAATAGAAAGCACGGTGATGGTGAGCAGACGCAGGCTGTGTGATTCTTTGTCACGCCAGCTATCGCGGCACATTGGCCACACCAGCACCGCAATCAGCAGCAGGTTCATCAGGATAACGAACTGTCCCAGAACGTCATCCATCAGGTTCAGCGGCGACAGCTCGGACATCACCGACCAGAAATTCAGCGGCAACAGCGCCAGGCTCACGCGGACAATCTGACGACGCCAGTGGCTGGTCAACTGGGCAGGCATATTGAAGTGGCTGACCGCCACGCCATCTTTTTCCAGTACTTTCCAGCACAGACCGAACACCAGCCAGAACAGGGCCAGCTTTTTACTGTAGGCCCACAGCAGTTCGCTGATATTCAGCTGCATGGTCAGCAGAATCAGACCCACAGCCAGAATCAGCAGCACCACAGGCAAGGCGCGAATCAGATCGATCAGAATCGCTTTCGGCGTATGGAGCTGCGTATCGTTACGCAACTGTCCGACCTGCGACGCCAGCTTAGCCTGGTAGTTACGCAGCCACTGCAGACGCCAGCGAATCACCCCGGCAATCAGCAACAATGGCAGACCGGCGAGGAAGGCGACAAACACCGCAGGCCAGGCTTTCTCCCAGTTTACGGTGATTTTCATCGCCTTAAATTGCTCTTTCAGCGCCTCCGGGAAGGATTTAATCCAGTCCCAGTCCATCGGTTTATTGCTGTTCACCCAGAAAATCTGCTGGGTGAGGATCGCTTTGAGGTTGCTGGAGACGCTCATTAACTGCTGCTGGTTGATCTGCAGGTTAATCGCCATCATCAGCTGGTTGCCGAGCTGCTTATTAAACTGATCGAGCAGCTCACGACGCATATCCACGACATCCAGCAGCGCATCATGCACCTCCGGCGTCACATCAGCGCTATGCCCCTCTTCCAGTTTGGCCACGAAGTTGTCGCTCTGGAACAGCGCGTCACGCTGCTGGTTGACCTCGAATTGCTCCAGACGCAGGTCGGCAATCCGGTTGGTCATATCGCTCAGCTCTTCCGCCGACGGCAGCGTCTGCTGCTGCTGGTAGAGAATACGGGACAGCAGCAGGCTCCCCTTAAGGACGGAAATCTGCTCTTTGATATCGCGTTCAGATTGCAGCGCCCGATCGAGCCAGTTTTTGACCTGAATGTTGCGCTGCACGAGCTGGTTGCCGTTTTCCGTCGCCGAGATCAGCTTCTGGCTGAGCTGGTGGTTGATCTCCAGCTCCTGCTTGACCAGCGGGTTGGCCTGAATACGAGCGGTCTCATCAGGCGTTACCGCTTCCTGAGCCGTTTTTTCGGTTAGCGTCAGGCGTTTGCTGTTGACCGCCTCCTGCAACAGCTGCAGCTGATGCTCCAGGCGGTTGCTGTTGGCGCTGACATAGTCACGTTGTTTTTGCAGGGTATCCTGCAGGACCGTGTTGCCTTCGAGGCTCTTGCGCTGCTGATCGATCTGCGCATTCAGCAATGCCTGCTGTGCCAGGAGCAATCCCTGCTGGCTCGGCCGCAACGCCTCTTCGCCAACGGTGGTGCCATTCAGCCGGTTACGTATTTGCTGGAGCTGCTGGGACGCCGAATACATGGCGTTTTGCACACGTTCCGGCTGCGTTTGCAGGGAGACCAGCTGGCTGTTGTAGGTTGCCAGGTCGTTCTGGGCGGTCTGGAGATCGTCCAGAGTCTGGGTGACCCGCGATTCCAGCTGACGCAAAGAGAGCGTGCTGAGCGTTTTGCGCGTGGCTTCATCGTCAGGCACATCGCTGAGGGCGTTGAGGTTATCAACCGCCTGACGCATCTTCGCCGGCGCCTGTTCTACCTGCTGGCGCAGCTGGGTGGTTTCGGCCTTTATCCGCTCGATTTTATCGAGTGCTTCAAGCGTTTGAACCAGGTCTTGCTGAATTAACTTATCCTGTGGAGTCAGTTCTTTTTGTTTATTCAGGGTATTAAGTTGATTCTGAACATCAGATCGGTCGGGAACATCAGCAGCCTGGGCCTGGTTAATGCTAAGGCAGCTAACAAATAACAACAGTAGAATGACAAACGCGGAAGTGGCATTACGCCTACGAATAGTATGCAGCATAGTGTTAGCACGAGTGGTTGCAAAAGCCGGAGAATACCGGGGATCGTTACAGCGCGCAGAATAGCACTTCTGCCACCGCGCGAATAGCAGTCAGCAGCAGCAAAAAACCACCTTTTTTGTCCTGTCAGCTCAGTTAATTCTTAATTTCCGCTGGCTCCCGGAGAGAAGGACAGAGCTGATACATTTCTAAAAGAATAGAAACATAGTTACGGGCTTCTTTTTTGAGATCGAAAGAATCTGGCGCAAAAAGCCAGTTTTCCATCAGTCCGGAGAGATAGCTGCGCATTAAAACGGCGGCCTGACGGGTGAGCAGGTTGGCGGGCAGCAGTTTGGCGGCAATACATTCACGGAGTGTATGTTCTATGCGATCGTAGCTTTCGAGACATAAGCTGCGTTGTGCGTTTTGCACTACCGCCATCTCACCGACGAATTCGCACTTATGGAATATAATTTCCATCATCAGTCGTCTACGCTCTTCTGTCACCGTAGCTTCAAGGATATAAACTAAGATTTCACGGACAACTGAGAGTGGATCGCTGGGGAATTTTGCCCGATACTCAACTTCAAGATCGCTAATACTTGCGTCCGACAGCACCCAGATTTCGTTAAATAGATCTGATTTATTCTTAAAATGCCAGTAGATAGCCCCCCTCGTCACCCCGGCAGCTTTTGCAATTGCTGCTAACGAGGTAGATGATACGCCTTGCTGCGAAAACAAACGCAAAGCCACATCCAGTATGTGTTGCCGGGTTTCAAGTGCCTGTTGTTTGGTTTTTCGTGCCATAGGTTGATGAGTTTACAGAGGTTACGTTTACATACATTTGTGAATGTATGTACCATAGCATGACCATAATAGAAACACAGTAGTGGGTTTGTGGTCGTTTGAGCCACTGAACAATTTGAAATTGGACACTCGAGGTTTACATATGAACAAAAACAGAGGGTTAACGCCTCTGGCGGTCGTTCTGATGCTCTCAGGCAGCTTAGCGCTAACAGGATGTGACGACAAACCGGCTCAGCAAGGGGCTCAGCATATGCCGGAAGTCGGTGTAGTGACGCTCAAATCCGCACCTCTGCAAATCACCACTGAGCTACCGGGCCGTACCAGCGCCTACCGTATTGCAGAAGTCCGCCCTCAGGTAAGTGGCATTATTCTGAAACGTAACTTTACGGAAGGTGGCGATATCAAGGCCGGCGAGTCTCTCTATCAGATCGACCCCGCGACCTATCAGGCCAGCTATGAAAGTGCGAAAGGCGATTTAGCCAAAGCACAGGCGGCGGCCAATATCTCCCAGCTGACGGTTAAACGTTATCAGAAACTGCTTGGTACCAAGTACATCAGTCAACAAGACTATGATACTGCGGTCGCCGATGCTCAGCAGAACAATGCTGCCGTTGTCGCCGCGAAAGCTGCGGTAGAAACTGCACGTATTAACCTGGCTTATACCAAAGTCACGTCGCCGATCAGCGGCCGCATTGGTAAATCTGCGGTTACCGAAGGTGCGCTGGTGCAGAACGGTCAAACCACCGCCCTGTCCACCGTTCAGCAGCTGGATCCGATCTACGTTGACGTAACCCAGTCGAGCAACGATTTCCTGCGTCTGCGACAAGAGCTGACAAACGGCACGCTGAAACAAGAAAACGGCAAAGCCAAAGTCGAGCTGGTGACCAGCGACGGGATTGAGTATCCGCAAGCCGGTACGCTTGAGTTCTCCGATGTCACCGTTGATCAGACAACCGGTTCAATCACTTTACGCGCCGTCTTCCCGAACCCGGACCACACGCTGTTACCAGGTATGTTCGTGCGTGCTCGTCTGCAGGAAGGCACCAACCCGGATGCGCTGCTGGTTCCACAGCAGGGTGTCACCCGTACACCACGTGGCGATGCCAGCGTGATGGTGGTGGGTGAAGGCGATAAAGTGGAAACCCGTCAGGTCAATGCCACCCAGGCAATTGGCGATAAATGGCTGGTGACCAGCGGCGTGAAATCCGGCGATCGCGTGATCGTTACCGGGCTGCAAAAAGTAAAACCAGGCGTGCAGGTAAAAGCGCAGGAAGTGACCTCTGACGATAAACAGCAAGTTGCCAGTAACGCGCAGTCAGAACAAACCAAGTCTTAACTTAAACAGGAGCCGTTAAGACATGCCTAATTTCTTTATCGATCGCCCCATATTCGCATGGGTGATCGCCATTATCATCATGCTAGCGGGTGGTCTTGCGATCATGAAGCTGCCAGTTGCGCAATATCCAACGATTGCGCCACCGGCCGTTTCGATCACCGCAACCTACCCCGGCGCTGATGCGAAAACGGTGCAGGACACCGTGACACAGGTTATCGAACAGAACATGAACGGTATCGATAACCTGATGTACATGTCCTCCAACAGTGACTCAACCGGTACGGTACAGATTACCCTGACCTTCCAGTCAGGTACTGATGCAGATATCGCGCAGGTACAGGTGCAGAACAAACTGCAGCTCGCCATGCCGCTGCTGCCGCAGGAAGTACAGCAACAGGGCGTGAGCGTGGAGAAATCCTCCAGTAGCTTCCTGATGGTTGTCGGCGTTATCAACACCAACGGCACCATGACGCAGGAGGATATTTCCGACTACGTGGGCGCCAACATGAAAGATGCGATCAGCCGTACGTCTGGTGTGGGTGACGTTCAGCTGTTTGGTTCCCAGTACGCGATGCGTATCTGGATGGATCCGAACAAACTGAACAACTTCCAGCTGACGCCGGTCGATGTGATCAGCGCGATTAAAGCGCAGAACGCCCAGGTTGCAGCCGGTCAGTTAGGCGGTACGCCGCCGGTGAAAGGCCAGCAGCTGAACGCCTCGATCATCGCGCAGACCCGTCTGAAATCCGCTGACGAATTCAGCAATATTTTGCTGAAAGTGAACCAGGATGGTTCGCAGGTTCGTCTTCGTGATGTCGCCAAGGTTGAACTGGGTGGTGAGAACTACGACATCGTCGCGAAGTTTAACAACCAGCCGGCTTCCGGTCTGGGTATTAAACTGGCGACCGGCGCGAACGCGCTGGATACGGCGAATGCCATTCGTGCCGAACTGGCAAAAATGGAGCCGTACTTCCCGTCAGGCCTGAAAATTGTTTACCCGTATGACACCACGCCGTTCGTGAAAATCTCTATTCACGAAGTGGTGAAAACGCTGGTGGAAGCGATCATCCTGGTATTCCTGGTGATGTATCTGTTCCTGCAGAACTTCCGCGCGACGTTGATTCCAACCATCGCGGTACCGGTCGTATTGCTGGGGACGTTCGCGATCCTCGCCATCTTCGGCTTCTCGATAAACACCCTGACCATGTTTGGTATGGTGCTGGCGATCGGTCTTCTCGTCGATGACGCCATCGTGGTGGTCGAAAACGTCGAGCGTGTCATGGCGGAAGAAGGCCTGCCGCCGAAGGAAGCAACCCGTAAGTCTATGGGCCAGATCCAGGGCGCGCTGGTGGGTATCGCCATGGTGCTGTCGGCGGTATTTATCCCGATGGCCTTCTTCGGTGGTTCAACAGGGGCGATTTACCGTCAGTTCTCCATCACTATCGTCTCCGCGATGGCGCTGTCGGTACTGGTTGCATTGATCCTGACCCCGGCGCTGTGCGCCACGATGTTAAAACCTATCGCCAAAGGCGGTCACGGCGAGCACAAAGGCTTCTTTGGCTGGTTTAACCGCATGTTCGATAAGAGCACGCACCACTACACCGATAGCGTAGGTAACATTCTGCGCAGTACCGGTCGCTACCTGGTGCTGTATCTGATCATCGTCGTCGGAATGGCGTGGCTGTTCGTTCGTCTGCCAAGCTCGTTCTTACCAGATGAAGACCAGGGCGTATTCCTGAGCATGGCGCAGCTTCCGGCTGGCGCGACGCAGGAACGTACGCAGAAAGTGCTCGACGAGATGACGGACTACTATCTCACCAAAGAGAAAGACAACGTTGAGTCGGTGTTTGCTGTTAACGGCTTCGGCTTCGCCGGTCGTGGTCAGAACACCGGTATCGCGTTCGTCTCGCTGAAAGACTGGAGCGAACGTCCTGGTTCAGAGAACAAGGTTGAAGCGATTACCGGTCGTGCGATGGCCCGTTTCTCGCAGATTAAAGATGCGATGGTCTTCGCCTTTAACCTGCCGGCTATCGTGGAACTGGGTACCGCAACCGGCTTCGACTTCCAGCTGATCGACCAGGGTGGTTTGGGCCATGAAAAACTGACCCAGGCACGTAACCAGTTGTTTGGTGAAGTAGCGAAGCACCCTGACCTGCTGGTCGGCGTGCGTCCAAACGGTCTGGAAGATACACCGCAGTTCAAGGTGGATATCGACCAGGAGAAAGCGCAGGCGTTGGGCGTATCTATCAGCGACATCAATACCACACTGGGCGCGGCCTGGGGCGGTAGCTATGTCAACGACTTTATCGACCGCGGTCGCGTGAAGAAAGTGTACGTCATGTCTGAAGCGAAATACCGTATGCTGCCGGAAGATATTGGCAACTGGTACGTTCGCGGTAGCGACGGGCAGATGGTGCCGTTCTCGGCCTTCTCGACGTCACACTGGGAGTACGGTTCTCCGCGTCTGGAACGCTATAACGGTCTGCCATCGATGGAAATCCTTGGTCAGGCGGCACCGGGCAGAAGTACCGGTGAAGCGATGACCATGATGGAAGAACTGGCCAGCAAACTGCCTTCGGGTATTGGCTATGACTGGACCGGTATGTCCTACCAGGAACGTCTGTCCGGTAACCAGGCACCAGCGCTGTATGCCATTTCACTTATCGTGGTATTCCTCTGTCTGGCAGCGCTGTATGAAAGCTGGTCGATACCGTTCTCGGTCATGCTGGTTGTGCCACTGGGGGTTATCGGCGCCCTGCTGGCGGCAACGTTCCGTGGCCTGACAAACGACGTTTACTTCCAGGTGGGCCTGCTGACAACCATTGGCTTGTCGGCGAAGAACGCGATACTTATCGTCGAATTCGCCAAAGATCTGATGGATAAAGAAGGCAAAGGTCTGATTGAGGCAACGCTGGAAGCGGTACGTATGCGTCTGCGTCCTATCCTGATGACCTCACTGGCATTTATCCTCGGGGTTATGCCGCTGGTTATCAGTTCCGGTGCAGGCTCCGGTGCACAGAACGCCGTAGGTACTGGCGTAATGGGCGGGATGGTGACCGCGACGGTACTGGCAATCTTCTTTGTTCCAGTGTTCTTCGTGGTGGTTCGTCGCCGCTTCAGTAAGAAAACGGAAGACATTGAGCACAGCCATCCGGTTGAGCATCATTAATCTCCCATGACTAAGGGCCGCATATGCGGCCCTTTTTTTATGTGCCTCAGACCACTTTCCGACGTCCTGAGCCAGCGAGATCGCCGCCTTATATTAAAGGGCACACATTGCCACGGTTTATTTTACATTCTGATATACAATTTCTTGTGATAAGCTCTGCTTTATTCCACTCGGATTATTCTTTTCCTGGCTTATCAGTGATAAGAATATTCTTAACTCTGAATTCGTTGAAGATAGTCTTGTAACCGCAGGAAATCATTAGTTAAATCAATGACCCATAAGCCTTGTTACCCGCTACTGACCCCTGACCGGATGCTGTAATAATAAATTCGGATATTTTTAAGATAAATTAACCGCGATAATTGTAATTTTTCGTAATAGCACGGTGAAATCTTTTTAAGAGTGGATTATAGTTAAAACAACAGGATTACAATGTATGTGTCAGGTCTGTTAGTCGTGTTCATCCCACAACGGTGCTTGCTGGTCGTCGTTTAAACCACTCATAAGGGGATGCGTTATGGACGAATACTCGCCAAAAAGACATGATATCGCGCAACTTCGATTTCTTTGCGAAACCCTGTATCATGACTGCCTTGCAAACCTGGAAGAGATCAACCACGGCTGGGTGAATGACCCGACGTCGGCTGTCAATCTTCAGCTTAATGAATTGATCGAACACATCGCCACGTTCGCGCTTAATTATAAAATTAAGTACGCTGAGGATAATAAACTGATTGCTCAGCTGGACGAATACCTGGACGACACGTTTATGTTGTTCAGTAGTTATGGCATTAACACGGGCGATCTCCAGAAATGGCGTAAATCGGGGAATCGGTTATTCCGTTGTTTCGTGAATGCCAGCCGGGAGAACCCGGCAAGTCTTTCTTGTTAGTATTATTACAATCTAAAGGTGATTTTATGTCTGGTGAACCATTAACCAAAACAGACTATTTGATGCGCTTACGTCGCTGTCAGACAATTGATACGCTGGAACGCGTAATTGAAAAAAACAAATATGAACTTTCCGATAACGAACTGGCTGTATTTTACTCAGCGGCCGATCATCGTCTTGCCGAATTGACCATGAATAAGCTTTACGACAAAATCCCAACATCTGTGTGGAAATTCATTCGTTAATTCATTTTACGTATCTATACGCAGGTTAATTGCGTTGCTCCTCTTACGCAGGACTTAATTGTGATATCTCTCGCATAAGTCATTAATAATGCTTATGAAACCGGTCTCTTTTTTTTTATATTATGGTGCCCATTTCATTAAGGAAAGCACCATGAGTGAAGAAAAACGTAAAATGATCGCTGGCGAGCTGTATCAGCCAGGAGACGCAACGTTACGAGCCGATCGCCAGCACGCCAGGCAATTACTGCATCGCTACAACCATTCGGCACCCGATGAACGTGAATGGCGGGCAACATGCCTTACCGAGCTATTTGGCAGGGATCATGACGCCTATATTGAACCCAGTTTCCGCTGTGATTATGGTTACAATATATTCCTCGGTACCAATTTTTACGCCAACTTTGACTGCGTGATGCTCGACGTTTGCCCGATTCATATCGGTAATAATTGCATGTTGGCGCCCGGCGTCCATATCTATACCGCCACGCATCCACTGGATGCGGTCGAACGCAACAGCGGTAAAGAGTACGGCAAACCCGTGACGATTGGCCATAATGTCTGGATTGGCGGTCGGGCGGTGATTAATCCCGGTGTGACGATTGGCGACAACGCGGTTATCGCTTCCGGTGCCGTGGTGGTGAAAGATGTTCCGGCTTACGCCGTCGTCGGCGGCAACCCGGCGCAAATCATTAAGATGCTGACACCGCAAAAATCGTAACTGTTATGCTTTTCTGCAACTGATCTGTTACTTTCCCGAGAGATTGCTGCAACATAAAATAGCCTTCAGGCTAGCGCGTTATGAAGCAGAACCGGGGAGCAAAATGACAGAAATACAGCAACTGCTGACAAACACCATTGATGAACTCAATGCGCAAGAGAAGCGTGACAACCGTCCGCGCTTCAGTATCAGTTTTATCCGCAACCATCCGTGGCTGTTCGTCGCGATGTACGCCGCTTTCCTCGCAACCTTCGTGGTCATGTGGCGTTCAGAAACACTGGCAGATTCCGTCTGGTTGCTGGTGGTGCTGTTTGTCCTGCTCAACGGTTTCTTCTTTTTCGACGTCTACCCGCGCTATCGCTATGAAGATATCGATGTCCTGGATTTTCGCGTTTGCTACAACGGCGAGTGGTACAACACGCGTTACGTTCCGCAGCAGCTGATTGAGCGTATTCTGCAATCGCCCCGCGTGGCCGGCGAGCAAAAAAGCCAGCTTGAGAAAATGGTCGCCACCAAAGGTGAGCTGTCGTTTTACGATGTCTTCAGCCTGACCCGCGTCGGGACTGCGCAATAAGACGATTTAACGTCCGTATCGCCGGACCAAAGTGCGAAGCGGAGGTATTACCGTACCCCAGCACCAACCCGCTTCGCGCCTGCGCGGCATTAAGGTAAAACCGGCTTAACGCCGCCGGAGCCTGCTGATACTGCCGCGCCTTCTCGACTATCGCGCCATCGTCGATCCCGTCGATGGCCACCGTCAAATGCAGACCGCCCTCCCCGCCCAGAATCTCACAAGGTTGAGTAAGCTCCATCTCAAGAGCCTCCCGCAGCTGCAGTTGTCGTCCACGATACAAGCGACGCATCGCCGCCAGATGACGGGCGTAATGCCCCTCTTCAATAAACAGCGCCAGCGCACGCTGTTCGGCGCGGTGACCGCCGCGCAGCAGCGACCCTACAATCCCCTGCGCCGCTTCCGCCAGCGCAGGAGGCATCACCACGAAACCAATACGCAGCGCCGGAAACAACGTTTTGCTGAAGGTACCTAGATAGACTACCGGCGCCTGCTTTAGCATGCCTGACATCGCCTGAATCGGCTCACCGCTGTAGCGAAACTCGCTATCGTAATCATCTTCAATGATCCAGGCATCGTGCTGCCGGGCATAGTCCAGCAGCGCCAGACGCCGTCGCGCGCTCATGACCGCCCCACACGGATACTGGTGTGAGGGCGAGGTGAAAATCAGGCGCGGAGTCGTGCTGTCGTTAACATCCGGGCACATCCCTTCGCTATCGACCGGCATCCCTTTGATATGCAGCCCGGCCTTCAGAAAGACGCTCTTCGCCCCAGGATAACCCGGCTCTTCGACCCACGCGGTATCGCCCGCGACGCTCAGCAGATGCGTACAAATGTTCACCCCTTCCAGCGCGCCTTCGGTGATCACTACCTGTCGGGCATCGCAGCGGATCCCTCGCGACAGCGCCAGATGGCGCACAATCGCCTCCCGCAACGCAGGATCGCCCGCCGCATCGCCATACCCCAGCAGCGCATAGCCCTCTTCCCTCAGCACCCGGTCGAGCAGCCGTCGCCAGACCGGCAAGGGGAAATAGTTTATCGCCGGCGTACCGGGGGTAAACGCCAGCACGGGTGAATCCCGGCGGGTCCCCGCAGGTAACGCCAGCAGCCTCTCCGGCAACGCAATGGCAGAGGCTGGCCCTTCGCTCTCACCAGCAGTCAGCTGCCTGGCTACCCAAGTGCCCTGGCGACTGCGTGACAGATACCCCTCCATTGCCAGCTGATCCAGCGCTGCATTGATGGTATTACGCGACAGAGTGAGCCGTTCGGCAATAGCCCGCGAACCGGGTAGACGGCTTCCCCCCACCAGCACCCCCTGCAGGATAGCCTCGCGCAGCGTGCGATACAGCGTGCGCTGGAGGGTTTCGTGGTCCCGGTGGTTTAAGGAATGTTCCAGCAGGGTGAAAAAGGCATCGTCAGGGATATTCATAGCGGCTCCTCGTGGCACCATCAAAACATACTCTGATGGCTCTTTTTATGGAACCAGTAAAACCGTAGTCTCAGCCTACTCATCCAGACAAGGAAACCCCATGAATCAGCAAAACGCGTTCGGTCAACCCGTTGGCGAAGCCCTGCCCGACTGGCAGCCGCGCCCTCACCCGGAGCGCCTCGTTCTGCAAGGCCGCACCTGCCGCCTTGAACCACTGACTACCGCGCACGCCGGCGCCCTCTTTGCCGCACACCAACTGGCTGCGGATACCCGCAGCTGGACCTGGCTGCTGCGCGAGCCGGACAACAGCGTGGAGGAATATAGCGCCTGGGTTGCCAGCGTGGAGCATCTCAGCGATCCCATGCATTTCGCGGTGATCGATCGGCAGACCAACCAGCCGGTTGGCTCACTGGCGCTGATGCGTATCGATGCGAATCATGGCGTGGTTGAAGTTGGACACGTGCATTTCTCGCCGCTGCTCAGCCGGACGGTCATGGCAACGGAAGCCCACTGGCTCCTGATGCGCTACGCGTTCGATACGCTCGGCTATCGTCGCTATGAGTGGAAATGCAATAGTCTGAACGCCCCGTCATGCCGGGCGGCACAGCGGTTAGGTTTTCATTTTGAGGGACGTTTTCGTCAGGCGCTGGTGATAAAGGGCCACAACCGCGATACCGACTGGTTCTCGATAATCGACGGCGAGTGGCCGCAGGTGGATAAGGCGATGCAACGCTGGCTGGCCAGCGAGAACTTTAGCGCCGATGGCCAGCAGCGTCAGACGCTGGAGAGCTTCCGCGCGACGGCAAATTAACGACGCTTCTTGCGCCCCTGCACGGCTTTAAAGCGCGGGTTGCTCTTACAAATCACGTACAGCCGCCCTTTGCGCTTCACAATCTGGCAGTCCGGGTGGCGCTGTTTGGCGCTACGCAGCGAGTTGAGTACCTGCATCGTTAGTTCCTTTTCGCATCAATAAAACCGCCGAAACGCTGGCGGAAACGCGCCGTACTGCCTTCGTTGTTGAAGGCTTTCTGTTTACCGGTGTAATACGGGTGCGATTTTGACGACACGTCCAGGGTGACATAGGGATAGGTCACCCCTTCCAGTTCAATCACGCGCTCGGTCTTAATCGTCGATCCCACTTTAAAATATTCATTCACGCTGGTGTCGTGGAACACCACGGTACGGTAATGCGGGTGGATATTGGCTTTCATGTTAACCCCACTAGATATGTTATAACATAACAACAAGGTTACGCCGCACCAACGCAAAGATCAACCCTGATAAATTCATGGGATCACCGGACAAATACAGAAAGGCAGAACCAGAGAACAGAAAAACAGGCGGCGTGAGCCGCCCGTGATGGATTACGGATTGAGCTGATGGGCAAGCGCGCGCAGCTGTTCGGCGATCGCCTGCAGGTTTTTCCCCTGATCGGTTTTCGGCCCGGTGGAGTGACGCACCACCAGTCTGGCAGGCAAAATCGACGAGGTATGCGATGTGTCACTATCCCCGCTATCGAGAAGGCGGCGCACCGCCTCTTTGCCTTGCAAATCGAGGTCCAGGGACACCGTCGTCAGCGCCGGATAGAAGAAGGAGCTTTCGTAGGTGTCATCGTAGCCAATCACCGATTTTTCACCGGGGATCGGTACCTGATGCTGATGGAACGCGCTCAGCACGCCCAGCGCCATCTGGTCATTTCCCACCAGTACCGCGCTGAATTTTGGCGTCTCACGTAGCATCTGCAACGCCCCGGCATAACCGCTCTGGGCATCCCAGTTACCGCGAATCACCGTGACCGGCTGCAAACCATATCCTTCCAGGGTCTCCATCCAGCTTTTCAGGCGCAGCGTTGCCGATACGGAGCTCTCCGGGCCTGCCAACAACGCAATATCCCGATGCCCCATCTCAAACAGGTATTTGACGCTCGCACGGGTGCCGTCAGCCGGGTTAAACGAAACGTTAAACACCGAACTGTAGGGATCGACATCCAGGAAAAGACAGACGATATCATCGTTGTCAGCCGCGATTTTCTGGGCCTCTTCGGTCTCCAGAGGCACGTTGATAATGACCTTATCAACTAGCTGAGACTTCAGCTCATTGATGGATTCCTGGATACTTTGATTGACGCTCTCATCAATCATTGAAATCAGCACCTGATAACCTTCGACATTCGCATAGCGTTTTACCGCCGCGGCGACCTGTGAAGGGGCGTGCAGGGAGAGCGAAATCGTCACTAGCCCCACCGTTCGACTCTGTTTTCCCACCAGCTGTTGTGCGAGGCGGTTCGGGACATACCTTAGCAACTCAATGGATTTCTCCACCTTGTGGCGCGTGGCTTCAGATACATTGGCAGATTTATTGAGCACCCTGGACACGGTCTGATAAGAGACGCCCGCATGACGAGCGACGTCTTCTAAGGTTGCGCTTTTAGACTTCATGGTCCGGTTCCTTATGTTGTTATCCCTGGATTGTAACAGGGGCCATTTGAAAAAACGCTCTCCTCAACATTCCATTGCGATAATGCGACACAAAAAGTATTACGCTCACAATACAGTAAATTGTGAATACTCTCACCAACCGTAACAAATTGCGCCATTTTATTTGCAGTTTATCACACAATCGCGATCGTTCATTTGCCTTGATTTACATTTAGGCATTTCATGACAGCGTTAATGTGAACGTAATACAAAACAATAAGAGGATTGACATGAACACTACGCTGCGCGCCCTTTCTGTTGCGTTAGCTGCTGCACTGGTTTCTCCCTCGGTGCTGGCCGCTTCCGCCTCTGTTCCTGGCATTGATTTTCATGGTTATCTGCGAGCCGGAGTTGGGGTCTCCGGTGACGGTAGCCAGGCCGAATGGCAAAAGAATAAAATTGGCCGTCTGGGTAACGAATCCGATACCTATGGCGAGCTGGAGTTGGGTTCAGAGGTGTACAAAAAGGACGATGTCAGCTTCTATCTCGACAGCATGGTCAGCATGGTCTCTGACGGGTCTAACGATAACGAATCGACCCTCAACGACGATGCGGAATTTGGCCTGCGCCAGTTAAACCTGCAGATCAAAGGGCTGATCCCAGGGGATCCTAATGCGGTCATCTGGGGCGGTAAACGCTACTACCAACGTCACGATCTGCACATCATTGATACCAAATACTGGAACATCTCCGGCTCCGGCGCCGGTATCGAAAACTACACCGTAGGCCCGGGCGCCGTTTCTCTGGCCTGGATCCGCGGTGACGCCAACGATGTCGATTATCGCGTCGATGGCGACAACGACGTCAATATTAACTATATCGACCTGCGCTATGCGGGCTGGAAACCGTGGTCCGGTTCATGGACGGAGTTCGGTATCGACTACGCTATGCCGAACACCACCAAGAAGCAGGATAGCTACGGCGGGCTGTATGACGCGGATAACGGCGTGATGCTGACCGGTGAAATCAGCCAGGATATGCTCGGTGGCTACAACAAGCTGGTGCTGCAGTACGCTAACAAAGGGCTGGCACAGAATATGGTCTCCCAGGGCGGCGGTTGGTATGACATGTGGAACGAGGTCAACGATGCCACCGGCTATCGCGTCATCAACACCGGCCTGATCCCAATCACCGAAAAATTCTCGATTAACCATGTGCTGACCTGGGGTTCTGCCGACGACATCACCGACTACACCGATAAAACGCGCTTATTCTCGCTCGTGGCGCGCGGCCAGTATCAGTTCACAGACTATGTGCGCCTGATTGGCGAAGTGGGTGGTTTCTACCAGAAAGACAGCTACAAGAACAATACCTCCTACAAGCAAGCCGGCGAGAAATACACGATTGCGCTGGGCCTGGCCGATGGTCCGGACTTTATGTCACGCCCGGAATTACGTATTTTCGCCTCGTATCTTAATGATTCCGAGAACGGTAAACCGTTTGAAGATCAAACTGCCAGCAATACATGGAACTTCGGGGTCCAGGTCGAAGCCTGGTGGTAATCGTTATATTATTTTCTGTACCAGTATTATCTCCACTGTAAGGTCGTAATTACCCTCCGGTAATGATTATTGCCATTGCTATTGCCCGGAATAATGTAATTTGTAGTATGACGGGAATATTGCTTTTCTTTTTGGGATAACTCAGCGTTTGAGTTATCCCTTTTTATTTATTTGCGGCTGGTAAAATGCTCATCCAGCAATTGACGCAGAGCATCAGATTGCTTGCCAAAAATAGCATGAACCTGTTGCCCGAGAATAATAACCCCTAAGGCGCCCTGCTGCTGTAAAGCCTGAGAATCCACGGTTGCCAGGTTATTCACCGTGACCCGCAAACGGGTAATACAGGCATCGACATTCACGATATTCGCTTCTCCGCCGAAGGCCTGAATTAACCCCTGTATTTGCTGTTTCTCGGCGTCATTCAACGGCACCGGTTGACGAGGCGGGGAGAAGTAGTGCAGAAAAGATTTTAAGCTCACCATAGTTCACTCCTGATTAAGTACAGGTAAAAAAAAACCTGCTCCCAGGAGCAGGTTCGGAGAAAGCGTCATTACGCTTTACGACTGAGGACACGGCAATCCCAGGGGGTTAAGGTCAGCGGCGCAGTGATATCGGCGCCGGTCAGACTGTCCTGGTAGCCCTGAGGCAGAGTAACGCTGTGCTGCTGCACGCTATAGTTTTGCAGGAACACGTAGGTCGTTTCGCCATCGGTACGCGCCGTCGCCACTACCGCCGGCGGAAGCTCGCTGTCGATGGCCCGCGGTAGCGCCAGCTCTTTACTGATGGTGGCAAAGAAATCACGCTGGAAGGCCAGATCGTTACGCGATGCCACATGCCAGGCTTTGCCTTTGCCGAAGTGGTTCACGGTGACCGCCGGGCGTCCCGCGTAGAAATCATCCCGGTAGGTCGCCAGCGGCTGTGCGCTTTCAGCATGAATCAGTTCGCACAGATGCCGTACCTGATATGGCCCTTGCAGGCCCCCTTCGTTACCAGCCAGACCCTGCACCAGGTTACGCTCGCCATCGTTCAGGCAGTCAATCTCTTCCGCCCAAATGCCCAGAAGGTTGCGCAGAGGCCCCGGGAAACCGCCAAGATGGCAAAGGTCGGATTCATTCACCACGCCCGTCCAGTAGGTGGTCACCAGATGCCCGCCGTTAGCGACAAACGCCTCGGCCCGTTCAGCAAAGCCATCGCGAACCATATACAGCATCGGCGCAATCACCAGCTGATAGGCGCTGAGATCGCCATCCGCATCAATGACATCGACCGCGATCCCCTGCTCCCAGAAAGGCCGGTAGTGTTCATTGACGGTATTTTCATACTCCATCCCGAGATTGCGCGGCCCCTGAGCATCATCCAGCGCCCAGCGGTTTTGCTGGTCGAAAACGATCGCCACTTTCGCTTCGGTACGACAGCCTACCACGCCGGGTAAGCGGCTGAGCATCTCGCCAAGCTTGCTGACCTCGCGGCCGATACGGGTGTCCAGGTGACCAACATGGTCAATGACCGCACCGTGGAATTTCTCCACCGAACCGCGGCTCTTGCGCCACTGGAAGTACTGCACCGAATCGGCCCCGTGCGCCACCGCCTGCATGGAGGAGAGAATATGCATCCCCGGTTTTTTCAGCTTGCTGGTCGGCTGCCAGTTGGTGGCGCCGGGCGTTGACTCCATCAGGACGAACGGCTTGCCGCCTTTCAGGCTGCGCATCATGTCGTGATACATCGCGGTATAGCAGGCCAGCGCGGTTTCATCTTTATCGCGATGCCACATCGGGTAGCTATCCCAGGAGATGAAGTCCAGCGCCTGCGCCAGCTGCCAGTAGTCGTAATCGTAGAAATACTCCATGAAGTTGGTGGTCACCGGCAGCCCGGCGTTCGCCGCCTTCAGCGGGGCAATTTCATGGCGGCAGAAATCGGTGACCTGCGCCGTGTTAAAGCGACGCCAGTCGAGATTCAGCCCGTGAATAGACACTTCCCCTTGCGGCGCCGGAGATTCAATTTGTGACCAGTCGCTGTAGGTGTGGCTCCAGAAGGTGCTCCACCACGCATGGTTAAGGTTATCGAGCGTCTTATAACGTTCCTTCAGCCAGTCGCGGAAGCGTGCCTGACAACGGTCACAATGACAGTCGCCACCATATTCATTGGAGATATGCCATCCGAGAACGGCCGGATGCTGTGAATAACGCTCTGCCAGCAGGCTATTGATTTTAAAAATCTTCTCCCGATACACCAGCGAAGTCATGCAGTGGTTATGCCGTCCCCCATGCAGCGCCGGTACACGGTCGCGTCCCACCCGCAGCACCTGCGGATAGGCTTGCGACATCCACGCCGGACGGGCGCCGCTCGGCGTCGCCAGAAACACGTGGATCCCGGCGGCATACAGCTTATCCAGAATGCTGTCCAGCCAGCCAAATTCAAATACGCCTTCCTGAGGCTCAAGTTTGGCCCAGCTGAAAATCCCTACCGACATGACATTACAATTAGCCTGCTGCATCATGGCAATATCTTGCTCGATAATATCGGGATAATTCTCCCACTGCTCCGGGTTATAGTCAGCACCATGTAATAGCGCGTTGACCTTTGGGCTCAAAGGCGAAAACTTATTCATAATAAATATCCTGAAATGTCAAACTTTACGATTAATTAAAGACTTTCGCCGATGGCAAAACTTTCCCCTGGCAATCAAATAGCGCCTGGTTTTCCCGGGCATTTCCCTGTTTCCATTCATCATGGATATATTTCATGCCCGCCGGCGTGGCCCAGGTATTTCCCGGAACGGCAATCCAGGTCGGCTCCCAATAAAAAATACCTTTGCCGCGCTGATCGGGAACATCGATAACGGCCTGCATCAGGTCGTGAATATAATTATATTGTCCCTGAATGGTCGCCGGATAACCGCCATCTTTTTCTTCTTTCGCCTGGAAACTATTTTCTGCGTTATCGCAATTATCCAGGGTATAGGCGTAGGCCGCTTCCACGACAATCACATCTTTGTTATAGCGCTTGCTGATATCATCCATATTCGCTTTCAGCGCGCTAATCGGACCGTTCCAGTAGGTGTACATCGACAGGCCAATAATGTCGTAAGGCACATTGCGCTTGCTGATTTCATCGAACCACCAGCGGAAGGTATCGTTCTTGGTGCCTTCCGCCAGATGCAGCATGATTTTCACCTGCTCACCCTGCTTGAGGTTCTCTTTCAGCCCGTCGATTGCCGCATTCAGCAACCCTGCCAGGCGGTCAAATTCGCCACCGCCCTGGCCCCAGCTTTTGCCTTCTGGCCATAGCATGCCGCCGTTGATCTCATTCCCGATCTGCACCATATCCGGCAGGACGCCTTCCTGCTTAAAGCGGGCGATGGTGTCGCGGGTATAATCGTGGATGGCCGTCTTCAGCTGCGGGTAATCCATTTTCTCCCAGGCTTTGGGTTTGTACTGTTTACCCGGATCGGTCCAGAAATCGCTGTAGTGGAAGTCCAGCAGCAGCTTCATGCCCTGGGCTTTAGCCCGTTTCGCCAGCGCCAGGGTCGCCGCCAGATCGTTATCACCACCGCCGTAGCCCTGGCCCTGAGCATCTTTAGGATCGACCCACAGGCGCAGGCGCACATAGTTCACGCCATCGGCTTTCAGGATGGCGATGGGATCCTGCAGCTGATTGTTGTGGTTATAAAATTTTGCCCCGTGCTTTTCGGCATCCAACAGCGTAGAGATATCCGCGCCTTTGATAAAGTCGGCGGGCATCGTAGTAAATGCGCGCGTTTGCAGCGCTTCTGCAGCCAGCACAGCGGGGGAAAAACTGCATGCCAGACAAACAGCAAGCACAGCGGGTGTTAATCTTTTCATGGGGTTATCCTTTTGTACTGCCAGCGGTCAGGCCGGAAACAAAGTATTTTTGTAATGCCAGATAGAGAATCGCCACCGGAACGGCAATCAGCACCGCCCCTGCGGCATAGGTGGTGTAGCTGGCGCCCATTTTCTGTGCGACCAGGTTATAAAGACCGATCGGCAACGTGTATTTGTCCGGGGTACGCAAGATGGTGCTCGACAAAATAAAGTCGCCCAGCGGACCGGTGAAGGAGAACAGCGCCACTACCGCGAGGATCGGTTTTGATAGCGGCATGATGATCTCAAAGAAGATACGGAAGCTGCTGGCACCGTCCATGCGCGCCGACTCATCCAGATCTTTCGGGATCGCATCGAGGTAACCCTTCATCAGCCAGGTATTCATCGGGATCATGCCGCCCACGTAGATCAATACCAGCGCCAGATGGCTGTTAATCAGCCCCAGCAGCTGCGAGAGCACAAAGATCGCAATCAGCGCAGAGAACTGCGGGATCATCTGCAGCAACAGAAACAGCATCAGCCCGTTCTGCCGCCCTTTAAAGCGAAAGCGCGAGAAAGCGTAGGCGGTAAAACTGACGCTGATTAAGGTGAGCACCATGGTCATGAAGCTGATTTTCATCGAGTTCCAGTACCAGGTCAGGTAGTTCACATTACCGTTGAACAGGTCGGCATAGTGCTGGAATGACAGATTCTCGGGAATAATCGAGGTGCTGAGCAGGCTATTGCCGGCATTCAGCGACGCCCCGACCGTCCAGATAAGCGGATAAATAATCACCACCGAGACCAGAATAACAATCAGCCAGGTGAGTGACAGGCGGATCCACTTTTCGCGTTTAATACTGGGTGATTTAGCCATGTGACTTCCCTTACGCCATGTCGTCGTTTTTGAAGGATTTGGTGGCGCGGAACTGCCACAACGCCAGGCCGACGACAAAAATCGACAGCAGAATAGTAATGGTTGCCGCAATGGCATATTGCGAAGAGGACATCGTCAGCTTGTAGATCCACGACACCAGAATATCCGTCCCGCCGGCGTTCGAACCCGCCACCGCTGGCCCACCGTTGTTGAACAAATAGATAATGTTGAAGTTGTTAAAGTTGAAGGTGTACTGGGTGATGATGATCGGCGCAATCGAGTACAGCACCAGCGGCAGAGTAATGGTCCGCAGACGCGTCCAGGCGCTGGCGCCATCCATGGTTGCAGCTTCATACAGATCGTCAGGGATCGCCTGCAACACGCCGGTGGTCATGGCGAACACGAACGGGAAACCTAACCAGGTTTGCATCATGATCAGCGCCGTTTTGGTCCAGAACGGATCGGTCAACCACGCCTTCGGCCCGATGCCAAAGAACGACAGAATCGCGTTGTTAATCACCCCAAACGAGTCGTTGAACATCCCTGCGAACACCAGAATGGTGACAAAGCCCGGTACCGCCCACGGCAGGATAAAAATGGTACGAATCATCGGCTTAAAACGCAGGTCTTTCTGGTTCACGAGGATCGCCAGCAGCACGCCGACGGTACACTGCAGGGTCGTCGCCAGCAGCGTCCACACCACCGTCCACTGCAGGACGTCAAAGAAGGTCGAGCGCCAGATAGAGAGCGTGAAAATATTCACGAAGTTCTTAAAGCCAACCCAGTCCACCAGCTTCGCCGGCGGCGTGTGGTACAGGTTGTAGTTCGTAAAGGCGATAGCAAAACCAAACAGAATCGGGAAAATGACGACGAACACCAGCAGAATAAAGCCGGGGCTAATCATCAGATAAGGGAAGCCGGCGTTTAACAGCATCTGGTACTGTTTGCGGACGCTGTTCAGGGCCACGCCCTCATCGCGCTTTTTGCCGTTCACCCAGGCATCGCGCAGCGAAAGGTAATAGACCAGCAGACCGAAGGCGACGATCAGCACGCTGATGATCCCTTCCGCCAGCAGGAAAATAGAGTTATCCCTCGGCACTTCTTCGCCTAAGGTGTAAAGCCCCCACAGACCTTCCTGCAGGAAGTCATAAAAAATTCCCATGAAACTGCTCAGCAGCACCAGGAAGACAAGCCCCTTCAGCCACTGGCGGTGATAAAACTGGCCAAAACCCGGTACGATAGCCAGCAGCAGACTGCACCACGCATGGCGCCCTGCACCGCGTGCTTCGGCAATATTTTCGCTGGGATTGATAATCACACACCACTCCTTCTGAAAACGGGAGGAGCGCCCCCCGTTTCTTTACCTCTAAGCCCTGATGTTCCGGAAAACAGGCTCGCGCCTGTCACCGGTAAATGACCAACATCGCGATTACTGGTTGCTGGCCTGCATCGCCTCGATCTGCATCTTGATCTGTTTTTCGGCGTTATCGAGCGCCGCTTTCGGATCCTGTTTTCCGGTCAGGCTCAGCTCCAGCGCCGCATTTGCCGGCCCCCACACTTCGCCCATTTCCGGAATGCCCGGCATCGCCGTGGCGCGCGCGGACTGCACCGCGACCGCACTGGCTTTCTCGTCATTCTTGATCAGCGGATCGTCAATCATCGCTTTCAGGGCCGGGATCTCGCCGGTCGCCACATAGCGCGCCTTCACGTACTGAGGCTGGTTGATAAATTCGATAAACTGCTGCGCCAGCGCTTTGTCTTTGCTCCAGGTCGATACCACATAACCTTTCACACCGAGGAACGAGCTCATCGGTTTGCCGTCAGGCAACATCGGCAGCGGCGCGACGCCGTAGTTAATCCCGGCGGCTTCATACGGCTGGAAAGCCCACGGACCGTTGATGACCGCCGCAGCTTTCTTCTCGGTGAATAAGGAATCGATGGCGTTCAGCCCGTTATCGCCGAGGATCCCGGCCGGGAAGACTTTTTCGCTATAGAATTTTTTCAGGAAGGTGACGGCTTCAACCGCGCCGGGTTTATTCAGGCCGACGTCCTGCGGATTAAACCCGCCCTTGTCGTTTTTACCGAAGATATAGCCACCCATCGGGCCAATGGCGCCCCAGCTGTAATAGATCTGATCGAACTTCGCCAGCAGGCCATATTTGTTCTGCGCCCGCTGGGTTTTCGAATAGTCGAACCACGCCTGCAGGCTGTCCAACGGCTTGTCGATCAGGTCTTTGTTGTAAATCAGCACCAGGGTTTCCACCGCTTTCGGCACGCCATACAACACGTTATCCATTCGGAAGGCGTTAATCGAAGCCGGGGTAAAGACCTCCTGCTTATCCGCCGCCAGAGTCAGCGGCGACAACAGCCCCTGCACCACCGCGCCGCCCAACTGGTCGTTAGGGATAACCAGGACGTCAGGACCAATACCGGCAGGGCCATCAAGGCGCAGCTTTTCCAACTGCTGCGCATAAGGCATCTCCTGCAGATTGACCTTAACGTCGAACTGTTTTTCAAAATCGCTTACCGCGGCTTTAATGCCGTCGGATTTTTTTATGTCTTCCCAGACGTTCAGTTGTCCGGCGGCGTGAGCCTGCAGGCTGACGAGCTGTCCGGCGGCCAGCGTAGTGAGGATAAGCGCAGCAAGAGTGTTCTTTTTCATTATCAACCTCATGTGAAGGTATAACAATTTATTGGTTTTTATTCGACATTGCCACTTATCAACATTCCTGAATCTATTCATAAGTGGCGGTTTACAGCGACATAATCAGATCTTCATGATTTGTTATACGCTACGCTTTGAGTGCGAAAAAAACCACCTAAAGCTACCAGTTGTGTGATCATGATTGCAGAAATGAAACATCGGTGTAGGGCACGAAAATACTGGAAGTTATAGTCGTCACATGATTTCAGCGCTGTTGAGCATAGTTCAGTCAGATTGTTACACGTACTACAATCATTTCTGTAACCCTACTCCCAACGGCACATAACGACTACTAACCCCGGGGAATGTTGATGTCCAATATACGACTGAGGAATGTCACCAAACGGTTTGGTGACACCGTGACGCTGCACCAGGTCAATCTTGATATCGAAGACGGTGAATTTGCGGTCTTTGTCGGGCCGTCAGGCTGCGGAAAATCGACCCTGCTGCGCATGATCGCCGGGCTGGAAGATGTCAGCGATGGTGAAGTGTTGATTGGCGATGAAGTCATGAACGACGTGGTGCCTGCCCATCGCGGTGTGGCCATGGTCTTCCAGTCCTATGCTCTCTACCCGCACATGACCGTGGCTGAAAACATGGGCTATGGCCTGAAGGTCAATAAAGTCCCTAAAGATGAGATCCGTCGTCAGGTCGAAATGGTCGCCAAAACGCTGCAGCTAACCCACCTGCTGGATCGCAAACCCAAACAGCTCTCAGGCGGCCAGCGCCAGCGCGTGGCAATCGGCCGCGCCATCGTGCGCAACCCGCGGGTCTTCATGTTTGATGAACCGCTCTCTAACCTCGATGCCGAACTGCGCGTCGAGATGCGCCTGCACATTGCCAAACTGCACCATGAACTGAAAACCACGATGGTGTATGTCACTCACGATCAGGTTGAAGCCATGACCCTGGCCGATAAAATCGTGGTGATGAACTACGGGAAAGTCGAGCAGATGGGCTCGCCGATGTCGCTGTACTACAACCCGGTCAATAAGTTTGTCGCGGGATTTATCGGCTCGCCCAAGATGAACTTCCTGCCTGCCACCGTAACCGCGTGGCAGCCGGGACAGCTCACCGTACAAATGGCACAGCAGCACAGCCTGACGCTGAATATCACCACCACGCCGTTACAAGCAGGCGATGCGGTGACGCTGGGGATCCGCCCGGAACACCTGTCAACCGACGTCAACAGCGGTACGGTGGTGGAGTTTCAATGCGAAGTGGTGGAACGTCTGGGGAATAACACCTATCTGTTCGGCCAGTGTTACGGCCATGACAACGTCAAAATTCTGCTGCCCGGCGACGTCCATTTCCGCCCATGGCAGAAAATCGACGTTGCGTTCGACGACCGCTTCTGTATGGTCTTTGATGAAAGCAATCAGCGCATCAGCGCTGATATCACGGCCCCGGATGCGCATTAACAACATCTGGTTGTCATGAACCGCTTTTACACTGATGTCGGGTGCTGGTAGCCATTGCTGCCAGCATGCCAGCCACAGCCCTCGTTTTACTCCGTGTCGCTCATTGCCTCGAACGCTGCGGATCATCCACTGTTTGCCCGATATCATCGTCATAAGTGATTCGGGCATTTTTTAAATGTAATATTAATTACCTCTCGCCTGCTAGCTTTGCCAACTATCGGATATACTCAACAAACCCCCAATAATATAAGGATATGCGCATGACGACCCGGAATCTGGTGAGTCTGGTTACCGGGGTGTTGATTGTCGCCATTATTTTGCCTATTGCCTTAAGTATCTGGCTGGCAACCAATCAGGCAAAAACGCTGTTTTATTCCGAGCTGGATAACTACTCTTCACGGGTGCTGACCCGCATCCAGCAGGTCGCCAATCAGGCCAGAGAAGCGTTACAGGAAGCCAATGCCTACAGCGGACCCCGCTGCAGCCCGCAGCATCTGCTCACCATGCGCCGGATTGCCTATACCCACCGCTATGTGCGGGAAATTCTGTGGCTTAAAGACTCGATTCCACAATGCTCTTCCCTTGAAGATTACAGCCTGCCCGCTATTTTCCCGGCGCCCGATCACGTGACCGCCGATGGCTATCACGCCTGGCTCACCTCGGTGAGCGATCTTGGCCTGAAACATAAGATGACGGCACTCGGCAGCAAAAACCATATCGTGATGATCGACCCGGCATCGTTTATCGATATCATTCCCCTGGGCCAGGATAATATTAATGCGGTGCTGTTTGGCCTGGTGAATAAGCAGGTGGTGACCAGCAGCACTACGCCCTCACCAGCAGCCTGGGAGAAAATCCAGCGGCTGGAGAGCAAAACGCTCACCATCAACGACACCGTCTATCGCCTGCACCCCATTCCTGAACTGGGACTGGCTATCGCCACCTGGTCATCGACGCTGCCGCTGCAGGAAAAGTTTCGCCATCAGTTGATGCTATGGCTGCCTATCGGCTTGTTTATCAGCCTGATCGCCGCCTATTTGCTGCTGCGCCTACTGCGGACCCTGCGCTCGCCGCGCTATGGCATGTTGGATGCGCTTCACTCCAATGCCATTCTGGTCCATTACCAGCCGATCGTCGCACTGAAAGATGGCAAAATCATCGGCGCCGAAGCGCTGGCCCGCTGGCAGCAGCCCGACGGCAGCTTTTTATCGCCGGACATTTTTATCCCCCTGGCCGAACAGACCGGGCTAATCACCCACTTAACAGAAGATATCGTCCGCAAGATTTTTACCGACCTCGGGCCATGGCTGCATAATCAGCCGGACCTGCACATCTCAATCAACCTCTCGGTGGATGATTTGCGCTCCCCAAGGTTGCCCAAACTGATGCAGCAGCAGCTTGAACAATGGAAAATTGCTCCGTCGCAAATCGCCCTTGAACTGACGGAACGCGGCTTCATCGATCCCGCCACTACCCTGCCGGTGATCGCCCGCTATCGCCAGCTGGGGCACAGCGTGTCGATCGATGATTTTGGCACCGGGTATTCCAGCCTGAGCTACCTGCAAAAACTGGATGTCGATACGCTGAAAATTGATAAATCCTTCGTCGACGCCCTCGAGTACAAACCGCTCACGCCGCATATTATCAAGATGGCGAAGGCCCTGAATCTGGTGACCATTGCCGAAGGCGTTGAAACCCAAAGCCAGCGGGACTGGCTGTGCGAGCACGATGTTCTCTACGCTCAGGGCTGGTTGTACAGCCCGGCCTTACCGAAGGATGAGTTTATCCAGTGGGCGGAAAATAACCTCAAAATGTACCGATTCTCCTGAGGTCATTACCTTTCCCGACAGTGGCCTCGTATCAAGAGGCCACTTCGCCACGACTGACCGCTGGTTCTGGCCGTACCGGCTGACGGAACCACGGCAGACACAGCTGGATCAGCGGGCCGATCGTTAAGGCATACAGCACGGTTCCGACCCCGAAAGTCCCGCCCATCGCCCAGCCAATGACCAGCACCGACACTTCAATCGCCGTGCGGATCCCACGTAAAGACCAGCCAGTACGGGCATGTAATCCGGTCATCAGTCCGTCGCGAGGTCCGGGACCAAAACCGGCACCAATATACATCCCGGTCGCCAGGGCATTCATGACGATAGCGCCCACCAGCATCAGGCTACGCACCACCAGCGAATCCAGCGGCGGCAGAACGGCAAGCGTGGCGTTGGCCGCCAGGCCCAGCACGATGACGTTGCTGATGGTCCCCAGCCCCGGCATCTGGCGCAGCGGGATCCACAGCAGCAGCACCGCGGCGCCGGTCAGAATCATCACCGTGCCAAAATCGAGACCAAACTGCTTGCCGACGCCGAGGTGAAACACATCCCACGGATCGGCACCGAGATTGGCATGAACAAACAACGCGGTCGACACGCCGTACAGGACCAGACCGACATAAAGCTGCACTAATCGACGTAACATTTTTTACCTCTGGATGATTGCGGACGGTTCCATCATCGATAAAAATGGATTGATAATTAATGGCCAGTTTTGGAAAAGTGGATCGCTATGGTTTCTCGTCGCTTTGGTACGCAATCTCTGGTTCGTCTGCTGGGCCACTGGCAGGCGCCTGCTGGTCGAACGCCGCTCTGGCGTCAGCTGGCGGAGGCCCTGCGCCTGCTGATCCTCGATGGTCGCCTGACCCTCGAAACGCGCCTGCCCGGTGAACGCGAGCTGGCCAGCGCCCTGAACGTCAGCCGCACCACCGTTGCCAGCGCGCTCGGCCAGCTGCGTGAAGAGGGCTTTCTTTACAGCCGCCAGGGCAGCGGTTCGCGCATCGCGCTGCCGGAACGTGCTGGCGCTGTGGAAGATGTCGCCTTCCGCCCGTCCTCGATAAATCTGGCAACCGCCGCCCTGAGTGCCGGACCGGAGATCCACCAGGCTTACCAGCAGGCGTTAACCGTGATGCCGCAGCACCTCGGGAATACCGGTTACGATCAGCATGGACTACAGGTCTTACGTGAGGCCATCGCCCACCGCTACGGCGAACGAGGACTGCCTACCCGCAGCGATGAAGTGATGATCGTCAACGGCGCGCTGAGCGCTTTTGCGCTGGTTTTACGGCTGCTGACCGGGCCAGGCGACCGGGTTGTGGTCGACGCTCCGACCTATCCCATGGCCATCAGCGCCATTCAGGGCGCCTCCTGCCGGCCGGTTGGCGTCGCTCTGCCGCAGCAGGGTTGGGACTGCGACGGCCTGGCGGCGACCATCGCCCAAACCGCCCCGCGCCTGGCCTGGCTAATGCCTGATTTTCACAATCCCACCGGCCGCTGCATGGACAGCGCCACCCGTCAGCGGGTCGCCGATATCGCGGCGCAAACGCGCACCACGTTGGTGGTCGACGAGACGATGGTCGATTTGTGGTACAACGCCCCACCGCCGCCGCCGCTGGCAACCTTCAACCCCGATGCGCCGGTGATTACCATTGGTTCTGCAGGAAAAAGTTTCTGGGGAGGATTACGTATTGGCTGGATCCGCGCCTCTTCACGAACCATCGCCTCGTTAATGCAGGCCCGTGATTCGCTCGATCTTGGTACACCGCTGCTTGAGCAACTGGCCTGTAGCTGGTTACTGGACCATGAGAAGGCGTTGCTGCCCGCGCGCCGGGAGATGCTCGCCGCACGCCGCGATATGTGCAGCGCGCTGATGACGGAGTTTTTCCCGCACTGGCGCTTTTCATCACCGGAAGGCGGGCTTTCGTTTTGGGTCGAATTACCGGGGATGCTGGCGACGCAGTTCTCGGCCAGGGCAGAAAGTCATGGGATTCATATTGGTACCGGCACGCGGTTCGGTCTGGCGGGCGCCTTCGATCGCTATTTGCGTTTGCCCTTCACCCTGGCGGATGAGGAGTTGCGCAGTGCTTTTACGACGCTACAGCCATTGTGGGCGGGAATTTCACAACAGAATGAAAATACAAGAATGCGGAAAATAATATAATAAAATATCGACGGGCTGGCATCAGCCCGTCGAAAAGTCATCATCCATGACGCATTTGAGATGTTTTTTATAAATTGCACTTCATCATGTCAGGACTATATGTCAGCCCGATGACACCGATGAATGAATGTCATTAATGCTGGCGTGGAATAGGAAAACTTTTTAACGAGATAATAAACCCATCTTCATCTTTCTTAATTTTGGCTCCGGTGTCACACCAGTCGGAGGCAATGCGAAAAAACTCATCACTACCGATATTCCAGTTGAGGCGAACATGCTTAACATACCCTGAACGTAACATGTCGCAGGCTTCGCTGTAGTTGCTGGCTGTAGAGAGTTGTTGTTTCATTTTTTCTTCTTCAGAATTTTTCTTAACGCTTTGATTTCTTTAGGGGTTAATGGAGAAGTTTCTTCTTCGGTATGCTGACTATCAATATCTTCTTCCGAAACCCCCGCCTCGTCTGCCGAATCTGCTGTTTGGAAAGCCAGCAGCAGCAGTTTCTCCGTTGCAGTACCCAGGTTCTCGTTATTTACTTCCGCGTAATGACGCAGCTTTTCTTTTAACTCTGCATCAATTTTTACGTTTAATACGACTGTGGTCATCGCCATGCTTCCCGTGCAAAAAAATTTACAATAATTAATACACGAAGTTAACAAACCGATCCAGAGATATATTTCAGACTTGTTACCTGGTAGTAATTAGCGTAATTAATTTGCCCGTTATTTGTGACATGAAAATGACATTAATATTTCAATAACATTGCAGAAATATGACATATATCTTTAAAGAATAAAAATTAGTGGTGTTTAGAAGTAATAGTGAGCGGTAATGGTACAGCCGCAGCGGGGGCATCAGGAGAACGAAAGCGTTGCAGGCCTCTGCACGCCAGCATCGTGCGACAAAAAAGGGGCGCAGACCGGGCGTTGTTGTGGCGTTCGGGTATCATTGAATGAAAATGAAAAAAAACAGCGGGGATCCCCAGAATTGGGTGGGGGCCCTGCCAGCTACATCCCGGCACACACGTCGTCTGCTCTGGCTGCTTCCTTCCGGATCTGACCTGGTAAACAGAGTAGCGTTGCGGGAGAACCAACAGGGCCCCCATTGAGAGCGTTGTTATCCAACGCGCTGGCGCATTATCCCTACTGCACCGGTGAATTGCAAGCTAACGCCGACCGGATGCTGGTTTATTGTGCAACGCCAGGCTCATCGCCCGATGCGACCAGGTTCTGCCAGGGCGATCGGGCAGAGATCAAGGTATTGCGAGCGTTATCGCAGTACATTTCCCTGTATGCATCCATACTGACAGCATGGAATAACAGGTTTATTAATCAATATTTTATCTCAATGGTAATGGCATGAGCGAATCACCGCGTTTTACAACGACTCTGGCGATGCCAGAGATTGACGGCGTCACCCTCTCCTTTCAGGGGCTACATTATCTGCGCCCGGAACTGATGCTGGATTTTGTCAGCGTGAGCAGCGGCACTCTGCTGGCCATCACCCCGGTTGCGCTGCTCTATTCCACGGTCGGTGTCCTGCAACGCCTGGATTTGCGCAAGCTGCCTATCGAGGTCAGCGGTCGCGTCATATACCCCATCAGCTCTCAGCAACTTCCTTCTCTACGAGCAAAACTGATTATCAATGGTCAGTCCCGACGGCTGAAGTTTTTTGAAAGCCTGGTCGCCATGACCCCGGATGACAACGTCCACGGCATGCAGATCCTCGGCCTGTCACTCGATTTCACTATCGCGAAACCGCCATAATGCCCGTCCCTGTACAGCCACTCTGCCAACGCTTATCCTGACCCTTTCCCGGTAACAGGACCAACAATGGATTCTCACGATACATTTCCCCGACGGGTCTGGCAGATTGTGGCCTCTATTCCGGAAGGCTACGTCGCCACCTACGGCGATATTGCCCGACTGGCAGGCTCACCACGCGCCGCGCGTCAGGTGGGCGGCGTACTCAAACGGCTGCCCGAAGGCTCAACGCTTCCTTGGCACCGGGTCGTCAATCGCCACGGCGATATTTCGCTTACCGGCCCGGATTTGCAGCGCCAGCGTCAGGCGCTGCTGGCGGAAGGCGTGCAGGTATCCGGCAGCGGCCATATTGAGCTGCAACACTATCGCTGGGTTTACTGAAGACAAAAAAATGCCCCTGAACAGGGGCGTGTGTAGAGGTTACTGTGCGGTCGTTGAACTGGTGTCGTTGGCAACCGGAACGGCGGTATGTTGCACCGGAACCAGCAGCAGGCCGGCGCGATTCCCTCCCTGAGTCACCACCGTTTGTACGGTATCGGTGATAAACATCAGCTGACCATTCACCGTAATTGCCGAACTCAACAAAATACGCGCATTCGGCTTAATGTCCGCCTGGTTATACGGCAGGACAAAGTTATACGGCGGCTGTTTACCTTCGGTACGTACCGCTTTCTGCGCCAGGACCTGTGCCGGGGCATCGGCCAGAGAAGCATCAGCCAGCGTGACCGTCAGTACCGCATCCGGCGGTAGTGCCACTTTTTGCCGGATAGAGATGGTGCCTGAAACATTAGGCTGCTGCTGAGAAGCGTTCAGCGAGGCAATGCCATAAGGATCGGGGGCAGCAGCTGCATTGGTCGTCGAGGCGCTGTGATTATTCGCGCAGGCGGTCAGTGTAGCGGCAACAGCTAAAGCACTAAACATATAGGCAAATTTCATTATGTTCTCCTTTTCATCCCTTTATCTACAGGAGTATGTCCGGCCGACTGGCGAGCAGGAACATTTGTATCGTGCATAAGTGTGGCACAGATCTCAGTTATCTTCCTGCAAATGACCCTTTATTCAGATTATTGAACCCATCGGACCACTTGCGATTCCAGGTTATACTTGCCCTCAATACGCGCTGCGCGATGCAGTTATCACTGATTGAGGATAAATATGAGTCAGGCATTAACCAATCTGCTGGCATTGTTGAATCTGGAAAAAATTGAAGAAGGGTTATTCCGCGGGCAGAGTGAAGATCTGGGGTTACGTCAGGTGTTTGGCGGCCAGGTCGTCGGTCAGGCGCTGTACGCCGCCAAAGAAACCGTGCCTGCCGAACGCTTGATCCACTCGTTTCATAGCTATTTTCTGCGCCCTGGCGATAGCCAGAAACCGATTATTTATGACGTCGAAGTCCTGCGCGACGGCAACAGCTTCAGCGCCCGTCGGGTGGCGGCGATTCAGAACGGTAAGCCGATTTTCTATATGACCGCCTCTTTCCAGGCGCCAGAGCCGGGCTACGAACACCAGAAATCCATGCCGGCCGCCCCGTCGCCGGAAGGACTGCCGTCCGAAACGGATATCGCCCGCAAGCTGGCCCACCTGCTGCCGCCGCAGGCCAAAGATAAGTTCCTCAGCGATAAACCGCTGGAGATCCGCCCGGTAGAGTTTCATAACCCGCTGAAGGGCCACGTGGCAGAACCTACCCGCCAGGTGTGGTTCCGTGCCAACGGCGCGGTGCCGGAAGATATCCGTATCCACCAGTCTCTGCTGGGCTACGCTTCAGACTTTAATTTCCTGCCGGTGGCCCTGCAGCCGCACGGTGTCGGCTTCCTTGAGCCGGGCATGCAGGTCGCGACGATCGACCACTCCATGTGGTTCCATCGCCCGTTCAATATCAACGAATGGTTGCTGTACAGCGTTGAAAGCACCTCAGCTTCCAGCGCTCGCGGCTTTGTGCGCGGCGAGTTTTATACCCAGGATGGCACCCTGGTGGCGTCAACGGTGCAGGAAGGGGTCATGCGCAATCGTAACGCGTGATCATAAAAAAAGCCTCCCATCGGGAGGCTTTGCTACTACAGGAGACAACTCAAATTATCAGGCGTTGTACGCGTTCTCGCCATGGCTGTTGACGTCCAGCCCTTCGCGTTCCTGCTCTTCCGGTACACGCAGACCCACGGTCATGTCAGCCACTTTGTAGCCGATGTAGGCCACAATACCGGACCACACGATGGTGATAGCGATACTTTCCAACTGAACCAGCAGCTGATGGCCCATGGTGACGCCTTCTGCGTAGCCCACGCCGCCCAGAGAGGTGGCAGCAAAGATACCGGTCAGAATACAGCCCACGATGCCGCACACGCCATGTACGCCAAAGACGTCGCAAGGGTCATCGACACGTAACCAGCGTTTCAGCACGGTGACGCCCCACAGACCAGCAAGACCAGAAGCGATACCCACAATCAGTGCGCCGCCGACGCCGATGTAACCACATGCCGGCGTGACACCAACCAGACCCGCGATAGCACCGGAACACGCGCCCAGCAGGGACGGTTTACCACGCGTAACCCATTCGCCGAAGGTCCAGGCCAGAATCGCGCCAGCGGTCGCAACCACGGTGTTGACGAAGGCCAGGGCGGCAATTTCGTTCGCCGAGCTTGCAGAACCGGCGTTAAAGCCAAACCAGCCGACGTAGAGGATTGCCGTACCGGTGAAGACCATTGGCAGGTTATGTGGTTTAAACGCTTCTTTGCCGAAGCCAACGCGTTTGCCCATCATATAAGCACCGACCAGCCCGGCGACCGCAGCGTTGATATGCACGACGGTACCGCCGGCGAAATCCAGTGCACCATGCGTTGCCAGCAGACCACCACCCCAGACCATATGCGCAATCGGCACATAGGAGAGGGTCATCCACACCACCACGAAAATCAGCACCGCGGAGAAGCGAATACGCTCAGCCAGCGCGCCGACAATCAGGCCAACGGTGATACAGGCAAAGGAGCCCTGGAACGCCACGTGAATGTACTGATAGAAAGAGCCCATCAGCGCTTTCAGTTCGATATTTTTCAGCATCACCCAGTCAAAGCTGCCGAAGAAGCTGCCGCCGGTCCCGAAGGCCAGCGTGTAGCCATAAACTACCCATAATACGCACACCAGCGCAAAGGTAACGATCACCTGCGTCAGCATTGAGAGCACGTTCTTGCCGCGAATCAGGCCGCCGTAAAACAGCGCGATGCCCGGAATTGTCATAAACAGCACCAGCGCGGTGCAAATCATCATGAAGGCGTTGTCGGCTTTATCTGCCACTGCCGG
The DNA here is from genome assembly GCF_003752615.1 of Klebsiella sp. BIGb0399. Lineage (NCBI taxonomy): Bacteria > Pseudomonadati > Pseudomonadota > Gammaproteobacteria > Enterobacterales > Enterobacteriaceae > Klebsiella > Klebsiella sp. BIGb0399. Next base: position 207,149 of record NZ_RKHT01000006.1, on the reverse strand, counting down.
TGCGGCCATCGCCAGCCCCGGAAGAAGTGCCAGCGCACCCAGACCCGTTTTCAATGTTGCTATTTTCATTTTCTCGATCCCCATCACTGTGTGGTCTGGTCGTTACAGTGCCGCTTCGTCGGCTTCGCCGGTGCGGATGCGAATAACGCGTTGCAGTTCGGCGACAAAAATTTTGCCATCGCCAATTTTTCCGGTGTAGGCCGCTTTACTAATGACATCAACGACCTCATCAAGCTGATCGTCGGCAATCGCGACGTCAATCTTCACTTTTGGCAGAAAATTGACGCTATATTCGGCACCACGGTACAGCTCAGCATGACCCTTTTGACGGCCAAACCCTTTTACCTCAGTGACCGTAAGGCCCTGAATGCCGATGGAAGATAACGCTTCACGCACATCTTCCAGTTTGAATGGTTTGATTACCACGGTAACCAGCTTCATAAGTCCCCTCCGCTCAGAATTCGTAATGGCAGCAGCTAACACACAGGGAATAAAGCAAGGGCTATGCCAGAAATGAAAAAGGACCGCATAGCGGCCCTTTTCACATCGAAAAGACGAGAATGGAGGAAGAATGCCTCAGAAAAGCATCCGTTTCGGCCAAAAATGCACCACAACAGTGCATGTCGCGTTGCATTTTTGCACCACATTTATTCGCCACAAAACCACTGCCTGTTTATGGTGCATCAGGCGGTCAGCGACTCTTCCTGGGCGCTGGCGGCCAGCTCTTCGCCGGCCAGCTGCAGCTGATACATCTGCCAGTAACGCCCTTTTGCCGCCAGCAGTTGCTGATGATTGCCACGCTCAACGGCCTGCCCGCGATGGAGCACCAGAATGGTATCAGCCTCCACGATCGTTGACAGGCGATGCGCGATCACCACCAGGGTGGTGTGCTGGCGAACTTTTGCCAGCGCCTGCTGAATCGCCTGCTCGGTACCGGAATCGATGTTTGCCGTCGCCTCATCGAGAATCAGTATCTGCGGGGTATCCACCAGCACTCGCGCCAGCGCCAGCAGCTGTTTCTGCCCCACGGAGAGGTTATTCCCCTGCTCGCCCAGCTGGGTGTAGATCCCGTTATCCATACTGCGCGCCAGCTCCGCCAGCTGCACCGACTCCAGCGCCTCCCAGACCAGCTCCTCGCTGATGTCGCGGCCCAGGGTGACGTTGGCATAAAAGGTATCGGCCAGCACCACCGGATCCTGCTGCACCATCGCCACGCCCTGGCGCAAAGCGCTGTGGCTTAACGAGGCGAGCGGACGCCCGTCGATGCGGATCTCCCCTCGGGTCAGCGGATAGTAGCCCATCATCAGGCTGGCCAGCGTGCTTTTCCCGCTGCCGGTATGGCCCACCAGCGCCACAAAACCACGGGAAGGGATCTCCAGATTAATCTCTTTCAGCACCAGCCGATCGCCGCGGTAGGCAAACGACAGATCCTCGATTGATACCCTGCCGCTGCGCAGCGGGGCATTATCCTGCCCCCACGCCTGGCGCGGGCGATCCATCAGTTCGAACACTCGCTCGCCGGCAACGACCGCCTGCTGGAGCATCGACTGCTGCGTCGTCAGCTCGATCAGCGGTTCATTCAGGCGCCCAAGGTAGCTGATAAAGGCATACAGCACCCCGACTTCAATCGTGCCGACGGAACTGAAGCCAAACAGCATCAGCAGCCCGCAGAGCACCAGGGTTGAGAACAGGCTCAACAGCGGGCGCAGGAGAAAACCGTCAAGGCGCAGCGTCTGCATCCGCGCCAGATAGTGAGCATGGCTGGCTTCACGCATCCGTTCGCCGAACCGCGCCTGCTGGCGGAACTGCTGGATGACGCCCATGCCGTTAATCACTTCATTAAAGCCATCGTTGATATCCGCCAGCCATGCGCGAACCCGGCGCACGATAGGCGTGCTGTAGCGTTGATAAATCAGCATGACAATCAACACCGCCGGGAAGATGGCCAACGCCACCAGCGCCATGCGCCAGTCGAGGCTGAACATCGCCACCAGCATCGCGCCAATCAGTGCGGCGCTGCGCAGCACGGTCGCCACCACGGTCACATAGAGGTCGCGAATCACTTCGGTGTCGTTGGTCACGCGGGAGATCAGTTGCCCCACCGGCTGGGTATCAAATTCGCTGAGCGGCTGGCGCAGCGCGGCATCCATCACATCGCTTCGTAGCTGCTGCACCACGCCGACGGCGGCACGGTTAAACAGCAGCGACTGGTTATAGTGCAGGGTCGCCGCGAGGATCTGTAATCCAAGGTAGGCCACCGCCAGACCGCAAACCAGCTTCAGCGGCAGCGAGTTCTTCGCCACCATATTATCGATAAAATAGCTGATCAGCAGCGGACCGCTGACCTCGGCCGCGGCGGCAATCCACATCATCACCACCGCAATAATCAGCGGTTTACGCCACGGAGAACCGTAGGCCAGCAGGCGTTTTAAGGTGGGCCAGAGTTCGGCAAAACTACGCATCGGTGGCCTCCTCATGTTCCTGCGGCGCATCGTCAAGCGCCGCTTCCAGTTGCTGATAACGATACATATCGCGGTACCAGCCGGGTTGAGCCGCCAGTCCGTCATGGCGACCGCGCTGGACGATATGTCCGTGCTGCATCACCAGGATTTCGCTGGCTTCCGTTAAGGCTGACAGACGATGGGCGCTGATGATCACCGTACGCCCTTCTCCCCACTGTCGTAGGTTATGCAGGATCTGGTGCTCCGTCCGGCCGTCCACCGCCGACAGCGCATCATCCAGAATCAGGATCTCCGCCTCCAGCAGCAGCGCGCGAGCAATCGAAATACGCTGTTTCTGCCCACCGGAGAGCATCACGCCGCGTTCGCCCACTTCCGTTTCATATCCCTGAGGCAGACGCAAAATATCGTCGTGTACGCTGGCTAACCGCGCCGCACGTTCTATTTGCTCCGGCGTCGCATCAGGCCTGCCGAGCGCGATGTTATTAGCGACGGTATCGGAAAACAGAAACGGCGTCTGGTTAACTACCGCCAGCCGGGCGCGCCAGCTATCGAGCTGCAGCCGGGTCAGGGGAATATCATGAAAACGAATATCCCCCTGGGTGACATCAAAGTGACGTTGGATCAGCGCCAGGATGGTGCTTTTTCCCGAGCCGGTTGGCCCGCAGATGCCCAGCATCTGCCCTGGCTGGAGCACAAAGTTCACCTTTTCCAGTGCAGCTTTATGCGCCTGCGGATAGACAAACTCGCGCACCGCAACATTCAATACGCCGCGGCCTTCAGGCACCTGTTCGCTGCCATCGTTGACGGTCGGCGCCTCTTCGAGCATCGTGCGGATGCGGCTATAGGCCGCGCTGCCGCGCTCAACAATGTTAAACATCCACGCCAGCGCCAGCATCGGCCAGATCATCAGCCCGAGGTACATCACAAAGCTGGTTAACTGACCGAGCGTCATGCTGCCCTGCAACACCATCCAGCTCCCGCCGCCGATCGCCAGCAGATTCGCGGTGCCAATGGCGATATAAATCGTCGGGTCAAAGCGCGCATCAATGCGCGCCACGCGCATGTTTTTCTTTCCGGTGTCCGCAGCATCGGCAGAGAACTGCGCCGACTGGCGGTCTTCAAGACCAAAGGCTTTGATCATGCGGATACTGGTCAGGCTTTCCTGGGTTCGGTCGTTCAGACTGGAGAACGCCGCCTGGGCAACGCGGAAACGTTCATGCAACGCATCGCCGTTGCGCTTAATCACCAGCGCCATCACCGGCATCGGCAGCAGCGCCAGCAGCGTGAGCTGCCAGCTGATCTGCGTCGACATCACGATGAACACCGCGCAGCCCATCACCAGCGAGTCGACCAGGGTCAACACCCCCTCACCTGCGGCGAATACCACCCGGTCAACGTCGTTGGTCGCGCGCGCGATCAGATCCCCGGTACGGTGGCGCAGGTAAAAAGCGGGATGCTGGCGGCTGAGCTGGCGATAAAAGTCTTCCCGCAGCTCCACCGCCAGCTGATAGGACGCACCGAACAGCAGTACGCGCCAGACGTAGCGCAGCAGATAGACCATCACCGCGATCAGCACTAACGAGCCGATCCACAGCCAGATCGTCCCGGCGCTAAAATGTTGTCTGGTGACGCCATCGACCACGATCCCCACCACTTTCGGTGGGATCAGTTGTAAAATGGCGATAATGATCAGCAAGGCAATGGCACCGAGATAGCGGCGCCACTCCCGGCGGAAGTACCAGCTGAGTTGGGCAAATAATCGCAAGCAGTAGAATCCTGAGTGTGTCAATCGTCGCGGCAAGCGCCGCTAATCAATAGGTAAGGCCGTAGTGTATTTTATCTGTTCCATCGCGAAACTCGAAGTGACATCAGACAATCCCGGCACGCTGTTCACCAGCCGTTTATAAAAATCATCGTAGCGTTTCATATCCGCCACCTGCACTCGCAGCAGGTAATCGTACTCTCCCGCCATGCGCCAGAAACCCAGGACTTCCGCCATCTGGGTGACTTCACTGACGAAGCGGCAGTACCAGTCGCTGCTGTGGTGCTGGGTTTTAATCAGCACAAATGCCGTCAGACCAAGGCCCAGTTTTTCGGCATCCAGCAGTGCGACGCGCCCCCGCAGGATACCCTCATCTTCCAGGCGCTTCAGCCGTTTCCAGCAGGGAGTGGTGGTCAGATTAACGGCATCGGCCAGCGCCTGCAAAGAGAGGGTGCAGTCTGTTTGCAGCAGAGAAAGCAGCTTACGGTCAATTTTATCTAACATTAGGCGCTCGCGGAGAAAATTTTACTCCTTATAGTGTAATCGAAAGGCTAAATAGCAACAATTTTTCCTCACACTTCCGCTAAGCTGGGCACAAAATGACAAACAGGAAATAACGATGAATAGCGCCTGGGTAAAACACGCCATTAGTGAAATTAACGCCGATTATCAGCGTTCCGCCGACACGCACCTTATTCGCCTGGCGCTGCCCGGGTTCCCAGGTATCCAGATCTATCTGAAGGATGAGAGCACCCATCCGACCGGCAGCCTGAAGCACCGCCTGGCCCGCTCACTGTTCCTGTACGGCCTGTGCAATGGCTGGATTAAGGAAGGAACCACGATCATTGAAGCCTCTTCCGGCTCAACCGCCGTGTCGGAAGCCTATTTTGCCCGTCTGTTGGGCCTGCCGTTTATCGCGGTGATGCCATCCTGTACGGCAAAACGCAAAATCGAACAGATTGAGTTTTACGGCGGCCGCTGCCATTTCGTTGAGAGCGCGTGTGAAATCTATGCCGCCTCCGAGATGCTGGCCCGCGAACTGAACGGCCATTATATGGACCAGTTTACCTTCGCCGAGCGCGCGACGGACTGGCGCGGCAACAACAATATCGCTGACAGCATTTTCCGTCAGATGACCCATGAGCCACATCCGCAGCCCTCTTACATCGTGATGAGCGCCGGTACCGGGGGAACCTCCGCCACCATTGGCCGCTATATCCGATGTCAGGGATATGACACGCAGTTACTGGTCGTTGACCCACAAAATTCGGTATTCCTCGATTACTGGCAGAGCCGCAATAGCGCGTTACGCAGCACCGTCGGGAGTAAAATTGAGGGAATTGGTCGCCCGCGGGTCGAGCCGTCATTTATTCCGGATGTGGTCGACGACATGCTGCGGGTGCCGGACGCGGCCAGCGTCGCCACCGCTTTGTGGCTGGAAACGCTGCTGGGGCGGAAAGTCGGCGCCTCTACCGGGACCAATATGTGGGGCGTACTCGAGCTTGCCGTACAGATGCGCGCTGAAGGACGCAGTGGCTCCATTGTCACCCTGCTGTGCGACAGCGGCGAGCGCTATCTCGAAAGCTATTACAACCCGCAGTGGGTGGCGAGCCATATTGGTGACATCGCGCCGTGGCAGGAAAAAATTGCGGCGATGGTGAAGGGACAATAAAAAAAGCCAGACACCGAGGTGTCTGGCTGCTGGAAGGGTCTAGTTATTCGGGGGAATAAGGAAGATCAGGATTATCCAGCCAATGCGTTAAAAAATGAGAGACCGCCTCGTGGCGACAGTCCCCGATAACCGGTAAATGCGGCAGCTCGGCTTTGAGCTGCGGCATCGCGTTACCCATAATCACACCGCGCCCGACGCTTCCCAGCATCTCGCGATCGTTCATGGCATCGCCGAACGCCATACAATCCTGCATCGACACGCCAAGATGCTGGCCAAGCACCGCCAGCGCAGCGCCTTTATTACAGCCATTCGGCAGCACTTCCAGACAATCAAACGCCGAGAAGCAGATATGTGCGCGTTCGCCGAGCGCTTCAGTCAGCTGAAGCTGGAGGCGCTGGAGATCGTCGTGATCGCCGCAGAAGCACACCTTGGTGACTTTATTGCCCGGCATCCGCTTCGGGTCGGCAATCTGATAGCGGAAACCGCTAAAAATATGTGCTTTCAGCAGCTCGGGCATCTCCTGCCCGGTAAACCAGCCCTGGTCATTAAAGACGTGCATGCTGGCTGCGGTGTCCCAGTGACGGTGAAGCACCGCCTCCGCGACATCCGGAGTCAGATCGCTGCGGTGCAGCTCTTCGCCGTTCAGGGTATGGATCCGCGTACCGTTGCCAGTAATTAAGTAGGCATCCAGCGCAAACTCACCGATAACATGGCGCATTTCCAGCGCATGACGTCCCGTGGCAAAGGTCAGGGTGATATCACGCTCACGCAGACGTCTGAGCGTCGCGAGCGTGGTCGTTCCCAGACGATGGTCCGGCATCAACAGCGTGCCGTCCATATCAAATGCAGCGAGTCTTGCCATGTTCTGCTCCCCAGAGCGTGATGAGTTTTGCTTGAGTTCCAGTATTGCCTGAGATATACGGAAGTAATAGTGAATAGATAGATTATATTGTTCCGGTTTTATCACTGACCGCAGAGGCCGCTTAAAGGACCAATCCAGAACACGAAATCATTTAAGCTGGATTAAGGCGGCAAGTAAGCGAGTCCCCAGGAGCTTACTCCAGTCAGTGACTGGGGTGAGCGCACGCAGCCAACGCAGAGGCAGCTAAAAGGATAACGTGTAATGAGGTTATTAAATCGCCTGAACCAGTACCAGCGCCTCTGGCAGCCCTCGTCCGGCGCGCCACAGCAGGTGACCGTCGGCGAACTATCCGCCCGTTGCTTTTGCAGCGAGCGCCATATTCGGACGCTGCTTCGCCAGGCCCAACAGGCCGGCTGGCTGAGCTGGCAGTCGAGCGCCGGGCGGGGGAAGCGCGGCACCCTGACATTCCATCGTTCGCCGGAAACCTTACGTAACGAGATGATGGAACTGGCCCTGAACAACGGGCAGCAGAAAAATGCGCTGGAGCTGGCTCAGCTGGCGACGGGCGAGCTTAAGGCGCTGCTCTCGCCGTTTCTTGGCGGCCAGTGGCAGAACAATACGCCGACCCTGCGTATTCCCTACTATCGCCCGCTCGATCCGCTCCAGCCGGGGTTTTTACCCGGCCGCGCGGAGCAGCATCTGGCCGGCCAGATTTTCTCTGGCCTGACGCGCTTTGATGCACAAAGCCGTTCCCCGGTCGGGGATTTGGCCCATCACTGGCAGATTTCGGCTGACGGCCTGCGCTGGCAGTTCTTTATTCGCTCAACGTTGTTCTGGCATAACGGTGATTTGCTGGAGACCGCGCAGATCCAGCAGCGTTTACTGATGTTGCTCAGCTTGCCGGCCCTGCGCACGCTGTTTGCCAGCATTAAGCAGATTGATGTGACCCATACGCAGTGCCTGACGATCACCTTGTTTCGCCCGGATTTTTGGCTGCCGTTTCGCCTCGCCAGCTATTGTAGTGTCCTGGCCCACCCCGACGATCCGACGGTCGGTAGCGGTCCGTTCCGCCTGACATTGTTTAGCCCCGAGCTGGTTCGGCTGGAAAATCATCCGCGTTATCATCTGAACCATCCGCTGATCCAGACGGTGGAGTACTGGATCACGCCCCAGCTGTTTGAACAGAATCTGGGCACCAGCTGTCGCCACCCGGTGCAAATTACGATTGGCGATCCGGATGAGCTGACTAATCTGCGCCAGGTCAGCAACAGCATCAGCCTCGGTTTTTGTTATCTGGCGCTACACCAGAGCCCCCGGCTCAGCAACGCCCAGGCACAGCGTCTGGTGTCGCTGATCCATCGATCTTCGCTGCTGGAAACCCTTCCTCTCGACGAAGATCTGATCACCCCCAGCAACGAGGTACTTCCCGGCTGGACGATCCCTCAGGGACCGGAGAATCATGATGTCCCGCTCCCCAAACGGCTGACGCTGCTGTACCACCTGCCCGTCGAACTGCATACGATGGCAGAACAGCTTCGCCTACGGCTTGCCGCGCTTGGCTGCGAACTGACGCTCATTTTTCACGATGCGAAAAACTGGCAGGGTTGCCAGGATCTGTCGCAGGCGGATCTCATTATGGGCGATCGCCTGATCGGCGAATCACCGGAATACACCCTGGAACAGTGGCTCCGCTGTGATGCAATGTGGCCCAATGTGTTGACCGGGGCGCAATATGCCCATTTACAGGCGACCCTCGACGCCGTTCAGGCCCAGCCAGAAGAGCGCAGCCGTAACGACGCATTACGCAACGTCTTCAACGGGCTGATGGACGACGCCATTATGACGCCATTGTTCAATTACAATTACCGTATCAGCGCCCCGCCGGGGGTGAACGGCCTGGAGCTTAATGCCCGCGGCTGGTTCGATTTCACCAGCGCCTGGCTACCGGCATCTGCGCCGTGATGGAGCTGGTCGCCGCGCTCCTCAAGCGCTACCATATTGCTTTCACTTTGATTGTCAGGAATTGCTATGAAACGCGCCGTAGTTGTCTTCAGTGGAGGACAAGATTCAACGACCTGCCTGGTGCAGGCTCTGAAACAGTATGATGAAGTGCACTGCGTCACTTTTGATTATGGCCAACGCCACCGCGCGGAAATCGATGTAGCTCGTGAGCTGGCACTGAAACTGGGCGCCGTGGCTCATAAGGTGCTGGACGTCACGCTGCTCAACGAGCTAGCCGTCAGCAGCCTGACCCGCGATAGCATCCCGGTACCGGACTATGAGCCGAATGCCGACGGTATCCCAAATACCTTCGTACCTGGTCGCAATATCCTGTTTTTAACGCTGACGGCAATTTACGCCTATCAGGTTAAGGCTGAAGCGATCATCACCGGCGTCTGTGAGACCGATTTTTCCGGCTACCCGGACTGCCGCGACGATTTCGTCAAGGCGCTCCATCATGCGGTCAGCCTTGGCATGGCAAAAGATATCCGCTTCGAAACGCCGCTGATGTGGCTGAATAAGGCTGAAACCTGGGCCCTGGCTGATTACTGGGGTCAACTGGAACTGGTGCGCAACGAAACCCTGACCTGCTATAACGGGATTAAAGGCGATGGCTGTGGGCAATGTGCCGCCTGTAACCTGCGCGCCAACGGTCTGAAGCAGTACCAGGACGATAACACCGCGGTAATGGCGTTGATGAAGCAGAAAACCGGGCTACAGTAACTGGTTATTTCCCGGGGGCGGCGCGATGCGCCTGCCCGGGCTACCGGCTCGCTGGCTGCTGAAAGCACGTAGCCCGGACAGGTGCGCAGCACCGCCTCAGGGGAAATTCCGCAACTTTCTGCGCCCTGGCTACCGGCTCACAGACTGCTGAGAGCATGTAGCCCGGACAGGTGCGCAGCACCGCCTCCGGGAATTCTTCCGCTGGCGGGGCGACACAACTCTCAGCGCATCTCCATCTCTTCGAGCTTCTCACGCAACTCACCGTCCAGCGGCAGCGCCTTTTGTGTTTTTAAATCAATGCAGACAAAGGTGATCACCGCGTCGGCCACCACTTCGCCCTCAGGATTCAGGGTAATCACCTGATTTAAGGTGCCGCTTTTACCATTAAGCTGTTGCAGATGGCTGGTCACGGTTAACACATCCCCCAGCACCGCCGGGCGACGATAGTTAATATTGATATTCACCACCACAAAGGCGATGTTGCGGGCGGTCATCCAGTGGAACGCGGCGCTGTTTTCCAGGCCATCCCAACGCGCCTCTTCCAGAAACTCAAGGTAGCGAGCGTTGTTGACGTGCTGATAAACATCCAGGTGATATCCACGAACTTTGATTTGTGTCTGCATAGCGCAAATGCCTTAGTCTTATTGTCATATTGAGGTCAGAGGTCACACCACTTTCGTGACCTCTTTAGTCTGGCAAAGATTTGCGGCTGTGCAAGCCCGGAACGGAAAATTACAGCATCAGATGCGCCAGGTTTCGCTCTACCAGAGAGTGCCCCATTCCGGGCACCTGCTTGAGATCGTCCACCGTTTTAAATGGCCCGAACTCTTCGCGATAGCTGACAATCGCCTGGGCTTTTTTCAGACCGACGCCGTTCATCGCCTGCATCAGCTCTTCCGCGCTGGCGCTGTTGATACTGACCCGGGCCTCCCCCGCCGCGGCTTTTAACGTCGCCGGTGCTTTTGTCTGCGGCGACGGCACGCTCTCGTGCTTGACCGCCGCTGCCGCTTTATCGCTGGTCGATGCCGCCAGCACCGTCTGGCTTCCCGCCGCCCAAAGTAACACGGTTGCGGCCATCATCGTTTTAACACCTTGTTTCATGCTGTGATCTCCTTGTGTGTAGACAGCACGGACACCATAGCGAGGGAGAAAAAAGCGTGCAAAAGCCGATCGACAGAAATGGAAAAGGCCGCGAAAGCGGCCTTTGAGGATTACATCACGTTACTGATTTTTGCGAAGCGTCACGAGATTACTGCTGCTGGTCGATGGTATCGCCGAGCTTAATTTTCGCGGTCTTACGCAGGTTGCTCATCAGCGCTTCGAAAGCAATCTGAGCGTTGTTCTGGGTAATACCCTGAACCATCGCGGCTTTCTGCGCTTCCGGCATATCGCCCGCTTTAACCTCGTCCAGCGCCAGCAGGACTACGTTACCTTTCAGATCGCTACCAATACCGTAGCTCGGTTTACCCGGCTGCGGCAGCGGCAGTGCAAACGCCGCCTGGCTTAATGGATCCTGACCGGTACGTGCCAGCGTCTGTGCGGAACCGAAGCTTAAACCAGCGGCTTTCAACGCCTCGTCACCTTTGCCGTCTTTCAGCGCGGTCAGCAGTTTATCTGCATCCAGTTTCGCCTGCTGTTCAGCTTTGGTGTGTTTCACGATGTCGGTAACCTGCGCTTTCACTTCCGCCAGCGGTTTAACCGCTTCCGCTTTATGCTCGCTGATGCGCAGAACAAATGCGCGATCGCCGTCCACGGTGATGATATCGGAGTTGCTACCCGGTGAACCGTTCTCGCCCACCAGACCACCGTTGAAAATAGCATCGGAGACCGGTTTAAAGTTCAGCTCTTCCGGCAGATTGTCACGACCAAACCAGCCGGTTTCGCTCACTTTCACGTCCGCAGCCTGCGCTGCGCCTGCCAGAGATTCGTTATCGTTGCTGGCCGCGTCGCTCACTTTCTGCTGCAGCGCGTAGTAGGCATCCAGCGCTTTTTCCTGTTTCACTTTCGCCGCGATATCATCACGAACGTCAGCCAGTGGTTTGACTTTTGCCGGCTGCATATCGTCAAGACGCACAACCAGGAAACCAACAGAAGATTTGATCACGCCGGACAGCTGGCCTTTCTCTTTCAGGCCGGCATTTTTCAGCTCAGGTACCGTCGCAGCATCTTCCATCCACCCCATGTCACCGCCGTTACGGGCAGAGATAATGTCGGAGGATTTTTCTTTCGCCAGCGTGGCGAAATCAGCCCCTTTCTTCAGCTCGTCAACCACGGCCTGTGCATCGGCTTCGGTTTTGGTCTGAATCACGCTGTAGCGGTTCCGCTGCGGCTGAGTGAACTGATCCTGATGCTGGTCATACCAGGATTGAATATCCTGGTCAGAAACGTTTTCCTGCATGCTAGCGGCATCCATTTTGATGTAGCTAACACGGAACTGCTCTGGCGCCATGAAACGCGCCTGATTCTGCTGGTAGTATGCGTCAACTTCCGCATCGGTCACGGTCTGTTTCGCCGCCAGCGCGTTTACATCAATGGTCGCTTCACGCACCACACGCTGCTGCGAAACCAACGCCGCCAGCTCATCGGACTCACCGGTCAACATAAAGTCGGTGCCGGCAATGGCGTTAACCAGCTGCTGTGTGGTCAGCTGGTTACGCAGCGCCTGTGCATACTGGTCGGTAGTCATACCCATTTGGCCCACGATGCTGCCAAAACGTTCGTTACTAAATTTACCGTCCGTCTGGAAAGCCTGGGTCTGGAAGATCGCCTGTTTGACCTGGGCGTCGCTGACGCTCAGATTCAGTTCGCGGGCATACTGATCCAGCAGGGACTCATCAATCAGACGGTTCAGCACCTGCTGACGCATGGTTTTCATGTAGTTTTCATTGGCCGCCAGTTCAGAAAACTGATCGCCAAGCTGCTGCTGCATACGATTACGTTCGCTGGCAACGGCATTCTCAAACTGTGAACGACCAATCTCCTGGTCATTAACTTTCGCGGCATAGTTGCTGCTGCCGCCAATCAGGTAACCACTTACCCCGGTCAATATGAACGAGACAATGATGATACCGAAAATAATCTTGAGCACGACGCTGTTCGCGGCCGTGCGTAGGTTGTCCATCATGGTGTAACAACGCTCCGCTGTAGATGACTTTAGCTCGCGCAGCATAGCACGTGATGGCTGCCGCGCGTGAGGACCTATTTTGACAAGAAAATGGGGTAATTGTCAGCCCACAAGTGCGCATAAACACACATAAAGTCGAGTTCTGGACAAAGAAAAAAGGCACATCTCACGATGCGCCCTTGTATTTCGTCACCTTCCCTGACGGGAACTTGATCAGTTTACTGCGTCTTTCAGCGCTTTACCGGCACGGAAGCCCGGTACTTTAGCTGCGGCGATAGTAATTTCTTTACCGGTTTGCGGGTTGCGGCCAGTACGGGCAGCACGCTCTTTGACCGCGAAGGTACCAAATCCAACCAGCGCAACATCATCCCCAGCTTGCAGAGATTCAGTAACAGAAGCAATTAAAGCATCTAACGCACGTCCAGCTGCAGCTTTAGAAATGTCCGCACCCGCAGCAATTTTGTCAATCAGTTGAGATTTATTCACTGTTCTCTTCCTCTCTTTATAATTTATATCGCACCAGAATCCTTCGTGGTGCGACCGCGCAGCAGTTATATCAGGACTGTCATGCCCTTACAACAGAGTTGTAGATGACCCCCTGCCAGCGATCTAAGTTAGCTATACAAAAAAAGGCTGGCAAGTACGATTTTACTTCCCAGCCCCACTTTTCTTAACGCTATTTGCGCGAAATCACTATTTTGTGGTGACGATCTGCATGCCAAACGGCTCATTCTGCAACGCAAGTGTCAGAACTTCTTCGATTCGTTTCACCGGATGAATGTTTAAATCAGCGATAACGTTGTCAGGAATTTCTTCCAGATCGCGTTTATTTTCATCAGGAATCAGAACAGTCTTAATGCCACCGCGATGCGCTGCCAGCAGTTTTTCCTTCAGACCACCGATCGGCAGCACCTGGCCACGCAGGGTAATTTCCCCGGTCATCGCAACATCGGCGCGTACCGGATTCCCGGTCAGGCAGGAAACCAACGCGGTGCACATAGCAATACCAGCACTCGGACCGTCCTTCGGCGTCGCTCCTTCAGGAACGTGGACGTGAATGTCGCGTTTTTCGTAGAAATCCGAGTTAATACCCAGTTTATCCGCACGAGAACGCACTACCGTCAACGCCGCCTGAATGGACTCCTGCATCACTTCACCCAACGAACCGGTGTAGGTCAGCTTGCCTTTACCCGGTACGCAGGCGGTTTCAATGGTCAGCAGATCGCCGCCCACTTCCGTCCACGCCAGACCGGTGACCTGGCCAACACGATTTTCGCTATCCGCACGACCGTAGTCGTAGCGCTGCACGCCGAGGAAATCATGCAGGTTATCGCCATTAATCGTGATGTGCTTCAGGGTCTTATCCAGCAGCAGCTGTTTAACCGCCTTACGGCACAGTTTGGAGATTTCACGCTCCAGTCCACGCACGCCAGCTTCACGGGTGTAGTAACGAATAATCCCGACGATCGCGCTGTCCTCAACGGTCAGCTCGCCTTTTTTCAGCGCGTTACGCTCAATCTGTTTTGACAGCAGGTGGCGCTTGGCAATGTTCAGTTTTTCATCTTCGGTGTAACCGGACAGACGAATCACTTCCATACGATCCAGCAGCGGTGCTGGAATGTTCATGGAGTTAGAGGTCGCCACAAACATCACATCGCTGAGGTCGTAGTCCACTTCCAGATAATGGTCGTTAAAGGCCACGTTTTGTTCTGGATCCAACACCTCCAGCAGCGCCGAAGCCGGATCGCCGCGCATGTCGGAAGACATTTTATCGATCTCATCAAGCAGGAACAGCGGGTTTTTAACGCCCACTTTCGCCATTTTCTGGATCAATTTACCCGGCATGGAGCCAATATAGGTACGACGATGTCCGCGGATTTCCGCTTCATCGCGCACGCCGCCCAGCGCCATACGCACGTATTTACGCCCGGTGGCCTTGGCAATGGATTGGCCCAGCGAGGTTTTACCCACCCCCGGCGGCCCTACCAGGCACAGAATCGGCCCTTTAAGCTTGTTCACGCGGCTCTGCACTGCAAGATACTCAAGGATACGATCCTTCACGCGCTCAAGGCCGTAATGGTCGGTATCGAGGACTTCCTGAGCCTGGCGCAGATCTTTTTTGACTTTGCTGCGCGCATTCCACGGCACCTGCACCATCCAGTCGATATAGCCACGCACGACGGTCGCTTCCGCCGACATCGGTGACATCATCTTCAGCTTTTGCAGTTCCGCTTCGGTTTTTTCTTTTGCCTCTTTCGGCATTTTCGCCGCGTCGATCTTACGCTTCAGCGCTTCGTTCTCGTCCGGGGCATCGTCCATCTCACCGAGCTCTTTCTGGATGGCCTTCATCTGCTCATTCAGATAATACTCACGCTGAGATTTCTCCATCTGCTTTTTCACACGGTTGCGAATACGCTTCTCAACCTGCAGCAGATCGATTTCCGACTCCATCATCGCCATCAGATATTCCAGACGTTCGTTGATGTCGGACATCTCGAGGACGGACTGCTTATCGGCCAGCTTCAGCGGCATGTGGGCAGCGATGGTGTCGGCCAGACGTGCGGGATCGTCGATGCTGTTGAGCGACGTCAGCACTTCTGGCGGGATTTTTTTGTTCAGCTTGATGTAGCCTTCAAACTGACCGATCGCGGTGCGCACCAGCACTTCCTGCTCGCGCTCTTCGATCGCTGGCGATTCGAGATACTCCGCTTTCGCTGAGAAATGCTCGCCGTTGTCAGATAACGCAGAAATACGCGCGCGCTGCAGGCCTTCAACCAGCACTTTGACGGTGCCATCAGGCAGCTTCAACATCTGTAAAATTGACGCCACGGTCCCGACGGTGAAAAGATCATTTACACCCGGCTCATCCGTCGAAGCTTCTTTCTGCGCAACCAGCATGATTTTTTTATCATGGTCCATAGCCGCTTCAAGACAACGGATAGATTTTTCCCGCCCTACAAACAGGGGTATGACCATGTGCGGATAAACCACCACATCGCGCAACGGCAATACGGGGATTTCAATGCGTTCAGAACGCTCAGGATTCATAGAGCTCTCTCTTAGTTTAAAGTCCGCCAGGTAGCCAGCGGCACGACCTTCCATCGCGACGCTGTTAATATGTAAACCAGTATATGGGGATGTATTCCACACATTCAACGGCAGGAATGCAGGAAAAATAAAAGGGGAGATAAAATCCCCCCTTTTTGGTTAACTGCTTGAGCAATTTGGCGAATTATTCACCAGATGCTTGCTGTGCTTCCGGTTTACCGTAGATCAGCAGCGGCTTGCTTTGGCCATCAATCACCGACGCGTCAATCACCACTTTTTCGACGTCGTCCATCGACGGCAGATCGTACATGGTATCCAGCAGTGCGGCTTCAACGATTGAACGCAGACCACGGGCGCCAGTTTTACGCGCCATCGCTTTTTTAGCGATCGCATCCAGCGCTTCATCACGGAACTCCAGCTCCGCACCTTCCAGATTGAACAACGCCTGATACTGTTTGGTCAGGGCATTTTTCGGCTCTTTCAGGATCTGGATCAGCGCGTCTTCGCTCAGCTCGTTCAGGGTAGCCACGACCGGCAGACGGCCGATGAACTCCGGAATCAGACCAAATTTTATCAGATCTTCCGGCTCAACCTGGGACAGCAGTTCGCCTTCGCTGGCCTTGTCGGATTTGGCCTTCACCGTCGCGCCGAAACCAATACCAGAGCCAGTTTCAACACGGTGGGAGATGACTTTATCCAGACCGGCAAACGCCCCGCCGCAGATAAACAGAATCTTGGAGGTATCAACCTGCAAGAATTCCTGCTGCGGATGCTTACGGCCACCCTGCGGCGGCACAGCAGCCACGGTACCTTCGATCAGCTTCAGCAGCGCCTGCTGCACGCCTTCCCCTGATACATCGCGGGTGATCGACGGGTTATCGGATTTACGAGAAATCTTGTCGATTTCATCGATATAGACGATGCCGCGCTGTGCTTTCTGCACGTCGTAGTCGCATTTCTGCAACAGTTTCTGAATGATGTTTTCAACGTCTTCACCCACGTAACCGGCTTCGGTCAGGGTGGTGGCGTCCGCCATGGTAAACGGCACATCCAGCAGGCGCGCCAGCGTTTCGGCCAGCAGCGTTTTACCGGAACCGGTCGGCCCGATCAGCAGGATGTTACTTTTACCCAGCTCAACGCCGTTGCTGGTGTCACCATTGCGCAGACGTTTGTAGTGGTTATAGACCGCGACGGCCAGCACCTTTTTCGCCGGTTCCTGACCGATAACATAATCGTCCAGATGGTGGCGAATTTCGTGCGGCGTCGGCAGCGCACTGCGCTCGCGATGCGGCGCAACTTCTTTAATCTCTTCGCGAATGATGTCGTTACATAAATCAACGCATTCGTCGCAGATATACACGGATGGCCCGGCGATCAGCTTACGCACTTCATGCTGGCTTTTGCCGCAAAAAGAGCAATACAACAGTTTGCCCGAACCATCTTTGCGTTTATCTGTCATGAGTCCAAACCTCTTATTAAGTTCTTTGTGCCGCACACGACGACGCAAATGCCATTCTCAGGCGCAAGCCGCTGATCAGCGTTGTGCCGCCTTACTCCAGACAAGTATAGCGGCACCCTCACGCCAGGGGCATCAATTACGATGGGTCAAAATGGAATCGACCAGGCCGTATTCCACCGCTTCAGAGGCGGAAAGGAAACGATCACGCTCGGTGTCGGTCTCAATCTGCTCCAGGGATTTACCCGTATGGTGCGCCATCAGTTCATTCATCCGACCCTTCACTTTCAGGATCTCACGGGCGTGAATTTCGATATCCGTCGCCTGACCCTGATAGCCGCCCAGCGGCTGGTGGATCATCACACGAGAGTTCGGCAGGCAGAAACGCTTGCCTTTTGCCCCTGCGGTTAACAGGAACGCGCCCATTGAACACGCCTGGCCCATACAAATGGTGCTCACGTCAGGCTTGATGAACTGCATGGTGTCGTAAATCGACATCCCGGCGGTGATCACCCCGCCCGGAGAGTTAATGTATAAATAAATGTCTTTTTCCGGGTTTTCTGCTTCCAGAAAAAGCATCTGCGCCACGATCAGGTTCGCCATGTGGTCTTCCACCTGGCCGGTCAGAAAGATGACGCGTTCCTTGAGCAGACGGGAATAGATATCAAAAGAACGTTCACCGCGCGAGGTCTGTTCAATGACCATCGGCACCAGGGCCATATGGGGTGCAAAGTTATCTCGTTCGCCACTGTATGACATTTCCGTCTCCTGGATTAAATTTGAATAAACCTGCCGCACTGATTGTAACCTTATGGACGGATTATCAGCCAGAGCCTTCTACCCGTCATCGCTCAAATTAGCTGGATATCAGACGAATGCCGGCAACCTGAACAAATCTGGGAAATCACGCGTCGTCATTATGCATGATTTCACGTAGGCAGTTCCGTCTCCTCGAAATGGGGACGATGCAATCATAATTCAAGCATAACAAGCTTTTGTCGTAACGCTATCATTGATATCGCGTTTTCGCACTCATCCTGAGGCTATCGTTGCGATAAAAAAAACCCGCCGCCTCTCGGCAACGGGTTTTACCTGAACGTTAAACCTGGTAGGCGGAATTACGCCTGCTGGTTCATCAGTTCGTTGAAGGTGGTGGCTTTTTCAGACACTTTCGCTTTTGCCAGAACGGCTTCAACAGCCTGCTCTTCCAGCGCGACGTTACGCATGTTGTCCATCAGTTCGTTGTTTTTGCTGTAGAACTCAACAACTTCTTTCGGATCTTCGTAAGCGGAAGCCATCTCTTCGATCAGGCCTTTAACGCGATCTTCGTCAGCTTTCAGCTCGTTGGTACGAATCACTTCGCCCAGCAGCAGACCAACAACAACGCGGCGTTTAGCCTGCTCTTCGAACAGTTCGCGCGGCAGTTCCAGCGCCTGGTTCTCGTTGCCACCAAAACGCTGAGCAGCCTGACGACGCAGAACGTCGATTTCGCTGTCGATCAGTGCAGCCGGGACATCGATGTCGTTAGCCTTGACCAGACCTTCGATAGCCTGAGACTTAACGCGGTTACGCACGGCGCCTTTCAGCTCGCGATCCATGTTTTTACGCACTTCAGCGCGCAGACCTTCTACGGAACCATCTTCAACGCCGAAACGTTTGATGAATTCAGCAGTCAGTTCCGGCAGCTCACGCTCTTCAACTTTTTTCAGGTTGATGACGAATTTAGCTGCTTTACCTTTCAGGTTTTCTGCGTGGTACTCTTCCGGGAAGGTCACGTCGATAGTGAACTCTTCGCCAGCTTTGTGACCTTTGATACCGTCTTCAAAGCCCGGGATCATACGACCCTGGCCCATTGCCAGTACGAAGTCAGTCGCTTTGCCGCCTTCGAACTCTTCGCCGTCAACAGAACCGGTGAAGTCAACGGTGACGCGATCTTCTGCATCAACAGCGCCGTCTTTGTCTTTCCAGTTAGCCTGCTGCTTACGCAGAGTGTCCAGCATGGTGTCGACGTCAGCTTCGGTTACTTCAACAACCGGTTTTTCAACTTCGATTGCTTCCAGACCCTGCAGCTCAACTTCCGGGTAAACTTCGAATTCTACCGCGTAGGTGAAGTCTTCACCCAGCTTGTATTCGCCTGGAACGTAGTTCGGCGCACCGGCCGGATTGATTTTCTCTTTGATGATAGCGTCAACGAAATGACGGCTCATCAGGTCACCCAGCACGTCCTGGCGAACGGATGCGCCATAACGCTGAGCAACAACATTCATCGGCACTTTCCCTTTACGGAAGCCGTCAATGCGAACTTTTTTCGCCACGTTGACCAGCTCGCTTTTGACAGCATTCTCGATGCTGTCAGCGGCGATAGTAATCGTTACACGGCGCCCAAGGCCCTGAGTGGTTTCAACTGAAACTTGCATCTTGTTACCTCAAAAAAATCACAGTGCTCGGTCAACTCTGGAAGCGCGTGTCAGTGGCTTCGCAGAACCGGGATGCCCTCTTCAAATCAGAAACACATTCCCTGTCGTCAGAATCATCCCGAAGACATTCATAATATAAGACGCGGCATTATAGCGGCATCACTTTTGTGAGTCGAGAACGGTTGTCGCCCACTGCTGCGGCATTTTTCACATTTCCCGCGCAAATTTGCCTGAAAAAGTGCCCACTGAGCACATTTTCAGGCAAAACAAAACGGCCCGTAGGCCGTTTTTGGATAAATCTTCACGCAACATACTGGAAAAGCTCCGGCAGTTGCAAATGCGATTTCTAGGCGATGCTTCCTGCTCCGCGACAAGGAGGAGACGCAAAGATAGTGTCCTGAAGCCCTTCCCACTCTTTAATCGTATAGGTGTGCAACGCCAGCGCGTGCACGGTGCTCGACAGTTCCTCGGTCAACGTACCGTAAATCATCCGGTGACGATTAAGGAAGCGCTCGCCGGTAAAACGATCGCTAACCAACACCACTTTAAAATGACTTTCAGAACCCGCAGGCACATTGTGGCGATAGCTTTCATCCACGACTTCGAGATACACCGGGTCGAACGCTGCTCTAAGTTTTGCTTCGATCTGCTCACGTATCATCATGAATTTTCTCCTCCGACAACGCTGAGATGCCGCCATTCCTTTTAAATGTTAGCCGCTTTTACCGCTTCCATTAGGGGAAAACAACAAAAAATTAGCATTCTTCTTATATTTTCATTCAAAAGTATTTAGTTTACTCACTGTTGACGCCAGAACGCCCGCCAGGATCGCGATAAAAATGGGTAAAGGTCATAAAACAGACAACGCGATGAAATTACATGCGTTGCCACTTCCCCTCGCCGTTGGCAATGTTATGATGGCGGGAATCTTTCTCAATTACCCGACATAACTTGAGCTACAGCAACAGCCGCTAACGCCCCTGTAGTATCAAATATGACGAGTAAAACCACCCCCTGCGTTGAGACCCTGAACATGTTTAAGAAAATTCTTTTTCCTTTGGTCGCGCTGTTTATGCTGGCAGGATGCGCTACGCCACCGACCACCATCGATGTATCGCCGAAAATGAGCCTGCCGCAGCAGGATCCGAGTCTGATGGGCGTAACCGTCAGCATTAACGGCGCTGACCAGCGTCCGGACCAGGCGCTGGCAAAAGTCACGCGCAATAACCAGCAGGTCACTCTGACCGCCTCCCGCGACCTGCGTTTCCTGCTGCAGGAAGTGCTTGAAAAACAAATGACCGCTCGCGGTTATATGATTGGGCCGAACGGTGCCGTCGACCTGCAGATCATCGTCAACAAACTGTATGCCGATGTCTCCCAGGGTAACGTGCGTTACAACATCGCCACCAAGGCCGATATCGCGATTATCGCCACCGCCGCTAACGGCACTAAGATGACCAAAAACTATCGCGCCAGCTATTCTGTTGAAGGCGCCTTCCAGGCCTCTAACCAGAACATTGCTAATGCTGTCAACAGCGTCCTGACCGATACCATCGCCGATATGGCGCAGGACACCAGCATTCACGATTTCATCAAGCAAAACGCACGTTAATCTGTTGGTAAACCCGGCCCCGCGCCGGGTTTACGCTATAAGCCATGTCTAATCATTATTTACGCATTTTTCAGCAGCCGAAATCAGCTATCCTGCTGATTCTTGGTTTTGCTTCTGGTTTACCGCTTGCTTTGACCTCAGGCACGCTTCAGGCGTGGATGACGGTTGAAAATATCGATCTGAAAACCATCGGTTTCTTCTCTCTTGTCGGCCAGGCTTACGTCTTTAAGTTTCTCTGGTCGCCCTTAATGGACCGCTACACGCCGCCGTTTCTTGGCCGGCGCCGCGGCTGGCTCCTGACCACACAATGCCTGCTGTTGATTGCCATTGCGGCGATGGGATTCCTTGAGCCCGCCACTCAGTTGCGCTGGATGGCGGCCCTGGCGGTGGTTATCGCCTTTTGTTCTGCGTCCCAGGATATTGTCTTCGACGCCTGGAAAACCGATGTTCTTCCGGCAGAAGAGCGTGGCACCGGCGCGGCGATTAGCGTACTGGGCTATCGCTTAGGGATGCTGGTCTCTGGCGGACTGGCGTTGTGGCTGGCCGATCGCTGGCTGGGCTGGCAGGGCATGTACTGGCTGATGGCCGCGCTGCTGATCCCCTGCATTATTGCCACGTTGCTGGCACCGGAGCCGAGCGACGTCATTCCGGTCCCGAGGAGCCTCGAGCAGGCCGTCGCGGAACCGTTGCGTGATTTCTTCGGGCGCAACAACGCCTGGCTGATTCTGTTGTTGATCGTCCTTTATAAGCTCGGCGATGCTTTTGCCATGAGTCTGACCACGACCTTCCTGATCCGCGGCGTCGGTTTCGATGCCGGTGAAGTCGGGATGGTCAATAAAACGCTGGGGCTGTTCGCCACGATCGTCGGCGCGCTGTACGGCGGCGTATTGATGCAACGCCTCACCCTGTTTCGCGCTCTGCTCATTTTCGGGATCCTACAGGGCGTGTCGAATGCCGGTTACTGGCTGCTGTCGATAACGGATAAACATCTGTATTCGATGGCGACGGCGGTCTTTTTCGAAAACCTGTGTGGCGGTATGGGAACGGCGGCGTTTGTCGCGCTATTAATGACGCTGTGCAATAAGTCATTTTCTGCCACCCAGTTTGCCTTGTTGTCGGCACTGTCGGCGGTCGGGCGCGTCTATGTTGGCCCGATTGCCGGCTGGTTTGTTGAAGCCCACGGCTGGCCAACGTTTTATCTGTTCTCAGTATTTGCCGCAGTGCCCGGTATCCTGCTGCTGCTGCTGTGTCGCAGCACCCTGGAACATACCCAACGCAGCGGAACCTTCCTGCCACGCACGGAATACGCGCAGGCCTACAGGCTGGCGCTGCTGATCCTCGCCCTGGGAACGCTGATGCTGGGGATATGGCTGCTGCTACTGGTGCTGAATGCGCTGGATTTCACCGCATTTTCCTTCCTGCCAGGCATGCTGGAAGTGGCGGCGCTGACTGCCGTCGGCGGCATCCTGCTCGGCAGCCTTCTCGATTATCTGGCATTGCGCAAGACCGCGCTGATTTAATGTACAGGTCAGCCTAATAAACCGTTGTAGTTACTCAACGTAATTATAACGGTTTATTAACGATCCTATATTTTCCATTTTTCATTTGTTGTTTTGTGCGCTTAACATTTTCGGAAATTATTGACAACTTTTATTCAAAACATTAAATAATTTAACCGATTCAGCAAAAGTGGTTTAATATTTACGTTGCACAATGTCTTTTATTTGATAATTAATTGTTAAGCATTTGTTCTATTTTGCTGGTGGTTATACTCATTCACCTATAAACCCCTCCATTTTTATCGCTTTCTTCATAGATCCTACGTATATCGGGCTTTGCAAGCGATGTCGTCATACTCAGTTACATATGTGACAAAGCAAGCAGAACCCACTAACACGGAACTGACACTGCTCCAATCATGTTTACAGTAATGCAACCTTCCCGTAAAATGCCCGTACACTTTAAGCGCCACCAGATTCCGTGGAATTGAGGTCGTTCAATGAGACTTAGGAAATACAATAAAAGTTTGGGATGGATGTCATTAATCGCAGGTACTGTATTACTCAGTGGTTGTGATTCTGCGCTCCTTGACCCAAAAGGACAGATTGGACTGGAGCAACGTTCTTTGATACTGACGGCCTTTGGCCTGATGATGATTGTCGTTATTCCCGCCGTCTTAATGGCAGTAGGATTTGCCTGGAAGTATCGTGCGAGCAATAAAGATGCGAAGTATAGCCCGAACTGGTCACACTCCAACAAAGTTGAAGCTGTGGTCTGGACGGTTCCTATTCTGATTATCCTGTTCCTGGCCGTTCTGACCTGGAAAACCACGCACGCGCTTGAGCCAAGCAAACCGCTTGCTCACGAAGAGAAACCGATCGTCATCGAAGTCGTTTCGATGGACTGGAAATGGTTCTTTATTTATCCGGAACAGGGTATTGCTACCGTCAACGAAATCGCCTTCCCGGCGAACGTACCGGTACACTTTAAAGTGACCTCCAACTCCGTGATGAACTCGTTCTTTATCCCACGTTTAGGCAGCCAGATTTACGCAATGGCCGGGATGCAGACTCAGCTGCACCTGATCGCGAACGAAGCTGGTACTTATGACGGTATCTCCGCAAGCTATAGCGGCCCGGGCTTCTCAGGTATGAAGTTCAAAGCTATCGCCACGCCGGATCGTGCAACCTTCGATCAGTGGGTAGCGAAAGCAAAACAGTCATCGAACGCAATGGATTCCATGGCGACCTTCGACAAACTGGCTGCGCCTAGCGAATACAACAAAGTGGAATACTTCTCTGACGTGAAACCTGATTTGTTCAAAGATGTTGTTAACAAATTTATGTCTCACGGTAAGAGCATGGAGATGTCCCACCCGGAAGGCGAGCACGCTGCGCACGAAGGAATGGAAGGCATGGACATGAGCCACGCGGAAACCGCTCACTAAGGGGCCGAGGAAGAAAACGATGTTCGGAAAACTTACACTGGATGCAGTGCCCTACCATGAACCCATTATTGTGGTTACGGTGGCTGCGATTATCATCGGGGGACTGGCGCTTCTGGCGGCAATCACTTACTTCGGTAAGTGGTCCTACCTTTGGAATGAGTGGCTGACTTCGGTTGACCACAAACGACTTGGTATCATGTATGTCATCGTAGCAATCGTGATGTTGCTGCGTGGCTTTGCTGACGCCGTTATGATGCGTAGCCAGCAGGTGCTGGCCTCGGCCGGGGAAGCAGGATTCCTGCCGCCTCACCACTACGACCAGATCTTTACCGCCCACGGCGTTATCATGATCTTCTTCGTAGCGATGCCGTTTGTTATCGGTCTGATGAACCTCGTGGTTCCGCTGCAGATCGGTGCGCGCGACGTAGCCTTCCCGTTCCTCAACAACCTGAGCTTCTGGTTCACCGTTGTCGGTGTGATTCTGGTTAACCTGTCTCTGGGCGTCGGTGAGTTCGCACAGACCGGTTGGCTGGCCTATCCGCCGCTGTCGGGAATTGAGTACAGCCCGGGTGTCGGGGTCGATTACTGGATCTGGGCGCTTCAGCTCTCCGGTATTGGTACTACGCTGACCGGTATTAACTTCTTCGTGACGATCATCAAGATGCGTGCCCCTGGCATGACCATGTTCAAGATGCCGGTATTTACCTGGGCATCTCTGTGCGCCAACATCCTGATTATCGCCTCCTTCCCAATTCTGACCGTCACCATCGCGCTGCTGACCCTGGATCGCTATCTGGGCACCCATTTCTTTACCAACGATATGGGTGGCAACATGATGATGTACATCAACCTGATTTGGGCCTGGGGCCATCCGGAAGTGTATATCCTGGTTCTGCCGGTATTCGGTGTCTTCTCCGAAATCGCTGCAACCTTCTCGCGTAAACGCCTGTTTGGCTACACCTCGCTGGTGTGGGCAACCGTGTGTATTACCGTACTGTCGTTCATCGTCTGGCTGCACCACTTCTTCACCATGGGTGCGGGCGCAAACGTAAACGCCTTCTTCGGTATTACCACAATGATTATCGCCATCCCGACCGGGGTGAAGATCTTCAACTGGCTGTTTACCATGTATCAGGGTCGTATCGTCTTCAACTCCGCAATGCTGTGGACGATTGGCTTTATCGTGACCTTCTCTGTAGGTGGTATGACCGGCGTACTGCTGGCGGTACCGGGCGCGGACTTCGTTCTGCACAACAGCCTGTTCCTGATTGCCCACTTCCATAACGTGATTATCGGTGGTGTGGTATTTGGTTGCTTCGCTGGCCTGACCTACTGGTGGCCAAAAGCCTTCGGCTTTACCCTGAACGAAACCTGGGGTAAACGCGCGTTCTGGCTGTGGATCATCGGCTTCTTCGTGGCATTTATGCCGCTGTACGTGCTGGGCTTCATGGGTATGACCCGTCGCCTGAGCCAGCAGATTGACCCGCAGTTCCACCCGATGCTGGTTGTTGCAGCTTGCGGTGCAGCGCTGATTGCCTGCGGTATCCTGTGCCAGCTGATTCAGTTCTACGTTTCTATTCGCGACCGCGATCAGAACCGTGACCTGACCGGTGACCCATGGGGCGGCCGTACGCTGGAGTGGGCAACCTCTTCTCCTCCGCCGTTCTACAACTTCGCCATTGTTCCGCAGATTCACGAGCGCGATGCGTTCTGGGAAATGAAAGAAAAAGGCGAAGCGTATAAGAAGCCAGCCGGCTATGAAGAAATTCACATGCCGAAAAACAGCGGCGCGGGCATCGTTATTGCCGCCTTCGCAACGGTGTTTGGTTTCGCAATGATCTGGCACATCTGGTGGATGGCGATTGCAAGCTTCGTCGGTATCCTGGTGACCTGGATTATTAAGAGCTTTGACGAGGACGTGGATTACTACGTGCCGGTTGCAGTAGTCGAGAAACTGGAAAATCAGCATTTCGACGAGATTAACAAAGCAGGGCTGAAAAATGGCAACTGATACTCTTGCGCATAACGCCCACGCGCACGAACACGGGCACCATGATACAGGACCGATGAAAGTCTTCGGTTTCTGGATCTACCTGATGAGCGACTGCATTATCTTCGCCACGCTGTTTGCTACCTATGCCGTTCTGGTGAACGGCACGGCGGGCGGACCGACCGGCAAAGATATTTTCGAACTGCCGTTCGTTCTGGTTGAAACCGCGCTGCTGCTGTTCAGCTCCATCACCTACGGCATGGCGGCTATCGCCATGTACAAAAACAACAAGAGCCAGGTCGTTTCCTGGCTGGCGCTGACCTTCCTCTTCGGGGCAGGGTTCATCGCGATGGAAATCTATGAATTCCATCACCTGATTGTTGAAGGTATGGGCCCGGATCGTAGCGGCTTCCTGTCAGCGTTCTTCGCGCTGGTCGGTACCCACGGTCTGCACGTGACTTCCGGTCTGATCTGGATGGCAGTTCTGATGGTACAGGTTTCTCGTCGTGGCCTGACCAGCACTAACCGCACCCGTATCATGTGCCTGAGTCTGTTCTGGCACTTCCTGGACGTAGTGTGGATCTGCGTGTTCTCGGTTGTTTATCTGATGGGGGCAATGTAATGAGTCATTCTAGCGATCATAACGGCGCTTCTCACGGCAGCGTAAAGAGCTACATGACAGGCTTTGTCCTGTCGATCATTCTGACGGCGATCCCGTTTGCGATGGTTATGAGTGGCTCCGCATCGCATGCGGCTATTCTGGGGACCATCCTGGTCACTGCTGTTGTGCAGATTGTCGTACACCTGGTGTACTTCCTGCACATGAACAGCAAGTCTGACGAGGGTTGGAACCTGACCGCATTTATCTTCACCGTAATCATCATTGCAATCGTAGTGGTAGGCTCCATCTGGATTATGTGGAACCTGAACTACAACATGATGATGCACTAAGAGCGGCGAGTATGTTTAAGCAATACCTGCAAGTCACGAAACCTGGCATCATTTTTGGCAACCTGATCTCCGTGATCGGCGGTTTCCTTTTGGCCTCCAAAGGCCACATCGACTATCCGCTGTTTGCATGGACACTCCTTGGAGTGTCCCTGGTGGTCGCCTCGGGTTGTGTATTCAACAACTACATCGACCGTGACATCGATCGTAAGATGGAACGGACGAAAAACCGGGTGCTGGTCAAAGGGTTGATCTCGCCACCAGTTTCGCTGGTATACGCCACCTTGCTGGGTATTGCTGGCTTTATGCTCCTGTGGTTCGGCGCTAACCCACTGGCCTGCTGGCTGGGGGTGATGGGGTTCGTGGTTTATGTCGGCGTTTACAGCCTGTACATGAAACGCCACTCCGTTTACGGCACGCTGATTGGCTCACTCTCCGGCGCAGCGCCGCCGGTGATTGGCTACTGTGCGGTCACCGGTAATTTTGACAGTGGCGCAGCGATTCTGCTGGCGATCTTCAGCCTGTGGCAGATGCCTCACTCTTACGCCATCGCGATTTTCCGCTTCAAGGATTATCAGGCGGCGAATATTCCGGTCCTGCCGGTAGTGAAAGGCATCTCCGTGGCGAAAAACCACATCACGCTGTACATCGTGGCTTTTGCTGTCGCCACGCTGATGCTCTCTCTGGGCGGTTACGCCGGGTATAAATACCTGGTCGTGGCAGCCGCGGTGAGCGTCTGGTGGCTGGGTATGGCCCTGCGCGGTTACAAGGTAGCGGATGATAAAGTCTGGGCGCGTAAGCTGTTCGTCTTTTCCATCGTCGCCATTACCGCCCTGTCGGTCATGATGTCCGTGGACTTTATGGTGCCGGATTCACACAGTCTGCTGGCCTACGTCAGATAAGATTGCAGCTCTTTGACAAACCCCGCTCCGGCGGGGTTTTTTATTGCCGCCGGTTTAGCCCACCAGCATCGCCTGCGCGCTGTAAAGCAAATCGAGATGGTCACGACACAGCGCCTCAAGAGAGGTCCGCGACTGATGCGAAGTCAGGCTCAGCGCTCCCCAGTAGGTCCCTTCCCTGTCGGATAACGGCACCGCCAGCACCAGCATACCAATCTCAAACTCCTGCTCGATGGTCGCATAGCCCTGACGCCGCACCGCCGCAATTCGCTCCATCAGCATCGGCACATCCGTCACCGTATAGGGCGTGCGCTGTTCGCGTTTGATGCGCTGCAGAATCGCTTCGCACTCCCCTTCCGGCAGCGAAGCCAGCCACAGTCGTCCCCCGGCGGTGCAGAATATCGGCACCCGCTCCCCTAACCGCACCGAGGTCGAGTTAAACGGGGTATGTTTGCTGCGCGCGATATACACCAGCTCATCTTCGTCAATCACCCCCACCGAGGCGTGCTCCTCCGTCCGGCTGGCGATGTACTCCACGATCGGTCGCACCATCCGCGGAAACTGGGCCGAATCAACATAGGCCTGCCCCAGACGCAGCGCTTTCGGCGTCAGCCAGTAGTAACGGCCATCGGTCTGCAGATAGCGCTCATGGAGCAAGGTCAGCAAAAAACGCCGGGCGGCGCTCTGGGTCAGACCGCTCATTTTCGCCGCCTGAGGGACGCTCAAACGGGGGAAATCTTTCGAAAAAAGCTGGATCAGCGCCAGTCCTTTTTGCAGGCCGACAATCAAATCGCGTGGATGTATGGTGTTTTGCATATTGGCTCACATTTCTGCAACATTAACATCGATTCACTGCGATTATCGCAGTGGTGGTGCGATTAACAACCAATACGTCCGAATTCTGCGTTGTCGCTCTCAGGTTCCACTGAAATACTTTCACAACATTCATTTAACAAATGAGGTTTGAAATGGTCAGTGGATTCACGCAGGTCGTCGCCGTTATCGGCCATCCGATTACCCAGGTAAAATCGCCGGAAAACTTCAACCGCTATTTCGCTGACCAGCAGATGGATAGCGTGATGATCCCGGTGGATATCGCTCCCGAAGCGGTGGCTGACTATCTGCAGGCGCTGCGCGGCTGGCAAAACATGAGCGGCGTGCTGGTCACCGTGCCGCACAAACAGCGCGCCGCCGCGCTGGTTGATGAGCTCACGCCCCGCGCCCGTCACCTCAACGCGGTCAATGTGGTCCGCAAGCTGGCAGATGGCCGTCTGCAGGGCGATATGCTGGACGGCGTTGGCTTCGCCCTTGCCGCTGACGCCCACGGTTTTCAGGCCGCGGGCAAAAGCGCGCTGCTTTCCGGCTGCGGCGGCGTCGGGAGCGCCATCGCATGGGGGCTGTGCGAAGCCGGCATCCGCCAGCTGGCGCTGCACGACCAGAACCCGGCCACCCTGCAACTGCTGCATAACCGCCTCGCCACCCACTTCCCCGAGGTTCTCCTCACTCCCCTGCCCGACACCCTGAGCGGCATTGATCTGCTGGTGAACGGTTCTCCGGCGGGAATGGCCAATTTCGATCCGCTGCCGCTGCCGCAGCCCCTGCTGGAGACGCTCGACGCGACAACCCACGTCGCCGACGTCGTCACCGCCCCGGTGATGACGCCCCTGCTGACCTTTGCCGAGGCCCGCGGCTGCGTCGTTCAGACCGGCCCGGAAATGGCGCTGGCGCAGATGCAGTTGATGGGGCAGTTCATCGGCGCGATCCCGCAGGCGCAAGGAGCCGCGGCATGAACAACTGGGACGTGATCGTCATCGGCAGCGGCGCCGGTGGGTTTGCAGCCGCCGTCACCGCCTGCTGCCAGGGGTTGTCGGTACTGATGCTGGAGAAAGCGCCGCAGTTTGGTGGCACCTCGGCAATATCCGGCGGCGCGGTGTGGATCAACGATACCGACCAGGCGCGGGCGCAGGGCAAAAACGGCAGCGGCGAGGAGATCAAAACCTATCTGAAGACCATTATCGGGGAACAGCACTACCGCCCGGAGATCGTCGAGGCGTTTGTCGCTTCCGGTCGCGAGGCGCTGGCCTATCTCGAACAGCAAGGCGCCGTAAAGTACAGCCTGCGCCCGCTCTCGCCGGACTATTACCCTGACGAACCCGGCGCGGTCGATACCGGACGCGCGCTGGAGGTCGTCGAGTATGATGGCCGTCTGCTCGGCGAGCGTTTTCGCGATCTGCGCGCGCCGCCGCCGGGCATGCTGCTGTTTGGCGGCATGATGGTGAACCGCGTTGATATTCAGCATTTCCTCGATATGCGCCGTTCGCTTCGCTCGTTATCGCACTGCACAAAACTGCTGCTGCGCTACGGTCGCGACCGCCTCAAGCACCATCGCGGCACCCGCCTGGCAATGGGCAACGCGCTGATTGCCCGCATGGCAACCGTGGCGCTGCGCAACGGCATGACACTGCGCCTGAACGTCAACGTGCTGTCGCTGGTGGAGCAAAACGGTACCGTCACCGGCGTCACCATTGAGCACCACGGGCAGCAGGAGACGCTGCTGGCTCGCCGTGGCGTGGTGCTGGCCGCCGGCGGGTTTGCCGCCGGACAGCTGGCGGCGCAATACCGCCCGCATACCCGCGAGCACTACTCGATGTCGCCCGCGGCCAACGACGGGGCCGCATTGCGCCTCGCCAGTACGGTCAACGCGCAGGAAGGCGCCGACCTCCCCTCGAACTTTTTCTGGGCGCCGGTCTCGGTGCTGCGTCACGCCGACGGTCGCGAAGAACGCTTCCCGCACCTGGTCACTGACCGGGCCAAGCCGGGCGTCATCGCCGTTAACCAGCGCGGGGAACGCTTCGTCAATGAATCGAACTCGTATCACCACTTTGCCAGCGCCATGCAAAGCCATCCCGACAACGCCCCGTGCTTCCTGATTGGCGATGCGCAGGCGATGAAACGTTACGGGCTGGGCCTGGCGCGCCCGGCACCGGTCAACAACGACGCGCTGGTCAAAGCCGGTTACCTGCATAAAGCGGACTCGCTTGACCTGCTGGCGCAGCAGTTGGGGATCGACGCACAAGCCCTGGTTGATACAGTGGCTCGTTACAACCGCGACGCCGCCCAGGGCCAGGACCCGCAATTCGCCAAAGGCGGCAACAGCTATAACCGGGCGATGGGCGATCCGGGGCATCAGCCCAACGCCTGTAACGCGCCGCTGGTAAGCGCCCCGTTCTATGCCATCACCCTGTACACCGGCGATCTGGGCACCTCACGCGGTCTGGTCACCACCGAAAATGCCCAGGTCGTCAATCAGCACAACCAGCCGATCCCCGGCCTCTATGCCGTCGGCAACGATATGGATTCCATGATGGCGGGAACCTATCCCGGTCCGGGGATCACCCTCGGCCCGGCCCTGACCTTCGGCTACCTTTCAGCCCGCCATATGGCACACCACACCGCATCATCAACAGGAGAACATCATGATCTATGAAAAACGCACCTACACCATCAACCCGTTAAAAATGGCCGACTGGCTGGCGCTGTACAAAAGCGATGCCTACGCCGTACAAACCGAGCACCTGGGCACGCTGATCGGCTTTTTCTTCACCGAAATTGGCGTGGTCAATCAGGTGGTACACATCTGGGCTTACGAGAGCCTCGACGATCGCCTGGTTCGCCGCGGACGCATGGCGCAGGACGAGCGCTGGCTGACCTTCTCGCGCAAAAACCGTGAACTGGCGGCCGTTGAGCGGCTGGAGTCGGTGCTGCTGCGCCCCGTTGATTTTTCACCACTGCAATAAGGGGCCGGAGATGAGCGGGCAAAAACAGGTGGATGTGCTGGTGGTCGGCTCCGGCGCCGCGGGGCTTGCAGCCGCGGTAACCGCCGCCCTCAACGGCGCCAGCGTGCTGCTGGCGGAAAAGGAGTCGGTGATTGGCGGCACCAGCGCCTGGTCTGGCGGCTGGCTGTGGATCCCGCAGAATCCGCTGGCCCGCGAAGAGGGCATTCAGGAGGATGACGACGCGCCGTTGACCTATTTGCAGCATGAAATGGGCGGACAGCCCGCCGATGCCCGCCTGCTCAACTTCCTGCAGTATGGCCCGGAGATGATTGATTTCTTCCGCCGCCATACCGCGGTGCAGTTTCTCTCCGGCAGTAAAATGCCCGACTTTCATACCTCGCCGGGCTACGCCCAGGGCGGACGCTCGGTGACCGCGCAACCCTACGATGGGCGTCTGCTGGGGGACTGGCTGCATCGTCTGCGCCCGCCGCTGGAAACCATCAGCCTCGCCGGCATGGGCATCGCCGGCGGCGCCGATATGGCGCACTTTTTTAACGCCACCCGCTCACCGCGATCGGCGCTGTATGCCGCCCGGCGTCTGCTGCGCCACGGATGGCAACGGCTGCGCGCCGGACGCGGGCAGCATCTGGTTAACGGCAACGCGCTGATGGCGCGTCTGCTGCGCTCGGCCCTCGATGCCGGAGTTACCATGACGTTGAATGCCCCGGTGGTGCGGCTGCTGACCAGCGATGACGGCGTCAACGGCGCGGTGCTTCGTACTGATGACGGTGAGATGACGGTTCACGCCAGCAAGGTGATCCTTGCCTGCGGCGGCTTCCCTCACGATCGCCAGCGTCTGGCGCAACATGTGCCGCACGCCGTGGACGGCTATGGCCACTTCTCCGCCGCCCCGCCGGGCAATCAGGGCGAGGGGATCCGCCTCGGGGAGTCGGTCGGCGGTCAGTTCGATACCACCCTGCAGCACGCCATGGCCTGGGCGCCGGTCTCCCGGGTAACCCTTGCCAGCGGCCTGCAGCTGGTCTTCCCGCATCTGGTCGAACGGGCGAAGCCGGGGTTTATCGCCGTCCTGCCTGACGGCACGCGCTTCACCAACGAAGCCGACTCTTATCATGACTTTATCGCCGCGCTGCTGGCGGCCACCCCGCCGGGTGAGCAGCCAAACGCGTGGCTTATCGCCGACAGCCGGGCCCTGCGCCGTTACGGTCTGGGCCATGCGCGGCCGTTTCCCTTTTCACCGGCGGCATGGCTGCGCACGGGCTATCTTCGCACGGCGGATACGCTGGCCGGGCTGGCGGAACAATGCGCCATCGATGCCGGGCAGCTGACCGCCACGGTGGCCCGCTTTAATACTTTCGCCGCCCAAGGCGAAGACCCGGAGTTTCAACGTGGTGCCTCGGCCTACAACCGGGCGCAGGGTGATGCCAGCCATCCGCATCATCCGACGCTCGGGCCGCTGACCCAGGCCCCGTTTTATGCCGTGCGTATTCTGCCCGGTTCACTGGGCTCGTTTAGCGGGCTGAAAACCGATGAACAGGCACGGGTTCTCGATGCGCAGCAGCAACCGATTTCAGGCCTGTATGCCATTGGCAACGATATGTCGAGCGTGATGCAGGGTTACTACCCCAGCGGCGGTATCACCCTCGGCCCGGCGATGACCTTTGGCTATCTGGTCGGTAAAAACTGGCAGCAAACACAATAAAAACAAGGCAATAAACAACATCTTACCAGGGACGGCAGTACACATAACAACAATCACCTGTAACTGTACCGGAGCCTTTTATGAACATGCGTACCCTGTCACTCGCCGCCCTCACCGTGCTCGACGTTCCGCCCCCGGAACAGGTGCGGATCGCGGCAAAAACCGGTTTTACCCACGTCGGCCTGCGCCTGCTTCCCGCCACGCCGACCGATCCTGACTACGATATGCTCGGCGACACCGCCACCGTGCGCAACACCCTGGCAGCGTTAATGGAGACCGGTATCCAGGTGTCGGACGTTGAAATCCTGCGTCTGACTCACGACTTTGCGATCGACGCGCGGTTGAACTGTTTTCTCGAAACCGCCGCGCGGCTGGGAGCCCGCCAGGTACTGGTAGCCGGCAATGACGATAACCTGACACGCAGTGCGCAGAACCTTGCCGCGCTCGCAGAAGCGGGCCAGGCCTACGGGTTAACCATGAATCTGGAGCCGATGCCGTGGACCCGCTTACGCACCCTCGCCGACGCCCAGCGGCTGATTGCCGCCAGCGGGCGTTCGGACATCGGCATTCTGGTTGATGCCATCCATTTCTGGCGCGCCGGAGAGTCGCTCTCCAGCCTCGCCACCCTGCCGCCATCATGCCTCAACTATATGCAGCTGTGCGATGCCCCGGCGCAGACCCCCGATAACGAACAGGAGCTGATCCGCCAGGCGCGGTCCGCGCGCAACGTCCCCGGTGAAGGTGGGCTGGATCTGCACGGCCTGATGTCCGCGCTGCCGACCACGCTGCCGGTATCGCTGGAAGTTCCGTTAAGCGGTGACCAGGGCGCCCTGCCGGCCCTCACCCGCGCACAGTTACTGTTCAACGCCGCGCAGGCTTACCTGCGTCCCTGCGCATAAGGAAAAACCGATGACACAGACTCAACGCCTGGATGTCAGAGAGTTAATCAACCGCAATCCGCTCAGCCGCTTTCAGAAACTGGTGGTTTTCTTAGGCTTCTGCGTGATTGCCCTCGATGGTTTTGATATTGCGATCATGGGGTTTATCGCCCCGACGCTGAAGCATGAATGGGGCGTCAGCAACTATGAACTCGGATTTGTCATTAGCGCCGCGCTGATTGGCCTGGCGCTGGGAGCCATGCTGTCCGGGCCGCTCGCCGACTGGCTGGGGCGCAAAAAAATCATCATCAACAGCGTCTTTTTCTTCGGCTTCTGGACCATTGCTACCGCCTTCTCTCACAACATCGAACAGATGATTTTCTTCCGCTTTATGACCGGGCTGGGGCTGGGCGCGGCGATGCCCAATATCGGCACCCTGGTGTCGGAATATGCCCCCGAGCGCCAGCGATCCTTTCTGATTACGGTGATTTTTTGCGGGTTTACCTTCGGCGCTGCCGCAGGCGGGTTTTCCGCCTCATGGCTGATCCCGCAGTTTGGCTGGCATTCGCTGATGGCGCTCGGCGGGATCCTGCCGCTGCTGTTTGCGCCGCTGCTGATCTGGCTGCTGCCGGAGTCGGTGCGTTTTCTGGTGGTCAAAGGTGCGCCCGCGGCGCGTATCCGCAAGATCCTGCAGCAGCTCTATCCGGGGCAGATCGCCGATGATGCCGAATTCACCCTCCCGACCCAGCCCGTTCATGGCAGCGCCATGCGTCTTGTCCTCTCCCGCCAGTATCGCCTCGGTTCCATGATGCTGTGGCTGGTCTATTTTATGGGGCTGTTTCTGGTCTATATCCTCGGCAGCTGGCTGCCGACGCTGGTAAAAGAGGTTGGGCTCACCGTCAGTCAGGCGGCCATCATGACCGCCATTTATCAGGCCGGCGGCACCGTCGGTTCCCTGTTTGCCGGATGGCTGATGGACCGCATTAACCCGCATCGGGCGCTGGGGCTGATTTATGCCATCGGCGGCCTGTTTACCATGGCGATGGGCTATGCCGCAGCCAGCTTTACGCTGCTGTGCCTGCTGGCCTTCGTCAGCGGGGCCTGCCTCAACGGCGCCAATACCGGCATGAACGCGCTCTCCGCCCGCTACTATCCGACCCAGGCCCGCGCCACCGGCTCCAGCTGGATGCACGGCGTTGGCCGGATCGGCGCGATCCTCAGCGCCTTTGCCGGCGCCGAGATGATGGCGCTAAATCTCAGCTTCGAAAGCGTGTTCTTAATCCTCGGGATCCCGGCGGCGTTAACCGTGATTGGGCTACTCATCAAAGGGCTGTTTGCCACCGATGCCGATGCGCAACCCGCCTCCCCTTCTTCTCCCTCAATAAGGAGCTTGTCGTGAGCAAAATGGGTCTTGCCGTTATCGGCGCGGGCGCCATCGGGCGCAAACATATCGCGGTGATCCGCAACAATCCGCAGGTGGAGCTTGTGGCCCTCGCCGACCCTTCGCCGCAGGCACAGGCGCTGGCGCAGTCTCTGGGCGTGCCGTGGTATGACAGCGTGGAGACCATGCTCGAGACCGCGCGCCCTCAGGGGGTCATCAATGCCACGCCCAACAAGCTGCATGTCCCCTGCGCCCTCGCCTGTATTGAACGTGGGATCCCGGTGCTGGTTGAAAAGCCGGTCGCCGACTCCCCGGAAGGCGCCAGAGCGCTGGTCGATGCCGCCGCGCGCCATCAGGTTCCGGTACTGGTGGGCCATCACCGGCGGCATAACGCGCTTATCGCCGCCGCCAGGGCGTTGATTGACAGCGGTCAACTGGGCCGCATCGTCAGCGTCTCTGCGCACTGGATTTTGCAAAAGCCGGACGACTATTTTGATGTCGCCTGGCGACGCGAACCCGGCGCCGGGCCGCTGCTGGTCAACCTGGTGCACGATATTGACCTGATGCGCTATCTGTTTGGCGAAATCGAGCAGGTACAGGCCTTTACGTCCCACGCCGTGCGGCAGTTCGCCAATGAAGACAGCGCGGTGGTTAACCTGCGTTTCAGCAGCGGAGCGCTGGGTAGCGCGGTACTCACCGACTGCGGCGTCGGCCCCTGGAGCTGGGAGATGAACTCAGGGGAAAATGCTATCTACGCCCACACCCCGGAAAACTGCTATCTGATCTCCGGCACCCTCGGCGCGCTGGCGATCCCGCAGATGCAGTGGTGGCGCTACGGCGAAGAGCGCGGCTGGCTGCATCCGCTGCAGAGCGACCGGCTCAGCGTCGAGCCTATCGATCCGTTCGAATTGCAGTTGCGCCACTTTATCCGGGTGATCGCCGGCGAGGAGCAACCGCTGATCGATGCCGCCGACGCGCTCCGGTCGCTGGAGGTGATTGCCGCCATTCAGCAGGCAGCAGGCGAAACGGCCTGATCCGCTGCAGGTACGGCCGCTCGCTGTACCTGCTTTTTTCATTTTTCATTTGCTGATAACAGGTAAAAAAGAAAATAAATTTCAATATGTTTTAAAATGAAAATATCATGCCTTATCGATTCACCTCACAGTTTCCCCACTCTTCTGCTGTATTCTTGCCAGTCTCATTAATAACACCATGGTTAATACGCTGATTTTCTGCGCTATTAATGGCATTTAACCGCTTTTATGTAAATGTTAAACGTTATTTATGATCTTTATCATTTTTAGATCCTCATCTCACAAATAAAAATTTAATTTCATATAATAGCTAAATGAAATAAACATTTTCATTTATTGCTAACCATTCTTCAGGATGAGGTTGTGTCGGTGGCGCCGGCGCAGAGGTCCTTACGTGTTCCCCGACTAAGGAATAGACTATGAGTGAACAACAGCTCCTTCTCTCTCCCACAGCAACGCGTGGCGATAAACTGACCTGGACCACCCGAATCGCCTATGGCGGTGGCGATACCGCCTGCAACGTCGTGTTTGGCATGATCGGCACGGTGTTAACGCTGTTCTATACCGATTACGTCGGGATCAGCATCGCGACGGTGGGCCTGGTAATGCTGATATCACGTCTGTTTGATGGCGTCTCGGATGTGATCATGGGCCTGGTGGTGGAGCGCACCAACTCAAAATGGGGCAAATCCCGCCCCTGGCTGCTGTGGATGAGCGTTCCCTACGCCCTGTCGGCGATCCTGCTGTTCACCGTGCCACAGACCACCGCAACGCTGCAGTTCATCTATCTGCTGGTGGCCTATAACTTCTGCACCACCATTTGCTACACCGCGATCAACCTCCCTTACGGCAGCCTCTCGGCCATGATGACCCGTACCTCATGGGAGAGGGATTTACTCAGTATCACCCGCATGTCGATGTCCCCCTTCGGGCGCATCCTCGCCGTGGCCTGTACGTTGCCGCTGGTGAAATATTTCGGCGATGACCAGGCCGCATGGATCAAAACCATGGCGATTTGGGCGTTTCTGGCGTTGTTGCTGCTGCTGTTCTGTTTCTATCAGTGTGAAGAGAAAGTGGTGATCAAAGCACGGGAAAAACAGGGGAAAGTGCCGGTCAAAACCCAGCTCAGCGCCCTGTTCCGTAACCAGTACTTCTGGGCCAGCGCGATTCTGTGGACCGCCCAGAGCGTCTACTACACCGTGGTGGGGATCGCCATGCCTTACTACTGCCGCTATGTGCTCGGCGATGACACCTTCTACAGTTCCATTTTCGTGGCCGAAACCGCCTGTATCATTATTTTCACCTTTCTCAGCTCTATCCCCATCCGCAAGTACGGTAAACGCAACGTGGCCCTGTGCGGGATTGTACTGGCGACGCTGGGTCAGGTGATGTTTATGTTTAGCTCCGGCGACTACCACGCCACTCTGGCAAACGCCATTATTCGCGGCATCGGCTTCGCGCCGCTGAACGCCGTACTCTTTGGCTTCTGTGGCGACGCCGTCGAATTCGGCCAGTGGAAGACCCGGGTCAGACAAGAGGGGATGATTTTCTCCGCCGGCTCGGTTGGGACCAAGCTTGGCGCCGGGATCGCGGCGGCGGTGATCTCCGGCCTGCTCAGCATGGCGGGCTACGTCAGCTCCAGCAGCGGTGCAGGCGTTCAGCCGCAAACGGCGATCGATATGATCAACCATGTTTACGTCTACGGCTCATTCTTCCTGTGGATCATCGTCATTATTACCCTGCTGTTTTACCGCCTGGACCGACAGTATCCGCAGATCATGGACGAGCTAAAACGGCGCGAGGCGCGCGGCGAGATGTAGCCCGGTAGTGAGCACCAACCATCGCGCGACTCACAGCCAAAACTGGTCCGTGGGTCGCCTTTATCTGTTATCGGCTGTTTGTAGTTTTTATATGTCGTTTCTATACAGGAGATCACCATGTTAAACGGCACCAAACCCCTGTCTCGCTCCCTGCGTTGGGGCATGGTCGGCGGCGGATCCACCAGCCAGATTGGCTACAGCCACCGCTCTGCCGCGCTGCGCGATAATGTCTTCACTCTGCTGGCCGGCGCATTTGATATTGATGCTGAACGCGGGCGCCAGTTTGGCGAGCAGCTCGGGGTGATGCCGGAACGCTGCTACGCCGACTACCAGACGCTGTTTCGCGAAGAAGCGCTGCGCCCTGACGGGATTGAAGTCGTCTCGGTGACCACGCCGAACAATACCCATTTCGCCATCACCAAAGCAGCGCTGGAGGCAGGGCTGCACGTGGTGTGTGAAAAACCGCTGTGCTTTACCGCCGCCGAAGCTCAGGAGCTGCTGGCCTTAAGCAGAAAGCACAATAAAATCGTCGGCGTCACCTACGGCTACGCCGGTTATCAGATGATTCAGCAGGCGCGGCAGATGATTGCAGACGGCCTGCTCGGGCAGATCCGCATTATCACGATGCAGTTTGCCCACGGATTCCATAATGAAGCCGTCGAACTGCAGGCAGAGTCGACCCGCTGGCGCGTGACCCCTAAGTATGCCGGCCCGAGCTATGTGCTGGGCGACCTCGCCACCCACCCGCTGTTTGTCGCCGAAACCATGGTGCCTCATCTCAACATTCGCCGTCTGATGTGTTCCCGCCAGAGCTTCGTGAAATCCCGGGCGCCGCTGGAAGATAACGCCTTCGTGCTGATGGAATATGATAACGGCGCCGTCGGCTCCATGTGGACCAGCGCGGTGAACAGCGGAGCGATGCACTCGCAAAAGGTGCGGGTTGTCGGTGAAAAAGCCAGTATCGAATGGTGGGACGAACGCCCTAACCAACTGAGCTATGAGGTACAGGGCGAACCGGCGCGGGTTCTCGAGCGCGGCATGAATTATCTCAGTCCCGCAGCGCTGGCAGAGGACCGCATTGGCGGCGGCCATCCCGAAGGGCTGTTTGAAGCCTGGGCAAACCTCTATCGTCGCTATGCGCTGGCCATAGATGCCATGGACCGCAACGATCGCGCCTTCCTGGAAAACTTCTGGTATCCGGACGTTGAGGCGGGCCTGCACGGGGTGTACTGGGTTGAACAGTGCGTCAAATCCGCCGACGCGGGCAGCCAGTGGGTTGACTTTAATTTACAATAAGTGCTACCGGCCAGTGGGGCTTCCCCACTGGTTTCGTTATTTTCCCCACGCTTACCTCACCCTGCAACAGAGTCGTAATATCTGTTAAACAAACATTTATTTACGCTTCTGGCCGCCACCACTACACTAGTCGCAGTTTTTAGATTGAGGTGGTAATGAACGATAACAAAATGACGCCAGGTGAACTGCGCGCAACCTGGGGTCTGGGAACCGTATTCTCGCTGCGTATGCTCGGCATGTTTATGGTTCTGCCGGTTCTGACCACCTACGGTATGGCTTTACAAGGCGCCAGCGAGGCGTTAATTGGCCTGGCCATTGGCATCTATGGTCTGGCGCAGGCGGTGTTTCAAATCCCGTTCGGCCTGCTTTCCGACCGGATTGGCCGTAAACCACTGATTGTCGGTGGGCTGCTTATCTTCGTGATCGGCAGCATTATCGCCGCCCTCAGCGACTCTATCTGGGGCATTATCCTCGGGCGCGCGTTGCAAGGGTCCGGCGCGATTGCCGCCGCGGTGATGGCGCTCCTCTCCGATTTAACCCGCGAACAGAACCGCACCAAGGCGATGGCCTTTATCGGCGTCAGCTTCGGCGTCACCTTTGCGCTTGCCATGGTGCTGGGACCAATTATCACCCACCAGTTGGGTCTGCACGCCCTGTTCTGGATGATCGCCATCCTCGCCAGTATCGGTATTCTGCTGACGCTGTGGGTCGTCCCTAACAGCCATAATCATGTCCTGAACCGTGAGTCCGGGATGGTGAAAGGCTGCTTCAGTAAAGTGCTTGCCGAACCCAAACTCCTGAAGCTTAACTTCGGCATCATGTGTCTGCACATCATGCTGATGTCGACATTTGTCGCCCTGCCGGGACAGCTGGAGGCCGCCGGTTTCCCTGCCGCCGAGCACTGGAAAATTTACCTGGTCACCATGCTGGTGTCGTTTGTCTCAGTGGTACCGTTTATCATCTACGCCGAAGTGAAGCGTAAGATGAAGCATGTCTTCGTGTTCTGCGTCGCGATTCTGCTGGTGGCGGAAATCGTGCTGTGGGGCGCCGGGGGTTACTTCTGGGAGCTGGTGGCCGGCGTTCAGCTGTTCTTCCTGGCCTTTAACCTGCTGGAAGCGCTGCTCCCATCGCTTATCAGCAAAGAGTCGCCGGCGGGCTACAAAGGGACCGCCATGGGGATCTATTCGACCAGCCAGTTCCTCGGGGTGGCAATTGGCGGCTCGCTGGGCGGCTGGGTCGATGGCTATTTTGATTCACAAACCGTGTTCCTGCTCGGCGCGCTGCTGGCGATGCTGTGGCTGCTGGTGGCCGGGACGATGAGCGAACCGCCGTATGTCAGCAGTCTGCGGGTCGAAATCCCTGATGATGTGGTGGCCGATGCAACGCTGCAGGAGCGACTGCTGGCGAAAGATGGCGTGAAGCAGGCGCTGGTTATCGCCGACGAACGCTCGGTGTATATCAAGATCGACAGCAAGGTGACCAACCGCTTCGAGATTGAGCAGGCCATCAAAGGGGCGTAAAAAAAGCGGGGAAGTCCCCGCTTTTTACTGGCTGGCGTTCGGCGAAAAGCACTCGCGCCAGCGTGGCAAAAATCCCGACTTAGTCGCGGAAGTTTTTGAACTGGAACGGCTGCCCCAGATCGCCACCGCGCACCAGCGCCATCACGGCCTGCAGGTCGTCACGCGCCTTACCGGTCACGCGAATCTCTTCACCCTGAATCTGCGCCTGCACCTTCAGCTTGCTGTCTTTGATGAGCTTAACGATTTTTTTCTGCATCGCGCTCTCAATACCCTGCTTCAGTTTGGCATCAACAAACCAGGTTTTACCGCTGTGTACGAACTCGTCAGGCACTTCGATAGAGCTGCCTTCAATACCGCGTTTTAACAGCTTCGCGCGCAGAATATCCAACAGCTGGTTAATCTGGAAATCAGATTCACTGAGGACCTTGATGGTCTCGTTTTTTTCGTTCAGCTCAAAGCTCGCTTCAACGTTACGAAAATCAAAACGCGACTCAACTTCACGGGTCGCATTCTCTACGGCGTTTCGAACTTCCTGAAGATCGACTTCAGAGACAATATCGAAAGATGGCATCTTTTCCTCTCCTTCTGTTGCTTTTGCGTTGCATAATACCCGCAACGCGGCATAACTCAACTGCTTATCCCGCAAGCATAGCCGATGATGTCATACTAAACCTGTGCCAGGCTGCAGCCGGAAGGGCAACGAGTATATACTTTAGCTATGAATGCCTGAGGACGTCGCAGGTGAGGAGGAATAATGAAAGTAACCGTACTTGGATGCGGTGCACTGGGGCAACTGTGGCTTACCGCGTTGTACAAACACGCAAACGAAGTCCAGGGCTGGTTACGCGTCCCGCAACCCTTCTGTAGCGTCAACCTGATCGAGACTGACGGCACCATCTTTAATGAATCGCTCACCGCTAACGATCCCGACTTTCTCGCCAGCAGCGACCTGCTGGTGGTCACATTAAAGGCCTGGCAGGTCTCCACTGCGGTAAAGAATCTGGCCTCTATCCTGCCCGTTTCGTCGCCAATTCTGCTTATCCATAACGGCATGGGCACGATCGATGAGCTAAAAGGCGTGCAGCAGCCGCTGCTGCTGGCCTCTACCACCCAGGCCGCGCGCCGCGATGGTAACGTGATTGTTCACGTCGCCAACGGCACCACCCATATTGGCCCGGCAAAGCCCTACCCGGAGGATTACAGCTATCTTGCCGACGTCCTGCAAAACGTTCTGCCGGACGTCGCCTGGCACAATAATATTCTGCCGGCGACGTGGAGCAAGCTGGCGGTCAACTGTGTCATTAACCCGCTGACCGCCTTAAAAGAGTGCCGGAACGGCGATTTACGCCACTATCCCGAGGAAGTCGAGGTGATTTGCCGCGAGGTGGCGGCGGTCATGGAACGCGAAGGTATTCATACTTCACCGGAAAACCTGTTATTTTATGTCCATCAGGTCATTGAAAGTACGGCAGAAAATATCTCTTCGATGCTGCAGGATATTCGCGCGCAGCGTCATACGGAAATCGACTATATCACCGGTTTTTTGCTAAAGCGCGCTCGCGCCCACGGGCTTGCCGTACCGGAAAATGCCCGCTTGTTTGAACTGGTAAAGCGTAAGGAGAATGAATATGAGCGCGTCGGCACTGATTTGCCTCGCCCCTGGTAGCGAAGAGACCGAAGCGGTCACCACCATCGATTTACTG
The DNA here is from genome assembly GCF_003752615.1 of Klebsiella sp. BIGb0399. Classification (NCBI taxonomy): domain Bacteria; kingdom Pseudomonadati; phylum Pseudomonadota; class Gammaproteobacteria; order Enterobacterales; family Enterobacteriaceae; genus Klebsiella; species Klebsiella sp. BIGb0399. The sequence continues at coordinate 164,098 of NZ_RKHT01000006.1, read as the reverse complement.
GTCCGTGGCGGCGTGCAGGTAACCACCGCCAGCGTCGCCAGCGATGGCAGCCTGACCGTGGTCTGCTCGCGCGGCGTGAAGCTGCTGGCCGATGCCCCGCTGGTAGAAGTAGCGGATGGCGATTACGACATTATCGTCCTGCCGGGCGGCATTAAAGGCGCGGAATATTTCCGCGACAGCCCGCTGCTGGTGGAGACGGTCAGGCAGTTTCATCTCTCCGGGCGCATCGTTGCTGCTATCTGCGCCGCTGCCGCCACCGTGTTGGTGCCGCATAACCTTTTCCCGATCGGCAATATGACGGGCTTTCCGGCGTTAAAGGACCGCATTCCGCCGGATCAGTGGCAGGATAAGCGTGTCGTCTGGGACCCACGGGTCAACCTGCTCACCAGCCAGGGGCCGGGAACCTCGATTGATTTTGCGCTCAAAATGATCGATCTGCTGGTCGGGCGTGAAACGGCCTATGAGGTCGCATCACAGCTGGTGATGGCGGCGGGGATTTATAACTTCTACGAAGCCTGACAGGCCTGGGATTTCCCCGCTGGCGTTGCGCTTCGCGGGGTTACTGCCACCAATACGGCTTTAGTCGCCCGGATAAGGCATGACAATGCCGCTATCCGGGATGACCGTCGCTCGTCGTGGTTACGGGCGATATACCTTCACATTCTCAAAGCCCTGCTCGCGCAGATACAGCGCCTGCAGACGGCTCATCACACCGCGTTCGCACCACAGCAGGTAGGTTTTGCTCTGATCCAGATCGCCGAATTTGGTGCTCAGCTTGTAGAACGGTAATGACACCACGTCTACGCCGTCGAGCTTCAGCGGTTTGTCATCCTGCTCGTCAATAGAGCGGATATCCAGAATCGCGTCGTTCGGGCCGAAGCCGGTCACGGTTTCGACTTCCACCACGTCCTGCTGGGTCTGCTGGGCGATATCGCGAATATCAACGTTATTCGCTTCCTCGACCACTTTATCGAGGATGCTGAAGTCGAAGTTTTCTTCTTCCGCTTCAATCTTCGCCTTCACCGCTTTCACGGTCGGGCTCTTCGAAATCACGCCGCAGTATTCCGGCATGGTGCGAGCAAAATCTTCAGTACCGATTTCCCGCGCCAGGTTAATAATGTGCTCTTTATCGTGCGAGATCAGCGGACGCAGAATCAGCGTGTCGGAGACGTTGTCGATCAACCGCAGGTTGGTCAGGGTCTGGCTGGAAACCTGGCCCAGCGCTTCACCGGTCACCAGAGCCTGTACGCCGTAACGTTCAGCGACTTTCGACGCCGCGCGAACCATCATGCGCTTGAGCACCACGCCCATCTGGCCATCGTCAACTTTTTCGAGGATCTCACCGACCACCGGCTCAAAGTTAATCGCCACGAAGCGGACGCGGTGGGAGCTGCCGAAGCGGTTCCACAGATAGTGAGCCACCTGGCGAACGCCGATTTCATGGGCTGCACCGCCCAGATTAAAGAAGCAGTAGTGCACGCGGCAGCCGCGACGCATCAGCATATAGCTGGAAACGCCGGAATCGAAACCGCCGGAAATCAGCGACAGCACGTCTTCCTGAGTCCCGATCGGGAAACCGCCGATACCTTCGTAACGCCCTTTCACCAGCAGCAGACGATCGTTTTCGATTTCCAGATTGACCGTGATATCCGGATTAGTCAGCTTCACGCGCGCGGTTTCGATGTGCTGATTCAGGCCACCGCCGACGTAGCGTTCCACTTCGATAGAGGTAAACTCATGCTTACCGCGACGTTTTACGCGCACGCAGAAGGTTTTGCCTTCCAGCGTTTCGCGCCACAGCGGCAGCGTTTGCTCGAAAATATCGTGCAGCGACGTGAACGGCACGTCTTCGACTTCCAGAATATGATGGATACCGGGGATTCGGGTCAGCGCATCGCGGATGATCGGCCGCTGATTTTCGTCTTTCGCGCGAACTTCGATATGATCCCAATGACGGACAACGGCCAGCGTCTCATCATAGTTTTTGAGAACGTTACGAATGTTCCCGGTTAAGATTTTAATGAAGCGCAATCTCACGGATTGGCTTTTGATGGTGATTTCCGGGAACAATTTAATGATAAACTTCATAGCGACAATAGTTCGTTGGCAAGCCCGACGGGCTTTAAGCAAAAGATGTACTGCAGCGCACCGTAGTGCCTGCATCCAGGGAGCGCAGTATATCACCATTGCGGGTTTTACATAAAATCATTCGGGGCAGGCCATCGCTACAGGCACGCGACGAGCCTGCCGGCAGCGGTTGCGCACGCTTTCGGGAACAAATCCGCGAAAGGACGACGTCTGTATTTGCTTAACCACGTGACTTCGTTACCATATTGGTGTCGCGACATAACAAGAGTCTACATTCACTATGCCAAAGAAAAATGAGGCCCCGGCCAGCTTTGAAACCGCCCTGGGCGAGCTGGAACAGATTGTTAATCGTCTGGAAAGCGGCGCGCTCCCGTTAGAAGAAGCGCTCAGCGAGTTTGAGCGTGGCGTACAGCTGGCGCGCCAGGGCCAGGCCCGGCTGCAGCAGGCCGAGCAGCGTGTACAGATTCTGCTGGCCGACAGCGAAGAGAGCCCACTCACGCCTTTTACGCCGGACGCCGAATAAATGGACTTCTCGCAACAGCTCCAGGCCTGCGTTGAGCAGGCTAACGACGCGCTGCGTCGTTTCCTTGCGCCACTGCCTTTTCAGAACACTCCACTGGTTGAAGCCATGCAGTATGGCGCATTATTAGGCGGTAAACGCCTGCGCCCGTTCCTCGTCTATGCCACCGGTGATATGTTCGGCGTCAGCCGTACAACGCTGGATGCCCCGGCCGCCGCCGTTGAATGCATCCACGCTTATTCTCTGATGCATGACGATCTCCCGGCGATGGACGATGACGATCTGCGCCGCGGTTTGCCGACCTGTCACGTTAAATTTGGCGAAGCGAACGCAATTCTTGCCGGTGATGCGCTACAAACGCTGGCATTTTCTATACTGAGTGATGCGCCGATGCCTGAAGTGCCGGACCGCGATCGCCTGGCAATGGTGTCAGCGCTGGCCCACGCCAGCGGTGTTGCGGGCATGTGCGGCGGACAGGCGCTGGATCTCGAAGCGGAAGGCCATCAGGTTGATCTGCAGGCGCTGGAGCGTATTCATCGCCACAAAACCGGAGCCCTTATTTGCGCCGCGGTGCGGATGGGCGCGCTGAGCGCAGGCGAACGTGGTCGTGCGGCCCTGCCGGCCCTTGAACGCTTTGCGCAAAATATCGGTCTCGCCTTCCAGGTCCAGGATGACATTCTTGACGTGGTAGGGGATACTGCGACGCTTGGCAAACGCCAGGGTGCCGACCAGCAGTTAGGTAAAAGCACTTATCCCGCGCTTCTGGGGCTCGAGCAAGCTCGCACCAAAGCGCATGATCTGATTGAAGATGCCCGTCAGTCGCTCAATGAACTGGCCGCACAATCTCTGGATACGACGGCACTGGAAGCGCTCGCGAATTACATAATTCAGCGTGATAAATAAACAATAAGAGTCTCTGATGAGTTTTGATATTGCCAAATACCCGACCCTGGCGCTGGTAGATTCCACCCAGGAGTTGCGTTTGTTGCCGAAAGATAGCCTGCCGAAACTGTGCGACGAACTGCGGCGTTACCTCCTGGACAGCGTCAGCCGTTCCAGCGGGCATTTTGCCTCCGGCCTCGGCACGGTCGAACTGACCGTGGCGCTTCACTACGTCTATAACACGCCGTTTGACCGCCTGATCTGGGACGTTGGTCACCAGGCTTACCCGCATAAAATCCTGACCGGTCGCCGCGATAAAATCGGCACCATTCGTCAGAAAGGGGGTCTGCATCCGTTCCCGTGGCGTGGCGAAAGCGAATATGACGTACTGAGCGTCGGTCACTCATCAACCTCTATTTCTGCCGGCATCGGGGTGGCGATTGCCGCCGCGAAAGAAGACAAACAGCGACGCGCGGTCTGCGTCATCGGCGACGGCGCCATTACCGCGGGCATGGCGTTTGAGGCCATGAACCACGCAGGCGATATCAAACCCGATCTGCTGGTCGTACTCAACGATAACGAAATGTCGATCTCCGAGAATGTCGGCGCGCTGAATAATCACCTGGCGCAGCTGCTGTCGGGGAAACTGTACTCATCGCTGCGCGAAGGCGGGAAGAAAGTCTTCTCCGGCGTGCCGCCGATTAAAGAGCTGCTCAAGCGCACCGAAGAACATCTCAAAGGGATGGTGGTGCCCGGTACGCTGTTTGAAGAGCTGGGCTTTAACTACATCGGCCCGGTGGATGGTCACGATGTGCTGGGGCTGGTCACCACGCTGAAAAATATGCGTGACCTGAAAGGGCCGCAGTTCCTGCATATTATGACCAAAAAAGGTCGCGGCTATGAGCCGGCGGAAAAAGACCCGATTACCTTCCACGCGGTGCCTAAATTCGACCACACCAGCGGCGTCCTGCCGAAAAGCAGCGGCGGCCTGCCCTCTTATTCGAAAATTTTCGGCGACTGGCTGTGCGAAACCGCGGCGAAAGACGCCAGGCTGATGGCCGTCACCCCGGCGATGCGCGAAGGCTCGGGGATGGTCGAGTTTTCCAAAAAATTCCCTGACCAGTATTTCGATGTGGCGATTGCCGAACAGCACGCGGTCACTTTCGCCGCGGGTCTGGCGATCGGCGACTATAAGCCGGTAGTGGCCATCTACTCCACCTTCCTGCAGCGGGCTTACGATCAGCTGATTCACGACGTCGCTATCCAGAAGCTGCCGGTACTGTTTGCCATCGACCGTGCGGGTATCGTCGGTGCCGATGGGCAAACCCACCAGGGCGCCTTCGATCTCTCCTTCCTGCGCTGTATCCCGGAGATGGTGATCATGACGCCAAGCGACGAGAACGAGTGCCGCCAGATGCTCTACACCGGCTATCACTACAACGCTGGCCCGAGCGCAGTCCGCTATCCGCGCGGTACCGGCACCGGTGCGACGCTGGAACCGCTGGCCTCGCTGCCAATCGGCAAAGGCGTGGAGAAACGCCGCGGTGAAAAAATCGCGATCCTCAACTTCGGCACCCTGCTGCCGGAAGCCGCTCAGGCGGCGGAGACGCTCAACGCGACGCTGGTCGATATGCGCTTTGTGAAGCCCCTTGATGATGCGCTGATTTTGCAGCTGGCCACGGAGCACGACGTGCTGGTGACCCTCGAAGAGAACGCCATTATGGGCGGCGCAGGCAGCGGTGTGAATGAGCTGCTGATGGCGCATCGTCGCGCGGTTCCGGTGTTGAATATCGGTCTGCCGGACTTCTTCATCCCGCAGGGGACACAGGAAGAAGTGCGTGCCGACCTCGGTCTTGATGCTGCCGGTATCACCGCGAAAATCACGGCCTGGCTGGCCTGATCCCGCCCCCACTAACGGCGCCTGCTATGCTTAAAGGGTATCTTTTTGCTGATAGCAGGAGCCGTTCATGCAATACATCACGCCAGTAGCAACCCAACTCAAGGTATCCCGACTGTGCCTCGGCTGTATGACCTTTGGTGAACCGGATCGCGGCAATCACGCCTGGACCTTACCCGAAGAGAGCAGCCGCCCGCTGATTCAGCATGCGCTGGAGAACGGCATTAACTTTTTCGATACCGCCAACAGCTACTCTGACGGCAGCAGCGAAGAGATCGTCGGCCGCGCGCTGCGTGATTTTGCCCGCCGCGATGAGGTCGTGGTCGCCACTAAAGTCTATTACCCGGTGGGCGATCTGCCGGAAGGCCTCTCCCGCGGACAGATCTTGCGCTCCATTGACGACAGCCTGAAACGTCTGGGGATGGAGTATGTCGACCTGCTGCAAATCCATCGCTGGGACTACACCACGCCGATTGAAGAGACGCTGGAGGCGCTGAATGACGTGGTCAAAGCGGGGAAAGCCCGTTACATCGGCGCCTCGTCGATGCACGCCCGCCAGTTTGCCCAGGCGCTGCAGTTACAGGAACAACACGGCTGGGCGCGCTTCGTCACCATGCAAGACCACTACAACCTGATCTATCGCGAAGAAGAAAACGAAATGCTGCCGCTGTGTCAGCGCGCTGGCGTGTCGGTGATTCCCTGGAGCCCGCTGGCGCGCGGTCGCCTGACGCGTCCGTGGGGAGAGACTACCGCGCGTCTGGTTTCTGATGAGGTGGGCAAATCGCTCTACAGCGCCGCGGATGACAACGATGCGCTAATTGCGCAGAATCTTGCTGAGGTGGCGGAGGATCTTGGTGTGAATCGCGCACAGGCCGCGCTGGCGTGGCTATTGAGCAAGCCCGGCGTTGCCGCCCCGATCATTGGGGCATCGCGGCAAGAGCAGCTCGATGAACTGCTTAGCGCAGTGGATATCACACTCACGCCCGAGCAGGTCGACAAGCTGGAAGAACCCTATCAACCACACCCGATTGTCGGCTTTAAATAAGTCAGTGCCCCGGCGCGCAACACGCCGCCGGGGAGATAGCCTTACAGGATACCGATTGGCCAGTGGTGTCCCACCAGGTACAGCACCCCGGCGGAGATCACGCCGGCGACGATATCATCGACCATGATCCCCATTCCGCCGTGGATATTGCGATCGAACCAGCGGATCGGCCACGGTTTCCACATATCGAAGATACGGAAGATCACGAACCCGGCGGCCACCCATTGCCAGTCGAGGGTCGGCAGCGCCATCAGGGTGATCCACATCCCGACAAACTCGTCCCAGACGATGCTGCCGTGGTCGTGAGTCCCCATGTCTTTCGCCGTGCGATGGCAGATATAGACCCCGATACAGATGCTCATCATCACCACCAGCGAATAGAGCTGCCAGGGGAGGAATGTCATCAGATACCAGAACGGGATCGCCGCCAGCGAGCCCATGGTGCCCGGCACGATGGGGCTTAACCCACTGCCGAAGCCGGTGGCCAGCAAATGCCAGGGATTGCCCATATTGAGGCGGCTTTTTGCGAAATCTTTGCTACGCGCCAAAGTGATCGTACCCCTTTAAATCCAGCTCCACCGGTTTGCCGGCTTGCAGCAGCTGCAGGCCATCCGCTTCCGCGCAAATCTGCCCAATGCAGGTAAAACGCGCCCCCAGCTGGCCGATAGCGACGTCCAGCGCGCCGCGGTTCAGTTCTGGTACGGTAAAGCACAGCTCATAATCTTCCCCGCCAGCCAGCGCCCAGCGCAAGGCCTGCTCCGGTGCCACCTGACGCAGCATCGCATCGGAGAGCGGCATCGCATCGAGATCGATCCGCGCCCCGCAGCCGCTGGCTTTCAGGATATGGCCAAGATCGGAGATCAGCCCGTCGGAAAGATCGATCGCCGAACTGGCGAGATCGCGTAGCGCCTGCCCCTGCAATATCCGCGGCATCGGACGCAAATGGCGCGCCAGCAGGTAGTCGGCATCGGCCGCAGACTCGACGTTCAGTCGCTCCTGCAATATCGCCAGCCCGGCTGCGCTGTCCCCGGGAGTACCGGTGACGTAAATCCAGTCTCCGGGTTTTGCCCCGGCGCGTTTCAGGGCGCGTCCCGGCGGGACAAAGCCGTGAATACCCAGGGTCATCGACAGCGGACCACGGGTGGTGTCCCCGCCAATCAGCTGCATATCGTAATAGTTGAGCTGCATGAACAGGCTGTCGCTGAACGATTCCAGCCACGCCTCATCCACGTCGGGTAAGGTCAGCGCCAGCGTCAGCCACGCGGGTTCAGCACCCATGGCCGCGAGGTCGCTCAGATTGACCGCCAGCGCCTTGTAGGCAAGGTCGGCAGGGTCGATATCAGGTAAGAAATGGTTTCCCGCCACCAGCGTGTCGGTGCTGATTGCCAGCGTTTTTTTCTCGGGGATATTCAGGAGAGCGCAGTCATCGCCGATGCCGGTCTCCACATCGAGACGCCTGCTTTTTACGCGATCAAAATAACGGGCAATCAGGGAAAATTCGCCGCATGCCATACGTTATGCCTCAGCAAAAGAAAAGAATAAGAACCTGTTCCAGCCGACGAGTTTAGTTGCCGGCTGAAGCAGGTTCTGTGGACGGTTTCTCGGGGAGAATCCCCGGTCACACCGGCCTGGGGTTTACTTTTTGTTGGGACGAATTGCCGGGGCTGCTTTGTCCAGCACGCCGTTAACAAACTTATGGCTGTCTTCAGCGCCAAAAGTTTTCGCCAGTTCGATAGCTTCGTTAATCGCCACTTTGTACGGGACATCGTCACGTTTTGACAGCTCGAACAGGGCGATACGCAGTACCGCTTTTTCCACCTGGCCCAGCTCTTCGAGCAGACGGGACAGGTACGGCTTCATCAGGCCGTCGAGGTATGCGCTGTTAGTCGCCACTCCGGACAGCAGTTCACGGAAATACAGAACGTCGACATCTTTGACATCCTGTTCCGCCAGGAACTGGTATTCGACATCAGCGATGTCGTTCTGGGACAACTGCCAGGAGTAAAGCGCCTGGACAGCACACTCACGGGCGCGGCGACGAGCAGCAGGTTTCACGGAATTCCCCTTACAAAAAAAATCAGGCCTTGATGGCTTTCAATACGTTAATCATTTCCAGCGCGGTCAGCGCAGCTTCTGCGCCTTTGTTACCGGCTTTGGTACCAGCGCGTTCGATGGCTTGTTCAATACTTTCAGTGGTCAGAACACCAAAGGCTACCGGGATTTCGCTCTCCTGCGCGACATGCGCGAGGCCGTTGCTTGCTCCGCCAGCCACATATTCAAAGTGCGCGGTACCACCACGAATCACCGTACCCAGAGCAATCACTGCGTCATATTTACCGGTTTTTGCCAGTGCGCCAGCCGCCAGTGGCAGCTCATACGCGCCTGGAACCCAAACAACGGTAATGTTTTCATCTTTTACCTGACCGATGCGCTTCAGGGCGTCAATTGCACCTTCCAGCAGGCTGTCATTGATAAAGTTGTTGAAACGCGCAATGGTGATGGCGACGCGAGCGTCCGGGGTAGCAACGTTAGCTTCAATAATGTTCATACTCTTCCTTCGGGTTCATATGGCCCCGCAAGGGGGGCGGATTCTATCATAATAATTTATACACTTCATCCTTCAAACTGCCTCGCGGTCGCTGGCAGAGGAATGACGTTGCGTCGCAACACGCCTGCCCTGAATCAGGCATTCACTAAATGCAGGCACACATCCGGGCCGACATGACGTATCTCATTGAATTTGAAATGGGGGGCATCCTGTAGTTTCTCAAGCCCCGGCAGCGCACATAATCCACGCGCCGCATTGCCTAACAGTTTAGGCGCAATATAAACGATAAGCTCGTCCACCACACCTGCCTGTAATAGCGCCCCGGCGAGGGTCGGGCCGGCTTCCACCCAGATACTGTTCACCTGCTGCTTGCCCAGTTGCATCATCAACAGCACCAGATCGAGATGGCCGTTGTGCTCCGGCACCTGCAGCGTGCGCACGTTTTCCGGCCACGCGCGATCGTCGGCCTGGGTGCGGGCAAACAGCGTTTCGCCCGGCTGCTGCACGATGCGGTGCTGCGGGGTCACGCGGTTATGGCTGTCGATAACGATACGCAGCGGCTGACGCAGATTGTCCTGCGGGTACAGCGCCTGAGTGTCGGAGTCCAGCGATTCCCAACGCACGGTCATTGCCGGGTCGTCTGCCAGCACGGTGGCGCTGCTGGTCAGAATGGCGTGGCTCTGCGCGCGCAGACGCTGTACGTCGCGGCGCGCCTGCGGCGAAGTGATCCACTGGCTTTCGCCGCTGGCCATGGCGGTACGGCCATCCAGCGAAGCGCCCAGTTTGAGCTGCACATACGGGAAACCGGTGCGCATGCGCTTCAGGAAGCCTTTATTCAGCGCTTCGGCCTCGTTCATCATCAGGCCATGGCTGACGTCGATACCTTCCTGCTGCAAACGGTACAGGCCGCGCCCCGCTACCTGCGGGTTTGGATCCTGCATGGCGGCCACGACGCGGGTCACGCCGGCGGCGATCAGCGCCTCACAGCACGGCGGCGTGCGGCCATGATGGCTGCACGGTTCCAGCGTCACGTAGGCGGTCGCGCCTCGGGCTTGTTCACCGGCCATCCGCAGCGCATGCACTTCTGCATGCGGCTCACCGGCCCGGTAGTGAAAACCTTCGCCGACGATTTCGCCGTTTTTAACGATCACACAGCCGACGTTAGGATTGGGATGGGTGGTAAAACGCCCGCGCTGCGCCAGCTTCAGTGCGCGCGCCATGTACATTTCGTCATGCATGACTTAATCCTGTAAGCGGGCGATCTCTTCGCCAAATTCTTTGATGTCTTCAAAGCTACGATAGACCGAAGCAAAGCGGATGTAGGCGACTTTATCGAGCTTTTTCAGCTGTTCCATCACCAGGTTGCCGATCATCTTGCTGGGCACTTCGCGTTCACCGGTGCCGCGCAGGTGCGTTTTGATGTGGTTAAGCGCCATTTCTACGTCGTCGGCGCTGACCGGGCGTTTTTCCAACGCTTTCAGCATTCCGCTGCGCAGCTTATCCTCATTGAACGGTTCCCGCACCTCGTCGCTCTTGACCACCCGAGGCATCACCAGCTCTGCCACCTCAAACGTCGTAAAACGTTCGTTACAAACCAGGCACTGCCGACGACGACGCACAGAGGAGCCCTCTCCCACCAGGCGGGAGTCGATCACTTTGGTATCTACGGCGAAACAGAATGGGCAATGCATGGCGCGTCCTGATATGAAGTTAAACTGATGGATAGTTTACCGCGAAGTGACCCGACTACAAAGAAAGAGCTTTTGAGACAAAGGATCTATGGTTGGTTATCAGAGACGATCTACCATGAGTTATCCCCTTTTGACGGAATCCCCTACGATGACAAGACGTTATTTAAAGCTGGCGATACTGACGACGTTGTTCACGCTCAGCGCCTGCGCGCAGCAAAGTGAAGTCCGGCAGATGCATCAAAGCGTGAGCACGCTGAGCAAAGAGATGACTCAGTTGAATCAGCAAACGGTGAAAATTACCCAGCAAAATTCCCTGAATGCGAAATCCAGCAGCGGCGTCTATCTTCTGCCTGGCGCCAAAACCCCGGCGCGCCTGGAGAGCCAGATCGGCACGTTACGCATGTCGCTGCGGGATATTGCTGCCGATGGTGACGGCACCCGTCTGACCTTGCGCATTCAGGGTGAATCCAACGATCCACTTCCGGCATTTAGCGCCACCGTCGCTTCCGGGCAGATCACCGGCACCACCCAGAGCTATCAGGAAGTGAACGTCCAGGAGCAGCTGATCAGCGCCCCTGCCAGTATTCTGGCCCCCAGCGATGTGGATATTCCGCTGCGCCTGAACGGCATCCCCCCGGAACAGCTCGGTTTCCTGCGTATTCACGACATCCAGCCCGCCACTCCGCAATAACCTCTGCCAACGGGTGTCTTCGACACCCGATTTCCCCGCCATAAATCCATTTACAAATTTTGCGAACAGTTCAGTGAAAATTGACGCCATTGATGAATTTCAGTGGCATTTTGTCAGGAAATGCATAGAATCGTGAACGCAATCGATTACGTGTGTTTACTTTATGTGAAACAACACATATTTTTGTGAGCAATGATTTCTATAATAGACGCCACAGAAATACGAAATATTTAGAAACGCTTCGGCAACGTTCTTAACGCCTTTTGGCTTAATTTAAACAGTGGCATCATTATGAAAAAAACATTACTGGCAGCAAGCGCGGTCCTGGCGCTCTCCGCATCTTTCACTGCTGGCGCGGCAGAAAACGACAAACCTCAGTACCTGTCTGATTGGTGGCACCAGAGTGTGAACGTGGTGGGCAGCTACCACACCCGTTTTGGACCGCAGATCCGTAACGATACCTACCTGGAATACGAAGCGTTCGCCAAAAAAGACTGGTTTGATTTCTACGGTTATATCGATGCACCGGTATTCTTTGGCGGTAACAGCACCGCAAAAGGTATCTGGAACAACGGTTCCCCGCTGTTTATGGAAATCGAACCGCGTTTCTCTATCGACAAGCTGACCAACACCGACCTCAGCTTCGGCCCGTTCAAAGAGTGGTATTTCGCCAACAACTACATCTACGATATGGGTCGTAACGATTCCCAGGAGCAGAGCACCTGGTATATGGGTCTGGGTACCGATATCGATACCGGCCTGCCGATGAGCCTGTCCCTGAACGTTTATGCGAAATATCAGTGGCAGAACTACGGTGCTTCCAACGAAAACGAGTGGGATGGCTACCGTTTCAAAGTGAAATACTTTGTTCCGCTGACCGACCTGTGGGGCGGTTCCCTGAGCTACATCGGCTTCACCAACTTTGACTGGGGTTCCGATCTGGGCGATGACAACTTCTACGACATGAACGGCAAGCACGCGCGCACCAGCAACTCCATCGCGTCCAGCCACATCCTGGCGCTGAACTATGCGCACTGGCACTACTCGGTGGTTGCTCGTTACTGGCACAACGGTGGTCAGTGGGCGGATGACGCTAAGCTGAACTTCGGCGACGGCGACTTCAATGTTCGCTCTACCGGCTGGGGTGGTTACTTCGTTGTCGGTTACAACTTCTAATCGCTGCTGATTTTCCCCGGCGGCAACGCCGGGGATGATATTGTCTTAGCGCTCCTCGCACTTCACCTTACGCAAGAAATCACTCAATGAGCGGTCAGCCCGTTCGCTAAAATGGCGCCCGGTCGCCACAATATTCAGGCATCGGTCGAGGCGAAAGCAGCGATAATCGGCGCGCAATTCGCACCAGCTCACCAGCAGCCAGCGTTCCCCCCAGAAAAACAGCCCCAGCGGCAGCACTTCACGCTGCGATACTTTTCCGGCTTCATCCCGATAGTGCAGATCAAGAACCTGCTGGCCCGAGACCGCCCGATGCACCAGATCAAACTGCTCTTTGGTGTAGCCCTGCGAACCAAAGTCCGGGGCGAACAGACGCGATTGCTCTGCCTGGCGTCGGCTCTCCGCCGGCAGTATGGCCAGCACTTTTTCCTGCGCCGATTCCAGCGCCTGGGACATCGAAACGCCGCCCCAGGTTTGCAGCAGCCGAATCGCCGCGACCAGCGCCTCCGACTCCTGGGTCGTTAGCATCAGCGGCGGCAGATCGTAGCCTGCCAGCAGTCGATAGCCGCTGCCGGCCTCTCCCTCAACCGGGACGCCGGAGAGCGACAGGTCGCGAATATCGCGGTAAATCGTGCGTTCCGATACGCCGAGCCGCTCGGCCAGCAGCCCGGCGGTGGTTAATCTTCTCCCCCGCAGGATCTGGACGATTTGAAAAAGGCGGTCGGCGCGTCGGCTCATAAGCGTTATCTCATTTATGCTGGTTGATGCAGGCCAATCCGGTTGCCTTCACTGTCGATAAACAGGGCAATCGTCCCGATGTCGTCCGCCAGCTGCAGCGGACCAAAAACGCAGCGCCCTCCCGCAGAGCTCACCCGGTCAAGCGTCGCCGTCAGATTGTCAGTATGCAGATAGATAATGCAGCCCTGATCGGCGGGTTTAACACCGTCAAACTTTGCCAGCGCGCCGCCGGGGGCCGGATCCTGATAAGGGAATACGGCCAGTTGAGCGCAGTCCATATTTTCCCGCTTCAGCGTGACCTGCATCACCGGCTCGTAAAACGCCACGGCACGATCCATGTCGGCGACCGGAATTTCAAACCAGTTAATTACGTTGTTCATACATCCTCCTGTCCATTGTGTGGGTTCAGGAGGAGTGTATGCCAGGCCTCCTGACAGCATACTGTCAGGAGTGTTTAACTACTTTCACACCACCAACGTTCTACACCTGTGAGGCGGTACACACCAGCGCGCGGGAGTGATCCAGCAGCCACGGGCGCAGATAGCCGACGGTATTGGAAAATGGCAGTACTTCTTCCGGCAGGTCTATCCCTAACTGCTGGCGGATCCAGGCGCGCCGGGTGACAATTCGCTGCCACAGCTGCGGCCAATCCTGCGCCAGTGCATCGCGCAGCGCCTTATCGGCCACCGCCACGGTGTCTTCGATGCTGGCACCGGCATACCCCGCCCGTGAGGGAATAATATCGATTTGCAGCAGCATACCGCTACGGATGCAGGCGTTGGAATCAGGCCCGACAGGTGAGCACAGCCACTCTTCGTCCGCCACCAGATGCCCGGGGTTCAGATGCCAGTGATAGTCCGCCTTCGGCAGTACACTCTCGATCAGTGCGTACATCTCGCCGCCGCGCATACCGATGCGTAAATTCTCCAGCCAGCTGACCACCGCCTTGAAATAGGGCTTCGCCACCACTTCAAGATAGTCCGCCACCTCCGGCGCCAGCTCGGCGGCATCGCTCACCACGTAGGCGGCGCGGCTGCTTAACCCGCCTTTGTAACTGGTGGTCAGCGAGAATTTATCGCCACGCTGGATAGTCTTATCGCCAGGATAGAGGTTGGCATGGGCAAAGCGATCGCCGGTGGCGGCAATCATCACCACGGTGTTAGGCTGCCCTTGCGCCGCCAGCAGCGCGCCGATCTGCTTTTCGGTTTTGCCGGGGGCAATGGCGTCAAGCGCGGTCAGAACCGCCGTCGATGCGAGGTTCGCGCCATATTCATAATGGGCCAGTTCATTGGCGTTATTGACCGTTCTTACCCCGCAGTCCGGGGCGATAAAAATCCCCGTGGCATTGCGCAGGTGCGCCTGCGGCCCCCCGGCCTGGCGAATGGCGTCGACGATAAACGCAGGCAGGTCGAACATCTGCGCCCGGTCGTCGGCGTCGCCGGTAAACAGCTTCCAGCCCGCCAGCCCCAGCGTTTTCCCCGCCACGATCCCCGCATCCTGCAGCAGCTGCGGCAGACTTTTGTCCGTGGTCATCGGCTGGTTCGGCAATGAGAACCATGGGGCGTGGATCACCCGGTTCTCCAGCCGGGCAAAGGCCGCCAGCTTGAGGTTTTCGTTGCCCAACACCAGCACCGCCTCCCCCTCGCGATGCAGCACCAGCAGCGCCTCTTCAAACCGCGGAATAAACCCGGTGAGATACTCAAAGTTGCCGCCGTGCTCTTTATCGGCATAGATGATCAGGGTGTCATACCCCTCGCGGGCCATCTGCGCAAGCACGTTGGCTTTGCGCTGACGCAAGGTCTCATCGCTGAGCGTGACGGAAGGCAGGTCGTGCCAGAGGGTTGGCGGGGCGACGGTGGAAAGGGCTATCGTGGCCATGGGCGTATCTCCATCTCATTAAACACAATGCAAGGAGAGTAGCGAAATTCAAAGGCCCTGTAATAAAAAAATCCCGGCCTTGCGACCGGGATTGCGTTCTCAGAACCGTTCTGACTTACGGCAGAATGGACGGCTGATCCGCGCCTTCTTTCTCGACTTTCTGCTGCAGCATATGCTCGCGCTTCATGCCCAGCTTCAGCGCCAGTGCCGACGCCACGTAGATAGAAGAAGCTGTACCGATGGAGACACCGATCAGCATGGTCAGCGAGAAGCCTTCCAGCACCGGGCCGCCAAAGAGGAACAGCATCAGGATAACCATCAAGGTGGTCCCTGAGGTGATCAAGGTACGATGCAGCGTCTGCGTCAACGACACGTTAAAGATCTCATACGGCGTACCGCGGCGGATCTTACGGAAGTTTTCACGGATACGGTCCGATACCACGATGCTGTCGTTCAGCGAGTAGCCGATAACCGACATCAGTGACGCGACGATGGTCAGATCGATCTCGATATGGAACAGCGACAGGATGCCCATCGTAATTACCACATCGTGCGCCAGGGCGATAACGACCCCGGCAGCAAGACGCCACTCAAAGCGGAAACCAACGTAGACCAGGATACAGATCAAGGCGGCCAGCAGCGCCATTGCGCCGCTTTGTGCCAGGTCTGCCCCGACGCTCGGTCCCACAAATTCAATTCGTTTGACGGTCGCATTCTGGCTGGTCGATTCGTTAATCACATTAACGACCTTGCTGCCCAGCTCCTGGCTGCCGTTGGTATCATGTACCGGCGGCATACGTACCATGATGTCACGGCTGCTACCGAAGTTCTGCAGCTGCGGCTCTTCGAAGCCCGCCTTCTGCAGCGCCAGACGCATCTGGTCCATATCGGCAGGTTTTTCAAGGGTAATTTCAATCACCGTACCACCAGTGAAATCCAGACCCCAGTTAAACCCACGCACGCCCATCACGACAATGGCGGCAATCAGCAGAAAACCGGAGATGCCGAAAGCCCAGTAGTCCCAGCGCATAAAGTCATAGACTTTACGGCCGTGGTTCAATTGTTCAACAGTATATTCCTGTGCCACAACGCACTCCTCAGATAGACAGCTTTTTAACGCGCTTGCCGCCGTACAGCAGGTTCACGATGGCACGGGTGCCGACGATAGCGGTAAACATCGAGGTTGCAACACCGATACCGGTCGTAATCGCAAACCCTTTAATTGCACCGGTACCGACCGCGTACAGGATGATAACTTTGATCAGGGTCGTAATGTTCGCATCGAAGATAGAGCTGAATGCGCCCTTATAACCTTCGTCAATCGCCTGCTGAACAGAACGTCCGTTGCTCAACTCTTCTTTAATACGCTCGTTGATCAGTACGTTAGCATCGACCGCTACCGCAAGGGTTAGCACGATACCCGCAATCCCCGGCATACTCAGCGTTGCCCCTGGAAGCAGGGACATGATACCGACGATCAGCACCAGGTTCGCCACCAGCGCGGAGGTCGCGATCAGACCGAATTTCTTGTAGAAGAAAATCATGAACAGGATAGAGACCACCAGACCGGCCAGACATGCTTCCAGACCCTGTTTGATGTTCTGCATCCCCAGAGTTGGGCCGATGGTACGTTCTTCAACGATCTGAATCGGCGCAATCAGCGCACCGGCACGCAGCAGCAGAGACAGCTGACGCGCTTCGTTCGGGTTGCTGATACCGGTAATACGGAAGCTGTTCCCCAGGCGAGACTGGATGTTGGCGATGTTAATCACCTCTTCCTGCTTCACCAGAACCGCACGACCGTTAGCATCTTTCTTACCGCTGTCTTTGTACTCCACGAACAGGGTCGCCATCGGCTTACCGATGTTGTCCTTGGTGAAGTTAGACATGATGTTGCCACCAGCGCTATCCAGCGAGATGTTAACCTGCGGCTGATTGTACTCATCCATGCTGGAAGTGGAGTCGGTGATATGGTCACCGGTCAGAATCACACGCTTGTACAGCACAACCGGCCGACCTTCACGGGTGTCTTTCACTTCGGAGTCACCAGGGACGCGGCCCGAAGCGGCAGCTGCACTGTCGACGTTGCTGTTCACCAGACGGAATTCCAGGGTCGCGGTCGCGCCAAGGATTTCTTTCGCACGCGCGGTATCCTGAATACCCGGCAGTTCAACCACGATACGGTCGGCGCCCTGACGCTGTACCAGCGGCTCGGCAACACCCAGTTGGTTAACACGGTTACGCAGAATGTTGATGTTCTGCTGCACGGCATATTCGCGGGCTTCTTTCAGGCGTTCATCGGTCATCACGGCTTTCAGGCCGGTAGTGCCCTGAGTGGAGATAACCAGATCGCGGTGACGCGGGCTCAGCCAGGAGATAGCCTGATCGCGTGCTGCGCTATCGCGAAACGCAATGCTCAGACCAAAATTGTCTTCCTTACGCACGGTAGAGTAAGGGATGCCTTTTTCACGCAGTTCGCTGCGCAGGCTGTCGATATTTTGTTCCTGCAGTTTACCCAGCGCGGTGTCCATATCCACTTCCATCAGGAAGTGCACGCCGCCACGCAGGTCAAGACCCAGCTTCATTGGCTCGGCATGAATAGCCGCCAGCCAGCGAGGGGTCGCCGGTGCAAGGTTCAGTGCCACGACGTATTTATCACCCAATACGCCCATCAGCACTTCACGTGCACGTAACTGGACGTCGGTGGTGTCGAAGCGCGCAAGAATAGTGCCCTCTTCCAGCGCCACAGACTTAGCGGTAATTTTTTCTTCTTGTAACGATTTCTGGACCTGGATCAGCGTTTGCTCACTGGCGGCGACACCGCGCACGCCAGTGATTTGAACGGCCGGATCCTCACCATACAGGTTGGGGAGTGCATACATCAGGCCGACGATAATAACGACGACCAGCATGATGTACTTCCACAAAGGATAACGGTTTAACACGGCAGTTCCCTTAGGGAAAAGTGGATTACAGTGCTTTCATAGTGCCTTTCGGCAGAACGGCAGCTACGAAGTCACGTTTGATAACCACTTCGGTGGTATCGTTCAGCGCGATAGCAATGTATCCGCTTTCCGCAACTTTAGTGACGCGACCGACCAGACCACCATTCGTCAGCACTTCATCGCCTTTCGCGATGGAGCTCATCAGGTTTTTATGTTCCTTGGTACGCTTCTGCTGTGGGCGCAGGATCATGAAGTAGAAAATCAGACCAAACACCACCAGCATCAGGATCAGAGACATCGGGCTACCCTGCGCCGCGCCACCGGTTGCTGCTACCGCATCAGAAATAAAAAAGCTCATTCAAATTCCCTCATTATTAAAATTAATCAACGTTCACAGGAGGAACAGGTCGTCCCTGACGTTGGTAAAAATCGGTCACGAAGCTCTCTAATTTACCCTCTTCAATAGCCTTACGTAAACCAGCCATTAAGCGCTGATAGTAGCGAAGGTTATGAATGGTATTGAGGCGCGCGCCCAATATTTCGTTGCAACGATCAAGATGATGCAAGTAAGCGCGTGAATAATTGCGACATGTATAGCAATCACACTCCGCATCCAGCGGCGCAGTATCGCTTTTGTGCTTCGCATTACGAATCTTCACCACGCCGTCGGTAACAAACAGATGGCCGTTACGCGCGTTACGCGTCGGCATCACGCAGTCGAACATATCGATACCGCGGCGTACCCCTTCAACCAGATCTTCGGGCTTCCCGACGCCCATCAGGTAGCGTGGTTTGTCGGTCGGAATCTGCGGGCAAACGTGCTCCAGGATACGGTGCATGTCTGCTTTCGGTTCGCCGACAGCCAGGCCGCCGACAGCGTAGCCATCAAAGCCGATGTCTACCAGACCTTTAATGGATATATCGCGTAAATCTTCGTAAACGCTTCCCTGGATAATGCCGAACAGCGCATTTTTGTTGCCCAGGCTGTCGAAACGGTCACGGCTACGCTGCGCCCAGCGCAGAGACATTTCCATCGAACGTTTAGCATAGTCCCAGTCCGCCGGGTACGGCGTACATTCGTCGAAGATCATCACGATATCGGAGCCGAGATCGTATTGAATCTCCATCGATTTTTCCGGGTCGAGGAAAATCGGATCGCCGTTAATCGGGTTACGGAAGTGGACGCCCTGCTCGGTGATCTTACGGATATCGCCGAGGCTGAAGACCTGGAAACCGCCGGAATCGGTCAGGATTGGCCCTTTCCACTGCATGAAATCATGCAGATCGCCGTGCAGCTTCATGATTTCCTGGCCCGGACGCAGCCACAGGTGGAACGTGTTGCCGAGGATAATTTGTGCGCCGGTGGCTTCAACTTCTTCCGGCGTCATCCCTTTGACGGTGCCGTAAGTCCCAACGGGCATAAAGGCTGGCGTTTCAACTACGCCACGATCAAATACCAGGCGGCCGCGGCGAGCGCGTCCGTCGGTCGTATCCAGTTCAAATTTCATTTTCACTCCTGCGTCAGAAAAACAGTCTGACGTTAAACACTCATGTCGCGGAGGTTATTCCCCGACACGCTCAAAAATAGCCTGCGGATTGTACGTGATAAACATCGCGTCACCGTAGCTAAAAAAGCGATATTTTTGTTCTACCGCAGCCTTGTAGGCATTCATAGTATGCTGGTAACCGGCAAAGGCCGAAACCAACATAATCAGAGTCGATTCAGGGAGATGGAAGTTGGTCACCAGCGCATCAACCGCTTTATATTGATATCCCTGATAGATAAAGATCTGCGTATCACCGAAGAACGGTTCAATCAGGTCGTTTTTCGCCGCCTGCGCCGCGCTCTCCAGCGAGCGCACGGAGGTGGTGCCCACCGCGATAACGCGATTACCGCGTGCTTTCGCCGCCAGCACCGCGTCGACCACCTCTTGCGGCACTTCGGCATACTCGGAGTGCATGATGTGGTCTTCGATGGTATCCACGCGCACCGGCTGGAAGGTTCCGGCGCCGACGTGCAGCGTCACGAACGCCATTTCGATACCTTTGGCACGCAGCTTATCCAGCATCGCATCGTCAAAGTGCAGGCCGGCGGTCGGTGCGGCCACGGCCCCTGGTTTGGTGCTATAGACGGTTTGATACAGCTCGCGGTCGGCGTCTTCGTCCGGGCGGTCGATATACGGCGGCAGCGGCATATGGCCGATGCTGTTCAGGATATCCAGTACCGGGCGCTCGTCGTTAAACTCGACTTCAAACAGCGCATCGTGACGCGCCACCATGGTGGCATGAATGCTTTCATCGTCGCCCAGCAGCAGCTCCGCTCCCGGCTTCGGCGCTTTAGAGGCGCGAATATGGGCCAGAATGCGTTTGTCGTCGAGCATCCGCTCAACCAGGACTTCAATCTTGCCGCCGCTGACTTTACGGCCAAACAGGCGCGCCGGGATCACCCGGGTATTGTTGAATACCAGCAGGTCGCCTGGGTTCAGCTTGTCGAGGAGATCGGTGAAGATGCCATGCGTCAGCGCCCCCGTCGGTCCGTCTAACGACAGCAGGCGACAGCTACTGCGCTCCGGCTGTGGGTAGTGGGCGATCAGGGATTCGGGTAGTTCAAAGGAAAAATCAGTAACGCGCATGACGGTGGCTCGGCCTAAATAAAGAGGCGGGTAGTCTAGTGCCGGGGCGTGTTCCCTGCAACCTTTACCCCTCAGGAGAGATGTAATACTCTACGTCATTGATGAGGCGAGTCACGTTGAAGCCAACGCACCTGCAACCTGAAGAATAACGAGTATTATGAATTTTCTCGCACACCTGCATTTAGCTCATCTCGCCAACAGCTCACTTCCCGGCAACCTTCTGGCTGATTTCGTTCGCGGCAACCCGCAGGCGGACTACCCGGCCGATATCGTCGACGGCATCTTTATGCATCGCCGCATCGATGTCATGACCGACAATCTGGCAGAGGTCAAAGCGGCGCGAGAGTGGTTCCGTCCCGAAACGCGCCGTGTCGCCCCGATTACGCTGGACGTCATGTGGGATCATTTTCTGTCGCACCACTGGGCGCAAATTTCGCCCGACTTTCCGCTCAGTGAATTTGTGCGCTATGCCGAGGAGCAGGTCACGCCGGTGTTGCCCGATTCGCCGCCGCGCTTCGTCAATCTCAATGACTATTTATGGTCGGAACGCTGGCTGGAACGTTATAAAGACATGGACTTTATTCAGCGCGTCCTCAACGGTATGGCCAGCCGTCGGCCCCGTCTTGATGCCCTGCGCGACTCCTGGCAGGACCTGGACACCCACTACGACAAGCTGGAGCAGCAGTTCTGGCAGTTTTATCCGCGCATGATGGCCCAGGCGACCCGCCGGGAACTGTAACGAGCGCGATAAAAGATTGCGCTTTCTCACAGAAAAGCTATTCTGAACCTCGTTTTCTGATACATATTGATAGGCTGAACCTATCTCATTGATTGTCAGCGTCACGTTGAGTTCGCACAAGCCAGTCCCTATACTTGCCCCCGTTGCGTACCAATTAACCTTACTATTAACAGGAGAATCATATGGTTCTGGTCACTCGTCAGGCTCCGGATTTTACCGCAGCAGCAGTTTTAGGTAACGGCGAAATCGTTGAGAAATTCAACTTCAAACAGCACACCAACGGTAAAGCGACCGTACTGTTCTTCTGGCCGATGGACTTCACCTTCGTATGCCCGTCTGAGCTGATCGCTTTTGACAAGCGTTACGAAGAGTTCCAGAAACGCGGCGTAGAAGTCGTTGGCGTCTCCTTCGACTCCGAATTCGTTCACAACGCATGGCGTAACACCCCGGTTGACCAGGGCGGTATTGGCCCGGTTAAATACGCGATGGTTGCTGACATCAAACGTGAAATCCAGAAAGCTTACGGTATCGAGCATCCGGACGAAGGCGTTGCACTGCGTGGTTCCTTCCTGATCGACGCAAACGGCGTTGTTCGTCACCAGGTGGTTAACGACCTGCCGCTGGGCCGTAACATCGACGAAATGCTGCGCATGGTTGACGCGCTGCAGTTCCACGAAGAGCACGGTGAAGTTTGCCCGGCACAGTGGGAAAAAGGAAAAGAAGGTATGGCTGCATCTCCGGAAGGCGTTGCAAAATACCTGACCGAGAACGTCTCCAGCCTGTAATCGGCTCGCGTTTAAAAAAAGGCTCGCATCTGCGAGCCTTTTTTGATCCCGCGGCCTGGCATACCCGCCGCGGGTTATCTGCTAATCAAAACGCGAAACAGGAACAGCCCAGCACGCCCCAGAAAGCCTGATCGTCGGAGACCGGGATCGACGACTTACGGGCGATATCATGCTGGTGACCATGCACGCCACAGCTGCCGCAGCACTGGTGCATCTGCACGATTGCCCCGATTTTCGCCGCCGCAGGCGGTGCGGAACGATAGTGGCCCGGCACCTTAACCACCGGCGACCAGTCCGGCACCACCGGAATCGGCGGCGGCGCTAGCGGCGAGAAGTGTCCGGCAGCGTAAACCACTTTGCCGCCGACGACCGTCAGCACCGACTCGATGCCTTTGATTTCCTCTTCCGGTACGCTGAAGTAGTCTTTTGACAGCACCACCAGGTCCGCCAGTTGGCCGTTCTCAATACGCCCTTTTTTACCCTGCTCGCTGGAGAACCAGGCGCTGCCCGCCGTCCACAATTCCAGCGCCACGTCGCGCGGCAGACGGTTACTCTCGTCATACATCGCCATGCCGCCCACGGTGCGCCCGGAGACCAGCCAGTAGAGCGCAGTCCACGGGTTGTAACTCGCCACCCGCGTCGCATCGGTCCCCAGCCCAACCGGCACCTCCAGTTCCAGCATTTTCGCCACCGGCGGGGTATGTTTCACCGCATCTTTACCATAGCGGTCGACAAAATATTCCCCCTGGAATGCCATCCTGTGCTGTACTGCAATCCCGCCGCCCAGCGCCTTCACGCGTTCAATATTCCGCTCGGTGATGGTTTCGGCATGGTCGAAGAACCAGTGCAGACCGTTAAACGGAATATCACGGTTCACTTTCTCGAAGACGTTGAGCATCCGGCCGATCGACTCATCGTAGGTGGCATGCAGGCGGAACGGCCAGCGATGCTCCACCAGATGATGAACCACGCGCTCCAGTTCGTCTTCCATCCCTTCTGGCAGATCCGGGCGCGGCTGCAGGAAATCTTCAAAGTCCGCCGCCGAGAACACCAGCATTTCGCCGGCGCCGTTGGCGCGGAAGAAGTCGGTCCCCTGCCCCGGCTTCAGCATATCGGTCCAGCGCTCGAAATCGTCCAGCTCCTGTTTAGGACGCTGGGTAAACAGGTTATAGGCAATGCGCACGGTCATCTGATCTTGCGCATGCAGCTGTTCAATAATTTGATAATCTTCCGGGTAGTTCTGGAAACCGCCCCCGGCGTCAATGGCGCTGGTCAGGCCAAGCCGGTTTAGCTCGCGCATAAACTGGCGCGTCGAGTTAACCTGCATCTCCAGCGGCAGCTTCGGCCCTTTGGCCAGCGTGGCGTACAGGATCATGGCGTTCGGTTTGGCGATCAGCATCCCTGTGGGGTTGCCGCGGCTATCGCGCACGATTTCGCCCCCGGCCGGGTCCGGCGTCTCTTTGGTATAGCCCACCGCCTTCAGCGCAGCGCGGTTCAGCAGCGCGCGATCGTAGAGGTGCAGCACAAAGACCGGGGTATCCGGCGCCGCCTCGTTTAACTCTTCGAGGGTCGGCATCCGCCGTTCGGCAAACTGGAACTCGCTCCAGCCGCCGACCACGCGAACCCACTGCGGTGACGGCGTGCGGTCGGCCTGATCTTTGAGCATCCGCAGCGCATCCGCCAGTGACGGAACGCCTTCCCACCGCAGCTCAAGGTTATAGTTCAGCCCGCCGCGGATCAGATGCAGGTGGGAATCGTTGAGGCCCGGGATCACCGTATGGCCCTGCAGATCGACGATCTGCGTCCCTTCAGCAGCAAAGCTCATGATCCGATCGCGGCTGCCGGTGGCCAGGATCTTACCGTCGGCGATGGCGATGGCCTCGGTCAACGGGTTGTTTTGATCGAGAGTATGGATGCGACCATTCGTCAGGATCAGTGTGGCAGTTTGCGACATAACGCTCTCCTCCAGGCGTCTGGCTCAGTTTTTCTTTAACCAGCCAGCAAACAGACGGGTCACGATGGGCATCCAGAACCAGACCACCAGCGCGACCACACAGGCATCATTTATCAAATGCAGCAACAAGCTCCCCCGCATCGAGGGAAGCAACATCCCGGTCAGCCAGGGCACCAGATTAGTACTGGGGAAAATCACCAGCAGCGTTATCAGAAACTGCTTCCAGCGCAGCGGCTGGCGCACGTTGGTAACGGGTGGGGTAAACCAGAACGCCGGTTCGGTACGAATTTCCGTGCGATCGCCTTCATTGAGCAGCGGCGCGATTTCCGCCACCAGCTCGTGACGCGTTGATGACTGCGTCCAGGCGTAGAGGTGTTCGATGGTGTCAAAACGAATAATGACGCTCCAGAGATTCTGCCCGGGAGTCGGACGAATCACGTTAGCGCCAAGATGGCCTGGAAACTCCGCCGCGATGGGCATAATTTTACCGAGCCACTGTTCATAGCGTTCCCCATGCTCGGGGTCGAGCATATGGCTTATCACCAGGGTCACCGATTTCTGCTGCGTCATTACCGGGCTCCTTGCTGCAGGCGAATCGCGGATGGCCCCGCCATTCGCCATGAATGACAATACACAAAATCATTCATGCTGCGTCGAGGTGGGCAAACGAAGCCAACCAGCGGGCAGCATGAAGGAGGACGCGTATTTAGGCTTTACGTTCCGGCGCGCCGTGCACCATGGTATAGGCATAATCCACGCCCATGCCGTAAGCGCCGCTGTGTTCGCGAACCAGATCCATCACCGCATCGTAGGTCTCTTTGCGTGACCAGTCGCGCTGGTACTCAAGCAGAACCTGCTGCCAGGTCACCGGTACTGCGCCAGCCTGCACCATCCGATCGATAGAGCGCTCATGGGCATCCACGGAGGTGCCGCCGGAGGTGTCGGTGACCACGTAGACTTCGAAGCCTTCTTCCAGCGCCATCAGCGCCGGGAAGGTAAGGCACACTTCGGTCCACAGCGCGGAGATAATCAATTTCTTGCGACCCGTCGCTTTCACTGCTTTAACAAAAGCGGCATCTTCCCAGGAGTTCATCGATGTACGTTCAATCGGTTTAACCTGCGGATGGACTGCCAGTAATTCCGGCCAGATGTAGCCACTGAAGCTTTTGGTTTCCACGGAGGTATAAATTACCGGGACATTAAAAATCTTGCCGGCTTTAGCCAGGGCAACGGTATTATTTTTAAGTGTCTGACGGTCAATATTGGCAACACCAAAAGACATCTGCGGTTGATGGTCAATAAAGATAAGGGCGGAGTTGGTTGGGTCGATCAGTTCCCGAATAGACATGAATACCTTCTTAATCATTGAGTTAAAGAGATATAGCAAACACTGTTGTGGGTCGGATCGTGACGGATAAAGCATGCTGAGTATAGTCAGTAATTTCTAACGAGTTATTAAAGAAATTCACTGTGCTATTTCGAAAATAAGAAAGTATGAAACAACAATGTTAATGAATGACGATCGCGATATTTATCAAAAAATTACGCGAAAGGGTTCTAAATTATTCACTGGCATTGAATGTCGGGTTCGGTAAAACTGAGTCACCTTATTTTTTCCGGTAACTCATTGATGCGCTTAAACCTTGATGTGCTGCTCATTCTCGATGCTTTAGAAACCCATGGCTCGTTCGCCACCGCCGCAGAATCACTCTATAAAACCCCAGCGGCCCTGAGCTATATGATCCAAAAGCTGGAAAGCGATCTGGATATCACCCTGCTGGATCGCAGCGGTCACCGGGCAAAATTTACCGATACCGGAAGAATGGTACTGGAGAAGGGACGGCTGTTGATCAATGCCGCGAAAGATCTGGAAAAACAGGCCAAACAGCTGAGTGCCGGTTGGGAACGGGATCTGGCGATCGCCCTCGATGCCTCTTTCCCCTTTGAACGTCTGCTGCCGTTGATCGACGCCTTTTACGCGCAAAATCCGCAGACCCGGCTCAACTTTACCCACCATACGCTGGCCGGATCCTGGGAGGAGCTGACCCGCAACGGCGCCGATATGATCCTCGGCGCCATTAACGAACCGCCGACTTCAGCCGAATGGTCATGGAAAATGGCCGGTACGCTGGACAACGTCTTTGTCGTTGCGGCCAACCATCCGCTGGCCGCCACCACCCAGCCGCTCAGCAACAAACAGCTCAGCCTGCATCGGGCGGTGGTGATAAGCGACAGCGCCCGCTATTGCCAGCCGCTGAACAGCAACCTGCTCACCGAGCAGCTTCAGATTCGCGTCGACGATTTTGCCAGCAAAGTGGCGCTGCTGCGGGCCGGCGTGGGCTGCGGTTTTCTGCCCCGCCATATCGCTCAGCCGTGGCTGGAGAGTGGCGAGCTGCTTGAGAAGTCCGTCATCTCCTGCCGCGAAAAAGACCTGGCCTATATTGCCTGGCGCAGCGATAACGACGGACTGGCCCAACGCTGGTGGCGCGAGGCCCTTCTCCACGAATCGTTCCTGAGTCAGCTTTACGCCTGACGGCTGAACCACACGCTGGCAGAGATCGCGGGCAGTGCCAGCACCCCGTCGTGCAGCGCGCCATCGCCCTCTTTCAGCAGCCACTCCTCGACGTTCAGAAGCGGCGAATCCTCGACCACCACCTCGCAGGCTTCGCCCCGGTTGATGGCAATCAGCACCCGCTGCTGCTTGTAGACGCGGGCAAACACCACCACGTTCTCCTCGGCATAAACCACCTGGCAACCGCCGTAGCGCAACGCCTGACTGGCTTTACGCAGCTTCGCTACCCGCTTATACAACCCCAGCAGCGCGGTATCCTGCAGCGCCGGGTCCCACGGGAAAGGTTTGCGGCAGAACGGATCGTTATTGCCGTCGACGCCCACTTCATCACCGTAGTAAATGCACGGTACCCCCGGCCAGCAGAACAGCCACACGACCGCCAGCGGCAGGCGAGCAACATCTTTCCCCAGCAGCGACTTAAATCGCGCGGTATCGTGGCTATCCAACTGGTTAAACATCCGCAGCTGCTGCTGATGCGACAGCCCGGCGCGATAGTTCTCCATCCAGGCAACGCAGGTTTGCGCATCGATTTTTTGCGGATCGTACGAGATATCGGTATTGGCGAGGAAGCCCCACAGCGGGAAGGTAAACCCGCGATAGTTCATCGCCGCATCTTCGGCATCGGCCTGCAACCACTGGCGGGCATCACCAAAATGTTCACCAAAAACAAAAGCCTCTGGCTGCTCCTGTTTCGCCGCCTGGGTAATGCCGGCGATATGTTTCAGGTTATTGCGCGCACCGCCGCCTTCTCCCAGCATATGCACCACGTCCAGCCGCCAGCCGTCCATGCTCCACGGCGCTTTCAGCCAGTGGCGCACAATGCTGTCTTCCCCGGCATAGATTTCATTCACCAGGCTCTCGGAGCGGTAGTCCAGCTTAGGCAGGCTGGCGTAGCCCAGCCAGTTATGCGCTTCGCCTTCCTCAGATATCGTAAACCAGTCACGCCACGGCGAATCCGCATGATGGCAGGCGCCGCTGCTCCCGCGCTGATGGCGATCGAACCAGGCGTGGGAATCCCCGGAATGGTTAAACACGCCGTCGAGGATCAGACGCATCCCTTCCCGTTGCGTATTGTGGCGCAGACGCAGCAGCGCGGCATCACCGCCAAACTGTGGGTCGACGCGACGGTAATCTTCGGTATCGTATTTATGCACGCTCGGCGCAACAAACACCGGGTTCAGATACAGCGCGGTGACGCCAAGCTGCTTGAGGTACGGCAGCTTCTCGCTGATGCCATCAAGATCGCCGCCATAAAACGTTGACCCACCCGCCTCACCGGTGAGCGGTTCATCCCACGCTTTCTGCACGATATCGTGCCCGGCGGCGTGGTGATGATAGACCTGATCCTGCTCCACTTCCCGCGGCTCGCTGCGGGCAAAACGGTCGGGGAAGATTTGATAAAACACCTGATCGGCGACCCACTGCGGGCCGCTGTCCGGCAGGTCAACGGCAAACTGCTCCAGCCGCGCCGGCGGGAAAGACTGCAATCCCTGCGGGGTGAACCAGCGCTGACGATCCGCCCACAGCAGTTTAAAGCTATAGCGCCGACGCGGCTGCCCGCTGGCAAGGTTGATCTCGCCGCGCCACGCGACGACGCCCGGATGCGGTTCCTGCCGCAGCCGGTGCATAGGCAGCGACAGCTCTTCATTATCTTCTTCTGCGCGCAGCGTGACCCGCTGCGGCAGGTCATCGCCGCGCAACCATAAAGTGATAAAGAGTCGTTCCTGTTGCTCTTTAATAAAGGGAGCTACAGGCAGGTGCCATGCCTTCAACATCGTCGTTCCTCTTTGTTCAGAATAGGCACACCTTGCCATAGCGCACAGGCGTATGACTCATCATCGCAGGAATTATTAGGGGAGGATAATGGGGGCGGAGAGTGTGCCTGCCGGGCAGCATCTGGCTATCCGGCAGGCGAAGGACGCGCTTATTGTGCCTGTGCCAGGCGGCGGTCGCGGCGGGTTTTGAACGTCCAGCCCACCAGCAGCAGCGCAATCCACGCAAAGCCGACGTACAGCGAGATGCGGGTTTCCGGGTGATAGCCAATCAGCGCAATGATAAACACCAGGAACACCAGTCCTACAGCCGTGGTGGTGACGCCGCCAGGGACTTTAAACTTCAGTGCTTTCGCCTCTTCAGGCGGCAGGCGACGGCGGAAGGCAATCTGCGACAGCAGGATCATAATCCACACCCAGACGGTCGCGAAGGTCGCCAGCGACGCAATCACCAGGAAGACGTTTTCCGGCATGATGTAGTTCAGATAAACCGCAAACAGCAGCGCCACGGTCATCACCAGCACCGTCACCCACGGGATACCGCGGCGTGAGGTTTTCGCGAAAAACTTCGGCGCGCTGCCCTGCTCTGCCATCCCGTGCAGCATCCGGCCAACGCCGAAGACATCGCTGTTAATCGCCGACAGCGAGGCGGTCAGGACCACAAAGTTGAGGATGCTGGCAGCAAAGGCAATGCCCATATGCTGGAAGGTCAGCACGAACGGACTGCCGTTGGTCCCGACCTGGTTCCACGGGTAAATGGACATGATCACAAACAGCGTGCCCACATAGAACACCAGAATACGCATCGGCACGGAGTTAATCGCCCGCGGGATGGATTTCTCCGGGTCTTTGGCTTCGCCGGCAGTAATACCGATGATCTCAATCCCGCCGTAGGCGAACATCACCATCTGCAGCGACATCACCATTCCCAGCCAGCCGTTGCTGAAGAAGCCGCCGTTGCTCCACAGATTATGGATGCCGGTGGGCTGTCCCCCGTTGCCAATACCCCAGATAATGATGCCGAAACCGGCAATAATCATGATGATGATGGTGGCAACTTTAAAGAACGAGAACCAGAACTCCAGCTCGCCGAACACCTTGACGCTCATCAGGTTAACGGCGCAGATGATCAGCACCACGCTCAGCACCCAAATCCAGTGCGGCACCGTCGGGAACCACACTCCCATATAGATGCCGAAAGCCGTCACGTCGGCAATCGCCACGATCAGGATTTCAAAACAATAGGTCCAGCCGGTGATATAGCCCGCCAGCGGGCCGAGATAGTCCTGCGCATAGCGTGAAAATGAGCTGGCGGCCGGGTTATGCACCGACATCTCGCCGAGGGCGCGCATGATGATGTACGCCGCTACGCCACCGATAATATAGGCCAGCAGCACGCTCGGGCCGGCCATTTTAATGGCGTCCGCCGAACCGTAGAACAGGCCGGTACCAATGGCCGAACCCAGTGCCATAAAGCGAATATGCCGGGTACTTAGCCCGCGCTTAAGTTTGTTGTTACTTTCCATCGTATTCCATGCCGTTTTTCTCTTCGGGCCTTCGCGGGGGCAAAAACCAAAAGGGGATGACTTAAAAAACAAAAAACCACGGGACCCGAAGTCCCGTGGCTTAACACTGCTTAAAAACGCCGGTTAGTGTGCGCTGGAAGTCACCTGACGCCCAACGGTACGGTCCCAGATAACCGCCAGAACCACCATCACCGCGGTCGGCATTAACCAGGCCAGACCCTGTTCCGCCATCGGCAGACGTGCGGTCCAGGCCGGCAGCATATCCGCAATCGCCGACGATTTAATGCCGTCAATGATACCAAACATCAGGCTGATAAACATGGCCGGCGCAATAACGCGGGTCGAATTATGCCACCAGTTGCGGGTAAAGCTTAATACCACAAGTGCGATACACGGCGGATAGATGGCCGTCAGCACCGGGATCGAAATCTGAATCAGATGGCTCAGACCGAGGTTGGAGATCGCCATCGAGAACAGGCCGAGGATAAACACCAGCGTGCGATAGGATAATGGCAGATACTGCGCGAAAAACTCGGCACAGGCGCAGGTCAGGCCAACCGCGGTGACCAGACAGGCGATGAAAATCAGCGCCGCCAGCATGAAGCTGCCCGCGCCACCAAAGGTGTGCTGGACGTAAGCATGGAGGATCGCCGCGCCGTTAGCGGATTGATCCACCAGGGTCGCGCTATCGGAACCGAGACGGAACAGCGCCAGATACAGCAGCGTCAGGCCAACACCGGCCATTAAACCAGCCCACACGGTGTAACGAGTCAGCAGGCGCGCTTCGCTTACGCCACGAGAACGCGCGGCGTTAACAATCACGATACCGAAGACCATCGCGCCAAGGGTATCCATCGTCAGGTAACCGTTGACGAAACCGTTGGAGAATGAGGCGGTACGATACGCTTCCATCGCGTCGCTGATCGGGCCAGCCGGCCAGACAATCGCCGCCACGGAAAGAATAATCAGGGCAACGATTTTCAGCGGAGCCAGGAAGTTGCCCACCGTATCGAGCAGCTTGCCCGGATACAGCGAAACCAGAATCACCAGCGCAAAATAGATCACGCTATAAATCAGCAGCGGCAGCGGGCCGTCGCCGGTCAGTGGCGCAATGCCGACTTCAAAGGAGACCGTAGCGGTACGCGGCGTCGCGAACAGCGGGCCAACGGCCAGATAGCACACGACCGCCAGCAGAATACCGGCGACTTTGCCGATCGGCGTGCTCAGGCTTTCAACACCACCGCCGACTTTTGCCAGCGCCACGACCGTAAGCACCGGAAGACCCACCGCCGTAATCAGGAAGCCAATTGCTGCGGTCCAGACGTGTTCACCAGCCTGTAAACCGACCATCGGAGGGAAGATAATGTTGCCGGCGCCAACAAACAACGCGAAGGTCATAAAGCCCAACGCAATGATGTCGCGCGATTTTAACTGATGGGTCATAAATTCATTACTGCCTGTGGATGTGGTGTTATTAATAAACGGAAATACCGTGCTTTTCCCTGGGGATGATACAGCGGCGATTGCCGGCAAACTCAGCGAGATATGCTCCCGAAGCGGCGTGGGAAAGAATTGTTTTTTGAATTACCACGCAAAAACAGTCTGTCTGCGACTGCATGGGGGGCAATTTAAACGCTTATAACGTTTTAATGCAAGGAGGGATCGCGAAAGCAGATGATTATGCTGACTCTATATTTTTAACCAAAACTATTCACCATATTGGTAGAAAACCCATGGCTAATCATGCGAACAAAAAAGCAACAAGCGTTGATTAATTACGCGGCGCAAAGTGACTGCAAATGAAAATGACCAGCCGAAGCTGGTCATTGGCAAGTAATGCTGACAGACAGGCGGTCAGGCGCTTTTTTTGGCAATTAAACGTTCCGGGAGCAGGAAGCTAAACCGCGTCCCCTTGCCCAGGGTACTCTCAATTTCCAGTCGGCTGTCATGATGATTAACCGCATGTTTGACGATAGCCAGCCCCAGGCCGCTGCCGCCGGTCTGGCGCGACCGGGCTTTATCAACGCGATAAAACCGCTCGGTCAGGCGCGGAATATGCTCCGGCGCAATACCGGGGCCGTTATCCTCGACGCTAAACAGCGCGCCGTGCGGCGCCCGCTGCCAGCTGACGGTGATCTCCGTCCCGGCAGGGGTATGGTTAATAGCGTTATACACCAGGTTGGATATCGCGCTGCGCAGCTGCTCTTCATTGCCGAGCACCTGCAGGCTGTCATCCACCGCGAAATGCAGGGTGTGCTTCTGCTGGCTGAGGGTCTGCGCTTCGCGCTCCACCACCCGCAGCATCATCGGCACGTCAATTTTGTCATTCATCGCCAGGGTTGGCGCGGCTTCAATGCGTGACAGGGTTAACAGCTGTTTGACCAACCCTTCCATGCGCTGAGTTTGCTCGCGCATGGTATGCAGCGCTTTCTCGCGCGTCATCCCTTCCAGCACCTGCTCCTGCATCATCTCCAGATAGCCCTGCAGCACCGTCAACGGCGTGCGCAGCTCATGGCTGACGTTAGCAAAAAAATTACGCCGTGCGCCTTCGAGCTGGTGCATCTGCGTGACGTCGCGCGCCACCATCAGCCACTGTTTGTCGCTGTAGGGCATCACGCGGATCTCCAGATGGCGAGCCGTGTTGAGCACCAGATTGAGAGGTTTGGAGAAGTCCCGGTTTTTGAGGTAGTTAGCAAATTCAGGGTAACGCAGAAGGTTGAGAATGTTTTGTCCGCTGTCGTCCGGCCAGCGCAGATTCAGGATCTGCTGCGCCAGACCATTACACCAGAAGATGGCGCCCTCCTCCGTCGTCAGCACTACCGCATCGGGCAATGACTCCGCCCCGCTACGAAAGCGTTTGATCAGACTGCCCAGCTCGCGTCGGCGCTTTTTATTACGCATCTGCATCTGGTGGAGGCCATACAGCAGCGGTTCCCAGCTGCCGCTTCCCGGCGGCGGCGTCATACTGCGGTCAACCCACAGCCACCATGACAGGCGCATAAGGTTCCAGAAATGCCATATCAGCAGGCCGGTCACCGCCGCCAGCAAAAACCACGGCAGATGACCAAAAATCGCCCCAAGGATCAGGGCCGGTATACAACATAAGAAAAGCTCAAGCGCCAGCCTTTTCCATGACAGCCGTTCCAGCACGGTTCACACTCCTGTCGACATTCAGAAACGAGCGGAGAAACGATACCCCGTGCCGCGAACCGTTTGTACCATCCGGTCATGGCCGCTAAGTTCCAGCGCTTTACGTAGACGACGAATGTGCACATCCACCGTTCGGTCTTCTACATACACGTTCGTACCCCAGACGTGATTCAGCAGCTGTTCGCGGCTGTACACGCGTTCCGGGTGGGTCATAAAGAAATGTAATAATTTAAATTCCGTTGGCCCCATGTCCAGCGGACTTTCACCGGTCATCACGCGATGCGAGGAAGGATCCAGGCTAAGGCCTTGCATTTCAATCACTTCTTCTACCGCCATCGGCGAAATTCGACGCATCACCGCTTTGATACGCGCCACCAGCTCTTTCGGTGAGAAAGGCTTGGTAATGTAATCGTCGGCCCCGGTTTCCAGGCCACGAACGCGGTCTTCTTCTTCACCGCGCGCGGTCAGCATCACCACCGGAATATCCCGGGTCATCGCTTCGCGCTTCAGCTGTTTAATAAACTGCAGACCCGACCCGCCCGGTAGCATCCAGTCAAGGAGAATCAAATCAGGCCAGGGTTCATTGAGTTGATTCACCGCACTGTCATAATCTTCCGCCTCGACGGGCTGAAAGCCGTTTTGCTCCAGAACAAAGCAGACCATTTCGCGGATCGGAGCTTCATCTTCAACGACCAGAATTCTTCTCGCCATTATTTACCCTGTGTTTTTTAGCCATCAGTATAGAGTGCGGCGTCATTATGCGTCAGTTTTGTGACAGATTTATGAAAAAAATGACCGTCTGATGATCGGAGATTTCGAATAATGACAAGGAGTAACCGACAATCCGATCGCTGCTCGGGGAGGCAACCTGAAGGATGAAGAATATATACCCAAAATTATTCGAGTTGCTTGTAGGCAGCAAGGCCGTGACAAATCGGTATTAACCGATTTGAACAGCGCTTGCGCTGGCCCGAAGGGTGAGCCTCATCATCAATGAGGCTCATAATCCCCAGGAGCTTACTCAGGTAAGTGACTGGGGTGACAAATCTGTCTGGAACAGATTTGAACGCTGCGAGCAGCGGCCCTGATAAGGGTGAGGCTCATGGATGAGCCGAATAACGGTGCAGCTAACACCCAAGCAACTTGAAGGATGAAGGGTATAATGCGCTCATGCTTTTTCGTCAGGAAAAAATCATTATGCGCATCATTCATACCTCTGACTGGCACCTGGGTCAGAATTTTTACAGTAAAAGCCGTGCCGCCGAACATTCGGCCTTTCTCGACTGGCTGCTGTCCAACGCCCAGCAGCACGAGGTCGATGCCATCATTGTCGCCGGTGATATTTTTGATACCGGATCGCCCCCCAGCTACGCCCGCGAACTGTATAACCACTTTGTGGTGCAGCTTCAGCAGGCCGGCTGTCAGCTGGTAGTGCTGGCCGGCAACCATGACTCGGTCGCGACCCTGAATGAATCCCGCGACATCCTGGCCTTTTTGAAAACCACGGTGGTGGCCAACGCGGGGCATGCCCCCTTTATCCTGCCCCTGCGTGACGGCACCCCCGGCGCTGTTTTTTGCCCGGTGCCGTTCCTGCGCCCGCGCGAGCTGGTCACCAGCCTGGCGGGACACTCCAGCGGCGAGAAGCAACAGCAGCTGTTAAGCGCTATCAGCGACTATTATCAACAGCAGTATCAGCAGGCCTGCGACCTGCGCGGCGACCGCCCGCTGCCGATAATTGCCAGCGGTCACCTGACCACCGTCGGCGCCAGTAAAAGTGATGCGGTACGCGATATCTATATCGGGACCCTGGAGGCGTTTCCCGCCAGCCATTTCCCGCCGGTTGACTATATTGCGCTCGGCCATATTCACCGGGCGCAGCTGGTCGGCGGCAACGAGCATATTCGCTACAGCGGCTCACCGATCTCCCTCAGTTTTGACGAAACGGGGAAAAGTAAAAGCGTCAATCTGGTGACCTTTACCGATGGCCATCTGACAGACGTGAGCCCGCTGACGGTACCGGTTACCCAGCCGCTGGCGGTCCTGAAAGGCGATTTCGCCAGCATCAGCGAACAGCTCACCCAGTGGCGGGACGCCCCAGCGGACCCCGTCACATGGCTGGATATTGAAATCACCAGCGACGAATACCTGCATGATATCCAACGTAAAATTCAGGCCCAGACCGACGACCTGCCGGTGGAAGTGCTGCTGGTTCGCCGCAGCCGCGCCCAGCGCGAACGGATCCTCGCCGGGGAACGCCGCGAAACGCTCAGTGAATTACGCGTGGAAGAGGTGTTTGAACGCCGTCTGGCGCAGGAAACGCTGGAAGAGACGCAGCAGCAGCGCCTGAAGCAGCTGTTTAACGAAACGCTGCATAGCCTGCACGGTGAGGAGCACCTGTGAAAATTCTGAGCTTGCGCCTGAAGAATATCAACTCGCTGAAAGGCGAATGGAAAATCGATTTCACCGCTGAACCGTTCGCCAGCAACGGGCTGTTCGCGATTACCGGGCCGACCGGCGCCGGGAAAACCACCCTGCTGGACGCCATCTGCCTCGCGCTGTATCACGAAACCCCGCGCCTGAGCAGCGTCTCGCAATCGCAAAACGATCTGATGACCCGCGACACCGCCGAGTGCCTGGCGGAGGTGGAATTCGAGGTCAAAGGGACGGCCTACCGCGCTTTCTGGAGCCAGAACCGCGCCCGTAACCAGCCGGAAGGCAACCTGCAGGCCCCGCGCGTCGAGCTGGCCCGCTGCGACGATGGCCAGATCCTCGCCGACAAAGTCAAAGATAAGCTCGAGCTCACCGCCTCGCTCACCGGGCTGGATTATGGCCGTTTTACCCGTTCAATGCTGCTTTCGCAGGGCCAGTTCGCCGCCTTTCTCAACGCCAAACCTAAAGAGCGCGCAGAACTCCTGGAGGAGCTGACCGGTACCGAAATCTACGGTCAGATCTCGGCCCAGGTGTTTGACAAGCATAAGCTTGCCCGCAGCGAGCTAGATAAACTGCAGGCGCAGGCCTCCGGCGTGCTGCTTCTGAGCGCCGAACAGCAGCAGGCGCTGCAACAAAGTTTGCAAGCACTTACTGATGAGGAACATCAACACCTTAGCGAACAAACCCGCCTGCAAACCACCTTGCAATGGCTGCTTCGCCAGCAGGAGCTGAGCACGGAAGCCACCCAGGCCCAGCGTCAGCTACAGGAAGCGCAGCAGGCGCTGGAGCACGCCCAGCCGCAGCTTTCCGCCTTACTCAAAGCCCAGCCGGCAGAACAGCTGCGCCCGCTGTGGAACCGCGAACAAGAGCAGACCAACGCGCTGGCGCACACCCGCCGTCAGGTGGAAGAAGTAAATACTCGCTTACATGGCCAGCTGCGGCTACGGGCGGGGATTCGCCTTGCCGCGAGTCAACAGCGGAGTCAGTTGCAGACCGCCCAGCACGCCCTCACGACGTGGCTGCAGGAACATGACCGCTACCGCCAATGGGGAAACGCGCTGGCAGGCTGGCGGGAGGCGTTCGCACAGCAGGCCCGCGATGAACAACAGCACGCTCAGCTGCAGCAACGGCTGGCCGAAACCGATCGCACCCTGGCCGGGCTGCCCCCGACCACCCTGACGCTGGATGCCGGAGCGGTCAGCGCCAGTCTGGCACAGTACGCCGCCGCCCGCCCGCTACGCCAGCAGCTTTCTACGCTGCATAGCCGCCTGCTGCCGCTGCGCCAGCGCCAGCAGCAGTTGCAAACCGCCGGACAGGCCCGCCAGCAGGAGCAGGAGAAGCTGGAAACGACGCTGGCCCAGCGCCGTCTGGCCTACAAAGAGAAAAACCAGCAGTTCAGCGATGTGAAAGCCATCTGCGAGCTGGAAGCCCGTATTGCTGGTCTTGAAGAAGAACGCGCGCGCCTGCAGCCCGGCGCACCGTGCCCGCTCTGCGGATCCAGCGAACATCCTGCCGTCGCACAATACCGGGCGCTGGAGCCCGGCGTTAACCAGGCCCGCCGGGACAGCCTCGAGCGCGAGGTAAAACAGCTGGCTGAAGAAGGCGCCCAGCTGCGCGGTCAGCTGGAGGCGTTGCTAAAACAACAGCTTAACGAGAAAGAGGAGCTAGAATCCCTTCTCCAGCAGGAGCAAGCACTTACATCACAGTGGCAGAGCACCGTCAGCGCATTGCACTGTGAACTGCAGCCGCAGGACGATATTCCCGGCTGGCTGGCGGCGCAGGAGGAGCATGAACAGCAACTGTATCAGCATCAGCAGCGGCTGGCCTGCCAGGCGCAACAGCAGGCGTTCCAGCAGCAGTTGCAACAGAGCCAACAGAGCCAGGAACAGCGCCGGGCGCAGCTGACAGCGGAGCTGGTGCCTTTCGCACTCGATCTTCCGCAGGCCGATCGGGCGACGGGCTGGCTGGCGCAGCGGGAACAAGAAACCCGCGGCTGGCAGGAAAAACAGAACCAATCCGTCGCCCTTCAGGAACAGCTTCAGCAGCTGACCCCGCTACTGGAAACCCTACCGGAGTCCGACGAGGCCGCAGAACCGGCAGCGCTCACCGGCTGGCGCCAGGTCCATGACGATTGTCTGGCCCTGCAAAGCCAGTGGCAAACCCTGTGCCAGCAGGAGAGCCAACAGCAGCAGGCGCTGCTGGAGACGCAGAACCAGTTCGCCGCCGCATTAGCCAGCAGCCCGTTTGCCGACCGTCAGGCCTTCCTTGATGCCCTGCTCGACGCCGACACGCGCCAGCATCTGGAGCAACGCAAGCAGGCGCTGGAAAACGCCTTACAGCAGGCCAGCGCGCTGGCCCTGCGCGCCCGCGACACGCTGAATCAGCATCAACAACAACCGCCGGCAGAGGTAGACATCACCCAGCCGCTGGAGCCGGTTCAGGCTCGTCTGCAACAGCTGGCGCCGCTGCTGCGGGAGAATAGCGCGCGTCAGGGAGAAATTCGCCAGCAGCTGAAACAGAACACCGAGAATCAACAGCGCCAGCAGGCACTGCAACAGGAGATCGCGCTCGCCACCCAGCAGCTGGAAGACTGGGGATGGCTGAATGCGCTGATCGGTTCAAAAGAGGGCGATAAATTCCGTAAATTCGCCCAGGGCTTAACCCTGGATAACCTGGTATGGCTGGCGAACCACCAGCTTAATCGTCTGCACGGGCGCTATCAGTTACAGCGTAAGGCCAGCGAAGCGCTGGAGCTGGAGGTTGTGGATACCTGGCAGGCGGACGCCGTTCGCGACACCCGCACTCTCTCCGGCGGCGAAAGCTTCCTGGTCAGCCTCGCGCTGGCGCTGGCGCTCTCCGACCTGGTCAGCCACAAAACGCGGATTGACTCGCTGTTCCTCGATGAAGGCTTCGGTACCCTCGACAGCGAAACCCTCGATACCGCACTGGATGCGCTGGATGCCCTCAACGCCAGCGGAAAAATCATTGGCGTGATAAGCCACGTCGAAGCCATGAAGGAGCGGATCCCGGTGCAGATCAAGGTGAAGAAAATCAATGGGCTGGGCTACAGCCGACTGGAAAAGGCCTTTGCCGTAGAGTAACGGCCTGGCGCGCTTCCCCGGCCCTGTTGCTGGCCGGGGAAGACGCCCGTCATTCGCAGACTACAGCGGCCACAGCCACGCCGCACCGCGCACACCGCTGGAATCCCCATGCAGCGCTTTGCGGATTGGCGTTTCGCATTCGCCGCCAAACACCCACGGTTTCACTAACTCAGGCACCGTCTGATAGAGGCGATCGACGTTGCTCATTCCGCCACCCAGCACGATCACATCCGGGTCGATAATATTGACGATATGGGCCAGCGACTTCGCCAGCCGCGTCTCGTAGCGCGTCAGCGCCAGCCCGGCCTGCGGATCCTGCTCGCTCACCCGCTGCATTATCGCACTGCCCGCCAGCGCCTGACCGCTCAGACGCTGATAATCGGTGGCAAAACCGGTGCCGGAGATAAAGGTTTCAATGCACCCTTGTTTACCGCAGTAGCACGGCACCTCGGCGCGATAACGCAGTTCATCTTCATCCATCCACGGCAGCGGGTTATGGCCCCACTCCCCTGCGGTACCGTTGCCGCCGATGTGGGAACGGCCATTGATCGCCACTCCCGCGCCGCAGCCGGTCCCGATAATCACCGCAAACACGGTCTGCGCCCCGGCGGCGGCACCGTCCACCGCTTCCGAGACCGCCAGGCAGTTGGCATCATTGGCCAGCCGCACTTCGCGGTTCAGCCGCTGGCTCAGATCGCGGTCAAACGGCTGGCCGTTGAGCCACGTCGAGTTGGCGTTTTTCACCACTCCGGTATAGGGCGAAATCGATCCAGGGATCCCGATGCCGACGCTGCCGCGCTCCCCGGTAGCCTGCTCCGCCATCTCCACCAGCGCGGCGATGTTCTCAATGGTCTGACGATAATCTTCCCGCGGCGTGGGCAGGCGGTGGCGAAATAGCTGCTCTCCCCGGTCACTCAGGGCAATGACTTCTGTTTTTGTACCACCCAGATCAATACCAATACGCACTGTAGGCTCCTCTCCCCGATTAACAATGCAAGCATAGCGACAATTCGCTATCATGCCCGCTGGATTTAACGACAACGCCGTGGAAATTATCATGCTGTGGTTCAAAAATTTAATGGTTTACCGTCTCAGCCGCGACATTTCATTGCAGGCCGAAGAGATGGAAAAACAGCTGGCCGAGCTGACATTTACCCCTTGTGGTAGCCAGGATATGGCGAAAACCGGCTGGGTATCGCCGATGGGATCGCACAGCGACGCGCTGACACATACGAACAACGGACAGATCCTGATCTGCGCGCGCAAAGAAGAGAAGATCCTGCCATCGCCGGTGATCAAACAGGCGCTGGAAGCCAAGATCCTCAAGCTGGAAGCCGATCAGGGCCGTAAGCTGAAAAAAACGGAAAAAGATTCGCTGAAAGACGAAGTGCTGCATTCTCTGCTGCCCCGCGCTTTTAGCCGCTTCAGCCAGACCATGATGTGGATCGATACCGTCAACGGGCTGATCATGGTGGATTGTGCCAGCGCGAAGAAAGCAGAAGATACGCTGGCGCTGCTGCGTAAAACGTTAGGATCGCTGCCGGTGGTTCCGCTGACGCTGGAAAACCCGATCGAGCTGACGCTGACGGAATGGGTCCGTTCCGGTACTGTCGCACAAGGTTTCCAGCTGCTGGACGAAGCCGAACTGAAAGCGATGCTGGAAGATGGCGGCGTGATCCGCGCCAAGAAGCAGGATCTGGTCAGCGACGAGATCGCGGTGCACATTGAAGCCGGGAAAGTGGTGACCAAACTGGCGCTCGACTGGCAGCAGCGGATCCAGTTCCTGATGTGTGACGATGCGTCGATCAAGCGTCTGAAGTTCTGCGACGAACTGCGCGATCAGAATGAAGACATCGACCGGGAAGATTTTGCCCAGCGCTTCGATGCTGACTTTATTCTGATGACCGGCGAACTGGCGGCCTTGATTCAAAATCTGGTGGAAGGTCTGGGTGGCGAAGCGCAGCGCTAATCAGCCCTGAGCGCACCCGAAAGATCGGCTAAAACACCTTCCTGCTGCGGCAGGAAGGTGAGTCATTACAGATAGCGGCACAGATAAGAGGTTGCTTCAGCCACCTGCAGATGGAACTCGCTGTTGCCCGGAACATTGAATACTTCACCCGCAGAATAGACTTTCCACTCGGTTTCCCCTGGAAGCAGCACATTCAGCGCACCACTCACCACCGTCATCTCTTCCGGCTGTGCGGTTCCAAAGGTATATTCCCCTTCCGCCATCACCCCGACGCTGGCGCGACCGACGCTGCTGCTGGTGAAGCCAATAGATTTCACTTTTCCGTCGAAGTATTCATTACTTTGAAGCATAAACAAGCCCTTATGATCTTTTGTTGAAGCCTCAATATAGGGGGCGCTCCTTGCCCCTGTCACGCAAAATTACGTGCGCGCAGCATGTTAAATTAATAGTTCTGCCGCCAGTCGCGAAACCAGCACATTTGACAGCAAAACCGGGACATTCAGCGCTTTTTGCAATACGTCCCGATGATGCTGATGGTAGCCCAGACAGTCCAGCACCAGCACATCGGCCCCCTGCTCCAGCAATTCCCGTCCGGCCATCAGCAAATCGCTATCGCTGCCGCCGATCGGGTTGGCTAACGCGTAGTAAGGTGCGTTTTCCAGCGCCAGCCACTTTTGCTGCTGCATGGGCAACACATCCTCGACCGGCACAATCACCCCGACCTGATGGCCCTCAACGATCGATGCCACCAGCGGCGGAATAATCCGCTGCGGTTCCAGTAAAATAGCGTTGCGCGCCGTCAGGCCGCTGAGCATTTCTGAACTCAAAAACAAAATCACGTCATATTCTTGCCGGTCGAGCATGGCGATCACATGCTTTAAATCCCGCTCGACCTTCTGGCGCGAAACCTCCGCCAGCTGGTTATCATTCAACAGCGTCAGCAGACACTCGTCGCCGGAATCCACGGCGTAATCTTCCATTACGTCTTCACGTGTCATTTTGCCTAACAGGCTAATATGTGTGATCTGATCTTCCCTGATATGTTCGGTTAATAGCGGCAGAACTTCTCCTACCGGAACCACGCCAACGCTTAAAATTGCCATCGTTGTACTCATATCACGTACCTTTTCACCACCACTGCTTCAGCACAGGCTTACCGCAAACCACATTCGCCCCCTTGTTGGCTAAAAATCAACCGTTCAGAAGCGTAGCAGCTTACTCCCCATGCGGAGTGTAAAGATTGAGACGCCTTCAGCGCGTTGCTGAAAAATCCGCGTCTTAGGTATTCATTAACCCTGCTGATGAATGAAAAATGTGACAGATGCCCGGTATTCTGACTGTCAGAAAGGATGCCGGGTCTGGAGATAACCAAACAGAGGGAAGCGCTGTCGCCGCGGCGAAGGCCTGTGGTTCGAAATGGCTTATTGCTCGCGTGCCGCCTCGGCGCACGGAGTCTGCGGGAGAGCAGAGAGCGGGTGCAGCGTCGCCAGAATTTGCCTGACGACCTCATCCGGCGCCGCGGTGGCATCGATAATATGGTGCGCGGTTGCGCGGTACAGCGCTTCTCGTTGCGCCAGCACTTCACCGACTTCATCACGCACCGGCTTGCCGGTCAGCGTAGGCCGCTGTTCCGCTTTGGGGTACGCTTCCAGCCTGTCGATCAGCGCCGATACCGAGGCCTGAAGATAAATCACCACGCCGTTTTCCCGCATAAACTGCCGGTTAGCTTCAGCCAGAACAATACCGCCACCGGTCGCCACCACCGTTTGTGGCCGGGTGACCGCTTTCAGCGCCTCGGACTCCAGCTCACGAAAACGCGCCCAGCCTTCTTGTTCAACGATAGCCGCGACCGTACGCTGTTCACGCTCCTGCAGCGCATGATCGGTATCGGTAAACGGGTAATTACACGCCCGCGCCAGCGCATGGCCGACCGTCGTTTTACCGCAGCCGCGTGGCCCGATGAGAAAGATTGGCAGTGTCATTACCGAAGACCCCCTGGTTCCGCGTTTTGGCGGGAAAATGAATGCGAAAAGTCAGCCATGATACCTGCAAAATCGCCCAACCATAACCGTAAAATAAACGTTACGTTAAAATAACACACTCCTTTCAGCGCTCATGGCGAAAGGATTTGACGTGTAAACCTATCATTGCATTATGTGTTATTCCATATTTACTTGCTGTTGCGGATTATTTTTCCGCCGTTAGCTGGCGTAAACGGTAACACATTTATGCACAGCTTTACGCAACAACATATTTACAGCATGGGTCATTCGGACGCACTCTGACGCTAAACGACCAGTATGACAGAGGAAAGTACCATGCAATCTGAAGAACAACGCCTTATCGATGGACTGTTTTCCCGCCTCAAAGAGGCCGGGACGCAGAGCGCAGCGCGCGATGCCAGCGCCGAGGAGCGGATTGCGCAACACCTGAAAGAGCAGCCTGCCGCCCCCTATTACATGGCGCAAACCATCCTGATTCAGGAAGCAGCGATTAAGCAGCTCAATGACCGTATCCAGGCGCTGGATAGCCAGGTGAGCCAGCTGCAGGCGGCCAAACCGAGCAGCGGCGGCTTCCTCGCCGGCCTGTTTGGCGGCAGCCAGAGCCGCGTAGCGGACCCGATTCCCGGTGCGGAACAGTATGGCCGCCCGCAGGCGCAATATGCCCCGCAGATGCCACAGCAAAACGTCGCCGCGCAGGCGGCACGTAGCGGCGGTGGCGGCTTTATGGCCGGGGCGCTGCAAACGGCAGCGGGTGTGGCCGGCGGCGTAGTGTTGGGTAACATGCTGACCAATATGTTCAGCGGCTCCCATCCGCAGGAGATCGTCAATATTATCGAAGAGAATCCGCAGCCCGATCTCAGCCAGACCCAGGACGCGGCCGATCCGTTCCGCCAGGAGGATAATCAGTTCCTCGCGGACAACAACACCTACGACGATGATTTCGACGCCGGTTTCGGCAACGACAACGATTTCAGCGGCGATGACGACAACTGGGTTTAACCCTGCTCGCGCTTCGTCTCTAACAACCACTTCTCCAGCGCGGCGGCAAATTGCTGGCGGTCGCGCTGCGATAAACTATCCGGGCCGCCGGTTTGCACGCCGCTGGCCCGCATGGTTTCCATAAAATCACGCATCGTCAGGCGCTCAC
Source organism: Klebsiella sp. BIGb0399 (assembly GCF_003752615.1). Taxonomy (NCBI): domain Bacteria; kingdom Pseudomonadati; phylum Pseudomonadota; class Gammaproteobacteria; order Enterobacterales; family Enterobacteriaceae; genus Klebsiella; species Klebsiella sp. BIGb0399. Next base: position 120,221 of record NZ_RKHT01000006.1, on the reverse strand, counting down.
GAATCGTCGCTTCACTATAGCGCTCACCGCGCGGATTCAGCGCCGCGCCCCCTTTGGCCAGCACTTCCGCCGCCAGCGGAATATCCGCAGTAATCACCAGGTCGCCCGGTTCACACAGCCGAACGATTTCGTTATCGGCCACATCAAATCCCTGCGGCACGCGCATCGTGCGGATCACCCGCGATGGCGGCACCCGTAGCGTCTGGTTAGCGACCAGCGTCATCGGGGTTTGTGTACGCTCCGCCGCGCGGAACAATATTTCTTTAATGACGTTCGGACACGCGTCCGCATCAACCCAAATAGCCATGTCGGCTCCTGTCGATGAAAAGTGAGTGATCATTGTCACCTGCTTTTGTCTCCCAGAAAAGCGCCAGAGTGATAAGCTAGATAGCTAACGATGAACTAAGCAAAAGAGGAACGGTGATGGAGAAGAAAATTGGCTTTATCGGCTGCGGGAATATGGGTAAAGCCATTCTGGGCGGTTTGATCGCAAGCGGGCAGGTACAGCCGGGGCAAATTTGGGTCTATACCCCATCGCCGGACAAAGTGGCGGCCCTGCACGATCAGTACGGCATCAATGCCGCTCAGAGTGCCCAGGAAGTGGCCCAGGTAGCAGATATTGTCTTCGGTGCGGTCAAGCCGGGGATCATGATTAAAGTGCTGAGCGAGGTCGCCTCAAGCCTCAATAAAGACTCGCTGATTATCTCTATTGCCGCCGGTGTGACGCTCGATCAACTGGCACGAGCGCTGGGTCACGACCGTAAGATCGTCCGCGCCATGCCTAACACGCCGTCGCTGGTCAACGCCGGGATGACCTCCGTCACCCCTAACGCGCTGGTCACCAGCGAAGAGATCGCTGAAGCGCTGACGATTTTCCGCTGCTTTGGTCAGGCAGAGATTATTGCCGAACCGATGATCCACCCGGTGGTGGGCGTCAGCGGCTCTGCGCCAGCCTACGTCTTTATGTTTATCGAAGCGATGGCGGATGCCGCTGTCCTCGGCGGTATGCCGCGCGCCCAGGCGTACAAATTCGCCGCTCAGGCGGTGATGGGCTCGGCCAAAATGGTGCTCGAAAGCGGAGAACATCCGGGGACGCTGAAAGATATGGTCTGCTCGCCTGGCGGTACCACCATCGAAGCGGTGCGGGTGCTGGAAGAGAAAGGTTTCCGTTCTGCGGTGATCGAAGCGATGGTCAAATGCATGGAAAAATCAGAAAAACTGAGCCGTTCCTGATCCCTGTCGCCATATCGGGTGAGGCCAGGCCTCACCCGTTTACGTACGGTTATTGCTGTCTCAGCCGCATCAGACCTGTTTTTTCAGGCAGGCGCTCATAAACTTATTACGATCGTCCCCTTTCAGAGACTGCTGGGTTGCCTGCGAGTTGCACTCGCCCATTTTTTGCTGCTGAGGCATCAACGCTTTACCGTCCTTCGCCGGCGCGTCTTTCTTCAGACACTGGCTCATAAACGTTTTACGCTCATCACCCTTCAACGCTTTCGATGAGGCCTCTTTATTACAGACCGTCATTTTTTGCTGCTGGGGCGTTTGCGTTTTTTCCGCGGCACTCACCGCTGTTACAAAGATCAAACCAAAAAGTAGGGTTACAAGAAATGTTATTTTCATTACACCATCCTTCTGTCAGTCAATCTCTGTAAGTCTGGTCGCTGATGACAAAAATACCAGCCGATAACGACAATTCGCTACCGGCATGGGGTTATTTCAGGCCCAGCGCGTCCTTCATGGTGTAGAACAGATCGGTCTGATCGGTTAAGCCCACCACGTTTGCCGCATGAGGACCATAGGCGGCAATGCGCAGCTGCGTGCCGGTATGTTCCATCGAGGCTTCTTCAGAGTTGCCGTAGCTCATGACCATCACCGCACCGTCTTTGGTGGTTAAGGCCTGGGTCAGGCCCGGTGCTTTGGTATCTGCCGGGATAATCTGGCTGGCATGGGCATGGTCAGCGGTGACGATGACCAGCGTATTGCCCTCTTTTTTGGCAAACTCCAGCGCTTTTTGTACCGCTTCGTCCAGGTCAACGGTTTCGCCGATCTGGCCGCACGGATTCGCCGCATGGTCCTGTTTGTCGATAGAGGCGCCTTCCACCTGCAGGAAGAATCCTTTCTCGTTAGTGCTCAGCAGATCGATCGCTTTTTCAGTCATCTGCGCCAGCGTCGGAACGGAGGCATCGCGTTTGTCGTTTGGCGTACAGGTCACCGCAGGCTTATCGATATTGCCGTGGAAGGAGGCTTTCGGCCCTTCCCAACGTACTGGCATGTTGCCATCCGAGAACAGGCCCAGCAGCGGTTTGTCCTGGTTTGCTTCACGCACGGCGGCCAGAGAGCTGGCGTCGGTGACCATCTGGTAGCCACGGGCGACGGCCTGGTCGTGCAGCGTTTTGCCCTGCCATTCGCCGGCGGTTGCCGTTTCTGCGAAGGTTTTGGCCCCGCCGCCTAAAGTGACATCGGCGCGGGCATTAAGCAGCTGTTCAGTGATTGAGCCTTTCCCGCCCTTCTCCAGCGCGTTGCTGGCGCATTTTTCACTGGTCACGCTCGGGCCGTAGCATTTCCGCGAGGTGACATGGGCGACCAGCGCGGCAGGTGTGGCGTCCTGCAATTCTGCGGTGGAGACGTTACCGGTCGCCAGGCCAGCGGCTTTGGCCATTTCGAGGATCGTCGGGTGATCTTTTTCATGGATATCAACCCCCAGCGCGCCATTGTAGCTTTTCACGCCGGTGGTCCAGGCGGTGGCGGATGCTGCAGAGTCAGTCACGTAATCCGGTTTGCCGGTTTTCTTGTCCAGCGAATAGTGGGTGTACTGGCCGGTTAACGGCAAAGCATCAATCCCTTTAAAGAAGCCGCCCGCACCTTCGGCATAGTTGCGCGCGGCGGTAATTTCTGAATCGCCCATACCGTCGCCAATCAGCAGAATAATATTTTTCGCCGGCCGGTTGATTAACGAGGCCTGCAGTGCGGCGGTCTGATCGCCGCTTAAACGACGAGCGCCGCCGGGCGTGGTGATATCACCCTGCGCGGCACGATTTTCCAGAACCGGGGCTGCAGTTGTTTCTGCATGAATAGCCGTGGTGCCCAGCAGAGGTAACAGGGCAATAAATAGGGCACTTAATTTCAATTTCACGTTGGTCTTCTCCATGTAAAAATACTCAAAAATCAAAACGAAGAAGACTTTATAAAAGTGATGTGACAGTAAAATGACGGCATCCGTGTCCGCTCAAAAGAACTAGCTACGCGGATGCCGCAACAGCTTTTTTATATATTGCTGCAACCGCTGAGCATCGCGATCGTCCACCAGCGGGCCGGGGCTGGCCTGGGCGATAGCGTCCTCAATATCATTAATTAATGCCTGCTGCTTGTCCTGTGCCATATGGCGCAGTAACGCCGTCACGACAACTTCAAGCGCCTCAACCTGCACCGTCAGTTCCTTTGCCTCTTCTTCCTTTTGAGCCAGATTCACCAGTAGTTCGGCAATGAGATTCTTCACAGCACGGTATCCTTATGCGAGTTCCATTATTCGCTAGTTATGTCATACATCCGCCGGTGGATACCAGTATTATTTTTTAAAAATGATTCCTCATCCCACACAATAATAAGCGAAACGTTTTGCTCTTTCGGTGAAGCACCAGGAATAAACGCAATACCCGAGAAATACGTTTCATAAAAAAAATTCAATAGATAATAATAAAAAAATATATTGCGATTTCATTGGTAATTATAACGTATCGCCATAATAAATCTGGTAAGCCATATTCACGCTAGCTGCCGCGTCTTTACCGGCAAGCCGGGCAAGGAGTATTTCACTCGCCGTTTTACCAATGTCATAACGCGGAGTAATGACGCTGGCAATTTTTTGCAGGCGCGCTCGACCAATTTCCAGTCCGTGGAAACCGGCAATCGCTATCTTCTCAGGGACGGCAATGCCCTGCGCCTGGCACTCCAGCAGCACGCCGACCGCCAGATCGTCATTGGTACAAAAAATAGCGTCAATATCCGGGTGCGAGCGCTGCATTTGCAGGAACATCTGGCGCCCCAGCGCCACCGACGAGATGCTGCGCGGTGTGATGTGATATGCCTTCAGACCATAGGCCGCCACGGCGCGTTCGGTGCCGCGAAAACGGCTCACATCACGAGGGTCGTCCATCGAACCAAAAAAGGCGATTTGTCGTTTACCGCTGTCGAGGAACGCGTTGGTCATATCCCAGCCGGCCTTCTCGTTATCGAACCCGACCTGAATATCGAGGGGCTGCCCGCCGATATCCATCAGCTCCGCCACCGGGATCCCGCTGGCGCGGACATACTGAATCATGCGATCGCTGTGCTGCGTACCGGTCAGAATCAGCCCGTCAATGTTGTAAGAGAGCAAATTGAGCACTTCGCGCTCTTCGCGCTGCGGGTCATAACCGTAGTTGGCAATCAGGGTCTGATACTGGTGGGCGGACGTGACGGATTCAATCCCGGCGAGGACATCGGCGAAAATCTGATTACGGAAGGACGGGATCAGCACGCCTATCGTTTTACTGCGCGCATTGAGTAAAATTTCCGGCGCCCGGTTAGGGATATAGTTGTGCTCTTCCATGATCTTCGCAATCAGCTCGCGGCTGCGCTGCGACACCTGGCCCGGGTCACGTAAATAACGGCTGACCGTCATTTTATTCAGTCCGGCCAGGTTGGCGATATCCTGCAATGTCATCCGGTTGTTTTTCATCGGGTTCTCTGCGACAAACGACTCATATGCTCGCAGAGAACCTTACCACAGGCGCTTCGTGTCTGTTAACCCGCAAGCTTATTTGTGGTCATTAACGCCGGTGTGCGATCGTCATTGGCCCGCACGTTGTACATCAGCACCACCGAGGCCAGCAGCGCGATAGCCATAAAGGTATATGACGCACCGGGCCCGCCCATCACGCCATTCAGGTAGCCCACAAGCCAGGCCCCCAGGAAAGCGCCCAGCGCGCCGAAGCTGTTGATAAGCCCCATCGACACCCCGGAGACGTTGCGTGGCAGCAGCTCGGGGATAAGCGCGAAGAACGGTCCGTATGGGGCATACATACAGGCGGCGGCGATCACCAACAAGGCGTAGGAGAACCAGAATGCGTGGTCGCCGATAAGCCAGGAGCCGAAGAAGGCCAACGCGGCAATCAGCAACAGCGGCCAGATAAACAGTTTACGGTTCTGGAACTTATCTGATAGCCAGGAAACCGTCAGCATCAGGCAAATAGCCGCCAGGTACGGCACCGCGGCCAGCCAGCCTACCGCGACGATATCCATTTGCGCGGCATTTTTCAGAATTGACGGCATCCACATCATGAAGCCGTACACCCCGATGCTCCACAGGGCATGGACGGCGCACAGCATGATCACATTACGTGAACGCAGCGCTTCGCCATAATTACGTACCGGCTTGATCGCGCTCTGCTCGCGGTCCATCGCTTCCTGCAGCACCTGCTTCTCCTCGGCATTCAGCCAGGAGACTTCCTCGGGCTTATCCCTGACCAGGATCCACCAGCACACGGCCCACAGCACCGCCGGAATGCCCTCAATAATAAACATTTCACGCCAGCCCCAGGCCTGAATCAGGTAGCCGGAGACGATGGACATCCACAGTACCGTCACCGGGTTGCCGAGAATCAGGAAGGTATTGGCCCGTGAGCGCTCGGTTTTGGTAAACCAGTTGCTGATATAAATCAGCATCGCCGGCATAACCGCCGCTTCCACTACCCCGAGAATAAAGCGAATGGCCATTAACATCGGAATATTGCTGACGAAACCGGTAGCCGCCGCGCAGCAGCCCCATAATATCAGACTGACAAATATCATTTTCCGCACGCTGCGTTTTACGGCATATATCGCACCGGGCACCTGAAAAAAGAAATAGCCCAGGAAAAATAATGCACCAATCAGCGATGCAGTACCTTTGGTAATACCTAAATCATTTTCGATACCTGCCGCGGCGGCAAAACCATAATTCGCACGGTCGAGATAGGCCAGACTATAGGTAATAAATATAATCGGCATTAAATACCACCAGCGGCGCGCTGGTAATTTGGCGAGCATTTGCATATGCCATCCTCAGATTAACGATATAATCAAACGGGTTTAATTATTTTATGTTTCACCGTATATCGGGAAGCCAGGACCGGACAGCCCGATATACGACAACGCGGTTACACGGCGGCGAGCATCCCGCCATCAACAAACAGCAGATGGCCATTAACAAAATTTGCCGCCGGGGAGGCCAGATACACCGCAGCGCCAATTAACTCTTCCGGTTTCCCCCAGCGGGCCGCCGGGGTTCGTTGATATAACCAGGCAGAAAATTCCGGGTCATTCACTAATGCGCTGGTCATTTCCGTCGCAAAATAGCCAGGGGCAATGCCATTAACCTGAATATTATGTTCCGCCAGCTCCACGCACATGCCCCGGGTGAGCATTTTGACCGCCCCTTTCGATGCGGCATACGGCGTAATGGTCTTACGCCCTAATTCACTCTGCATGGAGCAAATATTAATAATTTTACCGGACCGGCGCGCCATCATATATTTTGCCACCTGCTGCGAGACCAGAAATACGCCTTTCTGGTTGACCTCAATCACCTGATCCCACTCCTCTTCCGGAAATTCACTAAACGGATGACGGCGTTGGATCCCGGCGTTATTGATCAAAATATCAATCGGCCCGATCTCTGCTTCGATGTGAGTGATGGCTCGTTCGACCTCGGCGCGGCGGGTGACATCAAAGGCCACTCCCGTTGCACGGTATCCGAGAGCGGCCAGCGCTTCAGTCGCGCAATCCGCTTTCTCCTGTGTACGGTCATTGATAATGACCTCCGCCCCGTACTCGGCCAACCCTCTGGCCAACAGGTTACCAATGCCCCTGGCGGAACCGGTGATCAGGGCGCGCTTGCCGGATAAATCGAATAGATTTTTCATAGAAATGTCTTTTTCTGTAACTGTTATGCGTAACTGTATACGCGTAACAGTAGAAAATTAAAGCATGGCGGAAGGGAAAATGATCAATTTGTGATCAGCGCAGCATTTGCGGGAGGGAGGGGTCTCGCCACGGCATTTGCGCTCCAGCACAAACGCCGTGGGAAACAGTATTATGCGGCGGTACGGCGGCTGCGGCGCAGCATCACGGCCAGCTGCCAGAGGTTAATCAGCACGATAATGGCGGTGGCAATAAACACCCAGCGGAAACCGGCCATCGCCGAGACCGAGGCGCCAATCAGCGGGCCGACGACGTTACCGAGGTACATAAACGACTGGTTATAGCCGAAGATGCGCCCGGTGACGTTATCGCTGCAGTATTTCAGCAGCAGGGTCTGTACCGCAGGCAGCATCGCGCCATCGGCAAAGCCCAGTAAAAAGCGCAAAACGCCTAACTGCAGCGGCGTGGTGACAAACGACATGGCGAAGAACATCACCACCGCGCAGGCCAGCGTCGCCAGTAAAATCCGGGACGTACCGATTCGATCGCCAAGTTTGCCCAGACGCGGCGCCGATATCAGCGCGGATACCCCCGGCACTGCGGCAATCATCCCGGCAAGAAAGGCGATATTGTTGCTGTCCGGCGCCATCGATTTGATAAACAGCGCCAGAATAGGCCCGATGGAGCCATTGCAGAGCTGGATCACCAGGGTAGTGAAGAACAGACTAATGACCAGCCCAGGGTACGGCAGCGAGGCAAATACTTCCCGGCCGCTTAAGCGGTCGGCCTTGCTGGTTTGCGGGCGAACCCCTTCTTTAATCAGGAATAAGGTGACGAGGAAGCTCACCGTCAGCAGGATCGCGGTGATGAAAAATACCGCCCGCAGGCCAACGTGGTCGGCCAGAAAACCGCCGAGCAACGGCCCGCCGATCACGCCGCTGATTTGCGCAGTAGAGAGCGTACTGAGCGCCCAGCCGCTACGCTCGCGCGGTACCTGAGAAGCTACCAGCGCCATGGCATTTGGGATATAGCCGGAGGTCAGCCCCATTATCGCGCGCAGAATAAACAGCTGCCAGACGTTGGTCGCGAAGGCCTGGAGCAGAATCGCAATCGCCATGCCGAGGGAGGCGCGCAGCAGCATCAGCTTGCGCCCTTTGCGATCCGCCAGACTGCCCCACATGGGGGAGACAATCGCCGACACGAGGAAGGTGACGCTGAACGTCAGCCCCGACCACATCGACAGCGCCTCGTGCGAAGTCACGCCGAGCTGAGAAACATAGAGCGGCAAAAAGGGGAGAATTTGACTGATCGCCAGACCGGTAAAGAAACAACCGAACCAGACGGAGATGAGATTGACCTTCCAGGATTCCATAACTACACGTATTCATTAATTTTTTGCGAATTATTATCTAGCTTAGCAATTTCCTGAGAACGACGTATTACCAGAGATGCGCTGATGAAGAGTTTAGTGCTTTATCGTCCAATACGTTATTTCGTCGGTAAAAATAAGCACCAACCGGTCAACCCTCAGCGTGTTGTGCTGATGCCACCCCACCAACCGGGTCGGGAGCAGATTCAGCGCGCAGCTTTTAACCCCCTGCTTTCAGAGAGGAAGATTCTGGCAGCCATGCCGTCATTTCACATGCTATGTTATGTGCTTTGATGTTATCTGGATGGAAGTTGAAATGGCTAAGATGAGGGTTGGGATCGTTTTTGGCGGTAAGTCGGCAGAGCATGAAGTGTCGCTGCAGTCAGCGAAGAATATCGTGGAAGCGATTGATAAAACGCGCTTTGACGTGGTTCTGCTCGGCATTGATAAGCAGGGACTCTGGCATATCAATGACGCCGGTAACTACCTGTTAAACCCGCAGGATCCTGCCCGTATCGCGCTACGTCCTTCAGACGTCACGCTGGCGCAAATCCCTGGCCGTGAGGCGCAGCAACTGATCAATGCCGACAGCGGGCAGCCGCTGGCCGCTATCGACGTTATTTTCCCTATCGTTCACGGCACCCTCGGAGAAGACGGCTCGCTGCAGGGCATGCTGCGCATGGCCAATCTGCCGTTCGTCGGTTCCGATGTGCTCGGCTCCGCGGCCTGTATGGACAAAGACGTGACCAAGCGTCTGCTGCGCGACGCCGGGCTGTCGATTGCCCCGTTCATCACCTTAACCCGCGCCAACCGCCAGCAGTTCAGCTTCGCGCAAGTGCAGGAAAAACTGGGCCTGCCGCTGTTTGTCAAACCGGCGAACCAGGGTTCATCGGTTGGTGTCAGCAAGGTGAACACCGAAGCGCAATATCAGCAGGCGGTAGATTTGGCCTTTGAATTCGACCATAAAGTGGTGGTTGAACAAGGAATTAAAGGGCGTGAAATTGAGTGTGCGGTGCTGGGCAACGACTACCCGCAGGCCAGTACCTGCGGCGAAATCGTCCTCAACAGCGAGTTCTACGCCTACGACACCAAGTACATTGACGACCAGGGGGCCAAAGTGGTGGTTCCTGCAGCGATCTCCGGCGAGATCAACGATAAGATCCGTGAAATTGCCGTGCGTGCCTATCAGACGTTGGGCTGCAGCGGCATGGCGCGCGTCGACGTCTTCCTGACCCCGGACGATGAAGTCATCATCAACGAAATCAACACCCTGCCAGGGTTTACCAATATCAGCATGTATCCGAAGCTGTGGCAGGCTAGCGGGCTGGACTACACCAGCCTGATCAGCCGCCTGATTGAACTGGCGCTGGAGCGCCATGCGGCAGACCGCGCGCTGAAAACATCGATGAACTAATGTGCTTCCCGGGTAGCGGCGCGTGTCGCCCTACCCGGCCTGTCCTGACCCTGGGTCAGGCCTCTTCGGTCTGGCGACGACGAATAATCTTCCCCGCGATCCAGAAGCTAATCACCCAGGTCACCAGCCCGACGGCATAGGATTGCCAGCCTTGCGTCTCAAACCCCACCAGCCCTACCACGCCGTTCAGAATAAAAATTAACCCCAGCGCAAACGCATAGTAATGCCAGTCACGGCGGATTTTTTCAGTGAGTTTCATAACCACTCCGACAACAAAAAACGCATCTTCGCACAGCCGGAATCCGCGGTCTGTAGCGGCGCGGAGAATTATCAAACATTGGGATACCGCTCTACTTTTCGCCGCCCGGTCTTCGCGGGCGGCGGGCAAAAAAACAGGATTATTCCTGGCCGGAAATTAGCAGCAATCTGATACTGCCTCTGCGCGCCCGCTGCCAGAATCATCGACATGCCGTTATGTAAAGCCAGTAGGTCAGTGAGGTTCGGAGGGTTAAATGGCTGAATTCGCCTTTTCAAAATCTATTTTTAGCGGCAAAAAAAGAGGTGCCATCACCAGCAGCAATATCGCCTACACCCTGTTTGTCCTGTTCTGCTTCTGGGCTGGCGCGCAAATGCTAAGCATGCTGGTGCACGCTCCTGGTGTTTTCGAGCACCTGATGCAAATCCAGGATAACAACGCGCCGCGCATCCAGATTGGCCTGGCGGTGGGGACATTGTTTGGTCTGATCCCGTTCCTGCTCGGCTGTATGCTGATTGGGGTTTTGGGGCTTATCCTGCGCTGGAGCAACAACCGCTAGCGGCGCGCCATACAGTTGGCGCGTCGTTCATCTACCCGTTTGGCAAACCAGGCCGTCGTCAGATTGCGCGTAATTTTCGGGCTCTCAAGCTGGATCCCCGGCAGTATCTCGCGCGGCAGCGCCTTGCCAGCTTTCTTATCCGCCAGACGGAAAACCTGCTGATAGAGATCGGTTTTTTCAAACGCCAGGCTGTCGCCCTTTTTCAACTGACGGTGGATATCGTCATCGCTCATCTTCAGCGACCCGGCTAAGCGGCGTACCGCCAGCTCCGTCGTCCCTGCCTCATCACTATCATAACGAATCAGATCGCCGTCCAGCGCCAGCTTCACGCCGGTCGCCTTACTGACCGCATTCTGGAACGCGGCATTCCGACTGGCGTACCAGCCGGCGTTGAAATCGGCAAAGCGGTATAGCGGTACGCTGTAGTTCGCCGGGTAGTTGAGCAGATGATAGGTCCCGAACCACAGGCCACCGCGCAAGCTGAACACCTCCTGACGCACGGTGCCGTCGATTTTCCACGGATAACCATCGGCATGCTCCTGGGCGAAGGCAATGCTCACCTGCATCGGGCCGCCGGTGTGTACCGGGTTGAGTGAGCCAAACAGTTTCTGTCCCATCGGCACCATGCCGATAAAATCGTCAAACACGGCGCTCAGCTGCTTTTCCGTTTTTACGCTGTCCAGCCACTCGCTGTAGCTCTTGCCGTTGGGCGAAGGAATTTTCAGGGCGGTATGCACAAGGAACACCGGGATGTGCAGTTTCTCAGCCCGGCGGTCGATCTCCTGCCAGGCGATTTTATTGAGTCCTGGCACTACCGGATCCGATTGATAGTTGGATTCCTGCTGGGCGACAGCCAGCACCGAGCAGACATTCTCCTCCGTCGGTGCCAGCTTCTGGCTCTCAAAGGCTTTGGCTATCGCCTGGGCCCACTGCTCCCTGTCTTTGACGCTGGCGGGCATTTTCTGCCGCACCACCGTCGCCACATCAACGGGCTTTTCGCCCTCTTTGAGTACCGGCGCCTGCTGGCTGGTACAGGCGCTGAGGATCCCCCCGGCTAACAGCGTCAGCGCGCATGAAACACGACGTGGTACCACGGTGGTCCTGTACTTTCCTTGTCTACGCATCATCCTTCAGTCTGCCTCTGTTATGGGGGTTTCGGGGTTAACTCAACGTCTGGGTCACTGGTTGCAGATCTTTACCGTCGAGTTCGCGTTCAAAGCTGCGCAGACGTTTGTAGATGGACATCAGTTCCACCAGCGTGGTCCACGAGCTAATCAGATACTGGAACGAACCACGTACCTGACCGAAAACGTTGGTGATCTGCGTCATCAGACCCAGCGTAATGGTACCGGCAACAATCGACGGAAACAGCAGGAACAAACCGAAAACGTTATCCACCTGCAGATACAGAATCCGCGCGATGTTGAAGTACATGTAGTGGAAATAGAGGCGGAAATAGTTGCGACGCACGGCGCTAAACAGCTCCCGCACCGTCGGCGGCGTGGCACGCGCGGCATCATCTTCCCCGTACACCAGCTCTTTACGGTACGCCGCTTCGACGCGCTGGTTTTTAAATTCCAGCCCCGGCAGCTTGATCCCGACTACCGCCAGCAAACCGGTCCCCATCAGGGACCAGACGATCGCCGCAATCACCAGGCCATAGGGCAGATGGCCGACAATCGGCAGATCCGGCACGTGCTCGGACAGGGTTACCAGCACCGGCAGGAAGGCAATCAGGGTCATGACGGCGTTGATAAAGCTGACGCCCATATCTTCAAGGGTGGAGGCAAAGCGCATGGTATCTTCCTGCACACGCTGGGCGGCACCTTCGATATGACGCAGATGGTGCCAGTGCGCCATATAGTGTTCGTTCATCGCCGTACGCCAGCGGAAGACATAGTGGCTGACGAAGAAGTTGTTCATTACCCCAATAATTACCGCAATGATGGCAATCCCGAGGAACACGCCAATTTCCTGATAAAACTGGTTAATGCTGACCTTATGCGGCGTCGCCAGCGCGGTCTGGATAAGATCGTAGAACGGCGCGTACCAGGCGTTAATCGCCACCCCGACTTCCACCAGGAACCAGGTGACAAAAATAATCAGCGAGGTCCCGAGAATCGACCAGTATTGCCAGCGATGCGGGCTATAAATAAACCAGAACAGGGCAAAAATACCCACGCAGAGAGCATAGTAAGCGTAGAAGACCAGATAGTTCAGCGACCAGAAACGCGCGGCACTGATGGCAACGTTCTGCGAGGCTCCGGTTATACGCAGCAGCCAGTCACCTCCTCCAGCCTGCCAGAAGATCACGGCAATCAGCGACCAGACAAGAACTGAGAGAAAAAACGGCCCCGGTTTGGGGAAAAAAGATTTAAACATCATGTACTCCTGCTAACTGCTTTATCATTCTGGCTATGCTGTGTACCACGAGTATGCCTGCTGCATAGCGGCGGCAGCCGTGGAAAGTGGTTGGGTGATGAGACCGAAAATCAGCGGCTTAGTTCGTCCGCCATTCAGTCAGAATTGTTTCTACGGGTTTCACATGTAAAGGATTGCCGGGTACGGTTAAGGTACGCCAGACATCGTTGTAGTGGTCGATGAGCATTTTAGCCGGCGCAGCGGGACGATTGGCGGTGGTGTGCGCATCTTCGGCAACGGTGATGGCATAGCCGCGACTGGCACCGTTTTTGATGGTGGTATCGACGCAATAATCGGTCGCGCAGCCGCAAATCACGAACTGCTGGATCCCCTGCTCGCGCAAGACCTGTTCAAGCTGGGTGTTATAGAAGGCATCGCAGGCTGTTTTGGTGACATGAATGGAGTCTGCCGGGTGTTCCAGCTCCGCCAGCAGCGCAAAGCCGTCACTGCCCTCCTCCAGTCCGCCGTCCTCAGCATGCTGAATGAAAATAACGCGATCCGCGGCGCGTATCAGATGATTAATCTGGGCGACGCAACGCTCACGCTCAATGCGCGGCATCGCAAAAACACCATTTTGCATATCGACTACCATTACCACCCGTTGAGCCGCCATTTTTCTCTCTCATGACCTGATAAATCAAAGACTCATCATACGCGTCCGCCGGGCAATGCGAATATCCGAAATCATAAAAAAATCCTTTTTACCCACGGTTACGTTTTTCCGCGAAATATTGTCGTTATTGCACATCGCTGCGCCTCACTTCGTAGTATAAATACGTTCTATATTTCTACTCATCATTATGGATACCACCGTTGAAACGTAGTCTGCTTGTTTTTGCTGCACTTTGCGCGGCGTCGTGGACCTCGGTCCAGGCAGCTCAACCGATCGTTGACCCTGAATTTGCTGCCGATGTTGTCGATCGTTACGCCAACCATATCTATTACGGCAGCGGTGCCACCGGTATGGCGCTGGTGGTTATCGACGGTAATCAGCGTGTTTTCCGCAGTTTTGGCGAAACACGCCCGGGCAACAATGAGCACCCGCAGCTGGATTCGGTGATCCGCATTGCGTCGCTAAGTAAACTGATGACCAGCGAGATGCTGGTGAAAATGCTCGATCAGGGCGTCGTGAAGCTTAACGATCCGCTCAGCAAGTATGCGCCACCGGGTGCCCGGGTTCCGACCTATCAGGGAACCCCGATTACGCTGGTGAACCTGGCAACCCATACCAGCGCCCTACCGCGTGAGCAGCCGGGCGGCGCGGCACATCGTCCGGTCTTCGTCTGGCCAACCCGCGATCAACGCTGGTCATGGCTGTCAACAGCATCGCTGAAAGCGGCACCTGGCACCCAGGCAGCTTACTCGAATCTCGCGTTTGATCTGCTGGCCGACGCCCTTGCTACCGCGTCTGGTAAACCCTATCCGCAGCTGTTTGAAGAGCAGATCACCCGCCCGCTGGGTATGAAAGACACCACCTTTACGCCGTCACCGGACCAGTGCGGCCGCCTGATGGTTGCCGAGAAAGGCGCCAGCCCGTGTAACAATACCCTGGCGGCGATCGGCAGCGGCGGCGTGTACTCAACGCCGGGCGATATGATGCGCTGGATGCAGCAGTTCTTGTCTTCTGATTTTTATACCCGCGGGCGCCAGGCCGACCGTATGCAAACGTTGATTTATCAACGCAGTCAGCTCACCCGCGTTATCGGGATGGACGTGCCGGGCAAAGCCGATGCGCTGGGCCTCGGTTGGGTTTATATGAAACCTAAAAATGGTCAGCCGGGCATTATTCAGAAAACCGGCGGCGGAGGCGGGTTTATTACCTATATGGCGATGAATCCACAGGCAAACATCGGTGCGTTTGTGGTGGTTACCCGTTCATCGTTGACCCGCTTTAGCAATATGAGCAACGGCATCAACGATCTGGTCAGCGAGTTGAGCGGCGGACAGCCGGCTCCGGTACCGGAATCCTGAGAATCATCACTGAATAGAGCGCCAAAGGAATGCGGGTAAAATGCTTCCTTTGGCGAAACATCCCACCGAAATTTCAGTTAGACTAGTTGTTTTCATTTCACAAAATCAGGCAAACCATGACAGATTTAATCACTCGCCCCCGCCGTTTGCGTCAATCTGCTTCGCTGCGCGCTATGTTTGAAGAGACAACACTGAGTTTGAACGACCTGGTGTTGCCGATCTTTGTTGAAGAAGAAATCGACGATTACAAAGCCATCGAAGCGATGCCCGGCGTGATGCGCATTCCGGAAAAGTACCTGGCCCGCGAAATTGAACGTATCGCTAACGCCGGTATCCGCTCGGTTATGACCTTCGGTATTTCCCACCATACCGATGCAACCGGCAGCGATGCCTGGAATGAGAACGGCCTGGTGGCGCGTATGTCCCGCATCAGTAAGGACGCGGTACCGGAGATGATCGTGATGTCCGATACCTGCTTCTGCGAATACACCTCACACGGCCACTGCGGTGTCTTGTGCGACCACGGCGTTGACAACGATGCCACCCTGGAGAACCTGGGTAAACAGGCGGTAGTTGCCGCAGCCGCTGGTGCCGATTTTATTGCGCCATCCGCCGCCATGGACGGTCAGGTGCAGGCCATTCGCCACGCGCTGGACGTCGCCGGTTTCACCAATACCGCCATCATGTCCTACTCCACCAAGTTTGCATCATCGTTCTACGGCCCGTTCCGTGAAGCAGCCGGTACCGCGCTGAAAGGCGATCGTAAGACCTATCAGATGAGCCCGATGAACCGCCGTGAAGCGATTCGTGAATCCCTGCTGGACGAAGCCCAGGGTGCAGATTGCCTGATGGTCAAACCGGCGGGCGCCTACCTGGATATCCTGCGTGATATTCGCGAACGCAGTGACCTGCCGCTCGGCGCGTACCAGGTCAGCGGCGAATACGCGATGATCAAGTTTGCCGCGCAGGCCGGCGCTATCGATGAAGAAAAAGTGGTGCTGGAAAGCCTTGGCGCGATTAAACGTGCCGGTGCGGATCTGATCTTCAGCTATTTCGCCCTCGATTTAGCCGAAAAGAAAATCCTGCGTTAATTTCCTGTAATTCCCCCGGTGGCGCTGCGCTGACCGGGCTACGGGCCCACCGCAATATTGTGACCTTGCTGGCTGGCACCATTCCCGGTGGCGCTGCGCTGACCGGGCTACGGGCCCACCGCAATATTGTGACCTTGTAGCCCGGACAGGCGCCACGCGCCGCCTCCGGGGATGCCCTGGTCTCGCTGCGGTTACTGATATTTTACGAGCGCCTTTCCATTCTCTTCCCGTGGTCGTTGTTTCTGCATCTCTCCGCATTTATCTTCCTGCTCTCACGCAATCCGTTCTGAGCAAGGAGCTCACCGTGGTCGCCTATCGTCGTAACTACATTCAAGGTGGAACCTGGTTTTTCACCGTCAATTTGCGCAACAGAAGAAGCTCACTTCTGACTCAGGAAATCAGGGAATTACGCCGCGCTATTCTCACCGTCAAACAACGCAAGCCGTTTATTATCGATGCATGGGTCGTTCTGCCGGAACACCTGCATTGCATCTGGACGTTGCCTGAACATGATTGTGATTTTTCTGCTCGCTGGCGGGACATAAAAAGAGGGTTTACCCGTGCATTGAAACTACACCGGGTCTGGCAGCCGCGGTTCTGGGAACACACGATTCGACATCAGCAGGACTACCGGCGTCATATTGACTATATCTACATGAATCCGCTCAAACATGGCTGGGTACACCAGGTACGGGACTGGCCTTTTTCAACCTTTCATCGGGATGTGAGGTTAGGGTTATATCCTGCAGACTGGGGTGGAGAGAAGGATGATTTCCCCTGCGGAGAGCGTTGAAGGTCATCTCCCCCGGTGGCGCTGCGCTGACCGGGACTACATACTTGTGCACTGTAGCCCGGATAAGGTGCCTGCACCGCCATCCGGGAACATACCTGCACACCGCGATACGTAATGTTCACCCAACTGTAATCTGAGCGACACTTGCACCTTCTACTGTCTGGGCAGGACGGAGGAGGAAGCGCTATGTTTAGTCTCGACAATGTACTCGACGACCTGTGGCCTCAGGCGAGGCCTGCCCCCTGGCAAAAAAAACTACTCAAAAAATTACTGCATGAAGACGAGTTTCAACAATTTGCCGCTCGCCATCGCCACCTGAAAGGACTTGATACGGTCGAACAGGTGCTCGAACATCTCAATATCCGCTGCGCCATCCCGGCGCACGATCTGGAACAAATCCCCGAACACGGCCCGCTGGTGATCGTCTCAAACCATCCCACCGGCACGCTTGATGGCCTCGCGCTACTCTATGCCGTCTCCCGAGTGCGTCGCGATGTCAAAGTCGTCACCAACCGCCTGTTAAGCCATCTGGAGCCGCTCAGCTCGCTGTTTATTCCCGTCGACAACATCAACGGGCGCACCGCCAAAGCCGCCTTGCAGCAGATGGATCACCAGCTCCAGAACGGCGGCGTGCTGATCTTCTTCCCGGCGGGCGAAGTGTCGCGTCTGACGCGTCGGGGCATTCGCGATAAAAAATGGCACCCCGGCTTTATCAAGCTGGCCACCAAATACCGCGCCCCGCTGCTTCCGGTCTCGATCCGCGCCCATAACAGCGCGCTGTTTTACGCCAGCACGCTGCTCTCCGACAACCTGCCGATGTTGCTGCTGATGCAGCAGATGTTCCGTCGCCGCAACAGCAGCCTGCCGATCGCCATCGGCCAACAAGTGGCCTGGTCTTCCTGGTATCAGCCGCAGGCCTCGCCCCGTGAACTGGCGGATCGCTGCTATCGCCACGTCGAACGGCTGGGTAAAGGCCTGCCGGGCGTGTTTAAAACCGAAAGCGCGATTGCGCGACCGGAAGACCGCGCGCTGCTCAAGCGTGAGCTCAGCCAGGCCGAATGCCTGGGGCGCACGGCGGACGGCAAAATGATCTATCTGTGGCAGCGTCAGGAGCAGGAGGATGCGCCACTGCTACGCGAGCTGGGCCGCCTGCGAGAAATCGCCTTTCGTGCGGTCGGTGAAGGCAGCGGTAAACGACGCGACGTCGACGGGTATGACGACGATTATCTGCATCTGATTTTGTGGGATGAAGAAGACCTGGAGATCGTCGGTGCCTACCGTTTTATGCCCACCGGCCAGCAGCGGGAAAAGCGCGGGCTGGAAGGGATCTACAGCTACAGCCTGTTTCATTACGATGCAAGGATGGAGGATATCCTCACTCATGGTATCGAACTGGGGCGCAGCTTTATCCAACCGCGTTACTGGGGACGCCGCGGGCTTGATTACCTGTGGTCCGGTATCGGGGCCTATCTGGCGCGCTACCCGCACTACCGGTATTTGTTTGGCCCGGTCTCTATTTCCGGCGGTCTGCCGCCTGCGGCACGCGATCTGCTGGTGGCCTTCTATCGCCTGTGGTTCCCGGCCATGCATCCGCTGGCGGAGTCTCGTCGTCCTTATCCTGCCTCGCTGCCCGACGTGCTGGCGCAGTTTGGCGGCGAAGATTATAACGAGGATCTGACGAGGCTGAAGTCGCTGCTGGGCAATCTCGGCTGCGCCATTCCGCCGCTGTATAAACAGTACTCCGAGGTCTGCGAACCGGGCGGCGTGCAGTTTATCGATTTCGGCAGCGACCCGGATTTCAACAACTGCGTCGATGGTCTGGTGCTGGTGGATTTGACCTATCTGAAAGCGAATCGCTATCAGCGCTATATTGGCGCGCATCTGGACTCGCAAAAGTCGGCGTAACGGCTCTTTTCCCGGAGGCGGCGCGTTGCGCCTGTCCGGGCTACAAGGCCACAACATCACGCTGACCCCGGAGGCGGCGCGACGCGCCTGTCCGGGCTACAAGGCACAACGTCGCGCAGGGCCGTAGCCCGGTCAGCGCAGCGCCACCGGGAATGGTGCCAGCCGCCTGTCCGGGCTACAGGGTCATGCTGAACTCGTAGCCCGGTAATAGGGTTTATCACCAAGGATGGTCGCCCGGTGCATGATGCGCCGCTGCGGCAGATAGTCGGCATTGGCGTAGTGTTGCGTCACCCGGTTATCCCAGATGGCCACATCGTCAGGCTGCCAGCGCCAGCGCACCTGAAATTCCGGCTTCGTAATGTGGGCAAACAGGAAGCTTAACAGCGCCTCGCTCTCTTTTTCCGTCACGTCGACAATGCGGGTGGTGAATCCTTCGTTCACGAACAGTGCCTGCTTGCCGGTCACCGGATGGGTACGCACCACCGGGTGCAGCAGCGGCGGATTCTTGCTCACCGCCTCCAGCCAGCGCTGATGCTCCGCCTCGGTGTTGCGGTATTTATACTCCTGGAACGATTTACGGAAATCATGTTCCGCCCGCAGTCCGCTGAGCAACTGACGAAAAGGCGCCGAAAGCGCCTCATAGGCCGCCACGCCGCTGGTCCACAGCGTATCGCCACCGGTCACCGGCAGCTCCTTCGCCGCCAGAATCGCCCCGGCGGGCGGCGTCTCAATAAACGTCACATCGGTGTGCCAGTTATCGTTATCCGGCGGATTATCGTCATGGGTATCGAGCACAATGATCTCATCGACTCCTGGCGCATGCGGATACACCGGATGAATATGCAGATCGCCAAAGCGCAACGCCAGGTCGCGCTGCTGCTGCGGGGTGATGTGCTGCCCGCGCAGGAACACCACCTGGTGACGCAGCACCGCATGATACAGCTGTTCAAACTGGTTATCGTTCAGCGGACGAGTCAGATCGGCACCGGTAACTTGCGCGCCAATGTACGGCCCCAGCGGGGTAATGCTCAGACGTTCACTCATTGTATTTCTCCATGCCAGGGCGTCAGTCGGCGCTGTAATGCGCGCAGTCCCAGTTCTAACAGAAACGCGATAATCGCAATCACCGCAATGCCGGCCAGCACCACATCGGTCGCGAGGAATTCACCGGCGGATTGCACCATAAAACCTAAACCGCGGGTGGCGGCAATCAGCTCCGCGGCCACCAACGTTGACCAGCCCACCCCCAGCCCGATACGCAGCCCGGTCAGGATTTCCGGCAATGCGCCAGGCAGGATCACCAGCCACAACACCTGCGCCCGGCTGGCGCCTAAGGATTGCGCCGCGCGAATACGTACCGGCTGGGCGCTTTTCACCCCCGCCAGCGTCGCCATCACCACCGGGGCGAAAATCGCGAGATAGATCAGTAATATTTTTGGCGTTTCGCCGATCCCAAACCAGATGATCACCAGCGGCAGCCACGCCAGCGGCGGCACCGGACGATACAGCTCAATTAACGGATCGAGGATCCCGTGCACCGTCGGATTCAGCCCCATCGCGATCCCCACCGGAACGCCCACGATCGTCGCCGCCGCGAGGGCGATCACGATCCGCGTCAGGCTTGCCGCCAGATGCTGCCACAGCGTGGCATCCATAAAGCCCTGCGGCCCGGCAATCACCAGCAGCTTGCGAAATACCTGCTCCGGCGGCGGAAGAAACAGCGGGCTAATCAGCCCAATGGCGGTCACGGCCCACCAGGCCGCCAGCAGCACCGCCAGCGTCGAAAAACTCAACGTCAGCTGACGGGAGAGCGGCCAGCGCCACTTCAACGCCCGCGGGCGCGGTTTGTCATTGATCACGACGCTCATGAGAAGGCCTCCCGTTGTTCAAATACCCGGCTCAGGACGTATTCACGCTGTTCGATAAACAGCGGGTCGGATTTGATGCTGCGGCAGGACTCCCCGGCAACAAAACGGCGACCAAAATTGAGCGGCAAACGCTCCAGCACCCGCCCCGGCCCCGGCGACAGCAGCACCAGCTCGGTGGCCATAAATACCGCCTCTTCGATATCGTGAGTGATCAGCAGCACCTGTTTTCCGGTCTCATGCCACAGGCTGAGCAGCAGGGTTTGCATCTGCTCACGGGTGAAAGCGTCCAGCGCGCCAAACGGCTCATCAAGCAGCAGCAACTGCGGGTTCGCCGCCAGCGCTCTGGCAATGCCGACCCGCTGACGCTGGCCGCCTGAGAGTTGCCAGATAAAGCGTTTCCCCGCCCCTTCCAGCCCGACTTTTTTCAGCATCCGCGCCGCCGTCTCCCGGCGCACGGCTTTGTCGACGCCTGCCAGCTGTAGTCCGAGGGCAACGTTATCCTGCACGTTACGCCACGGCAGCAGCCCTTCATGTTGAAACACCACGCCGCGCTCGGCGCCCGGTCCGTCAACCCGTTTTCCTTCGAGGGTGATGCTGCCGTGCTGATAAGGCACAAATCCGGCAATCAGGTTCAGCAGCGTGGTTTTGCCACAGCCGGATGGCCCGAGGACCACCAGCAGTTCGCCGCTGTCCAGCGTCAGGTTGATATCTGCCAGCGCCGGTTTACCCGCGTAGTCGGCAGAGAGGTGCGAGATTTGCAGCATCAAAGCCTCCTGTTACTTCACAAAACGGTCGGTGACGTACTGGCGGTAGTCGCTGCCGGCCGCCGGCACCTTGCCCTGCTCTTTGAGGAACTTCGCAGTATCGACAATCGCCTCGTTTACCGGGCCATTCAGCGCCTGCGCCTGCTGGGCGGCGGTCAGGTAGGTATTACCTTTCACCAGCCCCGGGACATCGGCATCCGGGACGCCGCTCAGGCGCGCCAGTTTGCTGATGTTATCCGGCTGCTTCAGCCACTGCTCCGGATTGGCGATGTACGCTTGCTGGGCCTCGATCGCGCTCTTCGCAAAGGCTTTCACGATGTCCGGGTGCTGCTCGGCAAAATCTTTGCGTACCACCCAGACGTCCAGCGTCGGCGCGCCCCACTCGCCCACCTGCGACGAATCGGTCAACACGGAGCCCTCTTTTTCCAGCTCGTTTACCGCCGGCGCCCAGACGTAGGCCCCGTCAATATCGCCACGCTGCCAGGCGGCAATAATCGCCGGCGGCTGCAGATTGATGATCTGCACCTGACCCGGCTTAATGCCCCAGTGTTTCAGCGCCGACAGCAGGCTGTAGTGGGTGGTGGAGATAAACGGCACCGCGATGCGTTTGCCGATCAGATCTTCGGGTTTGGTGATGCTCTTTTTCACCACCAGCGCTTCGGAATTGCCGAGCTTCGACGCCAGCAGGAACACTTCAATCGGCACCTGCTGGCTGGCGGCCACCGCCAGCGGGCTGGAACCGAGGTTACCGATTTGCACATCGCCGGAGGCCAGCGCGCGGACGATGCTCGACCCGCTATCGAATTTGCGCCAGTCGACGGTTGCGCCGCTGGTTTTCGCAAAGGTGTTATCCGCCTGCGCGACTTTCGCCGGTTCAGCAGAGGTCTGATAGGCCACGGTAACGTTGACCGCCTGGGCCTGGAATGCCGCAAGCGCCAGGGCGGTAATAAGTGTGATGCGCGATGTTAGTGCCATAGTGTCTGCTGTCCTCATCTCCCGTCATACTTCGAGCCGCATGTGCGTTGGCTACAACTCGAATTATTTAGGGACGTGTATGTTATGAGTGCAGTATTTCCGGCCTGATGTGTTTGATGAAGTAATTAAAAATTCTTGTTAAGAACAAAGCGTTTTTAGAAAAAAAGCGGCAATGCTTATATCCCCAATGGATTTCAAGATGCCGACAGGCGGCAAACAGGCCGCCTGAAGGATGACGTGTATTGCGATTTTGTTACATTCATTGCATAACTGCGCCTGGATGATTGCCAGCGCAGCGGCGGCAGGCATCATAGGCGCCATGATCTGCTAAGAGAGAAGAAACATGATTCGAGTGGTGCTGGTTGACGATCATGTGGTGGTGCGCTCCGGCTTTGCGCAATTGCTCAGCCTCGAAGAAGGCCTTGAAGTTGCGGGCCAGTACAGCTGCGCGGCGCAGGCATGGCCAGCCCTGCTGCGCGATGACATCAACGTGGCAGTGATCGATATCGCCATGCCGGACGAAAACGGCCTGAGCCTGCTGAAACGCCTGCGCGCCCAGAAACCCGACTTCCGCGCCATCATCCTGAGCATCTACGACACCCCGACCTTTGTGCAGAGCGCGTTAGATGCCGGCGCCAGCGGCTATTTAACCAAGCGCTGCGGGCCGGAAGAGCTGGTGCAGGCGGTGCGCTCCGTCGGGCTGGGTGGCCACTACCTGTGCGCCGATGCGCTGCGGGCGTTGCGCGGCGGGCAACAGCCGTCGCCGGTGCTGGACATCCTCACGCCACGTGAACGCGAAGTGTTTGATCTGCTGGTGAAAGGCGATAGCGTCAAGGAGATAGCCTACCGCCTCGAGCTTAGCCATAAAACCGTGCACGTGCATCGCGCGAACGTGCTGGGCAAGTTGCAGTGCCAGAGCACGATAGACCTGGTCCATTTTGCTCTCGATCACCAGCTGCTGACCGGCCATTAATGTCGCGCAATCTGCGTTATTGGGTGATCTCGCTGTTCATCGTGCTGGCCTGGGGAAGCGGCTGGCTGATGCTGTGGACGCTGGGATTCTATTTGACCCACAACGGCCAGCAGGCGGCGCTGTTCCTGCCGCACGGAGTCTATCTGGCGCTGCTGATCCTCCTCTCCCGCCGCTACTGGCCGGCCCTGATGCTGCCGCCCATGGCGATGCTGCTGTGGCTGCACAGCGAACAGTTGCTGAGCGGCTATGCCCTGCTGGCCAGCCCGTTGATTAATCTGCTACCCGCTCGCCTCGCCCAGACTTTCTGGCACCGTTTTCCCCTGTACTGGCAGCGGCTGACGCTGCTGTTGGCCACGGTGACCGCCGCGGCGTTACTCAACACCGCCCTGATGTCGCCGCTGGTGGAAAGCCCGGCGATGCTGCTCGGGCTGGCCGCGTTTACCGGCGGCGTGTTGCTGACGCCGTTCGTCTACCTGATCTTTGAATTTTTACGCCAGCAGCACCGCTACCACCTGCTGGGGCTGGATACCAGCAATCCACCGCTCCGCACCTCGCTGATTATCTGGTGCAGCCTGTTCTTTATCATCGGCATCGGCACCCAGATGGTGTTGTCGCCGGAAATTGAGCGACTGTTGCTGATTGTGGTGTTTCTCCCCAACGTGGTGATGGCCTGGAAGTTTGGCTGGCAGGGCGGCGTGCTCTCCGGCCTGCTGGGCAGCATGATGATCACCATTGCCCGCCAGGTTGGCGTCGGGTTCAGCAATCTGGTTGAACTGGAGATTTTTCTGGCAACCCAGGCGCTGCTCGGGATCGGGCTGGGCATCGCCATCAGCCGCCAGCAGCACCTGGCGCAGAATCTGCACCACTACCGCCAGCGGCTGGAAGCCGAACTGGCCGCACGGCGGGCGCTGACCGAAAAGCTGATCCACACCGAAGAGGACACCCGCAAAAGCCTGGCGCGTGAGCTGCACGATGAGATCGGGCAGAACATCACCGCCATTCAGATTCAGTCCCAACTGGTTAAGCGCTCGCAGGATCCGGCGCAAACCCAGGCCGCAGCCAGCCAGATAAACGATCTCGCCCGGCGGATCCATCACTCCACGCGCCAGCTGCTGCGCCAGTTGCGCCCACCGGCCCTTGACGAGCTGTCGTTCAGGGAGGCGCTGCTGCACCTGCTCAACGACTGCGCGTTTGCCGAACGCGGCATCCGCTGTCAGTTTGACTACCGCCTGACCGCCACGCCGGACAGCGAAACGCTGCGCTTTACCCTCTACCGGCTGCTGCAGGAGCTGCTGAATAACATCTGCAAACATGCCGCCGCCAGCGAGGTGACGATTACCCTGCTTCAGCAGGGTGGGACGTTACGCCTGGAAGTGAAGGATAACGGCGTCGGTATCAGCCCTGACAAAATAGCCGGGTTTGGCATCCAGGGGATGCGCGAACGCGTCAGCGCCCTCGGCGGAGCGCTGACCCTGGAATCGCAGCACGGCACGCGGGTAATTGTTAACCTGCCCACAAATTTGCAACAAAGCGGCACCTGACCAGGAAAAAGTCTTAGCGACTCCGGACTTTATCTCATCCCCTTTCGTCGTCCCTTTCTTATAGTCAGCCCAACGGAGGCGGCCATGCACTCAGGCACAACACGCGAGATCAACCAACGCTATCGGGCGCTTCGTCCACGGCTGCTGATGTGCATGGTCATCGGGTATGCAGCGTTTTATCTGACGCGCAAAAGCGTCAACTACGTGCTTCCGGCGTTACAAACGGATCTCGGTCTGGATAAAGGCGATATCGGCCTGCTGGGGTCGCTGTTTTATCTGACCTACGGGCTGTCGAAATTTACCGCCGGACTGTGGCACGACAGCCACGGGCAGCGCTGGTTTATGGGCATCGGGCTGTTCGCCACCGGCCTATTGAACGTGGTGTTTGCCTTCGGCGAATCGCTGACGCTGCTGCTGGCGGTCTGGACGCTGAACGGTTTTTTCCAGGGCTGGGGCTGGCCGCCCTGTGCCCGACTGCTGACCCACTGGTATTCGCGCAATGAACGCGGCTTCTGGTGGGGGTGCTGGAATATGTCGATCAACATCGGCGGGGCGATTATCCCGCTGATTAGCGCCTTCGCCGCCCACTGGTGGGGCTGGCAGGCGGCGATGCTGGCCCCCGGAACCATCGGCATGGCCGCGGGCCTGTGGCTGATGCTCCAGCTCAAAGGCACGCCACAGGAAGAGGGATTGCCGTCGGTCGGCAACTGGCGTAACGACCCGTTAGAGCTGCGTCAGGAGCAGCAAAGTCCGCCAATGGGGCTGTGGGAAATGTGGCGCACCACGATGCTCAACAACCCGATGCTCTGGCTGCTGGGCGTCTCGTATGTGCTGGTCTATTTGATCCGCATCGCGCTCAACGACTGGGGCAACATCTGGCTGACGGAGAGCCACGGCGTCAACCTGCTCAGCGCCAATGCCACGGTGATGCTGTTCGAAGCCGGCGGTTTGCTCGGCGCGCTGTTTGCCGGATGGGGTTCGGATCTGTTGTTCAGCGGCCAGCGGGCTCCGATGATTTTACTGTTTACGCTCGGGCTGATGGTGTCCGTCGCCGCCCTGTGGCTCGCCCCGGTGCATCACTACGCCCTGCTGGCGATCTGTTTCTTCACCGTGGGCTTCTTCGTTTTTGGCCCGCAAATGCTGATTGGCCTCGCGGCGGTGGAAGCCGGACACAAAGCGGCGGCGGGGTCGATCAGCGGTTTTCTCGGCCTGTTCGCCTATCTGGGCGCGGCGCTGGCAGGTTGGCCGCTGTCACTGGTTATTGAACGCTACGGCTGGCCCGGGATGTTCAGTTCGCTCTCGGTCGCGGCGGTACTTATGGGGCTATTGCTGATGCCGCTGCTGATGGCCGGCATGACCCCCGCTTCTGGTCAAAGGATAAAACAATGAAAAAAACTCTGGTCACTACCCTGATAGCTTCCGGCATTGCGCTGGCCACCCTGAGCGGCGCGGCACATGCCAAAGGCCGCCTGGTGGTCTACTGCAGCGCCACCAACGAAATGTGTGAAGCTGAAACCAAAGCCTTCGGTGAAAAATATGACGTGAAAACGTCATTCATCCGCAACGGATCCGGCAGTACCCTGGCGAAGGTCGATGCCGAGAAGAAAAACCCGCAGGCGGACGTCTGGTACGGCGGCACCCTTGACCCGCAGTCTCAGGCCGGTGAAATGGGTCTGCTGCAACCCTATAAATCGCCTAATCTCGCGCAGGTAATGGAACAGTTTCGCGATCCGGCGAAGCTGAAAGGTAACTACTCCTCGGCGGTGTACGTCGGTATTCTCGGCTTCGGCGTCAACACCGAGCGCCTGAAAGAGAAAAACCTGCCGGTACCGAAATGCTGGAAGGATCTGACCAAACCGGAATACAAAGGCGAGATTCAGATTGCCGATCCGCAAAGCTCCGGCACCGCCTACACCGCGCTGGCGACCTTCGCCCAGTTGTGGGGAGAAGATCAGGCCTTTGATTACCTGAAGCAGCTCAACGCCAACGTCTCTCAGTACACCAAATCCGGCATTGCCCCGGCACGCAACGCCGCCCGCGGTGAAACGGCCATCGGCATCGGCTTCCTGCACGACTATTCGCTGGAAAAAGAACAGGGCGCCCCGCTGGAGCTGATTGCCCCGTGCGAAGGCACCGGTTATGAAATTGGCGGCATCAGCATTCTGAAAGGCGCGCGCAACCTCGACAACGCCAAACTGTTTGTTGACTGGGTGCTGTCGAAAGAGGCCCAGGAGCTGGCATGGAAGAAAGGCAAGTCCTATCAGATCCTGACCAACACCAGCGCCGAAACCTCGCCAAACTCACTGAAGCTCGATGACCTGAAGCTTATCAACTACGACATGGACAAATACGGTTCTACCGATGTTCGTAAAGCGTTGATCAATAAGTGGGTTAGCGAAGTGAAGATGGGTAAATAAACCCGCATTGCGTTCATTTGCCGGGTGATGCGTCAGCGCCTTACCCGGCCAACCTTACCGGAACCGCTATGTCACACACACTTGCACTCCATCCCGTGAAAAAACGGGATGCGATATTCCTTTGGGTTTTGCTCGGCTGGCTGGCGTTTGCCCTGCTGCCGAGCTGGAGCCTGGATTACGGTCTGCTGGAGTCCACGAGCGATGAAATTCTCGCGGCCTACGGCTGGTCACAGTTCACGGTCAGCTGGCTGTGGTATCTGCTGCCGAGCCTGCTGCTGATCCGTCCGTTCCATGAGGCCAGGCGCGAACAGCGCAGCCGTCACTACCTCGATGCCGGCTGGGCGCTGTTGTGCATGGCGTTTATCGTCATCAGCGCCACCGTTGCCGGGCGTGGCCTGGGTTACGCCACCATCGTCCTGTTTGTCGCGCTGGGCGCCATTATGACCACGGCCCTGACGCGCCTCGAATGGCTGGGCGGCGATCGCTTCGTGATTGGCTCTCTGGTCACCATCGTGGCGTTAATTGGCGTGTTTATCGTCTGGCCAAGCATCGCTATTTTCATCCCGATGTTCACCAACGAGGCGGGCGAGTTTGCCCCGCTGGCGTTTATGGCCGTGCTGTCGCAGGCGCATATTGTCCAGGTGATCCTCAACTCCATCGCCCTGTCGATGGCGGTCGGCGTCGGCTGCACCTTCTTTGGCCTGGTGCTGGCGATTTACACCACCCGCATCGCCCAGCGGAGCGCCATTATTGGCCGCATCTTCTCGATTCTGCCGATCGTCACCCCGCCGTTCGTCGTCGGCCTGGGCGTCACGCTGATGATGGGCCGCTCCGGCTACGTCACCGAGTTTATGGTCGAGTGGTTCGGCCTGACCAACACCAACTGGCTGTACGGCTTTACCGGCATCTGGCTGGCGCAGGTGCTGGCCTTCACCCCCATGGCCTTTATGATCCTGGACGGGGCGATCAAAACCATTCACCCCTCGTTGGAAGAAGCGTCGTACACCCTGCGCGCCAGCCGCTGGCAAACCTTTAACGGTGTGTTTGTCCCGCTGCTAAAACCGGCGCTGGCGAATGCCTTCCTGATCGTGATTGTCCAGTCGCTAGCCGACTTCAGTAACCCGCTGGTGCTCGGCGGTAACTTTGACGTGCTGGCCACGCAGATCTACTTCTACATTACCGGCTCGCAGCTCGATTATCAGGCCGCCAGCACCCTCGGCGCCTTCCTGCTGCTGTTCTCGCTGCTGGTGTTCTGCATCCAGTATATGTGGATCGGTAAGCGCTCTTACGTCACGGTATCGGGTAAGTCCTACCGGGGCGACGTTCAGCCGCTGCCGGTTACCCTGGTATGGAGCGTGATCGCCATTCTGGCGGTGTGGATCGCCTTTAACGCCCTGCTCTACGGCAGCATTTTCTACGGCAGCTTTACCGTCAACTGGGGAGTGGATTACACCCTGACGCTGGATAACTTTATCAAGCTGTTTGGCCAGGGAATGAGCGACGGAGCATGGCCTTCCCTGCTCGACACCCTGCTGTATGCCGGGATCGCCGCGCCGATCACCGCCGCCTTCGGCCTGCTGATCGCCTGGATCGTGGTGCGCCAGCAGTTCAAAGGCAAAAAGACCATCGAATTCACCACCATGCTGTGCTTCGCGGTACCGGGCACCGTGGCGGGCGTCTCCTATATTCTCGCCTTTAACAGCGCCCCGGTGTACCTCACCGGCACCGCGGCCATCGTGATTATTTCGATGGTGATGCGTAACGTGCCGGTCGGGATCCGCGCCGGGATAGCCGGATTAGGCCAGATCGATAAATCGCTGGATGAAGCCTCCCTCAGCCTGCGCGCCGGGAGCTTACGCACCATCACCCACATTCTGCTGCCGCTGTTGCGCCCGGCGATCCTCTCGGCGCTGATCTACAGCTTTGTGCGCGCCATTACCACCGTCAGCGCCATCGTGTTCCTCGTCACGCCGGATACCCGCGTGGCAACGGCCTACATCCTCAACCGGGTGGAAGACGGCGAATATGGGGTGGCGATCGCCTACGGTTCGATTCTGATCGTGGTCATGCTGACCATTATTTTCATCTTTGACTGGCTGATCGGGGAAGCACGCATCTCCCGCTCAAAAGCCAAAAACCAGGCGTAATGGAGCGCACTATGAGCCAGAAAAATTTCGTTGAACTGCGCAACGTCACCAAGCGATTCGGCAGCAACATGGTCATCGACAATATCAATCTGACGATCCCCCAGGGGCAGATGGTGACCCTGCTCGGCCCTTCCGGCTGCGGGAAAACCACCATATTGCGTCTGGTGGCCGGGCTGGAAAAACCCAGTGAAGGACAGATTTTCATTGATGGCGAAGACGTGACCCATCGCTCGATTCAGCAGCGTGATATCTGCATGGTCTTTCAGTCCTACGCCCTGTTCCCGCATATGTCGCTGGGTGAGAACGTCGGCTATGGCCTGAAAATGCTGGGCGTATCGCGCAGCGAAGTGAAAACCCGCGTCAAAGAGGCGCTGGCGATGGTGGATCTGGAGGGATTCGAAGACCGCTATGTCGATCAGATCTCCGGCGGTCAGCAGCAGCGTGTGGCGCTGGCGCGAGCGCTGATCCTCAAGCCGAAAGTGCTGCTATTTGATGAACCACTGAGCAACCTCGACGCCAACCTGCGCCGTAGTATGCGCGACAAGATCCGCGAGCTGCAAAAGCAGTTTGATATCACCTCGCTGTACGTGACCCACGATCAGAGCGAAGCCTTTGCGGTCTCCGATACCGTGCTGGTGATGAACAAGGGGCATATCATGCAGATGGGCTCGCCGCAGGATCTCTACCGCCAGCCGGCATCGCGCTTTATGGCGAGCTTTATGGGGGACGCCAACCTGTTCCCGGCCACCTTCCAGCAGGACGCGGTCGATATCTACGGCTACCGCCTGCCGCGACCGGGGCATTTTGTCGCCCAGGGTGCGGGTACCGTCGGCGTGCGTCCGGAAGCCATTACGTTGAGCGATCGCGGCGAGGAGAGCCAGCGCTGCGTGATCCGCCACGTGGCGTATATGGGGCCGCAGTATGAGGTGACGGTGGAGTGGCACGGGCAGGAGATCTTATTGCAGGTCAACGCCACCCGTCTGCAACCGGACGTCGGCGAGCACTATTACCTTGAAATCCACCCCTACGGGATGTTTGTCTTAGCCGATGCGGCGTGATGCATAGCGGCTGACGCCTTACCCGGCCTACAACGCGTAGCTGCAGGTCGGGTAAGTCGACGCGACCTCAGCGCCGTGCGTGGAGCTCAGCAATATCCTTCGGCGTGGTCCGGCAGCAGCCGCCAATCAGCTTCGCCCCTGCCGCCAGCCATTGCGGCAGATGATCGTGCAGCGTGGCGCAGCTTTCGCCATGATGATGCCAGGTTTTACTCTGCGCATCGTAATGCTCGCCGGAGTTCGGGTACACCACCAGCGGCAGCGGAGTCAGGCTCTGCAGATGCGCCAGCGCTGCGGTGGTGTTTTCCAGCGCGATGCAGTTAATCCCCACCGCCACCACCTGCGGGTAGCCCTGCAGCAGAGTGATCACCTCACGCAGCGGCGTTCCGTCACTCAGATGTTCGCTATCACGCAGGGTGAACGAGAACCAGGCCCGCGCGCTTGGGTAGCCGCTCAGCAGCTCCGCCAGCGCTGCGATCTCAGCAAAAGATGGCAGGGTTTCGCAGGCCAGCAGATCGGCCCCGGCATCGAGCAGCGCCTCAATGCGCGGGCGATGGAAATCCTGAAACACCTCGCGGCTGCGCACATAGTCGCCGCGATACTCAGAGCCGTCCGCCAGGAACGCGCCGTATGGCCCGACGGAACCGGCCACCAGCAACGTGCCGGCCTGCGGGTTCTCCGCCAGATAAGCCTCCCGCGCCTTGCGCGCCAGCTCAACGCTGCGGCTAATCAACGCTTTCGACTGCGCCTCATCCAGCCCGCGGGCGGCAAACCCGGCCGGCGTCGCCTGATAGCTGGCGGTAATGGCCACCTGCGCCCCGGCGCGGAAGTAATCGAGATGCACATCGCGGATCAGCTGCGGGTTTTCCAGCAGCACTTTCGCCGACCACAGGCTGTCGGCCAGATTGCAGCCGCGTGCTTCCAGCTCCGTTGCCATCGCGCCATCAAGCAGGACAAAGGGCTGGCTGGCAAGAATGGTGGTTAACGGATTATTCTGCGACATGTTGAGGCTCCTGGGTCAATTTCCGTGAACGGGTCAGATAGTAGGCACCATAGCACAGCGCCACGAACGGGATCCCGCACCACAGCGCAATTCTCTGGCTGGGGTCAAACGCCAGGCCAACGCAGGCCACCAGGCACAAAATAAAGCCCAGCACCGGCACCAGCGGATACCACGGCGCACGATAGTGCAGGTCGCTCAGCGCTTTTCCCTGCTGCAGATGACGACGGCGGAACATAAAGTGCGAGGCGCAAATGCTCAGCCATACCGCCACCACCGCGAAGCCGGAAATCGCCGACAGCGCCACAAACACCGTATCCGGCGCCACGACGCTGGAGAACAGCGCCAGCACGCCGCCCAGCATACTGACCGACAGCGCGGTCAGCGGGACGCCGTTTTTATTCACTTTGGCAAAGCACGCCGGCAGCGTTTTCTCATTCGACAGCGACCACAGCATCCGCCCGGAGGCATACAGCCCGGAGTTCGCCGCCGAAAGAATTGCCGTCAGGATCACGAAGTTAAAAATATCCGCGGCATACGGAATCCCGACTTTTTCAAACACCAGCACGAACGGGCTTTTTTCCACCCCGGCCTGCTGCATCGGGATCAGCGCCGCCAGCACAAAGACGGTGCCGATAAAAAAGATAATCAGCCGGGCGATGGTGGTGCGAATCGCCACCGGGATCACTTTATGCGGATTTTCCGTCTCTCCCGCCGCGATGCCAATCAGCTCGGTACCGGAGAACGCAAAGTTCACCGCCACCATGGTCATCAGGATCGGCAGCCCGCCGTGCGGGAACCAGCCTTCGGCAGTAATGTTATGCAGGCCGGGAGCCGGCGAGCCATCTTGCATCGGAATAATGCCGAAGATCGCGGCGCCGCCGAGAATAATGAACGCGATAATCGTGATCACTTTCACCAGCGAGAACCAGAACTCCCCTTCGGCAAAAAAGCGGGTAGAAATTACGTTGAGGCCAAAGATAATCACGCAGAACAGCACGCACCAGATCCACACCGGGATCTGCGGGAACCAGTACTGCATGCAAAATCCGGCGGCGGTAAAGCTGGAACCGAGCGCCACCGTCCAGGTAAGCCAGTACAGCCACGCCACGGTATACCCGGTGGCCGGGCCAAGATAGCGTGAGGCGTAGACGTGAAACGCGCCGGTCTCCGGCATCGCCACCGACAGTTCGCCCAGACACTGCATCACCAGCCATACCACCAGCGCACCGATCAGATAGGCCAGCAGCGTACCTGCCGCGCCGGTGGTGGAGATGATATAGCCGGTATTGAAGAATAACCCTGTGCCAATAACGCCCCCCAATGACAGCATGATCAGGTGGCGGGTCTTCATGGTGCGCTTTAATTGCCCACCTTGTTGTGGTGTTGTTTGCATATTACCTTCTAAACGTATGGACATCTAAACATCCAAAGAGAATTTGTTATACCCTGCCCTACGCCAAATTGCAAAACCCCCCGCACATTCTCGCCGCCAGCGCGCTTTTTTGATGGGCATACGCCAGAAAAAAACGCGCAATATTCAGGCAAATTAACGACAAAGCGTAAATCGTGATCGCCGTACGGCTAATAATAAAATGCGAGTGCTAATTTTATAAAACACAAAACCAAAAAAGGACGTATTCATGAAACGCCGTACTCTTCCTCTGTTGGCTGCCGTGACCGCGGCGAGCATCCTGCCGGTTGTGCCCGCGCAGGCGGCAAGCCAGGTGACCTTTCCCGATAAAGTCTGCGATATCACCCGCTACGGCGCGGAGGGCCACCGCCTGCAGATTGCCCTCAATACCGAGGCCATCCAAAAAGCGATTGATGACTGCGCCGCCGCAGGCGGAGGAACCGTGCTGGTCCCCAAGGGCAACTATCTGACTAACCCTTTGTTTCTGAAAAGCCATATTCAGCTCAAGCTGGAAAAAGACGCCACCCTGGTAGCGTCGACAGAGGTCGCGGCCTATCGCGGCGATGACAAAACGAAATATGCCGAAGCGGAAAATGGCTGGCTGCCGTTTATCAGCATCGCCGATGCGCAAAACGTCGCGATCGTCGGCGAAGGCACCATCGACGGCCAGGGCGCGGTGTGGTGGGAACGCTGGCGGGAAAATATCCGCGCCACCGGCAAGAAAGGCGGCACCGACCGACCGCGGCTGATTTACATCACCCGCGCGAACAATGTGCTGATCGACGGGGTGACCCTGACCCATTCGCCAAGCTTCCACGTGGTGACCCGCTACGCCCACGATGTCGATATCAACGGCACGCGCATTCTCTCGCCCTGGCATGCGCCGAATACCGACGCCATCGACCCGATTGATAGCCAGAACATCCGCATTACCAATAACTACATCGACTGCAACGACGACCATATCGCCATCAAAGC
The DNA here is from genome assembly GCF_003752615.1 of Klebsiella sp. BIGb0399. NCBI lineage: Bacteria > Pseudomonadati > Pseudomonadota > Gammaproteobacteria > Enterobacterales > Enterobacteriaceae > Klebsiella > Klebsiella sp. BIGb0399. The sequence continues at coordinate 86,368 of NZ_RKHT01000006.1, read as the reverse complement.
AGAGAAAGCTGACCCGCGCTTCCCTGATGGCGTGGTGAGTAATATCTATATCGCCAACAACACCCTGAAACAGGGGCGCGGGATCTCCATCGGCAGCGAAAGCTCTGGCGGGGTCAATAACGTCGTGGTGGAAAATAATACCTTTGACGGCTCGATGTACGGCATCCGCATTAAGAGCCCGCGCGGCAAAGGCGGCGAGGTGAAGAACATCGTTTACCGCAATACCAAAATGCATAACGTCGAGGTCCCGCTGGTGTTCTCCGCATACTACAAAGCGGCGCCAATTGTGCAGGCGGAAGTCGACAAGCAGCTACAGGCGGGCGGTTTTACCCTCGGCGAACAGATCTATCCGCCGGACAGCGATCCAAAACAGCCGTTCGACCAGTATAAAACGCCGCACTTTAGCAATATCACCGTCGAAAATTTAACCTCGACCGGCAACAGCAAAGCCGCGGCCTATATCATCGGGACGCCGGAAGCCCCGCTCAGCGGCTTCCATTTTACCAACGTCAATATTGAAGCCGAGAACGGCATCCGGGTGCGTAACGCCGAACTGGAGACCAAAGGCCTCACTCTGAAGGTGAAAACCGGCCCGGCAATCCGCAAAGATGCTGGCGCAATCGTCAGCGAATAACCCCGCGCCCTCGCCTTAAGCGCATCAGGCGGTCTGCACCATAACGGTTGTCAATCGTCGTGCAGGCCGCCTCTTTTTTGCGCATCGCCTCACGCCAGAGCGCGCAAGTCCATGCCGGGAAGATGGCATTCTCTTTGCAACGCTATTCCCTAAATAATTCGAGTTGCAGGAAGGCGGCGACGCAGTGAATCCCCGGGAGCTTACTGAAGTAAGTGACTGGGGTGAACGAGGACAAATTCGTCAGGAACGAATTTGAACGCAGTTTACTGCGCCCGTTAGGGCGAGGCCCAGGGATGGGCCGAGTATTGCCAACGCTCATGCAACTTGAAGTATGACGGGTATATGACTCTCTTCATCTGGCGAGGCAGCGAATATGACAGGGCAAACGACAACATTAAAAAGAACGCTCGGCAGTTTCCGTTTATGGGGGATAGCCGTTGGGCTGGTGATCTCCGGCGAATATTTTGGCTGGAGCTACGGCTGGTCCCAGGCCGGGACAATGGGCTTTATGATTGTGGCGCTGGCGATTGCCGCCATGTACTGCGCCTTTATCTTTAGTTTTACCGAACTGACCACCGCCATTCCGCACGCCGGGGGGCCGTTTGCCTACGCTTACCGCGCCTTTGGCCCCACCGGCGGCTTTATCGCCGGGTTTGCCACCCTGATTGAATTCGTCTTTGCGCCCCCGGCCATCGCCATGGCGATCGGTGCCTATCTTAACGTCCAGTTTCCGGCGTTGGATCCCAAATGGGTGGCCTGCGGCGCCTACGTGGTCTTTATGACGCTGAATATCCTGGGCGTCGGGATTGCCGCCACCTTCGAGCTGATTGTCACCCTGCTGGCGATTTTCGAGCTGCTGGTGTTTATGGGAGTGGTCGCGCCGGGCTTCTCATGGAGCAACTTTACCGCCAACGGCTGGGCGGGAGCGGAAAGCTTCAGCGGCCTGGCGCTGCCGGGAATGTTTGCCGCGATTCCGTTTGCCATCTGGTTCTTTCTGGCCATTGAGGGCGCGTCGATGGCGGCTGAAGAAGCCAAAGATCCGCAGCGCACCATTCCGCGCGCCCTCGGCGGCGGCATTCTGACCCTGACGGTCCTGGCTATCGGGGTGATGGTGTTTGCCGGCGGCGTCGGCGACTGGCGCACCCTCGCCAACATCAACGACCCGCTGCCGCAGGCGATGAAAATGGTGGTCGGCAGCAGCAGCGGCTGGCTGCATATGCTGGTGTGGCTGGGACTGTTTGGCCTGGTGGCGTCGTTCCACGGCATCATTATGGGTTACTCGCGCCAGATCTACTCCCTGGCGCGGGCCGGCTACCTGCCCGCCCGTCTCGCCACCCTCAACCGCCGTACCCGCACCCCGTATCTGGCGATCCTTGCCGGGGGCGTGGTCGGCATCGCGGCGATTTTCTCCGACTCGCTGATCACCATCAGCGGCATGCCGCTGACCGCCTGCATCGTCACGATGTCGGTATTTGGCGCTATTGTTATGTATATCACCTCGATGGCGGCGCTGTTTAAGCTGCGCCGCAGCGAGCCGAACCTGATTCGTCCGTTCCGCGCGCCGCTCTACCCGTGGGCCCCGGCCTTCGCGCTGGCGATGGCGGTGCTCTGCCTGGTCGCGATGGTCTGGTACAACCCGCTGCTGGCGCTGATTTTCGCGGCCATGATGCTGGGGGGCTATCTGTGGTTTCGCAAAACCGCCTCAGCCCGTGAACGCGCCCCGCTGGATCCGCAGCTGCGCATCGTTTCGTAAGGAGTCGGCATGTATAAAACCACGCTATCGGGCCAGGTATGGCGCTTTGATAGTCTGAAAACGCTGATGGCTAAGGCCTCGCCAGCCCGTTCCGGCGACGCCCTCGCGGGCGTGATCGCCGATAGCGCCGAAGAACGGATGGCGGCGAAAATTGCGCTGGCGGACGTCCCGCTGACGGAGATTCTGGCCAATCCCCTCATTCCGTATGAGCAGGATGAGGTGACCCGGCTGATTATCGACACCCACGACAGCGCAGCGTTTGCCGCCATTCGTCATCTGACGGTGGGGGATTTTCGCGACTGGCTGCTGGATGACGCCACCGATACCGCCACACTGCAACAGGTAGCCCGGGCGATTACCCCGGAAATGGCGGCGGCGGTCAGCAAACTGATGCGTAATCAGGACCTGATCCTCGCGGCCAGCAAGTGCCGGGTCATCACCCGCTTTCGCAATACCATTGGCCTGCCGGGGCACCTTAGCGTGCGCCTGCAGCCCAATCATCCAACGGATGACATGAAAGGGATCGCCGCCAGCATGCTTGACGGCCTGCTGTACGGCGCGGGGGATGCGGTTATCGGCATCAACCCGGCCAGCGACAGCCTGCCGGTTCTGGCGCAGCTCAACCATATGCTCGACGATATTATCCAGCGCTTCGCCATCCCGACCCAGTCCTGCATTCTGACCCACGTCACCAACACCCTGCAGCTGATTGAGCGCGGGGCGCCGGTGGACCTGGTGTTTCAGTCGGTGGCAGGCACCGAGGCGGCCAACAGCGGCTTTGGTATCAACCTGGCGCTGCTGCAGGAGGCGCGCGAAGCCGCCCTGAGCCTCAATCGCGGCACCCTGGGCAACCACGTGATGTATTTCGAAACCGGACAGGGCAGCGCGCTGTCCGCCAACGCCCATCACGGCGTCGATCAGCAGACCTGCGAAGCCCGCGCCTACGCCGTGGCCCGTCATTTCGAGCCGCTGCTGGTCAATACGGTGGTGGGATTTATTGGCCCGGAGTATCTCTACGACGGTAAGCAGATTATCCGCGCCGGTCTGGAAGACCACTTCTGCGGGAAGCTGATGGGGCTGCCGATCGGCTGCGATGTCTGCTACACCAACCATGCGGAAGCGGATCAGGACGATATGGACACCCTGCTGACCTTGCTGTGCAACGCCGGGCTGACCTTTCTCATCGGCGTACCGGGCGCCGACGACATCATGCTCAACTACCAGAGCACCTCGTTTCACGATGCGCTGTACGCCCGCCGCCTGCTGGGGTTAAAGCACGCCCCTGAATTTGCCGCCTGGCTGGCGAAAATGCAGATTATCGACCCGGACGGTACGCTGCGCCTGACCGATGCCCGCCATCCGCTGCTCTCCGTCCTGCCGCAAGGAGCACCAGTATGAACCGACCCGATGCCTGGAACCCGCTGCGCGAATTTACCGATGCGCGGATCGCCCTGGGACGCAGCGGCGCCAGCCTGCCCACCCGTGAAGTGCTCAACTTCGGCCTTGCCCATGCCAGGGCCCGCGATGCGATTCACCGGCCATTTGAAAGCGAGCAGCTGGAACCGCCGCTGGCAGAGATGGGGTTGTCATCGTTGACGGTGCACAGCGCCGCCAGCGATCGCCATATTTACCTTAATCGCCCCGACCTCGGGCGGCGGTTGAGTGACGCCAGCCGCGCCGATCTGGCCGCCAGCGGCACCCGTCCGGCGGACCTGTTGCTGGTGATTGGCGACGGGCTGTCGTCGTATGCCGTGCACCGGCAGGCGTTGCCGTTGATTCGCGCCCTGCTGCCCTATCTGCAGACGTTGAGCATCAGCCTGGCGCCGGTGGTGCTGGCCCATCAGTCGCGGGTGGCGCTGGGCGATGATATCGGCGAAACGTTACAGGCCAGAGCGGTGGCGATATTAATTGGCGAGCGCCCAGGGCTCTCGTCTCCGGACAGCCTCGGGGTCTATCTGACCTGGCAACCGCATCGTCAGCGGCTGGAGTCAGAGCGCAACTGTATTTCGAATATTCGCCCGGACGGGCTGGGATATGAAGCCGCCGCCTTTAAGCTGGCGTGGCTGCTGGAGCAGGCGTTTTTACGTCGTCTGACCGGCGTGCATCTCAAAGATGAGAGCGACAATCCGGCGCTACATGGCAAGGTCAAACCGTTGGGGATTGGCAAAAATTAAAGCTGCTGGCGGCTGCGGATACTGTCCCGTTTACCGCAACCGCCAGTAGCCTCGCGCTACACAAAGCACACCTCATTCCAGTAGGCTTCACGCGTCCTGCGTCGCTCAGTATGTTTTATCATGACGGAACCACCTTGTTTCAACATTCGCGATATCCACGCCGTACAGGCTGGCGACCGGTAATATTGCCTCCATCATGCGTTGGGTATCCTGCTGCCCGGCTTCACCGTTAGATAAAAACGCCAGCCAGCCCGTGATCCGTTGCCATAGTGCCACTTTCATTTTTCCTCCGTCGGGACGCAATGTGTCTGACGTTATTTCAACCACAGATGACGCCGGGCGGGAAATATCAATTCCTGATTACGATTCCCAAAAGATGCAAATTACCGACCTTCCCGTCGCCCGGAAGCTGGTACATAGCTGGCGCAGAGATACCCATATTTTCCTTATGTGTATTTCGATATAAATAAGCATTTTTTCTTCTTTGCCCGGCCCGGTGAATCTGTGGGAGCGTAATAGCCACAACATAAAAACAGGGATTCAGGGGATTAAATTATGCGCATGGCAAAAACAACACTCGTGTTAGCACTGGGGATTCTGGGGTTAACGACGCAGGCCCAGGCGGACCAGCTGGCCGATATCAAGGCTGCAGGCGTGGTCAAAGTCGCCACTTTTGATGCCAACCCGCCGTTCGGCTCGGTTGATCCAAAAACCCACCAGCTGGTGGGCTATGACGTCGATTTTGCCAACGCGCTGGCAACCTCGCTGGGGGTAAAACTGGAACTGGTCGCCACTAACCCGGCCAACCGTATTCCGCTGCTGCAGTCCGGCAAGGCTGACCTGATCGTCGCCGACATCACCATCACCCCGGAGCGCGCTCAGGTAATTGATTTCTCAACACCTTATTTTGTTACCGGCCAGCAGTTCCTCGTACCGGTCAAAGCGGCAGACCAGCTCGACAGCTACAGCAAAGCGCGGATTGGCGCGGTAAAAGGCACCACCGGCGAACAGGCGCTGCACCAACGCTTCCCGCAGTCGCGGGTGCTCTCCTATGACGATATTCCGCTGGCGCTGACCGCGCTGCGCAACGGCAACGTCCAGGCCATTACCCAGGACAGCACCATTCTGGCCGGTTTGCTGGCAGAGGCGCCGGACAAAGCCAGCTTTAAAATCATCCCCGACCTGCTGAGCAAAGAGGAAATTGGCGTGGGGGTTAAAAAAGGTGAACCTGCGCTGCTGAAGGCGGTCAACGACGAGCTGGTGAAGCTGGAGCAATCCGGCCAGGCGGCAAAAATCTATGATGTCTGGTTTGGTCCTGCCACCAAAACCCCACAGCCGCGCGCGTTTACCATAGAAGCGAAATAATATGTTATCGGGTCTGTTTTCACGCTCCGCGGCTTCGTCCGCGGATTTTTCACATTTGCAGCGCGCCAGTATCGAATTTCGCCAGGCGGCCAAACGCTACGGCGACCATCAGGTTCTCAACGGGATCGACCTGCAGATTGAGCCGGGGGAAGTAGTGGCGATCCTTGGCCCGTCGGGATCGGGGAAATCAACGCTGATCCGCCTGATCAACCAGCTCGAATCCCTGAGCAATGGTGAGATCCTGATCGACGGAAAACCCACCCGCCAGTTGACGAACAGCGCCCTGCGCCAGTTACGCAGCCGGGTGGGTTTTGTGTTTCAGCAGTTCAATCTCTATGCCCACCTGACGGCACAGGAAAATATCACCCTCGCGCTGGAGCGCGTCCACGGCTGGCAGAAAAATGCCGCCCATAGGCGGGCGCTGGAGCTGCTGCACCAGGTCGGGCTGGAAGATAAGGCGCAGCACATGCCCTCTCAGCTCTCCGGCGGCCAGCAGCAGCGGGTGGCCATCGCCCGGGCGCTCGCCTCCTCGCCGCAAATTATCCTCTTCGATGAACCAACCTCAGCGCTCGATCCGGAAATGATTGGCGAAGTGTTGCTGGTCATGAAGCAGCTGGCCCACAGCGGTATCACCATGGTGGTGGTGACCCACGAGATGCAGTTTGCCCGCGATATTGCCGACCGGGTAGTGTTTATCGACGGCGGCGATATTCTCGAAGTGGCGCCCCCGGCGGACTTTTTCGCCCGGCCCCAGCACGCCCGCACCCGGCGCTTTCTGCAAAAGGTGCTGGATCCGCTGCACCAGGAGAGCCTCGAATGACCCCGCTACTCGACTGGCATGGCGTGCTGAGCGGGCAGCCGCTACAGTGGATCATTTCCGGTTTTCTCACCACCCTGTGGGTCAGCGTCGCCGGTATCTTGCTGGCGACCGCGCTGGCGATTGTGCTGCTGGCCCTGCGCTTAGGCGGCGGGCGAACCGGGCGCGGCCTGGTAGCCTGCTGGGTTTCGTTGTTTCGCAACACCCCGCTGCTGGTGCAACTGCTGTTCTGGTATTTCGCCGCCTGGAACCTGCTGCCGCTGGCGGTGCGGGATTTCATTAATGCCGACCACGCCTGGTCCATTCTGCCGGGCAACGTCTGGTGGCTGACGCCGGAGTTTCTCTGCTCCATGTGGGGGCTGGGGGTGTTTACCTCGGCGTTTCTGGTGGAAGAGATCGCCTCCGGACTGCGTGCCGTCAGCCACGGCCAGCGCGAAGCGGCCCTCGCGCAGGGCTTTACGCCGTGGGGCGAGCTGCGTCATATCCTGCTGCCGCAAGGGCTGACCAACGCCTGGCAGCCGATCGTCGGCCAGTATCTGAACCTGATGAAGCTCTCATCGCTCGCCAGCGGCATCGGCTTTGCCGAGCTGACCTACCAGGTGCGGCAAATTGAGAGCTATAACGCTCACGCGCTGGAGGCCTTCGCCGTCGGCACGGTGCTGTATCTGGCGCTCGGGGTGATCATGGGGATGGTGCTGACGCGTCTCGGTCCGGGCAAAACGCCGCTCAGGAGCCTGTCGCATGAACGCTAATCTGGCGGTGATCGCCGATAACCTCGATTACCTGCTGTGGGGACGACTGGCGGAAGGCATTCCCGGCGGCGTCGCCCTGACGCTGATGATGGCGATTGGCGCGGCGGCGCTGGCGCTGCCCCTCGGCGTTGTGCTGGCCGGGGCCGCCTGGCGTTACGGCGGCGTGGTGCGTCGGGTGCTGTTTCTGTGGGCCGAGCTGATCCGCGGCATTCCGCTTATTTTCGTCATTTTCTGGCTGTGGTATCTGCTGCCGATGCTCACCGGGAGCGATCTGCCGGGGGCGGTGACGGTGACCCTGGCGCTGGCATGGTTTACTGCCGCATCGGTGATGCATTCGGTGCTGGCAGGCCTGCAGTCGTTACCCGCCGGGCAGCCTGAAGCCGCCCGCAGCCAGGGCTTTTCTGCCGGGCAAACGCTGCGCTTTGTCCTGCTGCCCCAGGCGCTACGCAACGTGCAGCCGTCGCTGGTGGGGATTTTTATCAACCTGCTGAAAGACACCTCGCTGGCGTTTATCGTTAACGTCCCGGAGCTGACCACCGTCGCCGGTCAGGTCAACAACCGGGTGCAGATCTACCCGCTGGCGATTTTTGTCTTCACCGGCGTGGTCTACTACCTGCTGTGCTGCGGCCTGAGCCTGCTGGCCAACCGCCGCTTTAGCCGGCGTCACGCCCGCGGCCAGGCCGCCTGACTCGCCGTCTGACGGGCCCCGGCATCCTGCGCCAGGGCCCGTTTTTTCCTGCCGGTTTCGCCGCCCGCGCTCACGCAATAACCGCGCCGTTCACCATTCTTTCGTCTTACCGTCATATAACGATCACATAAAACACCATTAATAGTGCCCAGTTTAATGACGAATCTGGACACTGTGATGAATAGTTCTCTTGCCATGGTCAGCGACACCGATTATCCGCCAGCGGGTCAGCCGGACAGCACCCGGCAGCGGAAAGTCTTAAGCGTGCGCAACCTGAATAAGTCATACAGCGCGCAGCAAACCGTGCTGGCTGACATCAGTTTTGATCTCCATACCGGTGAACTGGTAGGGGTGATCGGCCGCTCTGGCGCCGGGAAATCCACCCTGCTGCATGTGCTGAATGGCACCCACAGCGCTACCGGCGGCGAGATCCTCAGCTACCCGGAAGTGGGCATGCCCCACGATGTGGCGAAGCTGACGGGCCGGGCATTAAACGCCTGGCGCAGCGAATGCGGCATGATTTTCCAGGACTTTTGCCTGGTGCCGCGCCTCGACGTGCTGACCAACGTGCTGCTGGGCCGCCTGAGCCAGACCTCAACGTTGAAATCCCTGTTTAAGATCTTCCCTGACGCCGACCGGGCGCGCGCCATTTCGCTACTGGAGTGGATGAACATGCTGCCCCACGCGCTACAGCGTGCAGAAAATCTCTCCGGCGGCCAGATGCAACGCGTCGCCATCTGCCGCGCGCTGATGCAGAACCCTGGCATTTTACTGGCCGACGAGCCGGTTGCCTCTCTCGATCCTAAAAATACGCAGCGCATCATGAATGTCCTGCGCGAAATCAGCGAACAGGGCATCAGCGTGATGGTGAACCTGCATTCGGTGGAGCTGGTGAAAGAGTATTGCACGCGCGTTATTGGCGTCGCGAAGGGCAACATTATTTTTGACGACCATCCTTCACGGCTGACGCAGGACATTCTGCATCAGCTGTACGGGGATGAAATTAGCCAATTGCATTAATTGCCACTCACACGGACAACATAATGAAACAACACATCACTGGTGCAGTTCGTTTATCCGCAGCGGTTGCGGGAATAATGATGGCGTGGCAGGCAGGTGCTGCGGAACAGCCAAAAGAATTAAATCTGGGGATCCTCGGGGGCCAGAACGCCACCCAGCAAATTGGTGATAACCAGTGCGTCAAACAGTTCCTCGATAAAGAGCTGAACGTCGATACCAAATTACGTAACTCTTCCGACTATTCCGGCGTTATCCAGGGTCTGCTGGGCGGTAAAGTGGACGTGGTGCTGAGCATGTCGCCTTCGTCCTACGCTTCGGTGTATATCAATAACCCGAAAGCGGTCGATATTGTCGGGATCGCCGTGGATGATAAAGATCAGTCCCGCGGCTACCACTCGGTGGTGATCGTTAAAGCCGACAGCCCGTATAAAACGTTAGACGATCTGAAAGGCAAAGCGTTTGGCTTCGCCGACCCGGACTCCACTTCCGGCTTTTTGATCCCCAACCACGCCTTTAAACAGAAATTCGGCGGCACGTCGGATGATAAGTACAAAAACTTCTTCTCCAGCGTCACCTTCTCCGGCGGCCACGAGCAGGACATTCTCGGGGTTCTGAATGGCCAGTTCGCGGGCGCGGTCACCTGGACCTCAATGGTCGGTGACTACAACAGCGGCTACAGCGTTGGCGCCTTTAACCGCCTGATTCGTATGGATCATCCCGATCTGATGAAGCAGATCCGCATCATCTGGCAATCGCCGCTGATCCCTAACGGCCCGATCCTGGTGAGCAATGCGCTGCCGGCTGATTTCAAAGCCAAAGTCATTACCGCGATCAAAAAACTGGATACCGAAGACCACGCCTGCTTTATCAAAGCCATGGGCGGTACCCAGCATATCGGCCCGGGTAGCGTGGCTGATTTCCAGCAGATTATCGATATGAAACGCGAGCTGGTGAGCGCGCGTTAATCCCGCCCCAACGCCGCCTCCGCGACTACCCGCGTGAGGCGGCGGCATGCTGAAGACCCATCGACGTATGAATATATCGAACACCGAATTTGAACGTTATTACCAGCAGGTACGGACGCGGCAAAAGCGCGACACCTTTGGCTGGTCCCTGCTGTTACTGGTGCTCTACTTCGCCGCCGGCAGCGCCGCTGAATTTAATCTCTTCACCATCTGGCATTCGCTGCCGAATTTTCTCGATTACATGTATGAGACGCTGCCGACGCTCCATTTCAGCACGCTGTTTGCCGACTCCCACACCAAAGGCTCGCTGGCCTACTGGGGCTACCGGCTGCCGATTCAGTTGCCGCTGATCTGGGAGACCTTACAGCTGTCGCTGGCCTCGACGCTGGTCGCAGTCGCCATCGCCACCCTGCTGGCGTTTCTCGCCGCCAACAACGCCTGGTCACCGCCGCCGGTGCGCTTTGCCATCCGCGTGGTGGTGGCCTTTTTACGCACCATGCCGGAGCTGGCGTGGGCGGTGATTTTCGTGATGGCCTTCGGCATTGGCGCGATCCCCGGCTTTCTGGCGCTGATGCTGCACACCGTCGGCAGCCTGACCAAGCTGTTTTATGAAGCGGTGGAAAGCGCCCAGGACAAGCCGGTGCGCGGCCTGCTGGCGTGCGGCGCCTCGCCGATACAGCGGATCCGTTTTGCATTGTGGCCGCAGGTTAAACCGATCTTTCTCTCTTACGGTTTTATGCGCCTGGAGATTAACTTCCGCTCGTCCACCATTCTTGGGCTGGTGGGCGCCGGTGGGATCGGCCAGGAGCTGATGACCAACATCAAACTGGATCGTTACGATCAGGTCAGCATCACGCTGCTGCTGATTATCATCGTGGTGTCGCTGCTGGATATGCTGTCTGGCCGCCTGCGACAGTGGGTTCTTGAGGGCAAAAAATGAGTCAATGGCAAAACCAACCGGATGTGGCCGCCAGTCGTCGGCAGCATCGGCAGTTGTATCGGGCTCAGGGGCGCTATTTGCGTTTCGTCGGGCTGTTGACGCTGGCGAGCGTGCTCTATTACGTCTGGTTCTTTATGCAGTTCGGCATCAGCAGCGAGCAGCTGACCACCGGGCTGCAGCAAATCAGCCGCTATCTGCTGCGGATGTTTGTCTGGCATGACTTCTGGAACTGGCCCTTCCGCTACTACTTCACGCAGATTGGCATCACGCTGGCGATTGTCTTCGTCGGCACCCTGACCGCCACGGTGATTGCGCTGCTGCTCTCTTTCCTCGCGGCGCGCAACATTATGCGCGGGCTTATCCCTGGCTTTATCGCCCTGCTGATGCGCCGTCTGTTTGACGTCCTGCGCGGTATTGATATGGCCATCTGGGGGCTGATTTTCGTGCGCGCCGTAGGGCTTGGGCCGCTGGCCGGGGTGCTGGCGATTATCATGCAGGATACCGGTCTGCTCGGGCGGCTGTACGCCGAAGGGCATGAAGCGGTTGACCGTTCGCCAGGGCGCGGGCTGACCGCCGTGGGCGCCAACGGCTTGCAGAAACATCGCTTCGGCATTTTTACCCAGTCGTTCCCGACGTTTCTGGCGCTGAGCCTGTATCAGATCGAGTCGAATACCCGCTCCGCCGCGGTGTTAGGTTTCGTCGGCGCTGGCGGCATCGGCCTGATTTATGCGGAAAATATGCGCCTGTGGAACTGGGACGTTGTGATGTTTATCACCCTGTTGCTGGTCGCGGTGGTGATGGCAATGGATACGCTCTCCGCGTGGCTGCGCCGCCGGTACATTGGCGGCAGCGTGGTGCCATTATTTAAAGCTGATTAGCGTTTCCCGGAGGCGGCGCGATGCGCCTGTCCGGGCTACAGGCCAGTGCAATCTGGTAGCCCGGACAGGTGCGCAGCACCGCCTCCGGGGAATTTACAGCCGCCACTCCAGCACCGGCCACTGGTGCCGGGTATTTGCCGCCGTGAGCTGCGGACAGGGATTGACCAGCCGGACATGGTCGGCATGCAGGCACAGCGGCAGGTCGTTAATCGAATCGGTGTAGAACGTCACCTCACCCGAATATTCTGGATGGGCCTGTTGCCACGCCGCCAGCCGCACCACCTTCCCCTGCTGATAGCTCGGCGTACCGGCAATCACGCCGCTGTAGCCGCCGTCGGCCATCTCCACATCGATCCCCAACGCCTGCTCAATCCCCAAGGCCTTCGCCACCGCGTGAACCAGCAGGCTGACTGAAGCCGAAATCACCAACATCTGTTCACCCTGCGCGCGCAGGGTTTGCAGGAGATCCCACGCCTGCGGATAGACCCGCGGCACAATCTCTTCGCACACGCAGCGGGCCACCAGCGCGTCGACCTCCGCCTGCGGCACGCCGCTCAGAGGCGCCTGCAGCAACGCGACATAATCGGCGATATTCATCTCGCCGCGATCGTAATCGTCCATCAGCAGGGTTTCCCGCGCCAGATACGCCGGATCGCTCACCCAACCCTCCCGCACCAGGAAGCGGCTCCAGACCGTGCTGCTGTCGCCCTTAATCAAGGTATTATCCAGGTCGAAAATCGTCAGATTGTTGGACATGTTGCGCTTTCCCTACTCAGCAAAAATTGGCTCGCCAGAGCATGCTTAACGAAGATGACAGGAGAATGACTCGCCTGCACGTAGGGCAAAGGGTAGCAAAACGAGCGGCAAAACGGTCAGATTTGCCAGGCGCAGAGAGACTTACAACACCGCGCTTTGTAACCAGTTCACCAGACTGTCCACGGATGGGTCCGCCGGGGCCCGCGTCGTCGGCTTGCCGGATTTCAGCACCAGCAGCGCAGGTAACCCGCGAACTCCGAGCTGTTGCGCCAGCGCCTGGTGGCGATCGGCATCGAGGTAACGCGTCTCCAGCGGCGCAATCTGGTCGATGAGCGTCTCATGGCTCAGCCGTTGCCACAGCTTACGGCAGTGGACGCAGCGCTCGGCCCCGACAAACAACAGAACCGGACGCTCGCCAGCCAGCTCGCTTTGCGTGCTCACCGGCACAAAGTGGCTCTCGGCGACGCGGAACAGTTTCGGGCTGCGACGCAGGGTATCGTTGTCGGTTGCCACGCACAGCGCATCGGCGCTTTTGCTGTAAGGCTGCACGCCGGCAACGCGCACCACGCTCTGGGCAGGCCCCGCCGCCGCCGCGCCGGGCTGGCGCAGGGTACGCACATCCACCGCCGCGATCGCCGTTTCTGCCGGCGGCGCCAGCTGCGGGATCCAGTGATATGGGATCCGATAGGCGCGGTAAACCATATTGTTATTTAACGTTTTTCCCCAGAATGGCGAGATATATTCCCAGACGATTTCATGGTCACGGGTAACTTCAAAAACGCGGCCGTTGGACCCTTCGTTGATCAAGGTATTGCCGTTTTCGAGGCGCTGCATGTTGCTGATATAAGGGCTATAGAAGCGGTACGAATCAGTCGGCTGCGGAAGATCCGCCTCATACGGCGAATAGCGCCATTCGATATCGAGCGTCACCGGGTTGATCTCAAGGATCCGCGAATAGTCGCGCCAGGCATTTTTCACGCCATCCGCCGAGGCCGGATTAGGGGCACCGTATCCGGCCCAACCGCCGTTATCGAAGATCAAAATATTGCCAGCGCCCGGTAAGCCCTGAGGGATCATATGCGCATGGTGCTGGCCGATAATCCAGCCCAGATGTTTCAGCTGCGGCTTGCTGTAGTCCGGCCCCAGCTGCCAGACAATCCGCCCGCTCTGTTTGTCGATGATGGCGATGATATTGGATTCCCGCGCATCCCAGATGATGTTGTCTGGATGGAAACGCGCATCGCCGTCGTCATACCATTTGTTGGGCCCCAGCGCCGACATCGAGTTAATGTGCATCCAGTCGCCCATGCCGCCGCCGCTGGCACGCATATTGGGGTTATTGCGTAACGCCGTCCGCGCCGCCTCGTCAAAGCCCAGTTCGTGAAAATGATCGCTGCATCGCCATTCCCACACCACGTTGCCCTGCCAGTCGACTTCGATGATGGTGTCATCCAGCAGCAGCTTGTCGGAAATCGCCTCGTTGATCAGGTTGGTATGGGCAAGAATTAAGGTATTACCGCCCTCCACCTGTGGCTCCAGCCCCGGTGCGTAATAGCCCACCGGGTTCCCCGCCCGTTGATAATCATGGTGCGCGCGCGCCATCCAGCGCGGCGGATGCCCAGGGTCGTTGACCTGTTCATAGCGCTCGAATCGCCAGGTGATGTTGCCATCCCAGTCCACCTGAATCAGATCGAGCATATCCTGCATGCCGTAGCGGGGATCGCGCTCGCCGCTGTGGCCAAGGATCGCCCCGCCGGGCAGGATTTTATTCGGAAAACCATGTAGCTCGGGCCATTCACGGACCACGTTGCCGTTCATGTCCACCAGCACCGCGCCATGTTCGGTCGCCTGGAAAACGGTATAGCCGCTCCACGCTCGCTGCGGATCGTAAAGCGTGGCCCCGGTCGGGTAGACGGAAGGATGTCCCATGTTGTCACTCCTTAAATAGTCAAATCAGGCAGTAGTAATCAATGTACGAATCTGGCGGCAGGCGGCGGCGAATCCCGCCTCATCGCGCTGACGAGGATGCGGTAGCGCCAGCGTCACCACTTCACGGATCCGCCCCGGGCGCGGCGAGAGCACCACCACCCGGTCGGCCAGCGCCACGGCCTCTTCCACATCGTGAGTCACCAGCAACGTGGTGGTCCCCGCCTGCTGGTGAATGCGCAGCAGCTCCTGCTGCAGGGTGTGGCGCGTCAGGGCATCCAGCGCGCCGAAGGGTTCATCAAGCATCAGAATTTGCGGACGTGCGATCAGCCCGCGGGCAATCGCGACCCGTTGAGCCATCCCGCCGGAAAGCTGCGCCGGTAGCGCATCGGCGAACTCAGTCAACTGCACGCGCGCCAGCATCTCCAGCGCGCGCTGGCGCTTCTCCGCCCGGCTCAACGGTTCATCCGCCAGGCCAAGCATCACGTTGTCGATAACCTTCAGCCAGGGAAACAGCCGCGGCTCCTGAAACACGATGCCGCGATCTTTTCCTACTCCGACAACCGGCTGGCCATTCACGCGGATCTCCCCCTGCGTGACCGGCTCAAGGCCAATCAGCATCCGCAGCAGCGTCGACTTGCCGCAGCCGCTGCTGCCGACCAGCGCCACCAGCTCGCCGGCGGCAATATCGAGGCTAAAATTGTGTAGCGCCGTGACCTGTTGCCAGGATTTACGCACGTGGTGAAAAGAGACCAAAGTCGATGCGGTCATCATTGCTCCTGTTGGCGCCAGCGGGTGGCGCGAAATTCCAGTAAACGTCCGGCTTTATCCAGCGCCGCCCCGGTAAGGCCAATCAGCACCATCCCGCAGAGGATGGTCGGCATATCAAGCAACTGCTGCGCATTGATCATCAGGCTGCCGATGCCGGTCCCGGAGGACATGAAATATTCCGCACCGATATTGCCAAGCCAGGCGTAGATCAAGGCCAGGCGCAGGCTGCGGCCAGAACACCAGCCGGGTGTAGAGACGGTTGGTCGCCCACTCCATCAGCAAGCCGCTGAAGCCCACCACCGCAATGGTGACGAAGACAATATCCAGCTGAAACAGCTGACGGCCCCAGACCATCAGGTAGCCGATGCCCTCGGAAGAGGCCAACAGTTCAACCACAATCAACGAGACCCAGGCCTGGGAAAGCGCCAGCCGCAGGCCGGTGAACCAACCCGGAAGACTTGCGGGGATCACCAGCCAACGCAGGCGCTGCCAGCGGGAAAAGTTCATCACCTGCGCCGCTTCCCCCAACGTTAACGGCACGCTGGTCACCGCCTGCTGAGTGTTGATGGTCATCGGCACGATGGTGGTTTTGACGATAACCGCCAGCTTCAGGCCGTTATCGATACCAAACAGCACCATAAACAGCGGGATCCAGCCGAGAGTCGGGATCTGCGCCAGCGCATAAAACAGCGGCTCAATGCGCCGGGCGGCGGCCGGCACCAGGCCAAACAGCGCCCCCAGCAGGGTGCCCGCCATCACCCCCAGCAGCAGCCCGCTCGCCAGGTGCTGAAGGCTGACGCCCCACTGGCCCATCAGATCGCTGCCCAGCAGCGACAGTGCGGTATCAGCCACCACCGCCGGCGCAGGCAGAATTTGTTCCGGCATCCAGTGCCCGGCGGCGGCGAGGTACCACAGCCCCAATACCAGTGCGGGCAGCAGCCAGGGCCAACCGTTCAGCCTGAAGGTGGGCCAGAAAAATCTGCGTCTTTTCAAGAGAATCAGCGACATAACGGTCCACGTGTTGTGAAATCATGTCGCTATAAAAACGTGCTTTGCCGCCCATCGCCATTGCGTTTGTTGAATAATCCCGATGCAGAAAATGCATCTCAGCCTGGCGACCACGCGGGCCGTGATTTAGCTTTTTTTTACCTTTGCTCTGCCAATAAAAGCATTTAACAGCAGGCGGTTAGCCTCTTTAGGGTGAGAAAAAAACTCGGGAGTCACCCTTTATGATGAAAGCATTTTTTATCCGTACCGCCGTCGCGTTGACCGCCGTCATCGCCCTGGTCGCCAGCGTGCAGGCCGACAGCCTGCGCACCATTCGTATCGGCGTGCCGGATCAGAGCGCCGGCAGCAAACCGTTTATTGAAGGCCCGGTCGGCATGGCGTTTATCCGCCATCAACTGGAAGCGGTGTTTAAACCGCAGGGCATAGAGGTGCAGTGGCAGTTTTTTAAAGGGGCAGGTCCGGCGGTGAATGAAGCGCTGGCGAACCGCCAGCTCGATTTTGTCTATCTCGGCGACCTGGCGGCGATTATCGGCAAGGCCAACGGCCTCCCGACGCGCCTGCTGCTGGGCAGCCGGGGGTCTGATTCTTACCTCGCGGCAACCACGGCATCGGGAATTAAGCAGCTGGCGGATCTGCGCGGTAAGCGCGTGGCGGTCTATCGCGGGACGGCGGACCAGCTGGCCTTCGACCGGGCGCTGCAAACCGTCGGGCTTAACGAACGCAGTATGCAGGTCATCAATCTTGACTGGAGCGCCGGGAAAGCCGCGCTGGCGGCCGGCCGTGTTGATGCGGTATGGGGCGGCGTTTCACTGCTGGCGCTACGCGGCGATAAGATTAACGTGGTGGTGAAGAGCGGCGATTCAGGCCGCCAGAACACGACCCAGGCGGGCTTCCTTGGCACCCAGGAGTTTATTCAGGCCTGGCCGCAGGCTACTCAGCAAATTATTGATGTACTAGTGAAAAACGCCGCCGAAATCAGCAACCCGGCCAATCGCGAGGCCTGGTCGGCGGAGATGGCGCAGCAGAGCCAGATCCCACAGGCGCTGTTCCTTGAAGATCTGCGCCCCGAGGATCTCAACTTCACCACCTCGCCGCGGATCGATCCTTTCCTCACCGACAGCTTCAGCAGCAGCGTCGAGCAGGCCAAATCGGGCCGATTGATCCGCAACAGCGTTGAGGTCAGCCAGTGGGTAGACGGCCAGTTTGTCGAACAGGCCCTGAAGGCACAGCAGCTGGAAAATCACTGGCCGCAGTACGATGCGAAAGGCCAGGCGGCGCACGCCGGCTAAGCCCCCTCCTCCTGCGCCAGCAGCGCGATCTGATGCTGGCGGTCGGTGTGCAGAATAATATCGATCAGCGCGTCGACCAGCGGTAAGCGGGCGGAGTGCACCGGAGAGATAATGGCAAACCGGGTCTGCATCAGCCGCCACTCTTCCGGAAGGTCGCTGAGCTCCAGCCTCACCAGGCGATGGCTGTGCTGGCACAGGGCGAAACCATCTTCACTGGCAAAGCTGATAGCCTGAGTCGCCGCCAGCGTCGACAACAGCGCATAGATGTGATCGCACTGGATCGCCGGCGTGAAATCCTGCTGCTGGCTGAGGGTCGCCAGCACTTTTCTCACGCCCGGCGGTAGGTACGGCGCGGCAAAGGGGTAGCGCAGCATCTCCTGAATGGAGACCGGCCCCCGGCGAGCCAGAGGATGATCGGCATGGCAGACGAAGAAACAACGTTGCGGGCTAAGCGGTTGAACCCGCAGTTGCGGATCCAGCTCGGCGTGCCAGCTATCGGCCACCACGAAAGGATACTGCTGGGTAGTCAGGGCGTGATGCAGGGCAAACCAGTTGTCGACCTGAAACCGCACTCTCGCCTGTGGCAGACGACGATGAAACGCGCCGATGGCCGCCGGGATCAGACGCGCCGCGGGGGCCGGCCCGCAGCCGAACGCCACTTCGCCATTCTGGTCGTCATCGGCTTCACACAGCAGGCTGCTGAGCTCAACGTTAAGCTCCTGGAAACGGCGAGCGTAAGGCAGCAGCTTTTGCCCGTGCAGCGTCAGCGTTGGTAGTTTACTTTGCCGGTCGAATAACGGATGGCCGACGCTCTGCTCCAGCGCCTGAATGCTGCGGCTGAATGCCGATTGCGACAGGCATACCGCCTCTGCGGCGCGGTGAAAGCTGCCATATTCAACCAACGCCACAAAGTTGCGCAGTTGGCGAAAATCCAGATGCATAAGTTGGCCTCAAAAGTTCCCTGAACGAACAAAGTACTGGACGCCAGCCCCGCCGCGCAATGGCGGGATGATGAGGATCTTTCACCTGCCCCACCGCTGGAAGATAAAGTTAAATAAGATGAGTCTTATTATTTTTCACTAAATATGGTTTCAGCGTGAAATTGTTTATTAATAAACAACACCACGGATTACTCCAGGATATTTAATCAGCATGTTAAAAAAACGGAATGTGGTGGTTTTCCATACGTAAGGTTTCGTAAATTTTTCACTAACCATTTCTGGCGATATGGAGAATACGTTATAAAAGACGACGGTCGATCCCCTGACATGAAAATAATGATATGAAGCCTAAACTGTCCCTTGTTTTATTATTTATTCCTTTTTTGATTTTGGCAGGATGTTCATCGTCGGCTAAAAAGCCACCTAAAACCACGGCCCACCATCACTATGAGCCGATCGATAGCGGATCGGACGATCTGATCCCGGTCGTCGCGGCCCTGCACGATCAAATGCACACCTGGGACGGCACACCTTATGAATGGGGCGGCACGGCCAAAAGCGGCGTCGACTGTTCGGGCTTCGTCTGGCGCACGCTCAAAGACCGTTTCAATTTGCCGATGGAGCGCGTCACCACCGGCGATCTGCTGCATATGGGCGTTCGCGTGAGCCGCCAGCAGCTGCGTCCTGGGGACCTGGTGTTCTTCCGGATCCACGGCGGGATGCACGTCGGGTTCTACGATACGGAGCACAATTTCCTGCACGCCTCGAGCAGCCAGGGAGTGATGCGCTCTTCATTAGATAACCCGTACTGGAACTCGGTATTCTATCAGGCGCGCCGCCTGCCGAAGGAGTATAACGCGCAGGTCACCATGAACAGCGACCCGCAGCATCTGGCAAAAAATCATTAATTTCCCGCCATAAAAAAACCGCAGCTATTATGCTGCGGTTGGTCTTTGTGCCTCGCCATCCCTGCGGGGCGGCGTCTCATCAGAACTGATAAGTCATCCCCAGCGCCACGATGTCGTCATCGTTGATGCCGAGCTTATTATCGCTGTTCAGCTGGTTGATTTTGTAATCAACAAAGGCGTTCATGTTTTTGTTGAAGTAATAGGTCAAACCGACATCGATATAGTTGACCAGATCTTCGTTGCCGATACCTTCGATGTCTTTGCCTTTCGACAGGACATAGCCCAGGGACGGACGCAGACCGAAGTCGAACTGGTACTGAGCCACGACTTCAAAGTTCTGCGCTTTGTTAGCGAAGCCGCCAGTGATTGGCGTCATCTTGCGGGTTTCAGAATACATGGTCGCCAGGTAGATATTGTTGGCGTCATATTTCAGGCCGGTAGCCCAGGCTTCGGCTTTGGAGCCCACGCCGCGTGCCAGCAGGTTCTGGTCGTTGGTACGGTCAGAGCTGGTGTAGGCCGCGCTGACGGCGAAATCACTGCCGCCAAAGTCATAGCTTAATGAGGTGCCGAAACCGTCGCCGTTCTGTTTCTTGGCGTCGCGATCTTCGTTTTTACCCTGATATTGCAGGGTCAGATCCAGGCCGTCGATCACCCCGAAGAAGTCGGTATTGCGGTATGTTGCCAGGCCGCTGGAACGTTTGGTCATAAAGTTATCGGTCTGCGCGGAAGAGTCGCCGCCGAATTCCGGGAACATATCGGTCCAGGCTTCAACATCGTACAGCGCGCCGAGGTTACGACCGTAATCGAAAGAGCCGTAGTTTTTCAGTTTCACACCGGCAAACGCCAGGCGGGTTTTCTGGGTGGAGTCACTTTCTGTTTTGTTGCCGGAGAATTCAGATTCCCAGCGACCATAGCCGGTCAGTTGATCGTTAATCTGCGTTTCACCTTTAATACCAAAACGCACATAGGTCTGGTCGCCATCTTTACTGTCATAGTCGCTGAAGTAGTGCATCGCTTTGACTTTGCCATAGACGTCCAGTTTGTTGCCGTCTTTATTATAAACTTCTGCTGCTTGTGTAGCGGAAGATGCGACAAAAGCCATCATCATTAATGCCAGTGAGCTCTTTTTCATTATTCAGTCCTGGTGATTTATTTATACGCGCTAATCAATTCCGGGCGAAGGCCCCCGTGAAAACAGGAGGTTTTTTAACGCCCCGATATTAAAAATTTATGACAATGTGGAACTTTTTATAAAAAAGAGTATTTAGATGTTTCTGTCATAAATTCGTCACGAGGCATCGCCACAATGCCCGATCTCGCGCAATAAAGTGGTTCGCCCGACGCGGCAAGTGTTGGCAAGCGGCGTGAGTCCTGTTAAAACATCAGCTCGATATCGATATTCCTTTTGAACGGCAGAGAATCATGAGTGATAGCCAGACGCTGGTGGTAAAACTGGGCACCAGTGTTTTAACAGGCGGATCCCGTCGCCTGAACCGCGCCCATATCGTCGAATTAGTGCGCCAGTGCGCACAGCTGCACGCAATGGGTCACCGCATTGTCATTGTGACCTCCGGGGCCATTGCCGCCGGACGTGAGCATCTCGGCTACCCGGAACTGCCTGCGACCATTGCGTCCAAACAGCTTCTGGCGGCGGTAGGACAAAGCCGTCTGATCCAGCTGTGGGAACAGCTGTTTTCTATTTACGGTATTCACGTCGGCCAGATGCTGCTGACCCGCGCCGATATGGAAGACCGCGAGCGCTTCCTCAACGCCCGCGATACCCTGCGCGCGCTGCTGGATAACAACATTGTGCCGGTCATTAATGAGAATGACGCCGTGGCCACCGCTGAAATTAAAGTCGGCGACAATGACAATCTTTCCGCACTGGCGGCTATTCTGGCCGGTGCCGACAAACTGCTGCTGCTGACCGACCAGCCGGGGCTGTTCACCGCAGACCCGCGCAACAACCCGCAGGCGGAACTGATCAAAGACGTTTACGGCATTGATGACGCGCTGCGAGCCATTGCCGGCGATAGCGTTTCTGGTCTGGGAACCGGCGGAATGGGCACCAAGCTGCAGGCCGCCGACGTCGCCTGCCGCGCGGGCATCGACACTATTATTGCTGCCGGCAACCGCCCAGGCGTGATTGCCGATGTCATGGAAAGCGTGTCGGTAGGAACCCGCTTCCATGCGCAGGAATCACCGCTGGAGAACCGCAAACGCTGGATCTTTGGCGCCCCGCCGGCGGGTGAAATTACCGTCGATGCCGGTGCGACGCTGGCCATTCTGGAAAGAGGCAGCTCCCTGCTGCCGAAAGGGATCAAAATCGTGACCGGCAACTTCTCCCGTGGCGAGGTTATCCGCATTCGTAATAGCGAAGGTCGTGATATTGCCCACGGCGTCAGCCGTTACAACAGCGATGCCCTGCGCATGATTGCCGGGCAACACTCGCAGCAGATTGATGCCATTCTGGGCTATGAATACGGTCCGGTGGCGGTCCATCGTGACGATATGATCATCCGTTAAGGAGCTTCCAATGCTGGAAAAAATGGGCATTGCTGCCAAAGCGGCCTCATACAAACTCGCGCAGCTTTCCAGTCGCGAAAAGAATCAGGTTCTGGAAAAAATTGCCGATTATCTTGAAGCGCAGACCGACGAGATCCTGCGCGCGAATGCGCAAGATCTGGAGGAAGCTCGTGCTAATGGTTTGAGCGACGCGCTGCTCGACCGTCTGGCGCTCAACCCGGCACGGTTAAGCGGAATTGCCAGCGATGTGCGCCAGGTCTGCAATCTGGCGGATCCGGTCGGCCAGGTCATCGACGGCGGTCTGCTGGATAGCGGGCTGCGGATCGAACGTCGTCGCGTCCCGTTGGGGGTAGTTGGCGTCATTTATGAAGCGCGTCCTAACGTGACCGTTGATGTCGCCTCCCTGTGCCTGAAAACCGGTAACGCGGCGATTCTGCGTGGCGGAAAAGAGACGTGGCGAACCAATGCCGCGACGGTAAAAGTGATTCAGCAGGCCCTGCAGGAGTGCGGATTACCGGCGGCGACCATCCAGGCCATTGAGAGCCCGGACCGTGCGCTGGTTGGCGAGATGCTGAAGATGGATAAGTATATCGACATGCTGATCCCGCGCGGCGGCGCTGGCCTGCACAAGCTGTGCCGCGAGCAGTCGACGATTCCGGTGATCACCGGCGGCATCGGCGTGTGTCATATCTTTATTGATGATTCTTCCGACATCACCGAGGCGCTGAAAATTATCGTCAACGCCAAGGTTCAACGCCCGAGCGCCTGTAACTCTGCCGAAACGCTGCTGGTGCATCAGGATATCGCCGGGCGCTTCCTGCCGGCCCTCAGCAAACAGATGGCGGAGAGCGGCGTGACGCTGCATGCCGACGCCCTGTCGCTGCCGGTGCTGCAGGCCGGTCCGGCAAGCGTCGAACCGGTGCAAGCGGCACAGTACGACGACGAGTATCTGTCGCTGGATCTGAACGTGAAAGTGGTTGCCGGCCTGGATGAAGCCATCGAGCACATCCGCACGCATGGCACCCAGCATTCGGATGCCATCCTGACCCGTACCCTGAGCAACGCCAACCGTTTTATCAACGAAGTGGATTCCTCAGCGGTATACATCAACGCCTCTACCCGCTTCACCGACGGCGGCCAGTTTGGCCTCGGCGCGGAAGTGGCGGTCAGCACGCAGAAGCTGCACGCCCGTGGCCCGATGGGCCTGGAAGCGTTAACGACCTATAAATGGATCGGTTTCGGCGACGATACGATTCGTGCTTAATGCTAAGCGGGTGATGCAAAAGTAGCCGTTTGATTCATAAGGCCATTGACGCGTCACCCACTTAGTTTTAACCTTTTACCCCGTGATTCGCCCGGCGATCACGTCCCTCTCAGGGCCGATATAGCTCAGTTGGTAGAGCAGCGCATTCGTAATGCGAAGGTCGTAGGTTCGACTCCTATTATCGGCACCATTTCCATCAAGTACTGTCCAACATTCCAGCTCGAACTCACCCCCTTACTGCTCTGAGAATCTTGGGTAGCATCACGTCAATTATCACGAAATGAGTAGAAAAAACCGCCCTTCTGCCCAGAAGCACACAGTTGTGAACAAACAACCCACCGCCATCGCATTGTTAACTGTATGTACGATTTGTATAAATCATATTGGCAGTAGCATCATGTCATTTAAATATATGTAGAGTAATTTTGTATTTTAATAAAGCAACTGACACTAACAATGTAATCATTCCTGCTGGTATATATAAAACATATCGCAAATGATTTCTCCCATTATTGTTACGCCTTTATGGAGTTCATATAATTAAAGCTGTTTTCTGAAATGAACATCAACCAGGTGATTTTAAATAATGAGGATAATGTTATGATCAAAAATGCATTTGTTGAAGAGAATAATGCTGGCGCGATTGTTGTGCGGGTTGAGGGAAAAGAGGTTTGCCTCTTTGATAATTATGACTCGGCACTGGAGTGGGCATTTTCCATTGGCTATCATGTTTATAAAAAAGTACCAACAAACCGCAGCCATGAAGAGTGCTGGGTAAAATATACCCAGCACCGTTAAGTCCGGCAAGCTATGCTATATTTATTCAGGTGCTGAGTCATTCCACTACTTAGCACCTGAATCATCCCGAACTCACTTTCACGCCAGGTGCTTCAATGGAGTTAAGACATATTCGCTATTTTTTAGCTGTCGCTGATGCCAAAAGTTTTACTTACGCCGCTGAGGCGCTCGGTATTGGCCAGCCGCCATTAAGTTTACAAATACGCGATCTGGAGAATGAGATTGGCACCAGGTTGTTTCATCGCGTGGCACGAGGCGTTGAGCTAACCGCGGCGGGCAGCGCTTTTTATGAAGAAACCCGACAGCTACCGGGCCTGGTTGAAAACGCAAAGCGCGCAGCCTTGCTGGCATCGAGAGGGGAAAAAGGGGTACTCAAAATCGGTTTTACCTCTTCTTCGGTATTTAATACCGTGGTTACCCGCAGTATTAAACAGTTTAAGAGTCAATTTGCCGATGTCACTTTGCAGCTTGAGGAAGCGCATACTGCTGAATTAATTAATATGATCCAAAATGGCTCTATTGATTTGGCGTTTGTCCGTACCGATCACCTCGATAATGAACAGGCCGAAATGCATCTGTTGATGCGCGAACCGCTGAGCATCGTGTTACCTGATAATCACCCGTTGATTCAGAAAAATAAAATCACATTAGCGCAACTGGTTAATGAGGAGTTAATCGTCTGCCCACGAGATTATAGTGCACAGTTATACGATACGATTATCTCCCTCTTCGATAATTCCGGGTATACGCCGCAGATTAAACAGATGGCGCCGCAACTCTCCTCCATTATTAGCCTGGTTGGTGCCGGTCTTGGGATTTCGATTATTCCTGCGTCAATGAAAGTCATGAGCCACACCGCTTCCGGCGTCGTTTTCTGTGATTTTGATAACGAAGGGGCGTATGTCCCATTAACGTTAATTAGCCGCTCACATGAACGTTCGCCGGCGGCTAAGAATTTTATCAACAATGCCATCGAAACCCTGGAGAATTACCCTTTCTTCTATTAAGGCAATCAGCGCGGGACGCGTAGGCCGCCGCGGTGGCCGCGCGTAAAAACAATTTGCCACAGCTGGATGTTTCTTGCGCGAAAGGCTCCTGCACAGGCCGTCAGATAGTAGGTAAACATCCGATAAAATCTGTCGCTGTAGTTTTTTTCAAGCTGCGGCCAGTGCTCCTGAAAGCGCGCCAGCCAGGCCATCAGGGTCAGGTCATAATCCGCGCCGAAGTTGTGCAGATCTTCAATAATGAAGTGAGATTCGCTGGCCGAAGCAATTTGCGCGACAGAAGGCAGGCAGCCGTTTGGGAAGATATATTTGTTAATCCAGGCGTCAACGCTGAGATCGGTTTTGTTGGCGCCAATGGTATGCAGCAGAAAAATACCGTCAGCAACGAGATTGCGGTCTACTACATCAAAATAGGTGGCATAGTTTTTCGGGCCAACATGTTCAAACATACCCACCGACACAACCCGGTCGAATTTTCGGTCGAGGTCGCGATAATCCTGCAGCAGGATCTCAACATCACAGAGCGCACAATGTTCCTGGGCCATTTTTTGCTGCTCGGCAGATATGGTTATGCCGGTCACGGAGACGCCGTAGTTTTCCGCGGCATAACGCGCCAGACCGCCCCATCCACAGCCTATATCCAGCAAGGTCATACCGCGCTGTAATTGCAATTTTTCGCAAATCAGCCTCAGTTTGTCTTGCTGCGCCGTCGCCAGATCGCGGGCATTTGCCCAGTAGCCACAAGAATATTGCATATGGGGATCGAGCATCAGGTGAAACAGATCGTTGCCGAGATCATAATGCTCTTTCCCGACAATCCAGGCGCGTTTTTTGGATTGCAGATTGGTTAATCTGGATTTGATGATCCGCAGGCGATCGCCGAAATTAGGGGGTAATGCCGAATCGATATGGGCGATGAGGATTTTCTCAATCATCTCATCAATGTGATCGCACTCCCACCAGCCATCCATATAGCTTTCGCCTAGCCCAAGCGACCCCTGGGCCAGCAGGCGTTTAAATAAATTGTCATTGTTAACTCTGATATCAAAACAACGATCGCCATTAAACTCAATGCCCGTATCGGATAAAATACTGGCGCAAGTCTGGAGATCCCGATTGCCCTGCAAAGGCATATCTGAATAATTTCGCATTGAAAAACCCTAAGTGAAGATGATTTACAATTTATTCTGCCGATGTTTTCGACAACGATAGACATCAGACCAGGAATGCTGCGTTACAGCCCTTTCCTCTCTGACGCGTTGCCGTAGGGGAGTGTATTTAATACCGGGTAGCTGTGGTATTCACTGCCAGAAGGGTTATCTATACATTCTTTAAATAGCGGCAGTCAGGACACAGGCAATCTGGGGCTCAATGGCGGCTCTTGCGGACGTCGATGCAGGGCGAGTGGTGAATCATTCAGATATGGTGGATTTCGCTAACCGTCTAAATTTAGCTCTGATATCGATTCACATGTCGGTAGCGCGAGGGTGGCAGGCGATAATGCCGTGAAAATACCCGGGTGAAGGTCTGCTGCGAATCAAAACCATATTTGCAGGCAATATTGATAATCGCCTCATCGGTTTCCACTAAATCCTTTGCCGCCAGATTCAGTTTCTGCTCCCGGATATATTTCCCCAGGCTTACGTTCATTACCTGAAAAAAAACACGCTGAAGATGCCATTTAGAATATCCTGCACGGGCGGCAACATCTTCTATCTTCAGCGGTTGATGTATATTCCGGTCGATCCAGTCAGTAATGTCTTCGATGATATCTTCTGTTTTAAACATAAATGAGTACTCACGTTAGAGAAACAACGATATCAACCGAAGATGTCGTGAATCTATTATTTATAGATTTCGGCAACACCATGCAGACGATTATTACCGGTCGCTGACAGAATTTTATACTCGCTGGCGCCTTGCTTATCGGCCTTCTGAGATAAGGCATCGGACAACTCATCCAGCGTCAGCGCATTGCTGGCGGAGACAACGCCGATTTTCTCTTTACCGGCGGCGTCATTCACCAGTTGGGCTGCATTGGCTACATTAAACAGGCCTGAACTGATAAGTACTGCGGAAATTAAGATCGCTTTCATACCGGATACCTCGTTAAATAAAAAAGTGAAAGGGGATATATTCCGCCACGTTTAAATTAAACGTCTCTGCGTCATTATTTACATCCTTGAAAAACAGTATACGGATCTCGCCTGTCGGAGACCTGACGAGACCCTGACATCTTTGTCAGGAAAGAGATTTCACTTCATCATATTGATTCAGAAAAGAATTTAGCTCACTGACAATCCCAGCTGGCTCCTCAGCAAGCGGCATATTGTCGATATCCAGAATAGCGTCGATATCTTTCGGCCGATCCGCCTGAAGCGCGGCAAACAGCGGGTTGAGATCCCGTTGCCCCTCCCCTTTCTCCGCCACCAGCTCAAAGGTTTTGTTTTTCGCGGCATCGCTGGTGAGTGCACAAATCAGCACCTGCGCAATTTGCGCCCGTGCAATCACGCCATCATCCGGCGTACCGGCGTGGCGACGGTCGCCCTGCAGCATCACAAGCTGGTGCTCATCATCCTTGTTGTAATCAAACCAGCCCGGCCGGACGATGGTATACGGATGCCCGCTGGCCCGGACCAGACGCTCGGCGCGCCGTTTCCAGTCATGGACTTCGGTACGCTGGTTCCAGCTGCTGAGCCGCTCTGTGACCCCAATGGTCGACATCAGAGCGATCCGCACCTGGGTTCCCTCCAGCAGGCGCAGGATATTTCGCACGCCGCCGTAATCAATCGCCCGGGCGCCGATACGCCCCTGGCCGTCGGAGCCGAGGGTAAAAATCACCGCATCAATCTCTTTCACCGCTTCCGCCAGCGTCTCAGGCAGAGCCACGTCGCCGTAGCACACCTCGGTCTGGCGAGGTAACACCCGCACTTTCTGACGATTTCTGACCAATGCTCTGGGCTGATGGCCCATGGCGATGGCGGTCTCTACGACCGGGAGGCCGACGCTACCGGTCGCGCCTGCAATAAGAATTTTCATGGAACACCTTCTGTATTCAGTAACCAAAATGACGTTAAAAACAGGATACCGCTTGCCATTGTTCTCAGTAACCGGGCTAAAATGATTGCGTCTATGAACGATCTTCATGAGTGCGGCCTGCAGCTGACCAGGCTCAATAAGGAAATTCGCCGATGCTTAAAGAGAACTTCAACGAACTGCAAATCTTCCTGGCGGTAGCGAGGGAGCGAAGCTTCACCCGCGCGGCCGGCAAACTCGGCGTCTCACAATCCGCGCTCAGCCATGCCATCAAGGCGCTGGAAGCGCGTTTAAACCTGCGTCTGCTGACCCGAACCACCCGCAGCGTCTCCCCGACGGAGGCCGGTGAGCGCATCATTGCCAGCCTGGAGCCACGCCTCGCCGAACTTGAACAAGAGCTGGAGATGCTGATCCAGCTGAACGGCACGGCATCTGGCAATCTCCGTCTGTCCGCAGGTGAACACGCCGTTCGCAGCCTGGTGTGGCCGAAGCTGAAACCGTTTCTGCGGGAATACCCGGAAATCAATGTCGAGCTGGTGGTGGATAACGGCTTCGTGGATATCGTGGATGGCCGTTTCGATGCCGGTGTGCGGCTAGGGGAAAGCG
The DNA here is from genome assembly GCF_003752615.1 of Klebsiella sp. BIGb0399. NCBI lineage: Bacteria > Pseudomonadati > Pseudomonadota > Gammaproteobacteria > Enterobacterales > Enterobacteriaceae > Klebsiella > Klebsiella sp. BIGb0399. Next base: position 57,549 of record NZ_RKHT01000006.1, on the reverse strand, counting down.
TCGATAAAGACATGATTGCCGTCAGAATCGGCCCGGATATGCGCATGGCGGTGGTGGCTTCCCCCGACTATTTTGCCGCCAACGGCACCCCGGAAACGCCCCATGATCTGCAGCATCACCGCTGTATCAATATGCGCCTGCCTACCGCCGGTGGCCTGTATCACTGGGAGTTCGAGCGCGAGGGTAAACCGCTGCGCGTGCGGGTTGAGGGACAGCTGACCTTCAATCTGCTGTCAGAAAGGATTGATGCGGCGCAGTCCGGCTTTGGCATCGCCTGCGTACCGGAAGATGTGATTGCAGAGTCGGTCCGTTGCGGAGCGTTGGTTCAGGTACTGGAGGCATGGTGCCCCGCTTTCCCCGGCTACTACCTCTACTACCCCAGCCGAAAGCAGCATCCGCCGGCGTTCGCGCTGATGATTGATGCGCTGCGCTATAGCGAGTAACGATGACGAATACCGGGCCGACGGTGACCCGCCAGCCCGTTGCGACTACCGCCCTACCCGCGCCTGAAGCTCTGCGGGATAGCGCTCGCTGCAATGTTTATCGTATCAGCCACGGAGTAATCTACTGCAAATCATCCGGTGAAAGAATCATGTATTTTGATAAAAAACACGGGAGTTCATGTTAATATTTTCGTTCCTTTAATCCTCCCAGTAAAAAAATACCCCCCATTCTGAAACACCGCACCAATTTAATTGGTTAAATATCAGCCAAAACAATATCATCCAGGGCCAAAACATTTAAATTCTGTACCTTTTATTTTATGAACAGGAAGAACTGGCTCATCTCAACTTGTGCCACAGAAAAGCCACTCCCATCTTCACTTAAGTTCGAACCAACAAACAAAACCCATACATATCAATGCAATAAATAAAACACCAAACAAAAAATAAGATTTCATAAGATCTGAGTTAACCCCACCCCACCTGAAGTTAATTGAACTAAAAAGAATAAATATTATTTCAGTTTCAATTTAACGCACCAACCGTATCCTAGGTGACGAAAACAATATTAATTGTTGTGTTTGCTTTGTGCAGATACGCATTAATGATTAACCAGCACCATTAATAGCCTCGAAGGAAATATATCGAATGAAATTATACCAATTTGGCAAAATTGCCTTAGTGCTCGCCGCTGCGGGTTTATCAAGTGTCGCGAATGCAGCAGACGGTACTATTAATTTTATCGGCACCATCTCAGCCGCTGCGTGTTCTGTAAATAATACTGCAGGGACCTCTTCAACCAGCGGAACCGTGGATTTTGGTCAGGTCAGCAATATCACTCTGGCCACGGCAGGAGCATCGACGGTCAGTACGCCATTCAGCATTGAGCTGACCGAGTGTGCCGTTGAGAACGCACCTAAGATCACCTTCACCGGGACTTCTCTGGGCTCTTCTGCCCGACCTGAACTCTTTGCATCCGGCATCACCGGCGTCGGTATCCGTATTGAAGACGCCGGCGCCAGCGGCACCTACTACACCACCGACGTATCGAACAGCAACACCGGCCTCTCCTTACTGGGCGAGGATGTAGTGTCAGCAACCGGCAAATTCAACGCCTATCTGGTCAGCGATACCGCCACGGCAAAAACCGGTGGAGATATCGATACCAACGTGACCTTCACTATCGATTACAGCTGATAACGTTCGGTGATGGCCGGTAATAACCTTGCTTTACCGGCCTTTTTTATTCCGGAGCCAGACAATGACCTTAAAATACGCAATGTGCCTCTTTGGTGCCGCACTTCTTCCTTTATCTGTACTTGCTGACGGACTCACTCTGGGTGGCACCCGCCTTATTTATGATGCGGCAAAAAAAGAGGCCAGCATTGCCCTTGAAAACCGAGGGAAAAGTACGCCTCAACTGGTACAAACCTGGGTGTCCGACAAGAACCGCAACACCCAGGCGATTCCTTTCGTCACCACGCCACCGGTCTCCAAGCTAGGGCAGAACGACACTATCGCTATACGCGTGGTCTACGTCGGGCAATCACTGCCCAATGACCGTGAAACGCAGTTCCAGCTTAACGTTCGTGCCGTCCCCGCCACAGAGCGGAAAAACAACCCGCAGCGAATGGTGATCGCCACACAGAACATTATCAAGCTGATTTATCGCCCGGTCGGACTGACGTCTGAAGCGGCTTCCCGGGCCGGGGAAAGTCTGAAGGTGAATTCGGTCAGCGGCGGAGTGCGTTTTGATAACCCGACGCCGTATGTCGTCTCTCTCGCAAGCGTCGTCATCAACGGAAAGAAAGTTGAACGCCCGGGGACAATTCAGCCCTATAGCCAGCTTCTGGTGCCCTCACCAGCAGGCACGCCTTCTACGGTTATCTGGCGCACCATTAATGACTTCGGCGGCATCACACAAGACGTCAAGTTCACGTTCTGAGGACGACCATGCGCAAACTGTTATCCGCAGGGCAACTCACAGCCCTGACGGCAGCCATCTTTTGTGTGCTGTACGGGAGTCGGAGCGTCCGGGCCGAACTCTATTTTAACGTCAACTCCCTTAATCTTACGGATGAACAGAGACAACAAATCGATCTGGATCTTCTGTCACGTACCGATATCCAGATGCCCGGAGAGTACGACGTAAACGTGCGCGTCAACCGCAGTGACGCTGGCCGATACCGGATGAATTTTGTCGCCTGTGATAACCGATTATGCCCCGAACTCACCCCCGAGCTGCTCGGCACGCTGGGTGTCAAAACGCAGGTTATTCCCGGCATCAAGAACCTTGCTCCGGACGCCATTATTACCCACCTGGAGGCGTTACTTCCCGGAGCGGAGACACCGTTTGATTTTGGACGCGGTATTCTGGATATCAGCATTCCTCAGGCGGCGATGGATAACCGTGCTCGTGGGTATATTCCCCCGGAGCAATGGGACGATGGCCTGCCCTTTCTGTTTACTTCCTACAGTGCCAGCGGGTCGGAAAATCACAACAGAAACCTCGGACAAAACACCAGTACCCAGTATGTGAATTTCCGCAGCGGGGCCAATTTTGGCGCATGGCGTCTGAGAAACACAGGCTACTATCAGGCCAACGCTGCCCGCGGCCAGTGGCAGAATCTGGAAACCCGGCTTGAGCGCGACATCCGCAGCCTGCGCTCGCGCTTAGTGATGGGCGATACCAGCAGCCCCGGGATTATCTTCGACAGTTTCAGCTTTCGGGGCGTCAGCCTGAGCACACAAGACAGTATGCTGCCCGACAGCCAACAGGGCTATGCGCCGCAGATAACCGGCGTGGCGGTGACTAATGCCACGGTGGAAATCAGACAGAACGGCAACCTGCTTTACCAGACCTTTGTCTCTCCGGGGGCATTTATCATCGATGACCTGTATGCCACCTCTACCTCAGGCGACCTTCAGATAACCGTACGCGAAGAGGATGGTTCAGTCCGCAGCTGGACACAGTCCTTCGCCTCACCGCCGATATCAATACGCCAGGGTGCGCTTAAATATTCGGCTACCGCAGGCAAGTTTGGCGCACATTACTATCACAGTCGCGATACGCAAGCGCAGCGCTTTATACAGGCTGAATTTCTGTATGGCGTACTGAACAGTACATCGTTGTATGCAGGCCTTATCGCAGCGGAACACTACCGTTCCGGTATGCTGGGCGTGGGACAGGCTCTGGGAATTTTGGGAGCACTGTCGCTCGATGTTACCCATGCGCAGACTCATTTTTCCAGCGGAGAAAAGCAGACAGGGCAATCTTGGCGCGCCCGCTACAGCAAGCGTTTTGAAGTCACAGGCACCAGTATGACGCTCGCCGGATACCGTTATGCTACGGATGGATATTATGACTTTGATGAGGCCAGTAACAGTTACCACACCGCAGAGAGAGTCAACCGAACGATACTCAAAAGTCGGGCACAACTCAGTCTCAGTCAGGATCTTGGTCCTCTGGGTTCCCTGGCGTTGTCCGCTAATCAGCAGGAATACTGGAACGGATACAGCCGTAGTCGCAGTCTGACTGGCGGCTGGAGCAAAACGTTCAACGGCGTAACGGTAAACCTTAGCCAGACCCAAAGTAAAAGCTGGCGCTCCGGGAAGACGGATAACGTGACCTCCTTCAGCATCAGCCTGCCCATTGGTCAGTGGCTCTCTGGCCACGGCAGTTCCATCAGAATGAATACCAGCTACACACGCTCTGATTCCGGCAGCGCAACCCTCAATAGCACCCTGTCAGGCACGGCGCTGGCAGGACGAAATTTATCCTGGGCGGCCTCGCAGGGTTACCGCCAGGAGGGGAGCCAGGAAAGGAACAGCACCGCACTCTCTGGCACCTACCGTGGCGGATTGGGCTCATTAAGTGTTGGCTACTCTAACTATTATGGCGAGAGCCGCCAGTTTAACTGGGGAGCTCAAGGAGCCGTCGTGGTGCACCCTCACGGCGTGACTTTATCTCCCCCTCTCTACGAAGGCAGCGCCTATGCCCTCGTTCGCTCGCCCGGAGCGGATGGCGTCAGGGTGAAAAATCAAATCGGTCTGACCACCGACTGGCGCGGATATGCGGTAGTCCCTTCAATGATGGCCTACCGGGAAAACCGCGTCGGTCTGGACACCGCCACTCTGGGAGAAAACGTGGACCTGAAACAGGCCGAGGTCAAAGTAGTACCGACCCGAGAAGCGCTGGTACTGGCCGACTTTAACACCAGCAAAGGTTACCGCAGCCTGTTGACACTGAAGCACGCAGGCCAGGCCGTTCCGTTCGGGGCGATGGTCAGCGCCGGCGACAGCCAGGGCATTGTCGGCGACGGTGGTCAGGTCTACCTGTCCGGTATGGCCGATGGTACAGCGCTGACGGTGGTGTTATCGGCCGATCGCAGTTGCTCCGGGATTTTTGAGGAGAAAAAGGCGATGAAAGTGAACGGATTAATGATGGCAGAGACGGAGTGTCTGTAATGAAAATAAAACGATATCTGCCGCCAGCGCTTGCCGGCATAGCGTTACTGACCTTGAGCAACCAGGCGCTAGCTGAATGTCAGTGGTTAGCAGGGAAATCGGCGGCGGCCTATACCTATTCACCGCCCATTGGCCTGGTGGGTAGTTCACTACTCAGTTACATTATTCATCAGGATTATATCTCCGGCCCCACTCTTGCAGCAATGACAGGCGCAGCCAATGTTTATACTGACATTATTCAGTGTACCTCTGAGGAGGACCTGATAACATTTGAAGGTGGAGATTTTCCTACCGGGGAATTAGTCGCTAACTCACAATTTAAATTTATCCGCCCGAATAATAATGTCCGTGTCGGTTTCGTATTTCGCTCGTCTAAATCTGAGGGTTACTGGGTGTACCCTGACAGAACGACGGGAGCCCCAACCGCACAAACTCTGGCCCAGCTTTACGCTCTGAATGGGACCAGCTTTTCTGAACGAAACGGACGTCTGTCGTGGTCAGAGATCATTGTCAAAGGAGGCTATAATATTAATATCTATGCCTTTAAAGCCGGTGGCTCTGTTAATTCCGGGCATCTGCCTGCCGGGCTCTTCGGTAGTATAAAAGTCGGTTTGTTAACCGTATTGAATATAAATTTCAGCGGCGTTGACGTGACCGCGGCATCCTGCGAAATAAAAGATTATCCTGCTGAGGTGCCGCTAGGGATAGCCTATAAGCAGCGCTTTCCCAATCCGGGCGATACGCAGAATGAAACAACATTCAGTATCAGTCTGGCCTGTGAAGATACGCGACTTTTACCGGCTCTCGCCTTTGAAGGGGCGACAGACAGCACCCACAAGACGGTATTTAGCAACACCACAGGCGAAGGTTATGCGGCAAATGTGGGGGTTCAACTTATGCGAAACGGCAGCGTAATCACCCCTGGCGCGTTAACGCCAGCCACGCTTGGTAGCGTCACGTCGACTGCCGCTATGGCATACGACTTCAGCGCCCGTCTGTTTCGCTTAAATGGCAACATGACTTCCGGGGCGGTGGAAGTACCGGTCACATTTACCATCACCTATGAATAGACTCAGCGTTCTGATGTCATCAATAAGCCAGGAATAACGGGCCGACGGTGACCCGCCAGCCCGTTGCGACTACCGCCCTACCCGCGCCTGAAGCTCTGCGGGATAGCGCTCGCCGACAATCTTCACCGTATCGAGCGCCTGGGTAATCTGCTGCAGATCCGCTGGCGAAAGGACAACATCTGCCGCCCCCAGGTTCTCCTCCAGACGATGCAGTTTAGTGGTCCCCGGGATCGGCACGATCCACGGTTTTTGCGCCAGCAGCCATGCCAGCGCGATTTGCGCCGACGTCACGCCTTTCTCTGCGGCCAGCTCGCCGAGCAGCGCAATCAGCCGTTCGTTCGCGGCGATTGCCTCGGCGGCAAAACGCGGCACTTTACTGCGGAAATCATCGGCCCCGAAGGTCGCCCCTGGCTTAATCGCGCCGGTCAGGAACCCCTTTCCTAGCGGGCTGAAGGGAACAAAGCCGATCCCCAGCTCTTCCAGCAGCGGTAAAATCGCCTGCTCAGGCTCGCGCCACCACATCGAATATTCACTTTGCAGCGCGGCAACCGGCTGGACGGCATGCGCCCGGCGAATGGTCTCCACCCCGGCCTCGGACAGGCCAAAATGCTTAACCTTCCCTTCCGCGATCAGCATTTTTACGGTGCCGGCGACATCCTCGATCGGCACATCCGGATCAACCCGGTGCTGATAGAGCAGATCGATAACATCCGTTTTAAGGCGGCGCAGCGACCCCTCGACCGCCGCGCGAATATGCTCCGGACGGCTGTTGAGGATCTGCTGCTTGTTGTCATCGCCGAAGGTAAAACCGAATTTGGTGGCGATCACCACCTGGTCGCGAAACGGTTTCAGGGCTTCGCCGACCACCTCTTCGTTCAGATACGGCCCGTAGACTTCCGCGGTATCGAAAAAGGTCACGCCGCGCGCCACCGCGGCACGGATCAGTTCAATCGACTGACGGGTATCCGTCGCCGGGCCGTAGCCATGACTGAGGCCCATGCACCCCAAACCCAAGGCCGAGACTTCCAGACCTGATTGACCAAGAAAGCGTTTTTGCATGTGCCTGGTTCCTCTGTTATTGGGTTTAGACGTCGAGTTTACGGCCGGTCAGCCACTCCACCATCGCCGGATCGCGATGCGAGAAGAAGGCGCTGGTGGCGGTATCCATGGCGGCAATGCGCACCATGTCCTCTGAGCTCAGTTCAAAATCGAGAATATTGATGTTCTCTTCCATTCGCGCTTTGCGCACGGATTTGGCCAGCGAGACAATGCCGCGCTGGTAGATCCAACGTAAAACGACCTGGCCGACGCTTTTGCCATATTTTTCCCCGATCGCGGTCAGCACCGGATGCTGGAACAGGCCATTTCGCCCTTCGGCAAAAGGCGCCCATGCCTCTGGCTGAATACCGCGGCTCTGCATCCACGGCACCGCCTGCAGCTGCTGGTGGAACGGGTTAACTTCAATTTGGTTGACCGCCGGTGCCACCTGATTAAAGGCCATCAGGTCCGCGAGCCTGTCCGGGTGAAAGTTACTCACGCCAATCGCGCGGATTTTGCCAGCCTGCTGTAAGGCTTCCATCGCCCGCCACGCCCCGTGCACGTCGCCGTAAGGCTGGTGGATCAGGTACAGGTCGACGTAATCCAGCTGCAGGCGGTTCAGCGAGCGTTCAAACTGCGCTTTCGCCCCTTCATAACTGGTGTCCTGCAGCCACAGTTTGGTGGTGACGAAAAGCTCATCGCGCGCGATGCCGCTCTGCCTGAGCGCGTTGCCCACCTGGGTTTCATTTTGATAAGAGGCGGCGGTATCAATCAGGCGATAGCCGGTATCAAGGGCATCCAGCACGGCACGCTCGCACTCTGCGGCATCCGTCATCTGGAAGACACCAAAGCCCAACAGGGGCATCTCAATACCGTTATTTAGTTTTACCGTTTGCATGACGTTATCCTTCAGCTGTTGTGTGAGAGAAGCATAGCGCAGAGTGATTTATTCGATTAGATAGCGGAATAAACTAGGGTTTATTAGATTGATTCATTAATCCGACAGGTGCCTGCCGCCCCGCCCGCTGACGCGCTCCGGCCACGCATCTGGCGTGGGGAATATCAGGATAATAACGTTATTGTATTTCGCCAGGATGATTCTCACCATTTGGTTAAAAAAACAACCTTTGAAGTGCTTAATCTGAATTAAGGTAAAAGCAAACCTGCATCGTTGTGAGTTAAAATTCTTTCTGCTAGTGTCGATAAATATAACTTATCAAATAGTATTTATTATGGTGGGAATCATGACAAGGAATAACCTGTTGGCGTTAGTTTGTATTTCCGTGGGGGTATTACAGGGCTGTGCCAATATAAAAAAAACAGACAGTGCGTTAATCAACACGCCTGCCACGCAAAAAGAACAACCGGCCCAATTACCCGCCCTGCAGCAGTGTATCCAGGATGCCGATGCATTGGTTAAGTTAGATAAAAAATTCCAGAAAGACTCCAGTGAGCTGTATGGTTTAATTAACGATGCGAAATTCTATGCTTCAGTCTCAGGGCAAACGTCGGCCAGCGTGAAATCAACCATCACCCCGCTGTTTGAATACAAGATCAACGATAAATGTAATAGCATTTCGCAGAAGCTAATAAAAGAGTTTGAAAGCCGGGCTAAAAAAGCCGATCTCAATGACGGGATCGCCAGATGATCCACCATCCGGGGATAGTGAAAACATACCCGCGTCGCCCGCTGACGATCGCCGTTGTGCTCTCAACCCTTTTTGTTTTACCCCCTGCGCATTCTGCGGGGGAAGACTTCCTCGATAATATTTCGAAACTCGAGATCCAGCATCCGCCGCCCTCAGATAACGGGAAGGCAGAATCGTCCGCGGGCCAGCAGCGCCCGGATGACGGCAGTACTACCAGCAAACAGGCCCCTCAGAAGCCAGCGGTCGTCAGAAAGGCCGCCAACCAGAATAATAAAGCAGATAACACGATTGCGGCCCTGCGCAAGCAGAATGCGGAGCTGAGTGCCGCGGTCAAAGCGGCAGAGAAAACGCGTGACGAGACCACCCGCACGCTGACGGCGCAGATCGCCGCGCTGGAAGCGCGAAACACGGCGCCTGACGTTGACCAGAGCGCAAGCCTGAATGCGCTGAACAAAAAAAATGCGCAGCTGGCGGCCGCCGCTGAAGCCGCACAGAAAAAGCTCGAAGAGAGCGCCCGCACTCTGAATGCGCAAATCACTGCGCTGAAAACTCAGGGAGCGCAGAGTGATAGCGAGCAGAAAAGCGCCCTTGCCGCGTTAACGAACAAGAATACGCAGCTGACGGCCGCCGCCGAAGCCACGCAGAAAAAACACGAGGCTGCGGTTGCCGCATTAACCGATAAAAATAAGACGTTACAGTCAGCCCTCGACCGAGTGGCGGTAAAAGACGACAAACTCAACCTTGCAGATAAAAACAATAAAAACGCCTATGCGTTAGGGGTTTTCTATCTGACCCAGGCCTTATCGGCAATGGAAAAAATGACCGACAACGGGATGAAGCTCGCCCCAGCGGCATTGGTCTCCGGATTTAACGATGCTTACCAGCAAAAACTGAAAATAAAAGAGAGTGAGATTGAAAAAACCGTCAACGCCCTGAACGACCATATGTCGGCAAAGTTTGTTGATATCGACAATAAAATCATGGCGAAAATAAAGAATAAAAAATACGAAATTTTGCCGAACGGCGTCTATTTTGTGGTAGATAAGAAAGGAAAAGAGAAATATAAGCTCGACGAATCGCTGTCCATGAATATTCTGGAGAAGAAACTGGACGGCACGCCGATATTAAACACCATGAACTCCAGCATGATGTATGACAAACAGACCGATCCGCTGATGGATAAAATCCTGTCGTCCGGCTTTAAAGGCGGCACGGTCACACTGTATGGTCAGGCGGGTTCCCTGTATAACCCGCCGCCTGAGGCGATCAGCCCCACCACGTTAATATCGATCACCTTCGAGCTGCTGCCGTAGCAGCTCAATGCCCTGCCGGTGATCAGGCAGAGGTATGCCGGGCAATGGTGTCGGCCGGGTCCGGCACCGCGGCGATATTCGAATAGGGCACGCGGTTTCGCGCGGCGTCAGGGTTCGGCAACATCGCAAAGGTGATCCCAAAGGTATTGATGCCCCCTTCGCTGCGGGCAAACACGTCCCCGTGATGCATAATCGCGACCGCCCGCACGATAGACAGCCCAAGGCCGTGATGGGTATCGCTTTTCGCCCGTGAAGAATCCACCCGGTAAAAACGCTCAAACAGGCGATGCAAATGCCCGGGCGCGATCTGTTCGCCGGGGTTCGATACCGCCACGCAGGCCCGGTTGTCCTGTTCGCTGAGCCTGACGGTCACCGTACCGTGCGGCGGCGAATGTCGGGCGCTGTTCTCCAGCAAATTCGCCAGCGAACGGTGGAACAGGCGGCGGTCTATATGGGCAATGGCCTCGCCTTCAACCTCCAGCGAAAGCTGCTTTTCAGCAAATGAAGGTTCGACATACTCTGCGGTTTTCAGCGTCTCTTCACGCAGGGAGACGCGGGTCAGCTGCGAGGCATGTTCCCCCGCATGAGCGTGCGACAAAAACAGCATGTCGTTGACGATGGAGGCCATACGTTCAAGCTCCTCCAGGTTGGATCCCAGCAGCTCCTCCAGCTCTTCAGGCGAACGCCGCCGCGACAGCCCCAGCTGGGTCTGACCGATCAGATTGGTCAGCGGCGTGCGCAATTCGTGGGCCACATCGGCATTAAAACTTTCGAGCTGCCGCCAGGCAATTTCCTGGCGCTCAAGCACGCCATTAAAGGATGAGGCCAGCGGCTGGAGCTCTACCGGTAATGTTTCGGTATCCAGGCGTTGACCATGATCTCCCGGCACCAGATGCCGCGCCTGATGGCTCAACGCGCCCACCGGTCGCAGGCCAATTCGGCAAGCTGCATAGCCCAGCCCGGCGACAATCAGCACCCCCAACACGGTGATGATCAGCAGCGTATGGGTAAAGGCATTGAGGGTGCCCATATAACGCGTGGAATCGATAGCGACGACGAAGCGCAGAGCGGGCCGTTCGCCGTTGGCAGGAATGGTTTTCACCAGCAGGGATAATGAACAGGCGTTTTCCGTCGCCCCGGGCACGGTGTTGAAGCCCTCTTGCAGCGACGCCCACTGCACCCCGACCGGCGGCGTGCCGCCCACGCTAAAACGGGGATTATCGCTGACGATCCAGTAACGTACCCGCTCACCTTCCGAACTGGCGAGCACGGTAAATTTACTGGCCAGCGTCGACCAGCCGTCCGCCGACGTTCGCGCAGTGATCCACGGGCTCATCAGCGACTCGCGAAAATGCAGCTCGTTATGCATCTGCCGTCGCAAAGAGTCGTGCAGCGAACTTCTCAGCAAAATGCCGATGGCCACGACAATCAGTAAGGCGGATAACGCAAACATCAACGCCATATGGACGGAGATAGAACGCCTGGACATGCTTAACTCCTGTGCTTAACTCTGTGGTTCTGCCCTGACTTCAAGGACATACCCCATGCCGCGAACGGTATGCAGCAGTTTGACGTCGAACGGCGCATCGACCTTGGCGCGCAGCCGCTTGATGGCCACTTCCACCACGTTGGCATCGCTGTCGAAATTCATATCCCAGACCTGCTCGGCAATCATCATTTTGGATAAAATCTCGCCCTGATGGCGCGCCAGCAGGCTCAGCAAAGTGAACTCCTTCGCCGTCAGCTCCAGCCGGACTCCGGCACGAAATACCCGGCGGGCCAGCAGATCGAGCTGCAAATCGTGAATGTGCAACTGCGTAATATCGGCGCCATCTGTGGCACGCCGGCGTACCAGCGCCTGAATGCGGGCCACCAGCTCAATCAGCGAAAACGGTTTGGGGAGATAATCATCCGCTCCCAGCCGCAGTCCTTTAACCCGCTCGTCGACGGCGCCGCGGGCGGAAAGCATCAGTACCGGCGTCTGTTTACTGGCCCGAATGCCTTCCAGCACCCGATAGCCGTCCATGCCGGGCAGCATGACGTCGAGGATGATCGCGTCATAATCAAATTCTAGTGCGTAATGCAGACCTTCCGCGCCATCCGTGGAGACATCAACCGTAAAGCCTGACTCACCCAGTGCGCGATTGAGGTAACTCGATGTTTTTTCTTCATCTTCAACTAATAACAAGCGCATCTTATTCCCTCTCGTTGAGTCCAGCCCGAGAACACAAGCAATGTTAACGTTTCACACCCGTCATCTGGCTGACATTTTTCTGACATTCCTGTCAGGAATGTGTTTCTGAATTATAGTAACCCGGAGATAACGGGGGATAATCCCCACAACCAGGATAAGGACTATGAGCAGGATTCATAAATGCCGTTAATGCCTGGCTCGGGGGCGATCGCAATCGCATTGACAGCGCCAACTGTAACGTTACACTAAACCGTTATTGTTGATGATCCCCCATATAAAAAAGCGATGTTGGATGAGGTTTGCAGAGGTCGTATAAAAAGACCGCAGACGATCGTTAGTCCGCCACTCACCCATTGCTACAAAGGAGATGTATGGCAAACATTCGCGATGTCGCTAAACACGCCGGCGTGTCCGTCAGTACCGTATCCAACGTGCTCAATGGTCGTACCGATCAGATGCGCGAGGAGACCCTGACGCGCATTCAGCAAAGCATGCAAACGCTGAATTACTTCCCCAATCGTGTCGCCCAGCAGTTGAAAACGGGCCAGGCTAAAATGATCGGGCTGCTGGTTCCCTCCATCGTTAACCCCAGCTTCGCCTCGCTGGTGCGGGAGGTTGATCTGGCGGCCAAACAGCGGCTCTATCGCGTGCTGATCGGCAACACCTATCGCCAGATTGAAGAGGAAGAAGCCTTTCTGGAAGACATGTTCGCCCACGGCGTGCGCGGCATTATTGTCGCCGCCGGCGATATTGAGAAACCGCACTTCGTCCGCGCCGCCGCGCAGGGAATGATCATGGTCAACTACGACGGTCGAATGCCGGCAAACGCCGGTTCCGGCGGCCTGGCGCTGGACAGCGTCTCCATGGATAACGTCGAAGCCGGTCGTTTAGCGACTGAGCATCTGATTGCCCGTGGCTGTCGGCATCTGATCTTCGCCACCGCCGCCGGTATGACCCCCAGCCGCGCCCATAAAATCGACGGTTTTCTCAGCGCAGTGCAGCAGCATGGAATATTTCGTGAGGGGATGATTATCGAAGAGCAGACGATAGCGGCCTACGGCGATACGGAGATGACCGAACTCGGCCGCTCGCTGGCGCACAAGATCTGCCGCCTGTCGCCCTGTCCTGACGGCATCGTGGCGATCAATGACGCGCTTGGTATTGGGCTGATGGCCGGCCTGCATGAAGCCGGAGTGAGCGTACCGGGGCAGATCTCCATTATCGGCATCGACAACATCCCGCTCTCGGGGCTGGTTTATCCCGGATTGAGTTCGGTGATGCCTCCGCTGGGTGACATGGCGGAGGTCATGGTGAAACGGCTGATTGAGCGAACCGAAAACCCGTCGCTTGCGCCGCAGGAGTTTCTGTTTACCCCTTCACTGGTGTGCCGTCAGTCAGTACGCGATGCTGCCGGAGGCTAAAGCCGGCCCGGTGGTGGGAGATCCGTCCCGCCATCACAACAGCGTCGGACCGACGGTGAGCAGAATATTGGCAAAGCGGCGGGTCTCGCCGGAGGCGATCACCAGCAGTGTATCCGACGATTTTGCCAGTGCGTAAAACGCATCGCGGGCCACATATTCCGGTTCGGTCATTTCAGAAAGCAGGCTGCGATATTCGCTGGCAATCGTATTGTCAAAATCATCCGGGCTGGACATCAGCAGCGCTTTTTCAACATTAATGTAGCCGAGTATCTTTTGTAAAATCACCACGCTGCTAATTAACCCCGGAGAAAAATTAAGATAAATAATCCGCGCCCGTGGTGACGAATTGGTTAACAATGAATAATTCGCATCAGCAATAAGAATATTGGCTTTATGGCCACACAGGGCCAGCGCCTGGAGTAGCTCCGGGTGAATAATGTCTGATTTGATCATCAATCGGTGTCCTTAGTTCATAGCCTATCCATTAGGCTATTTTATTTGCCATTTTGGACCTGGGCCGTGCTCACCATCCTCACGTACTGCATGTACGCTCCGGCTTTTCCGCGCTGCCCGTGTCCAGACTGGCTGCAACAATATACGCCTGGAGGGATAAGCTCTTCGGCGGGATATTCCCGCCCCTCGAAGTTATGCCCGATAAATACCGCCGTTAATATCAAGCGTGGCGCCGGAAATAAAACCATCGTATTCGGAGGCGAGGAAACAGATCGCCCGCGAAACATCTTCCGGCGTGCCGGCTCTTCCCAACGGGATCTCTTCGACAGTACGGTCAGCCGAGGCCTGGGTGGTATGCTGGTTATGAAAACGCGTGCCCAGAATCAGCCCTGGCGCCACGGCATTGACCCGAATGCCAAACTCACCCAGTTCGGCGGCAAGCGAGCGCGTCCACGTCAGCACCGCCCCTTTGGTCATGGAGTACACCAGCGAGCCGGAGTGCCCGCCGGAACGCCCGGCTAACGAGGCCAGATTGACGATGCTCGCGCCATCTGTTGCCTCTTTTAGCCACGGCAACGCCTGTTGCGTCACATTGAGCATCGTGGTCATGTTGACATCAATCACCGTGCGCCAGAACTGCGGGTCAATCTCCCCGAGCCATTTGCGGGCAATAATTCCACCGACGTTATTCACCAGAATATCGATCCCGCCTAAAAATTCCGCCGCCTCGGCAACGCACCGTGCCGCATCCTCTTCCCTGGTTAAATCCGCGTAGCCGCAGGTCGCTTTACCTCCGCGCTGCTGCGCAAGGGCGATTAATTCTCTGGGGCCTTCTTCACCACTGAAATAGTGAATATAGATATCACACCCGGCTTCAATCAGTCTTTTTGCGGTCTCTTTACCAATACCTTGCTCAGCACCGGTAATAAATACTTTTTTTCCTGTTAATGATCCCATTGTCTTCTCCTTTCATTAAAAATAAATCGCCACCAGCACATAACATTTATCACCGGCAAGAATTAAGCGTGTCGATATCCCCGCCGGCGAGCGTGTTAAATATCAGAACCTGAGCGATACGATGTTGACCAGGCACCCAGCCAATATGCCAGAGTGCCTTTTCAAAGGTGTTTAAATACGGCGACAGCCTGAACGACTTATGTCTAAATTAATACCCGGCCAGTCCCGGCAACCATGTAGTTAACGGGGGCACCATGGCCACGATAATAATTCCGATGAATACCACCGCCAGATATTTCGCCATGGGCCGAATAACGTGTTTCATCTCCACGCCGCATATCGCGCAGGTGGTATAAAGCCCGAGTCCGATAGGCGGGGAAAAGAGGCCGAACCCCATTGCCATAATCATAATGATGCCGAAATGCAGCGGGCTGAAGCCCAGCTGTACGGCGATCGGCACCAGAATCGGCGCAAAAATTATCAGCGCGGGAGCGCCTTCCAGAACCGCACCAAAAATAACCAGAATAACGATGGTTAATAGCAGGAACAGCCAGGCGCCCTGCTCAACCCCGATACTGACCAGTAATTCGGCTATTTGTTGAGGGATCATCTGTATCGTCAGCGCATAGGAAAGACTGGTAGCGCAGGCGACGATAAACAGCAGTACGCCGGACATGGCTGCGATATCGACGAACATTTTCACCGTGGCTTTGAACGTCAGCTCCCGAAAGGCGAGACGGCCAACGACGATGGCGTAAATCACCGCAAAGGCTGAAATTTCTGTCGAGGTGGCAATCCCCATCATCACGCCGCGGCCAATCATAAAGATCATCACCAGCCCAACGGCGGCGCCAAGATAGAGTTGCGTGCGTGGCCGTAACACCGGGTACGCTTCACTGACGTTAATTTTGCCGCCAAAGCGGTTGGCTGCGATCATCAGTAGCACCAGCAAGCAGGCGGCGGGCACCAGACCGGCGATAAATAACGCGCCAATAGAGATGTTTGCCACAAAGCCCATCACGATCAGGTTCACGCAAGGCGGGATCGTTTCGGCCATCACCGCTGAGGCGGCGAACACGCCCGCGGCCTCTTCGCCGTCCTGCTTAGCCCGACGTACCGCCGGCATCAGCACGCCACCAACCGCCGCCACATCCGCCAGCTTAGAACCGGAGATCCCGGAAAAGAAAGCCATCGACAGCACGGTCGTCATATTCAGGCCGCCACGAAAGCGCCCCATCCCGCGAACGATAAGCTCAACGAGGCGCGTCGACATCCCGTTAATCTCCATGGCGGCGCCGGCAAGCAGGAAGAACGGAATCGCCAGCAGGACAAAGTGGTCCACTCCCGCGGCAACCTGCTGGGAGAAAAAGACAAACGGTAATGACGGATCGCAGATAAAGAACACCATGGCAGACAGACCGAGGGTAAACGCAATCGGCACCCCCGCCAGAATGCCGAGCACAAAACAGATGAGCATCAGCCCCGCTGCGGCGCTGGCGGGATCGGCCATCAGCGAGAGTTTCATATAGCCAATGGCGGCGAGGGCCACGATGCCCAGGCCGCTGAACAGCACAACCCGCATGGACTCCCGCAGGGCAAGCTCCAGCGCCGCCACCATCATCACCAGCGAGCCTATCAATACCGGAATGACGTAGATGGTCTGCGGCAGCCCCGTTTCGGTGGTTTGCAGCCGCGCGGCCTGCACCAGATCATAGCTGGAAATGACCAAGCCGACCGCGACCAGGAATAAAATCCAGCGACTGGCATGGACGACATAGGGACGAACCCGTTCCGGCAAGTAGCGCAGGAACAGGTCGACCCCAATATGGCCGCCTTTCGCCGTCGACGTGGCGACCCCGAAAAACACCAGCGCAATCATCAGCGCACGGGCCACTTCTTCAGCCCAGTGGATGGGCGAGTGCAGCGCATAGCGCCAGATAACGGATGCAAACACCACCAGCACATTGATAAACAGCACCAACGCCCCGGCCCAGGCGGTCAGGGTGGTTAAAAACCGGCTCAGTTTGCCCAACAGCGCAAGGGCAACGCACTCATCCTTTGCTTTAATAGAGATATCAGCCATGTTGAGTCCTCTCCACAAGGTTGCTAACCTCACCGCCTGCCTCAGCCGTCACACCGCCGGGCAAGCGGTGCCGATCATGACGGGTCTTTTGCCGCCGCGGTAATTTCATCAACGATGGGCTTCATATCCGGGTACTGGTTGAGGAACGTCTGCCATACGGGCTGCACCTGCTGATAGAAGTACTGGCGATCGGTTTCGCGGAATGTCACCCCTTTCGCTTCGAGATTCTTGATGGCTTCCTGCTCTTTTTTACCGGCCTGCTGGCGCTCGTAGTCCGTCGCCTCTTTTGCCGCCGCCAGCACCTCTGCGCGCAGCTCCTGCGGGATTTGCTCAAAACTCTTTTTATTCATGGCAATCATCAGCGGATTGTAGCTATGGCGGGTCAGGGTGCCGTTTTTGACGATTTCATAATATTTGCTGGCATAAATCGTCGGGGCATCGTGCTCCACGCCGTCAATCACCCCCATTTGCAGACTGGAATAGACTTCGCCTCCCGGCATCGGGATCGCCACCACTCCCATATGATTCAGCGTGGCGATGAAATTAGGCACCGGCAGGACGCGAATTTTGAGATTTTTTAAATCCTCAGGCTTTTCAATCACCTTTTTGGTATAGATGTTGCGGGCGCCCAGGTTAAAGCCATAACCGAGCACCATCACGTTGGCTTTATCCATCATGAGTGCCGAGAGTTTCTCCCCCGCTTTGCCATCCAGCGCTTGCCCGACCTGGTTGTAGTCTTTAAATAAATACCCGAGATCCAGCACGCCCATTTCCGGCACCAGCGTGGCCCAAATAGAAGTGCCGGAAATCATCATATTAATCGCCCCGATACGCACCTGCTGAGTGGCGTCCGCCTCTTTCCCCAGCATGCCGTTAGCAAAATAGTTGAGCTTAATTTGCCCTTTCAGTTTCGCATTATTGTTAAGGTTTTCCTGAAAGCGGCTGAACCAAATGTAATGCGCTGAGGATTCATCCGCCGGGAGCGAAGAGTAAACGCGGAAGTTGAGCGCCGCGTGGGCCAGGGTACTCACCGTACTCCCGACAAGCAGGGCCGAGCTTAAACAAGCCAATGCCAAAATACGTCTGGCCGAACAAAACTGTTTCATTTTCATCATTGTTATCCTTTCACAAACCGTAGGGGTGTCTGTTGCACCTTTGGGCCTCGCTAAATCGCCAGGGTCTTCAGTCATAACCGGAATTAAATTTCTTCTGTAACGTTTTAGTGTAACGTTACAGAACGTATCGACCCGGCCAGATAAAAGCAAGTTGCTTACCGGCTTGTGCGTGCACAACGTGTGAAATTTGTGGCGGGCATCGCGAATTTTGCTGCAGGTTTTGCAGCGCTAAAATCTGGCCGCCGCTGTTTAGTCACTGTTTAGAGCCTGTCCCAATGGGAGTCATTGTTGCAGCCAGTTTGTCACGGACAGCGCGGAACCACCGGAGCGTACACGCAGTCGTGAGGATGGTGAGTACGGCCCAGGGCCAAAATGGCAAATAAAATAGCCCAATGAGACAGGCTCTTAGTCGATGCCGTCCCTTCGGCTCAGGCGTCTACACTTAACAGAGAAGGGAGTGACAGACGACCCCACTCCCTTTCCCGTTAAACGCACTGAAACAGGACATCATCATGCAATTGAATGACCAGGATTTGTTTCGCCAACAGGCCTTTATCAATGGAGAGTGGCGAGATGCCACCAGCGGCGATGTGATTACCGTAACGAACCCCGCCAATGGCGAAACGTTGGGTTCAGTCCCGAAAATGGCGACCGAGGAGACCCGCGACGCCATCCTTGCCGCCAGTCGCGCCCTTCCCGCCTGGCGCCAGCTCACCGCCAAAGAGCGCGCGACGATCCTGCGCCGCTGGTTCGATTTAATCATGGCGAACCAGGACGATCTGGCACGGCTGATGACGCTGGAGCAGGGTAAACCGCTGGCGGAAGCCAAAGGCGAAATTGCTTATGCCGCCTCCTTTATCGAATGGTTTGCCGAAGAGGGCAAACGGATCTACGGCGATACCATTCCCGGCCATCAGGCGGATAAACGCCTGATCGTCATCAAGCAGCCGATCGGCGTGACCGCCGCGATCACCCCCTGGAATTTCCCGGCGGCGATGATCACCCGCAAGGCCGGTCCGGCGCTGGCGGCCGGCTGTACGATGGTGCTCAAACCCGCCAGCCAGACCCCCTTCTCCGCGCTGGCGCTGGCCGAACTGGCGACCCGCGCCGGGATCCCGGACGGGGTGTTCAACGTGGTGACCGGCTCCGCCAGCGCCATCGGCAACGAGCTGACCGGCAACCCGCTGGTACGTAAACTGACGTTTACCGGCTCCACCGACATCGGCCGTCAGCTTATGGCGCAGTGCGCCCAGGACATTAAAAAAGTCTCGCTCGAACTGGGCGGCAACGCGCCGTTTATCGTGTTTGATGATGCCGATCTGGATAAAGCGGTCGAAGGCGCAATGGCCTCCAAGTTCCGCAACGCCGGGCAGACCTGCGTCTGCGCCAATCGCCTGTACGTGCAGGATGGGGTGTATGAGCAATTTGCCGAGAAGCTACAGCAGGCGGTGAACAAGCTGCAGCCTGGCGACGGCCTGCAGGACGGGGTGACGACCGGGCCGCTGATCGATGAGAAAGCGGTGGCCAAGGTGCAGGAACATATCGCCGATGCCGTTGCAAAAGGCGCCCGGATTATCACCGGTGGCAAAGTGCATGCGCTGGGCGGTAACTTTTTCCAGCCAACCATTCTGGCCGATGTTCCCGACAGTGCAAAAGTGGCAAAAGAAGAGACCTTCGGCCCGCTGGCGCCGCTGTTCCGCTTCAAAGACGAAGCGGAAGTGATCCATCAGGCCAACGATACCGAATTTGGCCTGGCCGCCTATTTCTATGCCCGCGATCTGAGCCGCGTCTTCCGCGTCGGCGAGGCGCTGGAGTATGGGATCGTCGGCATCAATACCGGTCTTATCTCCAACGAAGTGGCCCCCTTTGGCGGAGTCAAAGCCTCCGGCCTGGGGCGTGAAGGTTCGAAATACGGCATTGAGGACTACTTAGAAATCAAATACATGTGTATTAGCCTGTAAAGTAGGCTGGTTTAACGCCGTATCTGAAGCCCAAAACGTGTTATTTGCCATTACGCTTTGGGCCTTTTTATGCGGTGGGAACGGCCCCACCAGGGAACGTTGCAGGCTTCATTAATCCAATAATACAGAAACTATCCGATGATGGTAAATAAAAAGAAACTTATTCATCATATAAATAATAACCAAACTCAAACTCAAACCCAATACACTAAATAAATAAAAATCAGATCTGTATAACAAAAATAAAAATATCTTTTTAATAATCTAATTAAGGCGCAAGAAGTTAAAGTGTCAAATAATAGATACTGATAACTCATAGGGATATACTATGTTAAATAAATTACTATACATTATTTCAATACTTATATTATGCTCAGCAACAACAGTTACAGCAGAGCAAAGCACAACACATGAACCAAAAACAAAAACCATGCGCAAGCCCAACGTTGACTGCCAGATAAAATACCAGCAGTGCACTGCGCGGCAAGGGATATATCGTGATGTCAAACAAAATCAATGTTATGATGCCTTCAGATATTGCCAGGCTCAAGGCGTTTTCCTCATTAGGTAACCGAATATGAAAGATACAAATCTTGATATTATCCATAAAAGGATTCAAAACATTGAATCTCAAGTGCAAGACCTTGCTGACCTATTGACGCATGAATATGATCTAAATCCAGACTTTACGCTCGTAGAGATAGCTAAAATATATTCATGTCTACTTAACATTAGCGCAAAAATTTATGTCCAAAGACCGGACCTGGTTCCCAGTCATCTTAAAGAGACAAAATGGGATGAATACGAACCCAAATAATCTTCCATTTTCCTAATGGTGAAAAGACGACTGTAAACATGGCAGCCGAATTACTGAAATTATTCGTCCTGTTAGCATAGCGTCCAAAAGCCCTTCGGGGCTTTTTTACCTGTGTGACCCGTCCTGGATTGCGCGTTAAACAGGTAACGAACGCATAAAAAATCCACGCTACATAGCGTGGATTTTTTTCATGTAACCGTTAGCGCGTCAGGCACGGAGTCTGAGGGGCTCGCTCACGTCGTCGGCGGCTTCCAGCTTCAGGCTGAATGTCACCAGTAATGCTTTAGCCCGGTCGTGGAAATCAAGCAGCGTCTTCTCAAGCTTCTCTTTAACTTCAGGATCGTCGATCGCCTCCGGGCGCCAGACCCCTTCTTTATCGAACAAGCCAAACTGATAGCTGTAGGTGAAGCGCGATGCCTGTGCTTCCATCTCCATCCACCATCCCCAGAACTCGCGTTTCTCCGGCGCCGGTTTTACATTGACGCAGACTGCCAGGCAATCGAAAAAGAAGCGGTTGTCTTCACACTGCTCTTCGCGAATATAAGGGCCAAGAGCCGTGAATTTCTTAATCAGCTTACTCTTCAGGTGTCCACTTGGTAACGTCATTGCGATCTCCTTTAGTGATGCAACTGTTTTACCAAATCAATAAAATTTAGCAATATATTAACTAAATCTATCACTGATCCACCGGGCGATCTGCTGCAGAGCGCGATCGAAATTGTGATAAACGGGCTTGAATGGGATCTCAAGCAGTTTGCCATCGGCCGAAGACGACGTAATTAAACGCGATTCCTCTTCCGGGCTGAACGGATCGTTTTTCCAGAAGCCGGACAGCATCGGGGTCGGACAGCGGCGCCCAAGCAGTCCCTGGGTTTTTAGCGAATAACGGTTCAGCTCAACGCGCAACGCCTCATCAGACGCATCGTGCATTCCCAGTCGCGACGCCAGAACGTCCAGATACATTTCCGGCACCCGCCCCTGACGCAGCGGATCCACCAGCAGGCTGTGCACCACCGGGCCAAGGCAGGCCACCGCCTTCAAACGCTGGGGTTCCAGATAGCCCAGGCGGACGGCGACGTTGGCGCCAAAACGAAAACCAAACGCCGCCACCCGGGTATGATCGACCCACGGCACGTTCGGCAGATACTTCAGCACATGCTGATGCAGCAGGCTGGTGTCCTGGGTCAGTTTCCATTTTGACGAGAAGCCAATCGAAGGCATATCCAGCGTCAGCATGGCGATACCCAGTGGCGCAAAATATTTCTCATACAGGCTGTAGTAGTCGGTCTGAAGCGCATCCAGCCCGCCGCACATCAGAACCACCGGATACGGCCCCTCACCTTTCGGCATATGCAGGAAGCCGGTCACCGGCGCGCCGCCGGGCACAGGAAACTCCAGCTCACGCATCTCGCCCGGTAGGCGAAGCACCGCCTCTTCATAAGCGCGATTGGCCAGCGCCTGGGCCTGCTCGGCCAGTTCATCACCTTTAATATGCGGATAGGCAGCAATACTGTAGAGGTTCGACGCATGAAGCCAGTGGCGCCCGCTGAGGAGCGGATCGGCCTCCTGACTGGCGGCCTGCTGCCAAATCATCGCCTGCTTCGCCCACTCGAAGATCCAGTTCCCGCCGCGGTAGCCGACGACGGTATCGTAAAGGTCGGGATCGGTACGCTCGGCATCGCTCATCACAATGCGCGCCTGCACGTCGAGGATCTCCTGAGGAGTGACGCCGCGCCAGATCCACATCAGGCGGTTGATCAGACGATACCAGTGATCAACGTTGGCACCGTCGAGTGCGGACTGGATCGGCTGCTGCGAGCCCGAGGCAAACCGGCGCACCAGCGTAGAAGTTTCTGGATGTTTGAATCGAGGTTTAAACAGCGTTTCACTAAGGTTAGCTTGTGACATGTGCAGTCTCCATCGTGTTGCCACTCTGGTCATTGTAACCTGCATACGGCGAAAAAAAACCACGCCCGGCATAACCGGGCGTGGTAATTAGCATTTCGTTTGGAAATTAACGACCAGAGATCGGCGGTACGAACACCACGCCCATATCCCACGGTTGTTCAATCCAGGTATCCTGCGGAATATCAACAACATAATCATCAACCAGCGGACGACCAGCCGGTTTAGCGAAAATGGTGACAAAGTGAGCTTTTGGATACATTTCACGAATGGCGACAGCGGTACCACCGGTGTCAACCAGGTCATCAATAACGATGAAGCCTTCACCATCACCTTCAGCGCGTTTCAGAACGGTCAGTTCGCGCTGGTTGTCGTGGTCGTAGCTGGAGATGCAAACGGTATCAACATGACGAATACCCAGTTCACGCGCCAGTAATGCGCCTGGTACCAGACCACCACGGCTGACGGCAATAATCCCTTTCCATTGTTCAGAAGGCATCAGACGATTGGCCAGTTTGCGGGCGTGAATCTGTAACATGTCCCAGGTGACGACGTATTTTTCGCTCATGTGAAGTGTCCCAGCCTGTGTAATACGGCTTAAATGATGTTCGAGGGGGAAAATGGTTGCGCGAGATTATAGAGATCTGACGCGCTAAAAACCAGTGTTAAGCGGCATTCGCGACGCTTTTTGCGCGGTTTACACTACCAGTCGCCGTGGAAAGTGGTATTCTCAACCCCACTGCGCAAGCCTGCGCTTGTTGTACTTTTTATTGCTAACCCTCGACCTGTAAAAGATTTTTGCAGGCGATCGTAAGGAGACTCATCGTGTCTGAATTGTCTCAATTATCCCCGCAACCGCTATGGGATATTTTTGCCAAAATCTGCTCCATTCCCCATCCGTCCTATCACGAAGAACAACTCGCTGAACACATCATGGGCTGGGCAAAAGAAAAAGGCTTACACGCAGAACGCGACCAGGTTGGCAACATTCTGATTCGTAAGGCTGCCACTGCCGGTATGGAAAACCGTAAACCGGTGGTCCTGCAGGCGCACCTCGATATGGTGCCGCAGAAAAACAACGATACCGTTCACGACTTCACCAAAGATCCTATCCAGCCGTACATCGACGGCGAGTGGGTCAAAGCGCGCGGCACCACCCTGGGCGCAGATAACGGCATCGGTATGGCGTCCGCGCTGGCGGTGCTGGCTGATGACAGCGTGGTCCACGGCCCGCTGGAAGTGCTGCTGACCATGACCGAAGAAGCCGGCATGGACGGCGCGTTCGGTCTGCAGGCTAACTGGCTGCAGGCAGACATCCTGATCAATACCGACTCTGAAGAAGAGGGCGAAATCTATATGGGTTGCGCCGGCGGTATCGACTTTACGTCGAATCTGGCCCTGACCCGTGAAGCGATTCCGGCAGGCTTCCAGAGCTTCAAGCTGACCTTAAAAGGGCTGAAAGGCGGCCACTCCGGTGGTGAAATTCACGTCGGTCTGGGCAATGCCAACAAGCTGCTGGCCCGCTTCCTCGCCGGTCATGCACAAGAGCTGGACCTGCGCCTGGTGGATTTCAACGGCGGTACGCTGCGTAACGCCATTCCGCGTGAAGCTTTCGCCACCCTCGCCGTGGCGGCTGACCAGGTACAGCACCTGACCGCGCTGGTGAATACCTACCAGGATATCCTGAAAAATGAGCTGGCGGCGAAAGAGAAGAACCTGGTGCTGCTGCTGGATGCGGTCACCAACGATAAAGCCGCGCTGACGGCGGCGTCCCGCGATGGCTTTGTCCGTCTGCTGAACGCCACGCCAAACGGCGTGATCCGTAATTCCGACGTGGCCAAAGGGGTGGTAGAAACCTCTCTGAACGTCGGTGTTGTGACCATGACCGATGACAACGTTGAGATCCACTGCCTGATCCGCTCGCTGATCGACAGCGGCAAAGACTATGTCGTCAGCATGCTGGATTCACTGGGTAAACTGGCCGGAGCCAAAACCCAGGCGAAAGGCGCCTACCCTGGCTGGCAGCCGGATGCTAACTCACCGGTGATGCATCTGGTGCGTGAAACCTACCAGCGTCTGTTTAACAAAACCCCGAACATCCAGATTATCCACGCGGGGCTGGAGTGCGGTCTGTTCAAAAAACCGTACCCGGAAATGGACATGGTCTCTATCGGGCCAACCATTACCGGTCCGCACTCCCCGGATGAGCAGGTGCATATCGAAAGCGTGGGCCAGTACTGGACGCTGCTGACGGAACTGCTGAAAGCGATTCCGGCAAAATAAGTTTTACCTGCGTCAACCTCGCCCGGATGAACGTTTATCCGGGCGACCTCACCTTCTCCATTCGGTAATTGATCAACGTCTCCCCGCGAACCTCCACGTGCTGCTGTTCCACCACCCTGAATCCATGACGCTCAAAAAACGGTTTGGCCGTGATGCTCGCCTCCACCGTCAGCGTACCGGACGGGATCTGCGCAGAAAGTGTCTCGAGTAACCGGCTGGCAATGCCCTGACGGCTATGGTCCGGGGAAACGAACAGTAAATCGATATAGTGGTCCACGGCGGTAATAAACCCTACCGGCTGCTGGTCAAGCAACGCCACCCATACCTGAGATTGCGCCATTTTTTGCCGCCAGCGCGCCTCATCCACCTGCGCCCAGGCGGCAATCTGCGGTGGGGAATAATCCTCGCTGGCGGTCTGTTGAATCGCCCGTAGAAACAGGGCGCACAGCGCCGCAAAGTCGTTTTCCTGATACAGCCTGATCGTCAGCATCGTTATAATCCTAATACCAGCTGTCGCTCGAGTTGCGGGTCGAGCAACGTGACGTGTAATCCCACCAGCCTGACCCCGCGGCCGCCCCGCCGCTCATGCCAGGTTTTATGGGCCGTTGAAATGAGATCGGCTTTGTTCAGCCGCGGCCAGACATGCTCCTGGGTGGTCAGCTGAAAATCATTAAATTTCAGCTTCACTCCCTGACGGGCGATCAGCAGGTCCGGTTTGACCTTCACCAGCCGCCGTTCCAGCTCCTGGTAGAGGTTTTCGATGATCGCCTCGCAATCGGCCCACTCATGAATGTCCTCCATCAGGGTACGCTCAACGCCCACCGATTTACGCTGCCGGGTATTGTTGATCTCGCGCTCGTCGATTCCCTGGCTGCGCTCCCACAGGATACGACCAAGTTTGCCAAAGCGCTGGAGCAGCATTGCCAGGTCGCTTTTCTGGACATCTTCGCAGGTACGCAACCCCATGCCTTCCAGCTTCGCGGCCGAGACCTTCCCCACTCCGGGGATCTTCGCCAGCGGCAACGTGCGCACAAATTCTGCGACCTGATGCGGCGCAATCACAAACTGGCCGTTGGGCTTATTCATGTCGGAGGCAATCTTGGCTAAAAATTTGACCGGTGCGATCCCGGCGGAGGCGGTCAGTTGGAGTTCGTCGAAAATGGTCCGGCGGATCTCTTCGGCCATCAGCGTGGCCGATCCCTGACAGTGAAGGCTGTCACTGACGTCGAGATAGGCTTCATCCAGCGACAGCGGTTCAATCAGCGAGGTGTAGCGTGAGAATATTTCGCGAATATGCGATGACGCGGCCTTGTAGGCATCAAAGCGGCCGGGCAGCAGCGTCAGATGCGGGCACAGTTTGAGGGCCATCGCGGTAGGCATGGCGCTACGCACGCCAAATTTACGCGCCGGATAGTTGGCCGTACTGATAACGCCGCGCTGTACCCGGCTGCCGCCGATGGCGATCGGGATATCCCGTAGCGCCGGGTTGTCACGCATCTCGACCGCCGCAAAGAAGCAGTCCATATCGACATGAATGATTTTACGCATAGTGAGCCCCCACTTACCACTGGACAAGTATACAGCATAAATGAGGTGAATGAGAAGTGTACGAGGATCGCGCTGACATAAAGAAAATGCCCGGCATCGCTATGCGCTGCCGGGCATCAGGGGAGCAAGAGACGCTTAGATAATACGGTTTTGCTGGCGTTGCGCCTCGCGGGCCAGGCGTTTTTTACGCGCATCGCACGGCTCAGGGCAATCACACACCTTTTCGATTCCCAGCGCAGTGATACCGCCACAGCTACCCTGGATGCTTTTACGCTTGATCAGATACCCCAGAGACATCCCGAGGATCACCAGCGCGAAAATCACAAAGGTTGCCACAAACACCGTCAACATCATCAACCTCCAAAGTCATCCAGCATGATGTTTTCATCCTCAACGCCAAGATCTTTCAGCATCTTGATCACCGCGGCATTCATCACCGGCGGCCCGCACATATAGAACTCGCAGTCTTCCGGGGCCGGGTGATCGCGCAGGTAGTTTTCATACAGCACGTTGTGAATAAAGCCGGTATGGCCGTTCCAGTTGTCTTCCGGCAGTGGGTCGGACAGAGCAACGTGGAAGGTGAAGTTCGGATTCTCACGGGCCAGCTGTTCAAACTCGTCATCGTAGAACATTTCACGCAGCGAACGCGCACCGTACCAGAAGCTGATTTTACGCTTACTGTGCAGCCGTTTCAGCTGGTCGAAAATATGCGAACGCATCGGCGCCATACCCGCACCGCCGCCGATAAAGACCATTTCAGCGTCGGTGTCTTTGGCAAAGAACTCGCCAAACGGCCCGGAAATCGTCACCTTATCACCGGCTTTCAGCGACCAGATATACGAAGACATAATCCCCGGCGGGGCGTCCGGAACCTTCGGTGGCGGCGTGGCGATACGCACGTTAAGCATAATTATGCCTTTCTCATCCGGGTAGTTCGCCATGGAGTAGGCGCGCAGCGTCGGCTCTTTGACGTCGGAAACGTAACGGAACAGGTTGAATTTATCCCAGTCAGAACGGTACTCGTCCGGCACATCGAAGTCCGCGTAGGCCACTTTGTGCGACGGGCACTCAATCTGGATATAGCCACCGGCGCGGAACGGAACGGCTTCGCCATCCGGTACCCGCAGCTTGAGCTCCTTAATGAAAGTTGCTTTGTTATCATTCGAGATAACTTCACACTCCCATTTTTTCACCCCGAAGATCTCTTCCGGCAGCTCGATCTTCATGTTTTGTTTTACCGCGACCTGGCAGGCCAGACGACAGCCCTCTTTCGCCTCACGCTTGGTAATGTGGGACAGTTCAGTAGGCAGGATATCGCCGCCGCCCTCTTTTATCGTCACCCGGCACTGGCCACAGGAACCGCCGCCCCCGCAGGCTGAAGAGACGAAGATGCCGTTACTGGACAGCGTGTTCAGCAGCTTATCGCCCGCCGGGGTACGGATCTGTTTATCCGCTTCATTGTTGATTTCAATGACCACATCACCGGCGTTGACCAGCTTCGATCGCGCCACCAGGATCAGCCCCGACAACACCAGCACGATCAGCGTGAACATCACTACGCCAAGAATAATTTCCATACTTTCCGCCCTTATAGCTGCACACCGGAGAATGACATAAAGCCCAGCGCCATCAGACCCGTGGTAATAAAGGTGATCCCTAACCCGCGCAGACCGGCGGGCACATTTGCGTACTTCATTTTTTCACGAATGCCCGCCATCGCGACAATGGCCAGCATCCAGCCGATGCCGGAACCGAAGCCGTAGACGATGGATTCAGGGAAGTTGTAGTCACGCTGCACCATAAAGGAGACGCCGCCGAAGATGGCGCAGTTCACGGCGATCAGCGGTAAGAAGATCCCCAGCGCGTTGTACAACGCCGGGAAATACTTATCGAGGATCATCTCCAGAATCTGCACCAGCGCGGCGATAACGCCGATGAAGGTGATAAAGTTCAGGAAGCTGAGATCGACACCGTCCGCCAGCGCGCCGTCGCGCAGCACCAGGTTGTAGACCAGATTGTTGATCGGCACCGCCAGCCCCAGCACCACCGTGACGGCAACGCCCAGGCCAAACGCCGTAGAGACCTTTTTCGACACCGCAAGGAAGGTACACATCCCGAGGAAGAAGGCCAACGCCATATTCTCAACAAACACGGCGCGCACAAACAGGCTAATGTAATGAGCCATAATCGGTTACTCCTTTTCCTGCTGTTCAGGCTTCCAGCTACGCAGCGCCCAGATCAGCAGACCGATAATGAAAAACGCGCTCGGCGCCAGCAAAAACAGCCCGTTTGGCTGATACCAGCCCCCGTTCTGTACCGTTTCCAGCACGGTGATACCAAACAGCTTGCCGCTGCCGATAAGCTCACGCAGGAAGCCAACAATCATCAGGATCGCGCCATAACCGAGGCCGTTGCCGATACCGTCCATAAAGCTGGCCATCGGCGGCGACTTCATGGCATAGGCTTCCGCACGCCCCATCACGATACAGTTGGTGATGATCAGCCCGACAAACACCGACAGCTGTTTGGAGATCTCATAGGCAAAAGCGCGCAGCAGCTGATCGACCACGATAACCAGCGAGGCAATAATGGCCATCTGCACAATGATGCGCACGCTGTTGGGAATATGGTGACGGATCATGGAGATAAACATGCTGGAGAACGCCGTTACCAGCGTCACCGCGATGGTCATCACAAATGCGGTCTCAAGCTTAGTGGTCACCGCCAGTGCGGAACAGACGCCCAGCACCTGCAATGCAATCGGGTTATTCGCGACGAGCGGCCCGACCAGCACCCGCTTCATCTCTTTCATTTCGCCCTGTTCAGCCATTATTCAGCACCCCCTCACGAACCTTTTTCAGGAACGGGCCAAAACCCATTTCGCCCATCCAGAAATCAAAGCTATGCTGCACGCCATTTGAGGTCAGCGTCGCACCGGACAGCCCGTCAACGGCGTGAATATCACCCGCTCGTGCTCCGCCTTTCACCACTTTCAGCGCAGGGTGACCGTTGTCATCCAGCGCCTGCTTACCGACGAACTGCTGGCGCCAGTTCGGGTTTTCGACTTCGCCCCCGAGCCCCGGCGTTTCGCCCTGATCGTAATAAGTGATGCCTTTAACCGTGCGGCCATCGGTGTCCATCGCGACGAAAGCGTACATCATCGACCACAGACCGTTGCCGTAGACCGGGAGCACCACTTCCTGAACCTGCTGCTTTTCATCGCGCACCAGGTAAATTTCCGCCAGATTGCTGCGGCGCTTAATCCCAGCCGGATCCTGGCTGGCATCAAGCGCGATACTTTGCTCCGGGTCTTTCAGCGCCTGCGACTGATTAAATTTACCCGGGTCCTGATCCAGCAGCTCGCCGGTGGTTAAATTCACCAGCCGCGGGGAGATTCGGGCAGCAAAGACGGCGGCCACTTCATCTGTAGTCATGTCCGGTTTCATCAACCCGGAGACCGCCAGAATGTTGCGTTGTTTATCCAGCGCGCGCTGCTCCTGCTGACGCGACTTCAGGCCAACCGCAGAGCCGGCGACCACGATAGAGCAGACCAGGCAAAGCACCAGCACCACCAGCAGCGTTTTGCCGATGCTATCGTTACTTTTTTTCTCAGCCACGCGATTTCCTCCGCTTAATATTGGCCTGCACCACCAGGTAATCAAACAGCGGCGCAAAGAGGTTGGCGAAGAGGATCGCCAGCATCATCCCTTCCGGATAGGCCGGGTTGACCACGCGGATCAGCACGCACATCACGCCGATCAGCAGGCCATAGCTCCATTTCCCTTTATCGGTAAATGACGCCGACACCGGGTCTGTCGCCATAAACATCATGCCGAAGGCGAAACCGCCCAGCACCAGGTGCCAGTACCACGGCATGGAAAACATCGGGTTAGTGGACGAGCCAATGAAATTGAACAGCGTCGCCGTGGCGATCATGCCAATCATGACCCCGGCGACGATGCGCCAGGAGGCGATGCGTCCGAAAATAATAATCGCCCCGCCGATCAGGATCATCAGCGTCGACACTTCACCAATAGAGCCGGGAATATTGCCCAGGAAGGCGTCCATCCAGCTAACGGGTTGGCCGCTGGTGACATTTACTAATGCCTCGCCACCGCCGCTCGCCCACTGGGACAGCGGCGTCGCACCGGAGAAGCCATCCGCCGCGGTCCACACCAGGTCACCGGAGATTTGCGCCGGATAGGCGAAGAACAGGAACGCACGCCCCGCCAGCGCCGGGTTGAGGAAGTTACGCCCGGTACCGCCGAAAATTTCCTTGGCGATGACAACACCGAAGGTAATCCCCAGCGCCGCCTGCCACAGCGGCAAGGTTGGCGGAACAATCAGGGCGAACAGAATCGAGGTGACGAAGAAGCCTTCGTTGATCTCGTGCTTACGCACGATAGCAAACAGCACTTCCCAGAACCCACCGACCAGGAATACCGTGATATAGACCGGGAAGAAAAACACCGCGCCCAGCGTCATCATGCTGAGCCAGCCCGCGTCTGCGCTGAAGCTTACCCCCAGCCACTGGGCCACGCTGTAGTGCCAGTTGTTGGCGATAACCTGCTGCAGCTGTTCCGCGCCGTACAGTTTGTCCAGCGCCGGAATAGTTTGCAGGCCGACGTTGTACATCCCCCAGAACATGGCCGGGAACACCGCAAACCAGACCAGAATCATCATGCGCTTGAGGTCGATGGCATCGCGGACGTGCGCCGCTCCCCGGGTCACCTGGCCTGGGGTATAGAACAGCGTCGCCGTCGCTTCGAACAGCGGGTAGTATTTTTCCAGCTTACCGCCATGTGTAAAGTGCGGCTCAATTTTGTCGATCAGTTGCTTCAAGCCCATCACTTATCCTTCCTGCTCAATCTGGGTTAACACGCTACGCAGCGCCGGGCCATATTCATACTTGCCGGGGCAGACGTAAGTGCACAATGCCAGATCTTCTTCATCCAGCTCCAGGCAGCCCAACGCCTGCGCGCTGTCGGTATCACCCGCCAGCAGGTCACGCAGCAATATGGTGGGCAGAATATCCAGCGGCATTACTCGCTCATAGTTGCCAATCGGCACCATGGAGCGCTCGCCACCGTTGGTATCGGTCGAGAAGTTGAACAGCTTGTGCTTGAGGAAATGGCCAAGCGTGGTGCGGGTAATCGAGAATTTGTCTTTGCCTGGCATCACCCAGCCAAACAGCTCTTTTTCTCGGCCCTCTTTGACCACGCTCACCTGCAGGTGGAAGCGGCCAAGGAACGCATGCGGCCCCTGTGCGCGGGTCCCGCTCAGAACCGAGCCTGAAATAACGCGGTTCTCGCCGTCGAGCAGCTCCCCTGCCAGCAGTTCATCAAGGCTCACGCCGCAGCAGGTTTTTATCAGCCGCGGCTCTTTGACCTGCGGACCGCCAAGCGCAATTACCCGCTCGCTGGAGAGCTCCCCTTCAAGGAACAGCCGGCCGATGGCGATCGCATCCTGATAATTCAGGTGCCAGACCTGCTTTGTCAGGCTGACTGGCTCAAGGAAATGGATATGGGTGCCCGCCAGCCCCGCCGGATGCGGCCCGGCGAACTGGTTAAAGGTCACCTGCCCCGAGCGGTGGCCGCCAAGCTTGCCGCCGCTGGCCTGGCAAACATGCACTTTGCCGTCCGTCAGGCTCGCCAGCAGGGTGAGGCCGGCGTCGAAGGCTTCGCGCTGGGCGAAAATAATCGGTTGAGGATCGGCGGCCAGCGGGTTGGTATCGATGGCGGTAACGAATATCGCCGCCGGAACGCTGTTCGGTGCCGGGGTTTTACTGAACGGACGCGTCCGCAGCGCGGTCCACATCCCGGAAGTCAGCAGCTGCTGCTGCACCGTTTCCCGCGACAGCCCGGCAAGATCGTCAGGCGCATAACGGGGAAACTGAACGGCATCGTCGCCGTCAACATCGATCACAATGGATTGCAGAACCCGGCGCTCGCCGCGATGGATGGCGCTAATCACGCCAGCGGCTGGCGCGGTAAAGCAGACGCCGGGATTCTTTTTGTCCTCGAACAGCGTCTGCCCTTTTTGCACCCGGTCACCTTCACGGACGGCTAATGAGGGACGCATGCCGACGTACTCTTCGCCCAACAGCGCGACGCGTTTAACCGCAACCTGTGAAGTTATCTGCTGTGATGGCATGCCAGCTATGGGCAAAGTCAGCCCTTTCGTGATTTTAATCATATCGTTAGCAGGTATCCGTAACCTAAACCCCGGTATCAGACCGAGGCCAGCAACATTGATGGGAAATCAGAGAAATAAGGAGAAGCGTGGTCCTGGCGATTCACAAGACGGGAGAGAAGCATCCTTTCTTACCCTGATCGTTAAGCGGGGGAAGTGTAACATTTCATACGTACCTGCTGTAGATAAACTGTGACAGCGTAGCTACAAAATGAGACATGTTGCGCAAAGTTCTGACTGCGCTTTCATCCGGGATTAGTTATAAAGGGGAACTAAATTGTAAAAGCAGCAACGCTGCGCTTGCGAAAAACTGCCGTGATGCTAATGTGAGCGCTCTAAATCCAGACAAGTCTGATTTCGGGTCTCTCTTGCCGTCCTGGCAATATTGTTTTTGGTTTATCAAGGAACATGCAGTATGCGCAAAATCGCATTGTTTATTGCGATGCTTCTGTTGCCGTGCGTTTCATTTGCTGGGTTACTCAGCAATGGTGGCTCGACGACGCCGGTTAGCAAAGAATATAAGCAACAATTGATGGGCTCCCCGGTTTACATCGAGATCTTCAAAGAAGAGCGCATGCTCGATCTTTACGTCAAAATGGGTGAAACCTACCAGCTCCTCGACAGCTACCGAATCTGTAACTATTCCGGTGGTCTTGGGCCGAAGCAGCGTCAGGGCGACTTCAAAAGTCCTGAGGGTTTTTACAACATCACACGCGGCCAGCTCAAACCGGATAGCCGGTTCTATAAAGCGATTAATATCGGCTTCCCAAACGCCTACGATCGCGCGCATGGTTATGAAGGCAAGTACCTGATGATTCACGGTGCCTGTGTGTCGGTGGGTTGCTATGCCATGACCGATGACGGTATTGACGAGATTTTCCAGTTTGTCACCGGCGCGTTAGTGTTTGGCCAGTCAAACGTCCAGGTCAGCATTTATCCTTTCCGCATGACCAACGCCAATATGGAACGCCATAAATACTCTTACTTTGCCGATTTCTGGAAACAGCTGAAGCCAGGCTACGACTATTTCCAGCAAACCCGCAAACCACCGGTTATCTCGGTGATGGATGGCCGTTACGTGGTAAGCAAACCGCTTAGCCATGAAGTTATCCAGCCGCAGCTGGCATCAAACTACACGGTCCCCCAGGCAAAATAACGCCCACTCGCCTGGCATGATTTTATTCCAGGTCTCATTGCCGGTCAGCGGCTGAGTCGCGATAACAGAGACCACATCGTTCGGTGTGGTCTCTCGCTGAAAATCGATTTCCACATCCTGATCCAGCAGCGTGGCCACGCCAAACGGCGCGCGCCGCGTAATCCAGTACAGGTTCGTTGAGCAGAACGCCATCACGTATCGCCCATCCGACAGCAGCATATTGAATACGCCTTTTTCCCGCAGCGTACCCGCCAGCGTAGCGATGTAACTGAACGCTTCAACCATGTCATCCGGCGTCCCCGAATAACGTTCCGTGAGGCAGTGCAGTAACCAGCAAAACGCTTTTTCGCTGTCGGTTTCCCCTACCGGCTGAAGGTTGCCCGTTTCCAGGGATTCATAACCTTCTAACTGGCCGTTATGCGCATAGGTCCAGTTGCGACCCCACAGTTCACGGGTAAAGGGATGGGTATTTTCCAGCGCGACAATACCGCGGTTTGCCTGACGAATATGGGCAATCACCGAGCATGATTTGATGGGATAGTCTTGCACCAGTTTCGCGATGGGCGACTGGAAGCTTGGCTGAGGATCTTTGAATGTACGACAGCCTTTACCTTCATAGAAGGTGATACCCCAGCCATCTTTATGCGGGCCGGTTCCGCCACCGCGCTGGACCAGCCCGGTAAAGCTAAAACAAATATCTGTGGGCACATTCGCGCTCATCCCGAGCAATTCGCACATACATCACCTCATACCACGCAGCTTACACACAAAAGGGCGGGTTCTTTCCATCCGGATGCGGCCAGGCTTGTTGCCCGTTCGCGGCCAACAGCACTGCCCGCAAGAGCATGGCGAACCCACTCGCCTTTTAAGCTTTAACCATCTCTTTTTCGATCAGCATGATCAGAATATGGATCACTTTGATGTGAATTTCCTGAATGCGATCGGCATAACCAAAATGCGGCACGCGGATTTCAACATCGGCGGACCCGGCCATTTTGCCACCGTCTTTGCCGGTCAGGGTGATGACTTTCATCCCCTGCGCACGCGCCGCTTCAATGGCCTTGATAACGTTGCCGGAGTTACCGGAAGTGGAGATCCCCAGCAGTACATCGCCGGAGCGACCCACGGACTCGACGTAACGGGAGAAAACGTACTCATAGCCAAAATCGTTACTGACGCAGGACAGGTGGCTGACGTCTGAAATCGCAATCGCCGGGTAGCCAGGGCGATTCTCACGATAGCGCCCGGTCAGTTCTTCCGCAAAGTGCATCGCATCGCAGTGGGAACCGCCGTTACCGCAGGAAAGGACTTTACCGCCGGCCTTAAAGCTATCTGCCAGCAGTACCGCAGCACGCTGAATCGCGTGGATATTAGCGTCATCCTGCAGAAAGTTAGCCAGCGTTTCCGCTGCTTCGTTCAGTTCGTTACGAATAAGATCCTGGTACATGAGGATAATCCTTCAGTATGAGTGGAATAACCCTGGCAGTGTACCGGATAGCCGGCGAGGCGAGAAGCAGCAGGCAGCGTAATCCACCGTGCTTTTGATTTTACGTGCCGCTTTTACGAACAACAATGTGAGCGAGGTTGTAATTATTTTGTAAACACATTGCTAAAGAGAATCACATCCACTACAACCATATCATCACAAGTGGTCAGACCTCCTACAAGACAGGGGCATTTCTCTATGATGATTTTGAGTATTGTTGCAACCGTTGTTCTGCTCGGTGCGCTGTTCTACCACCGGGTCAATCTCCTGCTGAGCAGTGCAATTTTGCTTGCCTGGACCGCGGCGCTCAGCGTTGCCGGCCTGTGGAATATCTGGCTGCTGTTGCCGCTGGCGATTATTCTGCTGCCGTTTAACTTTGCGCCAATGCGCAAATCACTGTTCTCGGCGCCGGCATTCCGGGCGTTCCGCAAGGTCATGCCGCCGATGTCACGGACCGAGAAAGAAGCCATCGATGCCGGGACCACCTGGTGGGAAGGCGACCTGTTCCGCGGTACGCCGGACTGGCAGAAGCTGCACAACTATCCGCAGCCGCGTCTGACCGCTGAAGAGCAAGCGTTCATCGACGGTCCGGTCGAAGAAGCCTGCCGCATGGCGAACGACTTCGAAATCACCCACGAGCTGGCCGACTTACCGCCGGAGCTGTGGGCCTATCTGAAAGAGCATCGCTTCTTTGCGATGATCATTAAAAAAGAGTACGGCGGCCTGGAATTCTCCGCTTACGCTCAGTCTCGCGTGCTGCAAAAGCTCTCCGGCGTTTCCGGCATTCTGGCGATTACCGTCGGCGTACCGAACTCCTTAGGCCCGGGCGAACTGCTGCAACATTACGGCACCGACGAGCAGAAAAACCACTATCTGCCGCGTCTGGCGCGTGGTCAGGAAATTCCGTGCTTTGCCCTCACCAGCCCGGAAGCGGGTTCTGATGCTGGCGCCATCCCGGATACCGGCGTGGTCTGCATGGGCGAATGGCACGGCGAGCAGGTGCTGGGTATGCGCCTGAGCTGGAACAAACGCTATATCACCCTCGCGCCTATCGCCACCGTGCTGGGGCTGGCGTTTAAACTTTCTGACCCGGACCGCCTGCTCGGCGGCGAAGAGGAGCTGGGCATCACCTGCGCCCTGATCCCTACCACCACCCCAGGCGTTGAAATCGGCCGTCGCCACTTCCCGCTGAACGTCCCGTTCCAGAACGGTCCGACTCAGGGTAAAGACATTTTCGTCCCTATCGATTACATCATCGGCGGCCCGACCATGGCCGGTCAGGGCTGGCGGATGCTGGTCGAATGCCTGTCCGTTGGACGCGGCATCACCCTGCCGTCGAATGCTACCGGCGGGCTGAAATCCGTCGCCATGGCGACCGGGGCCTATGCCCACATTCGTCGTCAGTTCAAAATTTCCATCGGTAAAATGGAAGGTATTGAAGAGCCTCTGGCACGTATTGCCGGTAACGCCTACGTCATGGATGCCGCCGCATCCCTGATCACCTACGGCATTATGCTCGGCGAAAAACCGGCGGTGCTGTCGGCTATCGTGAAGTATCACTGTACTCACCGTGGACAGCGCTCGATCATCGACGCGATGGATATCACCGGCGGGAAAGGCATCATGCTCGGCGAAGGTAACTTCCTGGCCCGTGCCTATCAGGGGGCGCCGATCGCCATCACCGTGGAAGGGGCCAACATTCTGACCCGCAGCATGATGATCTTCGGCCAGGGGGCGATTCGTTGCCATCCGTATGTGCTGGATGAAATGGCCGCCGCGCAGAACAATGACGTGACGGCTTTCGACAAGCTGCTGTTTAAGCACATCGGCCATGTCGGTAGCAATAAAGTCCGTAGTTTCTGGCTGGGGCTGACCCGCGGGCGCACCAGCAGCACCCCGACTCGCGATAGCACGCGTCGTTACTACCAGCACATGAACCGTCTGAGCGCCAACCTGGCGCTGCTGTCCGACGTTTCCATGGCGGTACTTGGCGGCAGTCTGAAGCGTCGCGAACGTATTTCTGCCCGTCTGGGTGATGTTTTGAGCCAGCTCTATCTCGCCTCGGCGGTGCTGAAACGCTATGACGATGAAGGCCGCAATGAGGCCGATCTCCCGCTGGTTCATTGGGGCGTTCAGGATGCACTGTATCAGGCAGAACAGGCCATTGATGAACTGCTGAAAAACTTCCCGAATCGTCTGGTGGCCGGTGCCCTGCGCCTCGCTATCTTCCCGACCGGTCGCCACTATCAGGCGCCGTCCGATAAGCTGGACCATAAGGTAGCAAAAATTCTGCAGGAACCGAGCGCTACCCGTTCTCGCATCGGTCGTGGTCAGTACCTGACGCCGGACGAGCACAACCCGGTTGGTCTGCTGGAAGCCGCGCTGCTGGATGTGATGGCCGCCGATCCGATTCATCAGCGTATCTGTAAAGAGCTGGGCAAAAACCTGCCGTTTACGCGCCTCGATGAGCTGGCTCGCAACGCGCTGGCCAAAGGATTAATCGATCAGGATGAAGCCAACACGCTGACCCGTGCGGAAACCAGCCGTCTGCGCAGCATTAACGTTGACGATTTCGCCCCTGAGGAGTTAGCCACCAGGCCGGTAAAGCAGCAACAGCAGTTCCGTAAGACTGAAGCAGCATAAAATAAGACACTAACCACATCACGAGCACCACCAGGGCGGGGGATTTCCCCCGCCTTTTTTCATTTTTTTAACAAAAAATTCCGCAAGATATCGAGAGACTGATATGGTGTTAAAATTACCCTGATGCCCTAATGATGATGGAGTTCACCACTGTGCCTGGCCTGAAAATTACGTTGTTACAACAACCGCTGGTATGGATGGATGGTCCAGCCAACCTGCGCCATTTCGACCGTCAACTGGAAGATATTACCGGACGTGACATCATTGTTTTACCGGAAATGTTCACCACCGGATTTGCCATGGAGGCCGCAAAGCAGTCGATGCCGCAACACGAGGTGGTTGACTGGATGCAGGCCAAAGCGGTGCAAACCAACGCCCTGATTGCCGGCAGCGCCGCCCTGCAAACCGAACGCGGCCCGGTCAACCGTTTCCTGCTGGTAACCCCTGACGGCACCCTCCACTTCTATGATAAACGTCACCTGTTCCGCATGGCCGAAGAACATCATCATTATGAGGCGGGCAACGAGCGGGTGGTATTTGAATGGCGCGGCTGGCGGATTCTGCCGTTGGTCTGTTATGACCTGCGTTTCCCGGTATGGTCGCGTAACCATAACGACTATGATTTAGCGCTCTACGTTGCCAACTGGCCAGCCCCGCGCTCGCTGCACTGGCAGTCCCTGCTGGTGGCTCGCGCCATCGAGAATCAGGCTTACGTTGCCGGTTGCAACCGCGTCGGCACGGATGGCAATGGTCACCACTACCGTGGTGATAGCCGTATTATCAGCCCACAAGGTGAAATTCTGGCTACCGCAGATCCCCATCAGGCCACCCGCCTGGATGCCGAACTGTCACTGACGGCGCTGAAAGAGTATCGCGAGAAATTTCCTGCCTGGCAGGACGCGGATCCGTTTACCCTGAACTGATCCCCCGCATCCCCCCGCTGGCCGGGGGGAAACCACCATATCACCACTCCCCTGCCCGGCATTTTTCTTCCCCGGCGACAACAATAATAAAATTCAAGTTGCATAAAGGCGGCAAGGCCGTGCATCCCCAGGATGCTTACACAGGTAAGTGACTGGGGTGCGCGGGTACCGCCAACACCTATGCAGCTTGAAGTATGACGGGTATAAATAATATTTTTCTGGACGGATTATTTCTGTTCTACACTCATTAAGTGGATAAAATTCAACAAGAACGTGCCCCATTTTTCATGACTTTCAGTTTTTTTTAAAATGATTCCATCTCAGTCCTGGTCCGGCTTTGCCCCTGGCCGGCTCGGTTGTGCGCGCATGCTCAGCGAGAAAAAACCATTATGGAAAATAATAATCTGCTTATTGTTGAAAAAAGACTGGTTGCCCGTTTTATGGATATGTTCATCCGCTTTGGACTTATCCTGGCATTAGCCTCCTTCTGCTATACCGTATTTTCACCGTTTATTAATATGATGTTGTGGGCGGTGATCCTGGCGGTCACGCTCTATCCGCTGCACCAGTATTTTGCCGTGAAGCTGGGCGGGAAACAGGGCTGGGCCTCGACGCTGATTGTGCTGCTCGGCATTGTATTGATCGTCGCGCCAACGGTGCTGATGATTAGCTCCCTCGTCGAGAGCGCCAGCACGATGATCGATAAACTTAGCGGTCAATCCTTCGCCGTTCCGCCACCGCCTGAAAAAGTCGCCACCATACCTATCGTCGGGGAAAAAATAAGTGCGTTGTGGTTGAAAGCCTCCAGCGATCTGCCGGGTCTGATTAGCAACTACCGCACTCAAATCGGCGACGTCGCCAAAGGCATCCTCAGCGTGCTTGCCAGCATGGGCGGAGGCATCCTGGGCTTTATTCTCTCGTTTATCGTGGCCGGTATCATCATGGCGTGGGGCGCTGCCGGTGCGAACAGTGCCAGACGCATTGCCATCCGCCTGACGGATGAGAGAAAGGGCCAGTCATTAGTGAAATTGTGCTCCAGCACCATTCGCGCGGTGGCCCAGGGCGTCATCGGCGTCGCGCTGATCCAGGCGCTGCTGGTGGGCGTGCTGATGATCGTGGCGGGCATTCCGGCGGTGGGGATCTTCTTTGTGCTGGCGCTGATCCTTGGGATCGCCCAGATTCCGGTGATTCTGGTGACGGCACCGGCCATCGCTCTGATGTGGAGCTTCGGCGATCACGGCACCGTCATGGATATCGTCTATACCGTTTTGCTGATTATTGCCGGGATGGCCGATAACGTGCTGAAGCCTCTGATGCTCGGGCGCGGCGTGGATGCCCCGATGCCGGTGGTGCTGCTCGGCGCCTTAGGGGGGATGGCCGCCAGCGGTATTCTTGGGATGTTTATTGGCGCGACCTTGCTCTCTCTTGGCTACCGTATCTTCATGTCCTGGGTCGACGACGGGCAGATTGCCGATAGCCAGACCGTCGTCATACCGGACGACAAAGATGCCCCGTGACGGCCATGCCAGGCGCCTCCTGTACACCGGAGGCGCCTGCCTTCTCATCAGCGCATGCACGACGCTGGGACCCGACTATCATCCGCCGAAAACGCCGGAGCTGACGCAATGGCAGCCGGCGACCCAGCGGGTCACCTCCCGCTCAACCTACGCCGATTACGCCCAGTGGTGGACTCAGCTCAACGATCCAACCCTGACGGCGCTGATCAACGAGGCCTTGCGCAAAAACCCGGATGTGAAAATCGCCGGTTTGCGCCTGCTTGAATCCCGGGCGCAGCTGGGTATCGCGGAGAGTTTACTGGGGCCGCAGGCGACGATCGCCAGCGGCGATCTGCTTCGCACCGGGCAGCAACGCTCAGGCGATTACCGCTCGGGAAGTCGCTACAGCGCCGGCGTTAACCTCGGGTGGGAAATTGACTTCTGGGGCAAGTTTCAGCGCGGCGTCGAGTCCGCTGACGCCAGCTATTTTGCCACCCTCGCACAATACGACGATATTCAGGTGCTGATGGCCGCCCAGGTGGCACAATGGTACGTCAATATCCGCATGCTGGAAGCCCGGCTGCAAATTACCCGCAGCAACGCGAAGATCCAGCAGCGCAGTCTGCAGATCACCGAACGGTTATTCCTCAGCGGCAACAGCGCTGAGCTGGACGTCCAGCAGGCAAAAACGCAATACCTCTCGACGCTCTCCACCCTTCCCCAGTTGGAAACCGCCCTGGCGCAAAGTCAGAATGCCCTGGGCGCGCTACTGGCACGTAAACCGGGCCCGCTGCCTGAGATGGCAACCCGGACCGGCGAGATCCCGCTGGGAGAACTCGCTTTAGTCTCCGAAATTCCGGCCGATCTGCTGCGTCGTCGCCCCGATGTCAGGGCTGCGGAACGTCAGCTGGCTGCCCAGTCGGCGCTGATCGGCGTCGCGGAAAGCGATCTTTACCCGTCGATTTCGCTAATCGGCAGCGTCGGGATCAGCGGGCAAACGCAGACCAATAGCACGCTGAGCTGGGCGGTCGGGCCGACCTTCAGCTGGAACCTGCTGGATCGCGGCAGGCTCGGCAATCAGGTGCTGGTGCAGGATGCCCGCTTTCTTCAGCTTCACGAACGCTATCGCGATACCGTCTTTCAGGCCGCCCGCGAGGTCGATGATGCGGCCATTGCCTACGCCAATGATAAAGATGAGATCGCCTTGCTGATCCAGACGGGGAGCGCCGCCAGCCGCTCTCTGGCGATTGCCAACACGCAATACCGTGAGGGAATGGCCGATTTTCAGCGCGTGCTCGATTCGCAGCGCGCGCTGTTCAACCAACAAGAACGCCTGGTCAGCAGCCGCGGCGCGGCGATGCGCGACCTGATAGCCCTGTATAAAGCGCTGGGCGGCGGATGGGAAAAAGGGCGAGAGCGCCCGCTCGTCGATGCCGAAACTGAATCGCACCTGCGCCAACGTGATAACTGGCTGCCGCTGCTGAATACCCCGCTTCCTTCCGCCACCGCCCCTACAGAAGGTTTTTCGCCATGAATGCCTCATCCTCTTCAGCGGGCCGGGCCAGCCGCCGCACGGCTATCGGCCTGGTTATCCTGATCGTGTTGCTCTTGTGCGGATATTTAGTCACCGACAGGCTGACGCCCTATACCTCCCAGGCCAGGGTCCAGGCCTTCGTGATCCCGGTGGCGGCAGAAGTCACCGGGCAGATCAAGAAGGTCTATGTTCGGGACAATCAGCGGGTTAGCGCAGGTGAGCCGTTATTTGAAATTGACCCAGAGCCTTATGATATCGCCCTGGCGCGGGCGCGCTCGGACTACACCACGGTGCTCAGTTCGGTGAAAGCCGGCAACCAAAGCGTCGTGGCGGCAGAGGCCGGTCTGCAGGCCGCCACCACCGCTTACCAGAATGCCGCCAAAGATGCCGAGCGTCAGGAGCGACTCTACCGTGAAGACCCCGGTACCATTTCCGTACGCCGCCTCGAAATTGCCCAGGCCACCCGGGAGACCGCCCGCAGCCAGATGGCCGCCGCGAGCGCCGACGTGCGTCGGGCCATCGAAGCCGCTGGCGCTGCCGGAGATGACAACTCGCAGCTGTTAAGCGCCGTCGCAACGGTGCGTAAAGCCGAGCTGGACCGCAAAAAAAGTACCGTGCTCGCCGGCAGCGGCG
This sequence comes from Klebsiella sp. BIGb0399, assembly GCF_003752615.1. NCBI lineage: Bacteria > Pseudomonadati > Pseudomonadota > Gammaproteobacteria > Enterobacterales > Enterobacteriaceae > Klebsiella > Klebsiella sp. BIGb0399. The sequence continues at coordinate 14,769 of NZ_RKHT01000006.1, read as the reverse complement.
GGCTGATTACCGATTTACGCAGCGAAGTCGGCCAGTTTGTGGGAGCCGGTGCCCCGGTCATGACGCTGATCGCCATCAATGATGTCTGGATCAACGCCGACATGACCGAAAATAATCTCGGACACATCCGGCCCGGTAACGAGGTGGCTATTCTGCTCGACAGCATGCCAGGGCAGCTTTTCAAAGGGGAGATCGTCAGCATCGGCTATGGCGTCAATGCCTCACAAACCCAACCGGCTGGCGTGCTCCCCACGGTGGAGAACAACCGCGACTGGCTCCGCCAGGCGCAACGCTTTCCGGTCAAGATAGCTTTCGTCAGCAATGATATGCCCCCGTCCACCAGCCTGCGGGTTGGCGGGCAGGCCGATATTGTGGTGTACACCAGCACCAACTGGTTGCTCAACGCTCTGGGCTCGCTCTATATCCGCCTGATGAGCCTGTTCTCCTGGCTCTATTAAGGTGAATCATGCATAACGCAGACCGCGCAGTACTGAGGATTGGCGGAGGTAGCGCAGTGGCGGCGCTGGTCTGCTTCGCCAGCGCGCTACCTATGCCGCACCTCGGCTGTATCATGGCCTGGATTGTGCTGTGCCAGGGGAAACCATTGCCGCTGAAAAAGGGCATCGTCATCGGCTGTGCGCTGATCGTCACCATGGTGGGCGGCGTTCTGATGGTGCCACTGCTCACCTATTATGCCTTGCCCGCCGTCCTGCTCACGGCGCTGTTGCTGTATCAGCTTATGATCATGGGGTTGAGCGGCAAGACCACGCTGTCGATGCTGCTGGTGGTGGCGGTCGCAATCATTCCTGTCGCCGGGCTGGCCGATCAGGCTCTGGCGATCGGTCTGGCGCAGATGCTGGGGATCGGCTTTATCACCGGGACGCTGGTTAATGGCCTGGCGGTGGCGCTATTCCCTCCGCGGCCACAGCCTGATTCGGCTCCGCCCGCCCCGGCATCCCCGGCGGTCAGCGCAGTACACCCCAGAGCATTACGTGCGGTGATAATTGTGCTGCCGGTGTGGCTGCTGGCATTGAGTCACCCGACGTTTTATATCCCGGCGGTGATGAAAACCGTCATGCTGGCACAGCAGGCGACGACGCTTGAGACAAAGGCATCGGGAAAAGAACTGGTGCTGTCAACGCTACTGGGGGCGCTACTGGCGCTGGGGTTATGGTTCGGCCTTAGCCTCTGGCCATCGCTGCTGATGCTGGTCCTCTGGCTGGGGCTGGCAAGTCTGTGGGTCGCCCGCCGTCTGGTACGCCTGGCCGTGAGCCGCTTTCCCCCCTCTTTCTGGAGTAACGTCTGGATAACCGCGCTGATCCTCTTCGGCCCGGCGATCCAGGATAGCGCCTCCGGCAAGGATGTCTGGACCGCTGCCGCCATGCGTTGCGCACTGTATATCATCATCGCGCTGTATGGCTGGGCCTGTATCGCCCTCCTGGAACGCTGGCGTCCTCTGCCCTCCCCTTCAACAGCACCGCATCCTGGAGAGTAATATGTTGCTTCCGCTGCTGACGGGCATGCCCGTCATTCTGTGTAATATGCTTCTGCAATCGCTGGTTTCCGTGTGGTGTATCCGCTTTTATCTCAAGCGGTTTCAGCGCAAAGAGGGGTTATTTGCCGGGGTACTGGCGCTCTTTGGGACGATCATCATTATTTTGATGGGCAATCTGCTGCAAATTTTGCTGTGGGGAGTCTTGTTTGTCTGGCTGGGCGAGTTTCCGACGCTGCTGGAGGCGGTGTATCACTCCGGCGTTAATTTTGCGACGCTGGGGTACGGCGATGTGGTCATGAGTGTCAGATGGAAACTGCTGGGCCCGCTGGAGGCGGTCAACGGCGCGCTGATGATCGGTCTGTCCGGCGCCTGTATGCTGGCGGTGATGCAGCATCACATTCGTAAGCAGTTGAAATATATGAAATGAGATTGATCAATTCAGATATCAGGGACTGAAACGACGAAAGCCTGAATCATTGCTGATTCAGGCTTTCTGAATAGTGGCGGAACGGACGGGACTCGAACCCGCGACCCCCTGCGTGACAGGCAGGTATTCTAACCGACTGAACTACCGCTCCACTTACTGTTCCCTTGGGAACGAGGCGAATATTACGGATTCCCCGTAATCTCGTCAACGCTTTTTCTACACTTTTGAATCGGTTGCTGCAAAAATCGCCCGACAGATGATTTTTACAGCATTTTCCAGTGCATCAGGCACGCCACAGGCAGCTTCCGCCTTTCTTCTGCACCAGATCGAGTCGGGATTCGTGGTTTACGATCTCGTCATCGGTGGCATAAACGACGCGCAATTTACTGGCCGCACGGACAACCCGCTGTATTCCCATTTCACCGGCCTGCTGCTGCCCCTCGCCTTCCATTGAAAATGCCATGGTCGTCTGACCACCGGTCATCATCAGATACACGTCGGCCAGGATCTGGGCATCGAGTAATGCCCCGTGTAGCGTTCGCTTGCTGTTGTCTATTTCATAGCGGGAGCATAACGCGTCAAGGCTGTTACGCTTGCCGGGGAACATTTTCCGCGCCAGCGCGAGGCTATCGGTGACTTTGCAGAAGGTATTTGTTTTCGCAATACCGCGATTCAGCTTGCTGAATTCATAATCCATAAAGCCGATATCAAACGATGCGTTATGGATGACCAGCTCCGCGCCGCGGATATAGTCCATAAACTCGTCGGCCACATCCGCAAACAGCGGTTTATCCATCAGGAATTCGTCGGCGATCCCGTGGACGCCGAAGGCTTCCGGATCCACCAGCCGGTCCGGCTTCAGATAAACATGGAAATTGTTCCCGGTGAGGCGGCGGTTAATCACCTCCACCGCACCGATCTCAATGATCTTGTGTCCCTCGTAGTGCGCACCGATCTGGTTCATACCAGTGGTTTCAGTATCGAGAACAATCTGTCGTGTAATTGCAGTGCTCATATCGGTCATTTATGTCAGACTTGCCGTTTATCTATCGATATCAATTACAGGAAGTCTACCAGAGATGCTTAAACAGGTAGAAATTTTCACCGATGGTTCATGCCTGGGAAATCCAGGACCTGGCGGCTACGGTGCGATTTTACGCTATCGCGGCAAGGAAAAAATTTTTAGTCAGGGCTATCACCTCACCACCAATAACCGGATGGAGATGATGGCGGCGATCGTCGCGCTTGAAGCGCTGAAAGAACAGTGCGAAGTCATCCTCAGTACCGACAGCCAGTACGTGCGCCAGGGAATTACTCAGTGGATCCACAACTGGAAAAAGCGCGGCTGGAAAACCGCCGACAAAAAACCGGTCAAGAATGTCGATCTGTGGAAACGCCTGGACACCGCGCTCGGCCAGCATCAAATCCGCTGGGAATGGGTCAAAGGCCACGCCGGACACCCGGAAAATGAGCGCTGTGATGAGCTGGCGCGGGCAGCCGCCTCCAGCCCGACTCAGAGCGATGTTGGCTACCAGCCGGAAAGCTAATTCTGCCCGTTACGCCACTGCCGCGTGGCGCCGACCGTCTGGCGCAACTGGGTTTTTGCCTTCCCTGATTTCATCGGGTTTAAGGTCAACGGGATGGTACGTTTACGGGCAATAATGAGCTGCAGACAGCCAAGCGCCGGCAGGTGCGCGCTGAGCAGCTTGCCGCCGTGCCGGGACCAGGGCAGAACCTGATAGCGACCATAGTGCAGCACTTCAAAATTCAGCAACGCCAGCCAGTCCAGCTGGCGGGTTAGCGTAAACATCCTGCTGTTATAAGGCGTGGCTTTACGTAATACCGGCATCACCTTGCGCAACCCCATCAGGCTCACGGGGTTAAAACCGGTCAAAATCATCCAGCCATCATCAATCAGCACCCGGTCAGCTTCGCGCAACAGTCGGTGCGGATCGTTGCACCACGGCAGCGTGTGCGCCAGCAGGCAGGCATCCACCGACTTTTCAGCAAAGGGCAGATGGAGCGGATCGGCCTGCACCTGCATCGGGTTACCCTGCAGGGAGACATTAACCTGATGAGAGATCGCGCAGGATTCCGTGTTGATTTCAGCGCTCAGATTGCCAATCTTAAGTAAATGAAAGCCATATAATTTAGCCAGCCACGGTTTCATCTGCCGTTCCAGCGATTCGCGATAGTACTCGCCCCAGGGCATACTCGACCAATGCTCTGGCGCTGTGACAGTCTGAGGTATCCTTGCCGGCTTCATCGCCACCTTCCGCTTCGCTTTGAGAGGTAATTAATGAATCTTATCAGCATTCCCGCATTTCAGGACAACTACATCTGGGTTCTTAGTGAGGAGAGCGGCCGTTGCCTGATCGTCGACCCCGGCGACGCGGCACCAGTGCTGGCCGCCATCGCGGAAAATCACTGGCAGCCGGAAGCCATTTTGCTGACCCACCACCATCACGATCATGTTGGCGGCGTCAAACAGCTGCGCGATGCCTTCCCAGGGATAGTGGTTTACGGACCGGCAGAAACCCTGGATAAAGGAACAACCCGGCTGGTGAACGATGGCGATCGGCTGACTATCCTGGGCCACGAATTTTCTATTTTTTCCACGCCAGGTCACACTTTAGGACACGTCTGTTTCTACAGTGAACCTTATCTGTTTTGTGGCGACACTTTATTTTCAGGCGGTTGCGGCAGGCTCTTTGAAGGAACGCCAGAGCAAATGTATCAATCACTTACGAGAATAAACTCACTTCCAGAAGAGACGCTGATTTGTTGCGCGCATGAGTATACTTTAGCAAACATGAAGTTTGCATTGAGTGTCCTGCCACATGATGTGGACATAAATGATTACTATCATAAAGTTAATGAGTTACGTGCAAAAAAACAAAATACACTCCCCGTTACTCTGAAAAATGAGCGACGTATAAATGTATTTTTACGTACAGATGATGATGATTTAATTAAAGAAATTTCAAAAGAAACAAATTTGCAACACTCTGTACAGAGATTTGCATGGTTAAGGTCAAAGAAAGATAACTTCTGATATTTAACGCTTGTCATTCGTAGCCTTCGCCGTTATTCTTGCTCGTCTTTTAAGCAACTATTGACCACACACATGAAGGCACGAGCGATATTACTCGCCTCTGTCCTGCTTGTAGGTTGCCAGGCCAATCGGGATGGTAACGTACAACAGCACGCACAGAGCCTTTCTGCGGCTAGTCAAGGGGAAGCAGGTAAGTTCACAAGTCAAGCGCGCTGGTTAGATGATGGAACCTTCTACGCGCAAGACCAGGATCTGTGGACTTCGATAGGCGACGAGCTAAAGATGGGAATTCCGGAAAATCCCCGGATTCGCGAACAGAAACAGAAGTATTTACGTAATAAGAGCTATCTCCACGATGTAACTTTACGGGCAGAGCCGTATATGTACTGGATAGCCGGGCAAGTTAAGAAACGTAACATGCCAATGGAACTGGTATTACTACCCATAGTGGAGAGCGCTTTTGACCCGCACGCAACGTCTGGCGCCAATGCCGCAGGCATCTGGCAGATCATTCCGAGCACCGGGCGCAATTATGGTTTGAAACAGACCCGCAGCTATGATGCGCGTCGTGATGTTGTCGCTTCTACTACGGCGGCACTGGACATGATGCAGCGTCTGAACAAGATGTTTGACGGCGACTGGTTATTAACCGTCGCGGCGTACAACAGCGGCGAAGGTCGGGTTCTGAAAGCAATGAAGTCGAACCGTTCGCGTGGTAAACCCACCGATTTCTGGTCGCTTCCGTTGCCGCGAGAAACCAAGGTGTACGTACCAAAAATGCTGGCTTTGAGCGATATTCTCAAAAACAGCAAGCGTTATGGCGTGAAGCTGCCGACGGCAGACGAAAGCCGTGCGCTGGCACGTGTTCGCCTCGACAGTCCGGTTGATATTAGCCAGCTGGCAGATATGGCGGGTATGCCTGTCGGTAAGCTGAAAACGTTCAACGCGGGCGTCAAAGGTTCAACGCTGGGCGCAAGCGGGCCAAAGTACGTTATGGTGCCGCAGAAGCACGCCGAACAGCTGCGTGAATCTCTGGCATCAGGTGATATTGCCGCCGTACAGCCCACAGAGCTTGCGGACAACACGCCGTTGACCAGTCGGAGCTATAAAGTCCGTTCAGGCGATACCATGTCCGGGATTGCATCTCGTCTTGGTGTCTCGACGAAAGATCTGCAGCAGTGGAACAACCTGCGCGGTTCTGGGCTGAAAGTTGGTCAGAATCTGGTGGTGGGCGCGGGCAGCAGTGCTGAACGTCTTGCCAGCAACAGCGATAGCATCACCTATCGCGTGCGCAAAGGTGATTCGTTGTCGAGCATTGCAAAACGTCACGGCGTGAATACACGCGATCTGATGCGCTGGAATAACGGCACTGACGATCTGAAGCCTGGCGATCAGCTGACGCTGTTTGTGAAAAACAGCAACCGGCCTGATTCCTGATACGGCTGATTGAAAAGAAAGGCACCGGATCCCGGTGCCTTTTTTGTTTTATACCGCTTTATGCGCCTCAAACATGATCGTATCGCTGGTAAATGAGCCATCTTCCTGCAACGCGAAGTAGGCTTTTACCTCTGCGGATGCACTCTCCTGATATAAACGAATCGCTTCCACCAGCGGTGCCGGCGTCCGCATACGCGCCACCCATGACGTGAATTCCAGCGGCAAACGGTCGGTCAGCAGGTGATTGGTCACCAGCCCGGCGTCATTGGTCAGCGCCAGCCACTCCCCGCTGGAATAGTTACGCACGTGAGAGGTATCGCGCAGTGCTTCAACGGTTTGCAGCCACACGTCACGCACCGGATGGCCAGGCGACATGACGTCCATCATAATCACCACCCCGCCAGGCTTCAGGACGCGTTTTACCTCGCGCAGCGCCTGGCCAACATCATGCCAGTGGTGCGCAGAATAACGGCTTATCACCACCTCAAAGCTGGCATCCGCAAACGGCAGCGCTTCGGCATAGCCCTGCTGCGTCACGACATTCGACAGCCCTTTATCCTGAGCGGCCTGGGTGACCACCTCCAGCATCTGGCTGGATAAATCATACGCCGTGACTTTGGCTACCTGACCCGCGGCGGCAAAGCTGGCATGCCCGGCACCGCATCCCATATCCAGCACATGGGCATGGGGGAAATCAGCCAGCCGTTCGGCCAGGCGTTGCAGATCGCGTCCGGATGCATGGACGGCGCTGGTCAGGTAGGCATTGGCCTGTGAACCAAACTGCTGTTCGACGTTGTCATGATGAGAGCGTGTTGTCATGGTGTTGTCCTTCGGTTGTTTGAATAATAAAGGCGGACGACTGGTGGTGCAGGTCCGCCCCATGGCAGACCTGACGTACCTCTATTAATCAGGTTTGCCGGGACTGAATTCGACTAGTAGTGGGTTGTGGTCTGAGGCGCGGGTCACCAGCACGGAAGCATCGTGCACGCTTAACCCACGGTAGAACACAAAATCGAGCGGACGACCAAACGCACGGCGGCGCTGATCGTCAGGGAAACGGACTTCGCGCAGCGACATTTCGCGCGCAAAGCGATAGAGCGCGTTCATTCGCGGACGGCTCCAGGCATTAAAATCACCGGCCATAATTACCGGTCCACTGTGGTGGGCAATCTGATCGCCAATGGGCAGCAACTGCTTGCTGTAGACATCGACGCCCAGGCTGAAGTTAACCGCATGAATATTGACGACCATCAGCAAACGCATGTCCGGCAGCGGATAAACGGTGACTAACGCAGATTTCGCCAGACGCAGAATCGGCTCGCGCTCGCGCAGGGGGCAGCAATAAACCGGATGAGCCGAAGCCAGCGTCATTACGCCGGAGGGATGCTGCGGCAGGACCAAAGCAGGCACCTGATCGGCAGCCAGATAATTCGTCGTGGCGAACCGCACCATTTCAGGGGTGGTTTGCGCTTCCTGTAACAGCACCAGATGAGCGTCTTTGCCGAAGTTATTGAGAACGGACTTCCACTCAGCGCGCTGCTGCTTGAAGATATTCCACACCAGCACGCGGATTTTTTCATCAGTGCTTAACGGCACGCCGCTAGAGAATGCCGGAGTCACGCCAGCGAACGACCCCGGAGGCAAAATTCTCTCCGCGGGCTGTCCGGCGACGTAGCGCATGGCATAAGTATTCTTTCGCAATTTAGGCATCAAACCTCAATAACAGGGAACCAGCCTGACTGCGGCTGGCTCTTCTGTTATAGGGACTTTCGCAGGCACTTTCAATGCAATTCGCGAGAAACCTTTACCCTTCGACCGTCGCAACCTTTACCGGCTGGGACTTATCCAGGCGCCCGCTCAGGGCAACCAGCAGCAACGCAGCAAGTACTATCACCGCGCCAATCCACGGCGTCTCTGCCAGGCCATAACGTTCAACGGTTTGTCCACCAATAAGCGAACCTAAGGCGATACCGATGTTAAACGCCGCAATATTAAGACCTGAGGCAACGTCAACCGCCGCTGGGGTATATTGCTCCGCTTTCTGCACGACATACACCTGCAGCCCCGGCACATTACCGAAAGCAAAAATGCCCATCACCAACACCGTCGCCAACGCCGCGTACTGAATGCTGGCGGTAAACTGGAATACCAGCAGCAGAACCACCAGCGCGGCAAAGATAAGCTTCAGCGCCGCTACCGCCCCATGTTTATCGGCCAGTTTACCGCCCCAGACGTTACCAATCGCGACAGAGATACCGTAGCCGAGCAGGATCCAGCTCACCGTCGACGGGCTAAATCCGGCCAGTTCCTGCATCATCGGGGCGAGGAAAGTAAACGCCGTGAAGACGCCACCATACCCCAATGCCGTAATGGCATAGATCATCAGCAAACGCGGTTGGGTCAGGACTTTAAGCTGATCTCGCAGGCTTGCGCTGGCGCGGGCAGGGATGGTATTCGGCACCAGAATAAGGCTACTCACCAGCGCAATAACGCCGAGGATCGAGACCGCCAGGAAGGTTTCACGCCAGCCAAAATGCTGGCCGATAAAGGTCCCGACCGGCACCCCGGTAACCAGCGCGACGGTTAATCCGCCAAACATAATGGCGATGGCCGACGCGGCTTTCTCTTTCGGCACCAGGCTGGTGGCGATCGTGGAGCCAATGGAGAAGAACACGCCATGCGCCAGGCCGGTCAACAGGCGGGCAAAGACCAGTGTTTCATAACCAGGCGCTTGCCAGGCTAGCAGATTACCGGCGGTAAACAGCACCATCAGCGCCAGCAGCAGTTGCTTACGCGGCATACGCCCGGTCAGTGCGGTCAGCACCGGGGCACCAATCGCCACACCCAGGGCGTAAATAGAAACCAGCAGGCCGGCAGAAGGCAGCGAGATCGCCAGTTGTTGTGCAATGGTGGGAACCAGGCCCACAATCACAAATTCGGTGGTACCAATAGCAAAGGCACCGATAGTTAAAGCAAGTAGCGCCAGTGGCATAATTCACTCCGTATCATCAGGATTAAGATGACACGCAGTATGCGACGATGTTTAAATAACAAAAACCATCAAAATCTCAATAGATTTTTGTCACAGGTGCAACAATGCGAGCCACGTCAGAAGAGATCGCCATCTTTATCGCCGTCGTTGAAAGCGGCAGCTTTAGCCGGGCGGCAGAGCAGTTGGGTCACGCCAATTCCGCCGTCAGCCGGGCGGTCAAAAAGCTGGAATCGAAACTTGGCGTCAGCCTGCTAAACCGGACGACTCGCCAGCTTAGCCTCACCGAGGAAGGAGAGCGCTACTTCCGCCGCATGCAGGTGGTTCTGCAGGAAATGGCGGCAGCAGAGAACGAACTTCTGGAGACCAGGACGACGCCGAGAGGCTTGTTGCGTGTCGATGCCGCCACGCCAGTCATGCTGCATTTTCTGATGCCCCTGATTAAGCCTTTTCGTGAACGCTACCCGGAGATGACGCTGGCTCTGGTGTCGTCGGAAACCTTCATTAACTTGATTGAGCGTAAAGTTGACGTGGCGATCCGCGCCGGTACCTTGACGGACTCCAGCCTTCGGGCGCGTCCGCTGTTTAGCAGCTACCGAAAAATTATCGCCTCGCCGGACTATCTGGCGCGTCACGGCAACCCGCTGCGGGTTGCTGACCTGAAGGATCATCAGTGCCTGGGCTTCACCGAGCCTGTCTCGCTGAATACCTGGCCCGTATCCTGCTGCGACGGCCAGCTGCTGGAAGTCAACTGTGACATCGCATCAAATAGTGGGGAAACCGTTAAGCAGCTATGCCTGGCGGGAAATGGCATTGCCTGCCTGTCGGATTATATGGTGAACGCGGAAATTGCGAGCGGGGAGTTTGTTGAACTGCTGGCGGAGCACCGGCTACCGGTGGAGATGCCCTTCAGCGCGGTCTATTACAGCGACAGAGCCGTCAGCACGCGCATCAGAGCCTTTATCGACTTTCTGAGCGAGCATGCAAAACAGCTCCCGTAGGAGCTGTAATCACGTTGTATTCAGATGATTGCGCGCGGTCTTAACGATCAGTCCCAAGCGGGAGCCAGGCTTTCCGGGCTCACCAGCCGATCGTTGCACTCCAGCCCGGCGATCGCCTGACGATCGTCCTCATCCAGATGCAGATCCTGCGCGAGCAGATTACTGGCCAGATTTTCACGCTTCGTCGATGAAGGTATAACGGCGTAGCCCTCCCCCATTGCCCAGGAGAGAATGACCTGTGCCGGGGTCGCATTGTGTTTGGCTGCAATCGCGTTAATCACCTCATCTTTCAGCGCATGACCATATGCCAGCGTCATGTACGACGTGATATGAATGCCGTGCGCTGCTGCCCACTCCACCACTTTGCGGTTTTGCAGATACGGGGAGAGTTCTATCTGATTGGTCGCGATATGTTCCGCACCAACGGCCGCTATCGCGCGTTCCATCAGTGGGATCGTAAAGTTGGAGATACCGATCTGGCGAGTCAGGCCCAGCGTTTTCGCTTCCAGCAGAGCGGGCATAAACTCTTCAACGGCCACCGCATCATTCGGTGACGGCCAGTGGATCAGAGTCAGATCGACATAATCGGTCCGCAGCTTTTGCAGACTCTCTTTGAGGCTGGCAATAAGCTGATCTCTGCCCAGGTTTTCAATCCAGATTTTGGTGGTGATAAACAGCTCATCGCGGGCAACACCACTTTCTTCAATAGCCTGACCGACAGCCGCTTCATTTTCATAAATCTGAGCCGTATCGATCGCACGATATCCCAGTTCCAGAGCCGTTTTAACCGACGCAATAACAACCTCATCTTTAAGACGGAAGGTTCCAAGACCCAATGCAGGGATAGTCATAAATGTCCTCGTTTTTTCTTTATGCAGGCGAATTAAGGCCATTATGTTCACGATAATGTCGCAGAAAAAGATCGTTAAAAGCAGAAGTTTTTTGCGAATACAGCAAAAGTCAGGTGATTTTAGAAACAACGAACCCGGATAAATATACCAGCTACAAATAATTGATGAGATGAATTGGATGACAATGAATAATTCATCACATTGAAAATAAATAATATTTTACACGCTCAATTTTACCTTAAAAAAACCATCCGCCCTAAATTCATATTCAATGGTATCCCGTTAAAGACAGGTTCAATTGATCTTCTAAATAAATAATCCAGAACAAGAGTATCGCCATGGATCGTATGTGACTTGTTTCAAAGTTACGCTAAAACATTCTTGTATGGTAGTAACTTCACCATTACTTTCAATTCAAAATAAACCTGATTAAAGGCAAGGATAAATAAAGTGAAGCTGAAAACATCTCTGTTTAAAACCCTGATACTCTCTGCCGTTATTTCCTCTTTCCCGGCCATGGCTGCAGATTATTCTCTGAACCTGTCTACCTCTCTGTCACCGGATGACCCCATTTATAAAGGGCTTGAATCGTTTAAAAAGCAGGTTGAAACGCGTAGCGGCAAGAAAATTCGCATCAAACTGTTTTCCTCGGGTCAGCTGGGGGCGGACAATGAATTATTACAGCATGCGCAGTCAGGCAGTAATGTCGGGATAATTGTCGATGGTGCTCGGCTGGCCTCATTTGTTCCAGAATTATCGATTCTCCCGGCGCCATTTGTGTTCCCGGATTATGCCTCCCAGAAGAAATTTACGGAGAGTGAAATTTTCCATTCCTGGGAGCAGCGTCTGGCGGATTCCTCCGGTCTGGTCCCACTCTCTTTTAACTGGTACCAGGGCGCCCGTATGCTGGTAACCAAAAAACCGGTGCAAACGCCTGCCGATCTGAACGGCGTCAAGGTTCGGGCGCTGGAGGCGCCGGTCACCATTGAGACCATAAAATGCATGGGTGGCGAGCCTGTGCCACTTTCCTGGTCAGAAATCTATTCGTCTATCCAGACCGGTATTGTTGATGCCGCAGAAGCCCAGCCAACGGCGGTATATGGCTCGAAACTCTATGAAATCACGAAGAATATTACCAAAACAAATCATATCCATCTGATGACCGGCATCATCGTGTCACAGAAATGGCTCAATGCCCTACCTGACGATCTGCGGACCATTCTGCACGAAGAGGCTGAAAAACAGGGTAACCAGGCCTCTGAAAACACCATCAAAAAAGAACAGGAGCTGCTGACGCTGATGGCTCAGCACGGTGTCAGCGTGGATCCAGTCGATGCCACCCCCTTTAAGCAGGCCTGTGCTTCCGTTCCTGAAAAACTGGGGCTGCAAGATGCCCTGGCAGAGGTTCAGAAAGTCATTTCCAATAAATAATGCAATCCGAGGTATGCCCAGGCGTACCTCTTCTTTTGTGCAAGGACTGATTATGTATAACCGCTTTCATCAGGCCGAGCTTGCTATTGCAAGGATCGGGCTGGCTTCTATTGTCATTATTATTCTGGCAGGTGGTGTCGGACGGGCCGTCGGGCATCCACTGATCTGGTCTCTGGAAATAGCGATGGTTATTTTTGCCTGGATTTCAGTGCTGGCCATCGATTATGCCCTTCAGGTCCGCAGGCATATTGGCGTCGATGCGGTGGTGCGTCTGCTGTCAGAGAACGCCCGTCGCTGCTGTACCTGGTTTAACGAAACATTGATCCTGATTTTCCTGGGCTGCGGCGTCTGGTACGGCTATAGCTTTACCCTCGCGACCGCAGCCAGCCAGCTGCCGGTCACCGGCCTGTCATCCGCCTGGCTGAACAGCGCGGTGCCTACCGGATGTCTCCTCATGTTCATCAATACCGCCCTGCATATGATGTCAGGGTGTCCGGAATCTGCCGAGGTGTCGGAATTATGATCCTGCTGACCTGTTTCCTGTTTGTCGTCTTGCTGATTATCAGAATGCCCGTCGGGTTTGTGATTGCCATTTCCGCGCTGAGCTTTTTCTTTTTTGATGACTTTATGCCGCCAGGCATCGCATTTCAGAAATTCTCGGCCCCGACGCAATCATTCCCCATCATGGCTACCCCGTTGTTTTTACTGGTGGGAAATCTGCTGAATAAAACGGGGGTCACGACTCGCCTGCTGGATTTTGCCCGAATTATTTCTGGCTGGATGATCGGCGGAATGGCGCAGATTAACGTGCTGCTTGCTTGCCTGCTGGGCGGAGTATCTGGCTCAGCCACCGCAGATGCCGCAATGCAGGCGCGGGTTCTCGGCGTGCCCATGGTAAAACAGGGATACCCTAAACCCTTCACCGCCGTAGTTATTGCCTTCAGCTCGCTGATCACCGCGACCATTCCTCCCAGTATTCTGCTTATTCTGTATGGTTTCGTGGGTAATGTTTCGATTGGCAAACTGTTTATGGCCGGCGTGATCCCCGGGCTTCTGCTGACGGTGATTCTGATGGGGACAAACTATGTCATGGCTAAACGAATGGGGATCAAGCCGGAAATGACCCGCCTGCCGACGCGTCATGATGTCTGGATAAGCTTTAAGAACGGATTCTGGGCCCTGATGTTCCCAGTGGTTCTGATTCTGGTGATCCGCATGGGCTTTTTCACCACCACGGAGGCCGGGGCCTTCATTGTGCTGTATGCCTTTATCATCGGTCGTTATATCTATAAGGAACTGGATAACCAGGCATTTTGGGAAGTGCTGAAAGAGACCATCTGCGATATTGGCGTGGTGATGCTGCTTATCATGTCTGCCGCTATTCTCGGTCATATCACGATCATCGATCAAATCCCGCAGTCTCTGGCAGAAGTCCTGACGTCGCTGACAGACAACCGCTACGGTATTCTGCTCCTGCTGCTAGTATTTATCGCCGTAGCCGGCATGATTTTCGATGGCAGCGTGATTATTTTGCTGCTGACCCCGATATTGTTGCCAATAGCCACTGAAGCGGGATTTGATCCGATCCACTTCGGGATCATCTTCGTGGTGCTCACGTTACTGGGCGCGAATACCCCGCCGGTGGGGATCTGTATGTATACGGTATGCGGCATACTAAACTGTAATACCGTGGCTTTCGTCAGAGCCTCGCTGCCCTATCTGATCGCCTTTTTCCTGTTTATTGGGCTTCTGGTTATCTTCCCGTCGTTGATCCTGTTTTTACCTGAAGCACTGATGTAAGCAGGGGTCGAATTTCAGACGAAAAAAGCCGTATCGCTTTACAGCGATACGGCTTCTAAATAAGTGGCGGAACGGACGGGACTCGAACCCGCGACCCCCTGCGTGACAGGCAGGTATTCTAACCGACTGAACTACCGCTCCACCGAATTTCTTTACAACAACCGGTTTATTGCCCCGGTTTCACTGCTAATTTGATGCCTGGCAGTTCCCTACTCTCACATGGGGAGACCCCACACTACCATCGGCGCTACGGCGTTTCACTTCTGAGTTCGGCATGGGGTCA